>JAFGWM010000069.1 GCA_016937155.1 Deltaproteobacteria bacterium
CTACCGGGACTTCTTAAAAGTTCAGCATGGTCAAATTTGCGTTAGCACAACCCCAAAAAACTGATCAAATTTACGTTAGCATAAACAAGATTTGATATATGCTTGAGTATGGAGTATAAAAAAATGGAGTTTTCCTCAAAAAATCCACTTAAATAATCAACAGTATTTTCTGATTAATCTATTTCTGTACAGCTCTCCAAATTCAATAAACATTTAAGATAAAATAATTTAACTATTCAAAAGGAATACCGATTATCTCCTACATTGGAGGAAACCATGAAAAATCCTGTATTTTTTGCACTTCTGGTGTTGGTTCATATGTCCACCGCGTCTGCATCTGAAAAAACATTAAAGAGTCGGGAAATCATCACAACCAGTGACAGTAAAGGTGACTGCTATGATGATGACAGTGAATTTCAGATACTAAAATCCGGGTGGAAACTCAAACTTGGAGGCTACATGAGGCTTGATGTCATTTATGCATCAGGAAGTGTTTATCATCTTGATTCTCCAGCGTATGTTCCAAGCGAGGATAAAGGCTCAAATACCGGATGGTCTGTAAGAGCCACAAGGTTTCACGCTAAAGTGATTGCTCCAACCTTTAGTGGGATGAAATCATTCGGATATTATGAAATGGATTTTTATGGAAATCTTCCGGCATCTTCCACATCCATAAGACAACCCCAGCCGAGAATGCGAAGAGCATTTTTCCAGATGGAAAAGGGAAATTTTACCTTTACCGCCGGTAATGAATGGATGGTTGCCGCCCCTGCAATGGCCAGTACGTTAGAACCCTTTAACCTTTGGACCTCCGGAAATATTTGGATGAGATATCCTCAACTAATTCTACGATATAACATTCCGGCAACTGATAAGTTCCGTATTGAGATGGCAGCAAGTGCCGGACAGCCTCTTGGAGCTGACAATCCTACAAATACGAGATTTCGCCAGACAGGTGCCGGAGAAGCTGCACTGTTTCCAATTTTTCAGGCACGAACAGGTGCCGGCTTTAAAATCGGAAATAATGCCTGGTCAAGTGTAGGAATCAGCGGCTCATATCAGAGACTCGATTTCAGTGCCCATAATTCACTCAGCAGTGATGCAACACTTGTGGCTGAACTCATCGCCAATGATGAGGATATACAGGAAAGCTACTTTGGAGCAGTGGATGCCACAGTATTTTTTAATATTGGCAAATTCAAAATGAAATTAAGTCTAGAAGCCAGTTATGGAAAAGCTATAGCTCCTTTTAATGGTGGCATACTTGAAAATTTTTATGTAGACACAACAGACACAGCGCGTATTACAGGTGTGAGATCATTAGGATACTTCGGAGATCTGAAAATATCAACACCATGGAAATTTGATCTTATGGGCGGCTTAGGACGTGCCGAGAATAACCCTGAGGATCTTCTTGAGGAAAATGGTTCCAGTAAGGGAAAAACCAGTAATACAACAGCATATGGCGCATTCAGTTACCGAAAAGGACCAGTTTTGTTCGCCCTTGGCTTTACATGGATGAAAACATCGTACCTTGATAACAACTTTACTGAAGGAACAGCATATCTGATTCACGGTGTAACTTCATTTCATTTTTAAAAGGAAATTTACTCATGGAATTCAATAAAATTTTCAAAAAGGAATCTTATGGTATACGGGAAAAAATACTTTTACCATCAGTATTTGTTATAATTGTGGTCTTTATCACAATGGCTCTGATAATAGGAAGTGAAACTGAGAAGGCCGTAAAGGATGAAGCTCTTACGAGGTTAAAGTCTGAGGTCTCCAATCTCCGGATTCAATTTCAGGACTGGCTGAAGGCCAGAAAACTTGATGCGACCTCATGGTCCAGACTTGAAACGAGCAGAATTGTACTGAGACAGCCAGAGTTTAAAAAAGCTGCCATAAGACTTGGAAAAACATTCAGTAATATAGTTAAAATTTATCCATATTATCAGAGTGCAAATCTCCTTAATAGAAATGGTGATGTGGTTGCATCCAGTGATCCTAAAAAAGTGGGAAATCTGAATCTGAAAGACAGAAATTATTTCCATAAAGCACTGGAAGGTAAACTGGTAATTTCAAAAGTGCTGATAAGCAGGGCAACAGGTAAGCCTTTCTTCACAGTAGCTATGCCTGTTTTTGAATCCAACAAGGGAGGTGAAGTTCTCGGAGTTGTCTATGCTCCAATAGATTTGGGCGCGTTCACCAGTATTTATATTGATCCCCTAAAAACAGAGGATGGCGGATTCGCATCAATTTTAAGTCCGGAGGGTCTTTTCATAGCACATCCAGAGAACGATACTGTACTAAACCCTGAAAAAAGCCCAGGCCTTAAGGGATATGGAAAAACAGCCTTAGAAAAAAAGAATGGCCTGATTCATATCAATACGGGCAAAGAAAAATACTTTGCTGCTATTGCCACCTGCCTGGAAACAAACTGGACTCTCATGGTACAAAGACCAGTAAAGGCAGTTCTAGAAAAACCGGCAAAAATCAAGAATTTTATCTATATTTTCGGATTTGTCGGGATTCTGGTTCTGAGTATCATACTGTTTTTTCTCATTAATCCATTCATAAAGGGGGTTAAGGAAGTAACTACCGGACTCAGAGATGTAAGCACAGGGGATGGAGATCTCACAAAACGTCTTAAAACAAGAGATAAAAATGAAATCGGGCAACTGGTGGAACATTTCAACAGCTTTGTTGAAAAACTGAGAACAAACATGATGGAAGTTGGTCACAGCGTGGGAACTCTTTCAAACCTGAATGTATCACTTTCAGATATTTCAGGAAAACTGAGCTCAGCTTCACACAATATGTCATCACAAAGTGAAAAAGCCAATGAAGAGTGCCTGAACATGAGTAATGAAGTGGAAGTTCTTAATTCAGTAAGCTCCAAAATGTCCCTGTCAATTGAATCAATTGCCGGAGCAACGGAAGAAATAAGTCAGACAATTGCAAATCTCACTGACACAAGTGATGAGATTACCAATACCATAAATGTTCTTGCAGCGGCAATGGAAGAGATGACTGCGTCCTTCAGCGAAGTAAGTTCCAACTGTAACAGTGCTGCGGTGGCAAGCAATGAATGCAGTACCATGAGTCAGGAAGCTCTCAGTGAGATAAACGATCTGGGAAAAGTCGCTGATGGTGTCGGAAAAATTATTAATCTGATTGGTGATATTGCTGATCAGACAAATCTTCTTGCTCTTAATGCAAATATTGAGGCTGCAAGTGCAGGAGAGGCAGGAAGAGGCTTTGCGGTTGTAGCAAATGAAATCAAAGAGCTGGCAAAACAGACTGCAAATGCCACAGGGGAAATAACAGAACAAATCTATCTGATTCAGTCAAAAACCGGAAGCACCGTCAAAACCATAACCGCAATGGACAATCTTATATCCAATATTAATATTATGTCCAACTCCATAGCAGCCGCCGTTGAAGAACAGACAGTTACTGCGAGTGAAATATCAATGAGCATAGCCACAGGATCCAGAAGCATCGAAAATATTTCTGAACGTCTTAAGGAGATATCTGAGGCTGTCACTCTGATAAGCTCAGATATCCAGGAACTGAATTCCAACAACAATGACAAAGTCAGAAAATCACTTCTCAGCGCTCAGACTGCAGTCAGCAAAGTCAACGAAGAAATGAATTTTCTGGCACACAACGTAAGCGAAACCCGCGATGAATCTGAGAAAGTAAACAACGAAGTGGAGCAGGTAATTGATGTGAGCGAATCATTAAAAAATGTAATCAGTGGATTTAAATGCTGATTATGCTGATTTTTCAGCTATCCACCGGTCCAGAATCTCATCATATTTCCCCCATCCCTTCTCTATCTCACTCATAACCATTTTTTCAATTTTTCCACCCACCAGAGGAATTTTAATCTCAACATTGATGATATTTTTTATATCCGTTCCATTATTATCATGAAGTGAAATAGATCCAAAGACCTTCACTCTGGAACCCTGAGACTTCATTGTATAAACCCAGTCACAGGAAAAATTTTTCAGATTCCATGTATAAACATAGCGGTTGTCTTCGGTTTTGCTTTTATCAATTCCGGTTACCCCTTTTACATACTCGGTGGTTATTATCTCATATTCAAGCTCAGAATCTGTTCTTCTGGTTTCATTCACAACTGCTTTTACACTGCCGTTAGCTGAGGTTTCCCTCTCAACTTCAAATTCAGGATTTGTAAGAATATCTATCAGAGCAGTTCTATCTATCTTTAGGCTTCTTTTCTTCTCAAGTGTTTTCATAATTCTTCCTTTCAATCATGTCTGGGATGCTTGAAACCCTCACCGTATACTCCCGATGAAGGATCCACCGCAAAAAAAACATCAGGATCCAGTTCATGAAGTTCCCGCCTGATGGAAGTAACATACCTTCGGGGCACATAGGTGACAATAATTTTTTTTGTTTCCCCGGTATAACCGCCTTCTCCACTGAACATTGTTACACCACGGCCCAACTCTCTTATCAGCATTTCCGAAATTTCCTCCCATCTGTCACTTACAATCCACATACGTTTGGAAGCACTTATTCCATTCAGGAAGAAATCAATAACCTGTGTTCCCACAAAAATCATAATCAGGGAATACATAAGCGGCTCGGGACCAAAAAAAGCGCCTCCAGCCATAACCACCACCAGATCAATTACCATCAGGGCTCTCCCCAGTGTAATCCCCAGATATCTTTTTAGAATTGCAGCGAGTACATCTGTTCCACCTGTACTTCCACCAGCATAAAAAATAACAGCCATACTCAACCCGCTTAAGACTCCGCCATAAAATACAGCCAGTGGCATATCAGAGGTAACTCGACCAACACCGGCAAAATGACTCAGAAAATCTATTGAAACAGTAAAAACAAGGGTGGTATATATGGTTTTTATTCCAAAGGACGGACCGAGAATTTTATATCCGAAGACCATAGCCACTGACATAAAACCTAATGCCACAGTTCCAATAGGTGTATGAATCATATGGTGCAATATGATGGCCAGTCCGGTAAAACCCCCATCCATTATTTTATTCGGTGCCATGAAACCAACAACACTGAAGGCCATTGTAAGTGCAGCTGCAGTAAGCAGAAAATAATCCTTTAAAATTTCAATTTTTTTAACTTTTCTGAGAATCATCGATACACCCCCGTATTGTCACAGGATTCCACAGGGCATGTTTGACAAAGAATCTGAAAATTTTCAAAGGAAAAGTAATCAACTCCGTAGATAAATCAGGCTGAATCAGCCACCACCAACAGGAACAGTAATAATAATATCATCTTCCTCATTTAGCCTCTGATGATGCGGAATTCTTTTTCCCTGTACTATAATACTTATAAAACGATGCTGCTCAGGGGGGAATCCAAGGAGCTTAAGGAGTTCAAAGACTGAAGCAGGTGCAATATTAGTAGTATCCGTTATGCATTCCTGCGATGGTTTATTTATACTTCCCAGAAAAGTGATTTTCATCATATCCTCTCATAAATGCTAACGTCATGTGCATGAAAACGCACTCTTTTTATTTAGCGGGAATTTTTTTTATTTCAAGAGGCTCTGTGAGGCTGCTTTTTCCCACATATCCTGCATGAAGGATCCGGGGATATTTTTATCTGAGTTAATTCATGTGACCAGATGTTAAAATACTGCAACGTTTTTAGGAAATCATCTCTTTTAAGAAGGAGTTTTATCGCCTCGGTTACCTGCATTGATGATACCATAGCCGGGAGAGTTCCTATTATGCCAATATCCCCGGGATCTTTTGGACGAAAATCAGGACTGAATTCTGGAAAAATGCACGAAAAACAGGGAGTTTTTCCCGGAACAATATTCATTACCATTCCCACTGTTCCACTAACCCCCCCGTATACCCAGGGAATCTTTTTGCGTAATGCGTACTCATTTATGGCATATCTTCCTGAGAGATTATCGGTTCCATCCAGAATAATATCGGGCTCTCCTATGAGATCCTCCCCATTTTTTAAATCAAGTTTTCCCTTTTTGATATTTATTTTTACCCCTGAGTTCATCTTTTTCAAAACTTCAGCTGCTGCATCCACTTTAGAGATCCCGCCAATCAGGTGATGCTCAAAAAAAAGCGGTTGTCTGTGAAGATTGCTTTCTTCAGGATAGTCCATATCGATCAGAGTAATCTCACCAATTCCAGCTCTTGTGAGAAAGCTGGCACTGTTGCCACCTAAGGCACCGCAACCTACAACTGCTGCGTGAGATCTTAAAATAATTTCCTGACCTTCATCACCTATGTATTCCAGTTGTTTCTGAAGTTTATATCTGGACATATTCAGCCCCTCATCTAAAACTTATTTTTTGTATCTTATTTTACAATATTTTTCAATTTAAATTATTTTCACTTACAAAAATCCACCTCATCAAATATCCCTTAAAAATCCATTCCAGTAGCCGATATGTATTGTAAATATGCAGGGAGTCTGACCATATTTATCGTCGGATTTCCCGTCAGGAGTCAGTTATGGATATAGCAACACTGCTGGGTTTACTTGGTAGTTTCGGCTTTATGGGCTGGGCGATCACCTCGGGAAGTGGTCTGGGTCCATTCATTGATGTTCCCTCACTTATTCTCGTTATTGGTGGAACTTTCATGGTGGGATTTGTACATTTTCCCCTTAAGGATATGATCAGTGCAGGAAAAGTGGCTAAAAATACTATTTTTTCAAAACCAATCGACAACCAGCAACTAATAGAACAGCTGGTTGATTTTGCCAATAGAGCAAGAAGAGAAGGTATACTGGCACTGGAAAGCGTTATCCAGGAAACAAATAACCGCTTCCTTGCCCAGGGAATTCAGTTGGCCGTGGATGGACAGGAAGGGGAAGCTATTGAGGCAATTTTAACCAGCGAAATTGATCAACTGAAAAAGAGACACACGAAGGGGCAGGATATTTTCTTCGCGCTTGGTTCTTATTCCCCTGCAATGGGACTGATTGGAACACTTATCGGGCTGGTCCAGATGCTTCAGAACCTCAGTGACCCCAGTAAAATTGGTCCTGCAATGGCCATTGCACTTTTGACCACTTTTTATGGAGCTATCCTTGCTAACGTAATTTTCCTTCCGTTCAAAGGAAAACTTGAGCAGAGATCAAATTCTGAAACCTTCAGTATGGAACTCATACTTGAGGGAATTCTTGCAATCAGTGCAGGAGACAATCCTCGTGTGGTGGAGCAGAGGCTTAATGCTTACTTTGCCCCAGCTGCTCGAGTACAGGTTAATAAATAATGTCCAGAAAGAAAAAACATACTCAGGAAGAAGAATCAGCAGCCGATGGAGGGACATTTACTGTTATGTTCACCGCTTTGAGTATTATTCTTCTGGCGTTTTTCATTCTTCTGAAGTCAATGTCAGCTACTGATGAACGGAAAAAAAGAATTGCTATAGGAAGCCTGTTCGGAACTTTTGGAATACTGCCGGGGGGGGAAAATTTTGATAAAAAGGGTAAATATTACTCAAGACTTATCCCCCTGATTCAGAAAAATAATATTTTTACAGGTCTGGCCAAGGAAAAAGAGCTCATTGAATCAATGGGATTGGCTGAAGGAACAGATCTGGAAATTGAAAGAACTGTTGATGGTATAAAGGTAACAATGAAGGCTCCTGTGCTTTTTAAACCTGATTCCTTCACTCTGGATCCCAGAGCATTTTCAATAATGGACAGACTTGGAATGATTCTGATGCAGATTTCAAATCCTGTTGATATACTTGGATACGTTTCCAACAGAAAAAGAATAGGAGCCGTTAATATTGAAGACTGGAACCTATCTCTGGGAAGAGCAGTAAGCGTTGCAAATTATTTTATTAACGCCGTAGGTGTTTCTCCCCATCTTCTCAGGGCAGTCGGAAGAGGAAACCATAACCATAATGAGAGAAACCTGAATATAAACTTTAAGGGGAATGACTGTGTAGTGATCTTTATAAGGGCATCCAAACACAGTGTTATCCCGAAACCTGTTAAACCTAAGTTTATTAAAAATATAAAACCAGTTAAGGAGAATTAGCAGATGGCTAAACAGGATCCCAATGCATGGATGCTCACCTTCTCAGATCTTTTGAATCTGCTGATAACATTTTTTGTTATGCTCATTGCAATGTCATCAATGGATAACAAGAAACTTAAGGATTTTGCGGGATTCTTCTCTGGCGCAATTGGGGTCCTTGAAAAAAATGCAACCGGAAGCTCAAGTCCGGGGCCTGACAAATCAACTTCCACAAGAGACCTTTCGGGAAACAAGGCCAGTGCATCAAGTTTTCAGTTGAGCGGATCACTAGGAGGCAGCACCAGAAAAGCTTCCAGCGCTGATGAAAAAGGAAACAGCACAAGTGCAAAGTCACAACACCTCAGTGTTGAGGGCAAACAGACAAAAGTCGTTGCAGGACAGGAGTACGGCTGGCAGGAGTTCAGTCGAAAAATGGAAAAAACTATACATGATGAACAGATGAGGCATTTTCTAAGCATCGGAACCAAGCCGGATGGATATACCATTACACTGAGAAAACTTAATCCGTTTGCAGAAGGGAAATCTGTTATCCTTGAGAAATCCCTGCCCGTTCTTGAAAAAATAGCCTCTCTTGCAAGAATTTGTAACTGTAATGTTCACATAAAAGGTGGATTCAAAAACAGTGAAAATTTTATGAACGGGCAGTACTACAGCCTTTATCATCTGGGAAGTGCAAGAGCTGTGGCTGTAACTATTTTTTTCCAGCAGCAGGGGTGTGCCGGAGCCAGACTATATCCCCAGATGCGACCTGAGGGTAACCTGAGCCAGCTGGAATTCTTTTTTGAAACAAGCAGAAGATGAAAAAACAGGAGTATTATTATGGCAGATGATGAAACCAAACAGGAGTCCACAGCAACCGGTGGAAATAAAACCCTAATAATTATAGTAATTGCAGGATTTGTGGTTTTAATTGGGGTAGTGCTGGGGGTTTTAGCATTAACCGGTGCCTTTTCAAAAGAAAAAAAATCTCAAGGACAAAGAATGTCAGCTGCTGGTATACCATCCGGCAGAGGTTACAGGGCTCCCTCCGGTGAAATTCGACCTCTGGGAAAAACCATTGTTTTTGATACTCTCATTGTGAATCTTAATGAACCGGGAGGAACAAGATATCTGAAAGTCAAATTCCAACTGGAAATAACCAACGAAGAGGTCGAAAAAGAGATAATTAAAAAACTGGTTCCCATAAGAGATAGTCTGATAATGTATCTATCATCTCTGACTCTAAGTGAAACTCAAAGTGTTGAGGCAAAGAAAAAAATAAAAACCAACGTAAGAAGCAGGATGAACAAGGAGATTATATCCGGAAGAATCAATAGAGTTTTCCTAGAAGAATTTGTAGTACAGTAACCGGATAAGAATAAATTCATCCACATGGGAATACTTTTTTTTGTAGACATACTCTCATAAAGCTATTTTTGCTGGATTCCAATTTCATGGATTTTTTTTCAACTATTAAAAACCTTTGATTTTATGCACTAATACTCTCAGCATTTTAATATTTTCCATTTAATACTCAAATTTCCGTCTTTGGAATAATTTTTGCGAACTTATCAGGCTCCTGATGGAGCTAACAATGCATATTATTACAGTAATCACCACTTACATCATTTCTGTCTGTCAGTTGACTACCGTGGGTCATGGCAGTGGCATATACGGTGTAAAAGGCAACATCGTATTCACCACAGAAAAAATCAGGCTATACCGTAAATCAACACTTGATACACCAGATAGAGCACTCATACGGACTGTTTCTACAGAATTACCAATAAATTCAGATGCTCCTGATCCGGAGATACTGCCTGAAAAAGCAGAGATTATTCAGAATATAAAAAAACATTATCTGTTGCGTAACGATAACATCTATGAATTAAAAGGGAAAAAATGGCAACTGTACGAATATCATACAAGTTCCGCAATCGCATGTGGAAGCAGACTTTATTTCATCAAGGATGGAAAATTATGCCGGAAAAACAGAAAAAACTGCCTGCATCTTCCTCATGGACTTAAAAGTGGCTGGTGTAACAACTCAAACCTGATGCTGTGGAATCTGAAAGGGCTATCGTGTATTTTTAAAAATGAAAATTATTTCTGCAACAGACAAAAATCCGGATTTATTCATGTTCCATGCGGATTAAACAGGGTCTGTTTACTTAATGGAAATGGAATTTTCACTCTCAATGGACATACTGTCTATAAAGGAAATATTTCAAAGTTACTGCCTTTTAAAAATGGTTTCTATTTCATTTCCAGAGGAAAACTATATAGAAAAATTAATTCAGGGAAAATTGAAGAGTGTATCTTTCCTGGTAGTATCAGATCAATTTCTGGATCCGGAGACAGAGCATATTTATGGAGTCAAAGTGCAGTTTACGCGCCTGTCAGCATATGGACTGCCAGAGAATATTCCCTTTTTCTTCAATTACTCAGACAGCAGATTTCAGTGTGCCTAGGAAGTATAATCAATGTTCCTTCATTTTCTGAGTATTCTATTTACATTCCGGAGATATCAGTATCAATTCAAAAAACTGAAAGCAGTAGCATGCTGCAGAAGTCGAATATATTTGGGGGGTTTGTCAACTTCACCTGGCAAATTCAAAAATCAGAGATATCAAAAAAGAAACAGTTAATCGACGAAATATTAAAGCACAATAGAGAAACCACCGCTCGCTGCATAAGCCTAAAAAAATGGTATCGATATCTAAAAAACAACTCACCTCCATTCAAAAGGTCTAATTGAAATTTTTCCAACAAAAAGAAAGGATTGAATTATGTACATTACCATCATGTTATTTATTACCGGTACAGTGTTTACTATCCAGAATTCAACACCCGGAAAGAAAAGTTCTCTCCAGGGGTTTAACTCAAAAATTAATAATTTCTGCTATAAACACAAGGTTGCAGACTTCTACTGCCGATGCAGAAAGATAAAACCCATTAAGTTTTCTGGGATACTCAGTGATATCAAAGCCCATCGAAAAAGCCGCACAGGAAATTTGGATAGCATGGAGAAAAGATTAAGAACACAGGGGTGGTTTCCCGAAATTTCAATGGAGTGGGCAAGATATGATGATATAGACCGGACCCTGAACACATCGAATGAATATATTACCTGGGACAGCAATGTTTATAAAAGGCAATACTGGAAAATAAAAGCAATATGGAAACCAGGAAACTTGATATTTGATTCAAGGGAGATTAATCTGTTAAATGTAAAAAGAAGAGAAATTTCTCATCTTGATTCGCTTTTTGAGCTGGGAAGAAGAACATTCTACGACTGGAAGTATCAGTTAATTCACTTCTGGAAGTATCCCTCCCTCATAAAACTTATCTATCTGGAGGAATCAGAAGAACTACTGAACGTTCTCACCGGGAACAGTTTTTCAAAAATGCTGAGGTGTCATGAAAGACGAATCATACGAAAACCGAAGACAGAACAAGCGATTTCAAGTAAAAATGGAAGTGGATCTAAAATGCAGAGACTCAAATCTTCTGACCAGAGTAACCACAAATGACCTCAGTCTTGGAGGGATATGCTTTCAGATTGACAGAAGAATCAACACAGATAGTAAGCTGGAACTGGGACTTTCCCTTATTTTAGGACCTGACGCTGTTAGTGAAATACTTGAAGTCAACGGCAAAGTGGTGTGGTGTGCTGAGGAATTCCCTGGAATTTTCCAGATAGGCGCGGTTTTTTCAGAGTTGGATGATGAGAAAAAATCAAATATCGATACTTTTCTGGAGTTTATCAGGCAGGGTATTGATTTAAATGATATTCCCGGGGAAGAAACATGAAGAAAAAAATGTGCCATCTTTGTTTTGCCCTGACTGACTCCGGGGTTTGCCCATACTGTGGGACTGAGATTAAAACAGTTGATTCTACTAATTTACCACTCATAGAGAGTTTTAAAACTGACCAGTTACTGGCAAATGCATATGGTGGCGAAATTTATAAGGGTCGAAATTCAGAAGATGAAGAAAAACTGATCTGGATTTCAACTGAGAACTTTGAATCTGAACCTGGTGATAACGGTTTCAGACCGGAGAAAGTCGGTGTTTCAGGGAAATATTTCTATATGATCTATCCTGTTCCTGAAGAATCAGTATGCAGAAAAAGCCGTTCCATCAAAGAATCCATTTCAGTTATGGAACAAATTTCCCAGGATCTTAAAATGAGGTTCATTAACGGGTCTGAAGTTCAACCATGGGAGATTGTCTTTCATGGCGGATTATGGAAAATATGGAATGGCTGGGATTTTCAGGGAAGTTCCAGAATTTACTTTAGAAGAACACCCTATACTCCTCCTGAAAAATACAGTGGTTCAGAGGTTAGCGAGAAAAGTCTCACCTATTTTCTCGGGGCAGTTTTTTATAACATCTATTCAGGCAAACTGCCAATGGGCCTACTCTCTCCCCCTTCCGGAAAAAACAATGCCCCTGATAATCAGGATCTTTTTATTCTCAGAAGTCTTTCATACAACTCCTCCGACCGGGTTTCTCCTGAGAGGTTTCTGGAAGAACTGAACAGCATATCAAATGGAAATATTGTACTGAGAAGAATGATGTTTGGCATCAGTGCAATCGCAGGAGCCTCTTTTTTAGCCATTTTAGGCTATGGACTCAGTGTTATTTTTTCAATGATTTACTGAAAAAGGTTGTATTGACTTTATGACTGCCTTGGTCTAGATTCTGTGAATTGCACCACTGAGTGTGTAGTTAACTAAAGATTCTGGAGTATTTAAATGCAGTTTAATGGAGTTAGAGTTTTTTCAGCTACAATGGCACAGGAAAGAGAAAATCTGGGTGAGAAGGTTACTGACTGGATGAGCAGAAACCCAAATCTTGAAATTATGGAAATAGAAACCCACCAGTCATCTGATGAAGCCTTCCATTGCATCAGCATTATTGTTTTTTATCGGGAATAGGTTTTTAAAAGACCATTTTTTTTGTTTTTCCTGTGAAAATCTGGTAAATCCGACATGTAAGAGGGTAGTTTTATTACATGATTTATACAATCGTCGGAATTATTATAGTATTTTCCTTCCTGACCGGGTTTTTTCTGTCATATCTTTATTTAAAAAAACATACTAGTCCGTCAGAGTCTGATTCTTCACCCTCTAAAGTGGAAAGTAATAGTGTTGAAGAGTATGAACAGACAAGAAAGGTTGATCTTGTTGATATAAAGGATCTACTCAATCTCGATGGAGAGGTGATTGAAGCTGAACCTGCTCCTCAGGTTAGCGAAGATAAACTTCACAAGGCTGAACTTGAAATTCAGCGTCTTAACAGACAAATATTGGTTCTACAGGGCCGGGATCAGAGCAAGGAAATTGTTCTGGCACAATTGAAACAGAAACTTGAGCATGACAGCGGGGAAATTTCATCGGTTGTTGTCTCTGGAAATATCGATAAATGATACTGACCTCCAATCCGGAATTTCCGGAAACATCAACCCAGCTAAAAGGAAAAGCAGCACGAAAAATTCAGGATATTTCTCAAAAGGGTGTAGGAGGCATATCAGTATCTTCATCAAGTAGAGAGTTTGAACTTTCCCATGCAACCATAGCTAAAAGCGCGACAATGCTCCCGCCAAGTGTGAAAAGCAGTATTGATGATCTGATAAGAGTGATGGAGAAGGTTTCTCTAAGGCAGATGGACAGCCTCAAGCGGTGTGTGATTGAACCATCTTCAGGTATCAGAATTGAACAGGATATCAAAGTATCCTCTTCCATGTCTGTATCTTCAAGTGGACAGTGGGATAACCACAACCTAAGCGCTCTGGCGGGAATTTTGTGTAATGCAAGAGTTTGCAATGTTCCTGAGAGAACAGCAATTCTGGAACCTGATAACAACGGGGGGCTGAGTCCGCTCTCCATTTATACTGCTCATATGAGCGGAGCAACAAGAATATTACGATTACCACAAATAGATGGAATGATAGGTATTTCACTTGGCTGGTTTGGAAATACTCCAGAAACAATCCTTTCTACATGTGAACACGGTCTGGAAAAAGAAGTACAGATACTGCTTTCTAAAAGAAATGCAATGCCACAATGTGATATTTGTATTGCAGCAGATTCAAATGCAGGTTCAAGAAATATTGCGGACATGATCATCGAGACAGTCAGTGAATATCCTGAATTAAATCTATTGTTTGTATCCTCCTCAAAAAGAATCTGCAACAAAGTGATCCAGCATATTGAGGAGCAATCAGATAAAGCTTCTCCATGGAAAAGAGATTTGGATAAACTTCAGTATACAATCCTTCAGGATACAGATGCGATTGTAAATTTCCTTAATAAATTTGTAATAAAAAGACTGCTGTTGCTCACAAACAGCATTGAGTATTACTCAAAACACCTTAACCATGTTTCTCATATTATTTCAGGAGACACTTTTTCTATTGGCACCTCCATTAAAGCAATATCAGCTGGGAGCATAATCCCTGATATCAACACTGACTCAGGTGTATTCAAATTCCTCAGGACTGTAACCCTTGAAACATTAGACAACAGGGCAGGATTGCGTTTTCAGAATATTTTCAGAAATATCGATAAAATTTAAGTAGAGTACGTTACCGGGCTTGAACTTCTTCCGGAAATAAAGTAGTGATCCAGCAGCTCCCTTTTTTTAACTTCTTCCTGCATCTTTCTCCATACCTGTGGATGATCAGCTAAAATCTGAAAAAAGGTCTTTGCCGGTATCTGTACAAGTTCTACAAGCTCTCTGGACTTAACAGTGGCCATTGCGCTTTGCCTTTTCATAAGAGCCATCTCACCAAAATACTCCCCTTCCCCTAAAACACCCAGAAGTTTCTCACCATTTTCTCCCTTATGAATAATCTCCACTTCGCCAATCATTATCAGGAAAAATCCACCACTTTTTTGCCCCTGCCTGATAATCGGCGTTCCGGGGGCAAAACGGTGAAAATGTATATCACCTAGATATTTTTCTCTCCTATCCGCACTGATAAGATTGAAAAAATCAAGACTTTTAATCATAAGATCCATCAAACGATGCCTGTAAAATCTTTTTATTATTTCAATAAGTTCCGGATGTTTTTTACCAAGTTCCACAACTATTGTTTTTGGGATCTCAATAACTTCAACAGTTGAATTGGCAACAATTGAGGCATGTCTTCTATGATCAGCTAAAAGAGCGAACTCCCCAAAGAACTCTCCAGCTTTCAGTGTCGTAATAAGGGTTTCCTCTCCAATGGAAGATAATTTGGTTACGTTGACTTCACCTGACAGAATAACATACAGACTTGTCCCTGTATCTCCCTCTCTGACAATATAATCAAGAGGCTCAAAGGTTACAGGTGACACCACTTCAAAAAGATCATTGATAATGGAAGACGGGAGATCCTTAATGAGTGGAGCCTGTTCAAGCTCAACAGTTCGATGTCTTTTAATTTTCTCAACAACAGTGTGAGGAGGTATACCTTCAGAGGGCGTATTAGTTGTCTGAGCTAAAATATTGTCCCCAGGTCTGGTTTTTTCCTGATTTAGAGAATCATCTGTAACTTCAGACCCAGAAAAGAAGTCATCACTTTCCCCAAAAAAGGAGTCATCATCTAAAACCTCATCATTGTTGTTATCCCTAAGGATACCTCCAGAGGAAGCAGAAACGGCGCTGAATCTGGAACTGAGACTCTCCTGCAATGAATTTTTAAGGGTGGGAACACCCATTGGCGGACTGGGAATGCGATTTGAATCCGGATCACTGTCTTCATCACGCCAGTCCTGTTTGAATTCTTCCAAAGAATTATATTCTGCAACAGGAGTAGGTTCATCGGGCTCACTATATCCATCCATCAAACCCGCCACATCATCATCTTCCAGAGAATCCTCATCTCCCACAGAATCCCCATCTCCATCCTGAGATAAATTTTCATCAGAAATGGATTCTTCAACAGGCAACTCCGGGGATGGGGTTTTTTCCTTCAGAGTTTCACCTGTAATAATATCGAAGAGCTCAAGAAAACGCTCATTTCCTGGATAAAACTCCAGAACACTTTTACATACAGCTTCAGCCTGACCACGCTTATTTGACTCCAGATATGCTCTGGTTACATTGTAGTACTGCTCTTTTGCATCGTCATCATTACCAAGTTTACGATGGAGACCAGCCAACCGAAGAAGAAGATCAGGTCTGTCCTCACCCTTTGAAATCTGATTTTCAAGTTGCTTAATTTCTTTTCTTAGTTTTCTTTTAGCGAAAAAATCAAGAGCCATTATTGTTCAAATCGTCCATTCCAGATGAATGTTAAGTAAAGACTGTTTTACTTTTTTTCGGTTCGGGTTTTGTTCAGCATTCTTTCGATATAGACTTTCAATCTTGGCAGAGTACGCTGATCCTCTGACAAAAACAGCAAAACCTGTCTTTCTGCACTACCACCCATTTTGAAAAGACCCTCTGCCATTTTCTGGAGTGGATGAATATCCTGAGCAAAAGAAGGATCTGCTCTATAGGCAAGAAGGAATTCCCTGAAAGGCCTGACAATTCTTTTATCGCCAATAGCTAAAAGAGCCTCTGTGACCTTAAGAAGTTCTGCTGTTGTAATATGTGGGGAAACCATTAATCGTAAAAGAGGATCCACTGCTTTAACTGACTTAAGTTTTCCAAGAACATCTGCCATCACACCAATCGCCAGTGGTCTGGTACCCTTTATAAAATCGAATGGTGTTGAAATAAGATTGATATAAAGAGGAATTCCTTTTTTGTCAGGACGCGCAATAAGATCATGTTCAGCCTTATCCCGCAACATTTTTGATGACTTCGGATTGGTAATCATAGAAAGAAGTCTTGAAACCCCTGCACCGCCTACAACAGCCAGAGCATCAATTGCAAATCGTTTTGCAAGAGGGAACCTGGTGTCGGGATCATTTGCGATCTCGGTAAGACTGTCCAGTAAAGGAGCTGGAGAAACAGGACTTCCTGCTGGTACGATAAACCCAGACATATCAAATGAAGCACCACGAATATTCTCAACTTCAAGCTTCCTGCTCCATAGTTTCTCTCCGTTCACCATGTTTACAGCACCTAAAACACCTGCCTTGGTTATATAAAAGAGGATTTCTCCGTAAGACTGCAGACCTGCCAGATTATCACCGTCTATTGAAACAGCCCATTTAACACTTGCGTTACCATCCTTCACATCAAATCCAAAAAGATACCTGAACATATTGAAAACGATTGTGTCCTTTGAAAACTCCGCAGTTTTCAAACCGGATACCATATCACCATGAAGCAATCGCATATCATACGCGCTGTAATCCTTCATGATGCTGCTGTAATGATCTCTGGCAAAATTAAATTCAAGATGTCTGATCTCAGATTTTATCCTGAAACGTGGCGTTTGTGGGCCGTTTGCGAGAATTGACTTTAAACTGTAAATTCCGCTTTTGTCGCCAAAGAAAACACCGTTGCGGGTTTCTTCAACAAAACGAATCTCACCGTTTTTAACATGAATTCTAGCTATTTCCACTGGTTTGCTTTTATCCATCACAACCAGATACTGTGATCTGTATGGAACAGCTATAAATCTTGAAGAGACAAGAGGCCATCCCATTCTTCCTTGAGTTTCAACCTTATAGACCTCTTTACCGGATGAATTCAGAACCAGTAATTCAGAAATCTGATTAAGAGAACTTCCTCTCTGCTTATAAACAGAAATAACTGCAAGTTTTCCACTTCTGTCACCAGACATTCCCAGGAAAACTCTTTTAGCAGTAAGCTTCCTTGTCCATTTTACTTTCCCTGAATTTATGTCCAGCGCCACAACACCTTTTTTTGCATCATTGTATGCCACAATTGGTCCTGCAATAACATATCTTGAATTGGCATCAGGAGTAGGGACGCTCCATAAAACCGCTCCTGTTTCCACATTAACAGCAACTGCTGATTTGGGCATTGTGGACTGAATAACAATCATTGCTTTACCGGATGAGTTCATAACTCTGGCATCACCGGTGTTCTGTAGTTGCTTCACTGCCTTGAACTGTGCTTTTGTATTTGCAGTCCTGTCCTGATGAAAAGGAGGAAGGGGTTTACAGGACACAACTGATAAAACAACTGATATAAATAATATTTTTTTCATACTGCACCCCTTATTTGGAAAGAATCTTGAAAGCGAGTTTTCTGGATCTCATGAATTTTTCAGGACCAGTTCCATGATATTTAATAAGTGCATCCTGAGCACCAGGAAGATTAAGTGAACCAAGAATCTTAACTAACTGAACCCTTACCGGCTCCGGACCAAAATCATTTCTTTTCAGCATTGTCAGAATGCTGCTGATTATTCTCTCTTTTGATACTTTCTTATTATCCAAAGCAATTGCAAAAGTTCTGGCAGTTGTTATTCCACCGATGTATCCCAGAGCATCAACTGCTGCAATACTTCCAGCCCCAAAGAGAACAAGAAGATCCTTTTCAGCTGAGGCAATTTTTCTCTTCCCTATCAAAAATGCCGCTGTATTTCTGACGTTTGAATCAAAATCTCTTAGTGCCCTGATAAGAATATTATCTATTTTCGTCTTCAGAAGTTGATCTTTCCCTGTCTGTATTAAACTCAGAGCAGTGAGAGCAGCGGAACGAATTGAATGATTACGGTGTGAAGCGAAATACGACAGAGTCTTGAAGGATTTAACATTCCCTTTACTGCCAATTGCATTAATGATTGTCAGAGACAATTCAGGTGGGTGACCCAGCAGAAGCTGTCCTAGCAACTCATCAAGACTTGAGGGGGACTTTCGTTTTCCCAGTTCCTCAACAGCCTTCAGAGCATACTCCATATTGTTGCTTGTGAGAAATTTCAGCAAATCATCTTCAACCAGTTTGTTCCATCTTATTTTTGACTTTCCTTGAGATATCGAAGGAATAGCAATAATCACGGAAAGAATTACCGGTAATAAAAATTTAAAGCGCATAAGCACCTCCAGACTTAAGTTAACCTACAAATAACCGCACGTGAGATTATATCATATATGACTTCAGGTAAACCCTTAACTTCAAACTTGATACACTTTATCAGCCATGGGATCGTCCAAACCAGTGTTAAGGGATCAGTTTTTTATCTAAATCCTGAAAAAATGAAAATTCTCCCTACTCAATATTTTTTTAAAACTTCTAAAAATTCAATATTACATGTTATTTCAAACTGCAAATGAATCACCGGATAAAATACTGATAAATTGAGATTGTAAATTTTTGAAGTCTTTGGTACACATGTTGTGTTGTTATTAATTGGTGCTCCGTATTTTTGTCCTTACTTTAGGAAAGAGGCTGATTCAGCAAAAATAATTGAACGCCCTTTCCTGTGTTAGAAAAGCGGAGTATCACAAGCTTCCGATAAACCCCGGAATTTAATCTATGCTATTTTTTCGGGTCAAAGGAGTTGGTAAGTATGGACGTATTGTATGTGGAGGAGTATCAGGCAATACAGAATGTGGTTGAGCGGTTATACCGTGATTCCAATTCGATGGCTGTTTTGCTCATAGACAAGAACGGTCAGGAAATTGCCTC
Source organism: Deltaproteobacteria bacterium (assembly GCA_016937155.1). Taxonomy (GTDB): domain Bacteria; phylum Myxococcota_A; class Polyangia; order HGW-17; family HGW-17; genus JAHJMN01. The sequence goes on from JAFGWM010000069.1 coordinate 19,568, forward strand.
CGCCGGCCAGATCGAGGAACTTGATACAACTTCGCTTTCCTCTCTGACAGCAGGAAATGTTGCTGCCACCGGTGGAATTGCCAAGTTACTGGCGGAGAAAGAATTTACCGGGCAAACCCATGAGGGAGAGCACACCAATATTCATATTACAATTGTTGCTCAAAGGATAATTCTGGTCGTGCTGTTCGACCAGCATACCTCCCTTGGACTGGTAAGACTTCGAGTCAAAAAAGCATCAAAGGAGCTGGAAGGAATTCTTGACAGCATTAATTCCAAAACACAGCAACCATCACAGCCGTCAATCTTTGAAGAGATTACGGATGATGATATTGATAATCTCTTTAACGATGACTAAGGGCTGAGGCATGTCATTCATAAACTATTCGTCGAGGGAAATTAACTGTAAGATAGTTTACTATGGTCCCGGTCTTTGTGGTAAGACCACGAACTTGCAGTACATATACAACAAAACAAGTTCCGAAGCCAAGGGCAAGATGATTTCTCTTGCCACAGAAACGGAACGAACCCTGTTTTTCGACTTTTTACCCCTTAGTATGGGTGATATACACGGGTTTAAAACCAGATTTCATCTTTATACCGTTCCCGGTCAGGTATTTTATGATGCATCCCGAAAACTCATTTTAAAAGGTGTTGATGGGGTAGTATTTGTAGCTGATTCTCAGATTGAGAGGATGGAAGCAAACCTTGAATCTCTTGATAATCTGAGGGAAAATCTTGAAGAGCACGGTTTTGATCTGGATAAACTCCCGTATGTTGTTCAATACAACAAACAGGATTTGCCCAACGCAGCGCCGATTGAGGAGTTGAAAAACCTTCTTAATCCTACAAATGTCCCTGATTATCCCGCTATAGCCACCACAGGTGAAGGTGTATTTCAGACACTTAAAGCAGTAGCCAAACTGGTTCTGCTTGAACTGAAGAAGAAACGCTAGTCATCTGGAATTATCTGTTCGTACAATTTTAAGATTATCAAACCATGAGTCCGAAGCCCAGTTGCTGAAGGCAAAGTATTCATTTCCGCTTTTATAAAGACTGGCACTGTCCTTCAATGTAAGAACATGGACACCATCAATATACCAGGAAAGAGTCAGTGTTCCATCCTTGAGGGTGCTAGAAATCTTCCAGTGCTGATACACCCCTTTTTTCGCAAGTACTTTTCTCGTGTGCAGAAGATTTTTTGCATGCTCAAACCTTCTTGCGATAAATGTTTTTGTATTCTTCCATCCGCCAAGACAAAAAACATACCCCGTTGCTACATAAGCTCCCTTATTATGAGCGAAACTTTTCCCGTCGCCAAAAAGCTCAATTTTCACATCCCCATCTGCCGTATTACTCTTGGCATCAAACTCAATATCCACATTTGGACCGATTCTTTTTTTCAGCCAGAGTGGATGATTATATGCCCCTGTAATATTCAATTCCCCCTTTATTATCAGATATCTTCCAATAGTATCAAACCATGGACGGGAAATATCAGCCCTGTTAAAATCATCTTTAAATGAAGTTATGGTAGGATTTTCATTACACCCTGATAAAAAAAACATCCCTAGAAGAATTGCATTCATAAGTTTGATAAATTTCATCATTCTCCCAGGCCCAGTTTCTTGCGCACTATGTTCAGATTAACCTGTAGAATTTTATTGTTTTCATCCAGTTGCTTTGCTTTTTCCCAGAAGAAAAGGGCTCCTTTAAAATCACCCGTCATGTAGCAGTCCAGCCCTTCTTCAAAAAGAGAATTATAATCAGGTTTACCGTCAGGATCAGTCTTCTTTTCCGAAAGTTTTCCTAATTTTTCACTCAGTTCCTTTTCAACCCTGTTATGCTGGATTTTTATTGCCTCTTCCAGGTGCTCTCTCTGAAATGAGACCAGATTAGAATTTACTACTTTATGAACTGTTCTTCCACGGTGTACAACAATTGTGATTATCTGGGGAGTTCCCATTTCACTGAATTCAGTCTGAATCTGAAGAATTCCCTTTCCGGAATTAATTCCACTGAGCATTCCCATAGGTTTTTCAATTTTCAACTGAGGCTCTTCCACCAAAGATGATTCAATGCTGGAGAAATCCACATCACTAACCCTTATATGAAAAGTTCCATCATCGGTTTCTGTTAACTCTTCAAGTACATCAAAACCATCTTCTATTTCTTCAAAGTCAACTTCTCCACGAACAACATCCAGACGGTAATTCTTATTCTCAGTAAAAACCTCAATAATTCCTGTAATTGCCTGATTCTCACAAAACTGCAGAATTTTAACAAAAGGAAGTGCCGCAAGGTTCCCTCTGAATTCCCTTCTGTATCCGACTGATTGCCTCTGCAGAATATTTCTGATTTTTGCAGCAAGTATTCCCGGGTGCAAAGGTTTTGTCAGGTAATCATCGGCACCTGTTTCCAGTCCTTTAATAACTGCCTGTGGATCATCCAGACTTGAAATGAAAATAAAAGGCAAAGTTTTTTCAGGAAAATTTGTTTTCACTGCTTTCTGAAAATCAAATCCAGTCATATCAGGCATCATCACATCTGATACAATTAATTCGACCTGGTGATTTTTCAGATATTCAAGACCTGAAAGAGGGTTGTCAGCGTATGTAACTTCAAATCCTGAAGAATTCAACTCTTCAATGCAAAAACTCGAAAAATCAACATCATCATCTACAAATAAAATCATCTTCAATTCCCCGCTTTACTGGAAAACAAAATTTGTCTGATACTACTGGAGACTATCTCCAGTTGCGCCCGGACATCATAATCCTGACTGCTTGTAACCAGTAAATATGCACTATTTCCTTCCTCCAGATAAAATTTATATATACTAATCTTGTCCAGAAGATTGAAATCCAAACTCACAAAACAGAGATCGCTGTGATTTAATAATTTCCCAATTGTAATGAGTGTTTCCCCAAATATTGATGCTACTGCAGCATTATTTTCTGTATCAGGCATATCTGAAGATGAGGCAATAACAAGTCCTCTGCTGTCAGAAATAAGTGCCTTGTATACACCGGTATTTGAACACATATCATCAAGCAGCATCTGCAGAGCAGTTTCGCGGTTGATATCTGAAAATATATTTTCGCGTTCCTCAATGTTTTCAGGAATTAAATCCAATTCATCCAGCAATAGTGCTGCCTTTTCAATCTCAGAAAAGTCCTTGAACTTCTTCATCTTCATTTTCTCCTGACTTACTGACAATTTCCCGTTCTCTTAACTCCAGAGCAAGTTCGAAATAATTTCTTGATGCCTTTACAGCTTTTGAACTCATTCCAGCGGGAATTGCATTTATTGAAATATCTTCATACAGGTAATCATGTTTTATAACAGTTGAAAAAAGCCATTTTGGATTAAACTGTTCCTTTACTGACTTAAAAATCTCAAGCTCTGTTCTTGAAGCATAATCCAACATTGTCACCAGAATTCCCTCAAGACCCGGATTTTTTTTTCGACCTTTAATATCCTTGAGAAATTCCAGAAAGACAGGTAATGATCTCACCGATGTATTTCTCATATTAAGAGGAACAAGCACACTGTCTGAAATTGAAACAAGTGCCCTCACAACAGGCCCGATACCCGCCGGGCAATCCAGCAAAGTATAATCATAACCTTCACTCATTTTTTTTACAATTTCCCCAGCCTGGACCTGACCTCTGGTTGAATCAAACTTCCTCACCGATTGAAGAGAATATTTTCCACTCGAACAGCTGCTCAGTTTTCCATTTCTGGCTTTTACTATACATTCCTGAGGCTGGGCCTGACCGGAAATAATATCAAGAAAACCCTTCATCTGTTTATCTCTGATATTTGTCCCTAAGGACAATCCTCCCTGAGGATCACCGTCCAGCAACAGTACTGAATAGCCCATGGATGAGAGGCTGAATCCAAGATTCAGAGCGGTGGTTGACTTTCCAACACCGCCTTTTTGACTTGCAATTGAAATAATTCTATCAGTCATAAAATATCTCCTGTCAGTACGTCATATAGTATCAGGATTATGAGATAATGGAATATTCGCCTTCAGATTCTTTAAAAAACGCATGATTGATACAGCAACTTCACTTTCAAGGAGTGGAGTAACAAGAAAGTCCTCAAAATCATTATGACCGGGTTGTTCATTAAATACTCTGATTACATGCGAAAAATCATGTATATAAGACTCCGGAATATTTGAGTCACCTGCAGTTACCAACAGCGAGGAAGGAATCACAGGGGATTTTTCACTGAAAATAAAATATGGAAAATTCCGGAGGGAAAGCTGTCTCTCAAAAAATTTTAAGGTTAAGGAATCAAGATTATTAAGAACAGCAAAGTTTTTTATCATCAATCTGTCCGGATAGAAAACGGTAAATCTTACCCCATCAGATGTATTTTCCACATTAATGCTGCCTCCGGAAAGGTTCACTATTTCTCTCACAATATAAAGCCCAAGACCTGAACCGGATTTTGAGGAAAATTTCTGAGCTAGAGAAAAACTCTGAAAATATTTTTTAAAGATGCTGGGCAAATCATTCACCGGAATTTGAGGCCCCTCATTTTCCACACTGATGGAAACACCATCTTCACCTGTTTTTATCAGGATAGTAATTCTGCCATTTTCGGGAGTGAACTTTATTGCATTGGACAAAAGATTGCTTAACACCTGGGCTGTTTTTTCAATGTCCAGATAAAGCGGATATATGTAGTCTGCAGTATCAATTGAAATAATGAGTTTCTTTTTCGCTGTTTCCATCTCAAAAACTGAAAGTATATCCGTTACAATATCACGCAAAATACCTGGTTTTAATTCCAGCTCCATTTTTCCATTTTCAATTTTTTCAAGTTCAAGCATCACTTTAAGCAGATTCAGGCCTCTCTGGCTTAACTCGATAACTCTGTCAAGCTTCCTGTCAGCCTCAGAAGTGATTCCATGGGTATTCTTAATTCCCGAAGCAACAGACATAATAGCATTAAAGGGTGCCTTAAGATCATGCCTGACAATAGCCATCATATCGCTTTTAAAATTACTGAGTTTTTCAAGTTCAGAAGCCTTTTCCTTCAATTGTTCAGCCTGCAATCTGAGCAATATCTGATTCTGAATTCTTTCCGTGATATCCTTAAACTGCCCCATGTACCCGAGAAGCTTCCCCGATGCATTTTTAACACCTGATATAGTCAATTGAATATTGAGTTTTTTACCATCACTGGTCTGATCAACAACCTCTCCGGTCCAAGAGCCGCTTGCCGGATCATTAAGGTTTTTCCACATCTCTTCATAAATCTCATCAGGGGTCTCACTGGAAGAAAAAATATCAGGTCTCAAACCTTTCAGTTCATCAATTTCATATTTAAAAAGCTTTAAAAATGAATGATTTGCATCAATAATTATTGCATCAGAGTCTGTAAAAATAACTGCTTCACCACTTGTAAGAAAATTTTTATAGAAAAATGAAAGTGTTCCAAGAGTTTCCATTGAAACAGATTCATATTTAACCGAATCGGAGTCATCAGCCGATTTGTCTTTTCCTACTGAATCAACAAGAAAAATTCCGTCTCCTCCTGATAGTATTTTCGTTGGATTTGGAGCTGCATTTAAAATGTGCTCAATATCAGCCTCGTCAAACCGAAAAAACTGTCTGAAACCTTCAAGAGTCTGCAGGTTTTTTTTATCAGACAGACGGGATTCATGAAATACATCGATGGCAATATCAACAAGAGCAGGATCATACTGAGTTCCTCTCCCCTTTTCAATTCTCCTCACAGCTTCTTCAAAATCAAGCCCTCTCCGGTAGGATCTGTCTGTTCTCATGGCATCCCAGGAATCAGCTAAAGCAAGAATTCTTCCTATCAGAGGAATGTTTTCACCAGAATTACCATAGGGATACCCCATTCCATTATAAAACTCATGATGGGCTGCAGCACTATAAGCAAGATGTTTCAGGTGAGTAATGGAGGACAGCATATTAATAGTGTCCTGAGCATGTTTTTTTACAATGAGCCATTCAGTTTTATCCAGAGGACCTGTTTTATTTAGCAGCGCTCTTGGGACACCCACTTTACCAACATCATGCAAAAGGCCAGCCCATAAAACATCCCATCTGTTCACAGTGTTTTCACCAAGTTTGGATGCAATCTGCCATGCATACCATGTAACCCTGACACTATGGCCCATGGTATAGGAGTGCTTATGATCAATTATTCGAGCGAGAACCCAGAGGAGTTGAATCAGGATTTCAACAACCGAGAAATCACTTATAGACGCAGGAACAGCATTTATTTCAAATACTTTATTTTCCAGCCATTTCTGATCAGTCAGATTTTCAACAAGAGCAGGATGATCATTCAGGTAGTTGAGACCTGCCCTGGCGATTTCTGGAGAAACTTCCTTTCCTGAAAGACTCTGTATAAAGATTTTCAGGTTTGGGTTTGAGTAAGTTCTGATATGAATGTCAATAAGATCTGCCAGCAGGATAAGACCTGCCCCATCAGGAACTTCACTGCCTGAAAGTTTTCTGGGATGTCCGGTTCCATTATAATGTTCATGATGTTTTTCTATGAATTCAATGATATCTTTAAAAAACTTCAGTGGTTTTAAAATATCAGCCCCGGTTATTGAGTGCATAAATATTTCATGAACAAGGTTCCCCGCACGCATATAATGCAGAATATGATTTGAAAGCTCTATTCCGCCAATGTCATGCAGCAATCCGGCATGATACATTTCCGGAGCACTTAGATTTTCAATATAGCCACTTATCTCATGACATAAAAACCCCACTCTGAATGAGTGGCTCAACTTCTCCCCTTCATCAAAATCCATAGTCAGGGACAGAATCCTAATCAAATCGTTAAAAAGTCTTGTCTTTTCAAAAAGCATATCCGACTCATTTCTGATATGGAACCTGCCAGCAAAATAGTGAAATGAATAATTTTTATGGAACAGGGAAAGAATCACCCATTAGATCAAGACCACACTCAAGACCATCAATCCAGTTAATGAATTTTTCAACCGCAACAGGGGTTTTAATCATTGCCCCATGCTGGGGAGCTATAATTTCAATATCTAGTTTTCTTGCAGTATTTGCCCACATTTTCATGGCTTTCCGGCAGGGAATGTATCTCCTGTGGAAAGGATCCATGTATTGAACATGTGCATCAAAATCATCAGTTTCCTGCCACGGAGCACCTAAGCTGGCACCAAGATCCCCAGTGTAAAGAATTTTCAATTCTGGATCATAAACCTGAAAATTACCGGAACTGTGAAGAAAGTGTGCAGGAATAAATTTAAGATCAATTCCGCCAAGATTGACAAGCATTCCCTCATCAGGAATTGGTGTTATCCTGTCAATAACATACTGATCAATTCCAAAATGAGGAATAAACCTCATCCAGAGTTCACTGAGAAATGCTCTGGCATCAGTCATCATCAACCAACCGTTGGCAGCAGCTATGATATCCGGATCCTGATGACTGAAGAAGAGATATTTAATAGAGGTTGATTTAACAACAGATGAAAGCTGGCTGAATAGACTTGTATAGACTTTATGCCCCCCTGGATCCAGAATCATGGTTTCATCGTTTTTTATTATTAGGTGCTGATTGGCCTGCACCATATGGCCGGAACCCAGATCGTGAAACATCACTGCTTTACTGTTTTGTGCCTGTGATATAGTAATCATATCTTTTTTCCCGTATGACCATAAAATGGTCGCATTTTTAATCAATTAATACCTGAACCCCCTCAGGTAAAAAACAACCAATCAACCTAAAATTTTTTTTACTTCCTGACTGGCTCGAGACAGATCAAGAAAAACCAATCCCAGCTTTGCTGTTTTCCGGGCAAGGGCAATTAATACAGCGTGTTCACCGGCATGCATTATAATAACATAGCCATTATCACCTCTGACAAATAACTGTTCAAGGTTACCCCTCTTCAGTTCGAGCGCCGTTCTGGTGCCCATGGATAGCATCGCTGCACTCATCGCAGCTATCTGTGCTTCTTCAATGTTGGGGGCAAGTGAGCTGGCAATCATTAACCCATCCTCTGAAACAATTGCGCATGCTTCTATATCACCGCTACCACTTTGAAGATGCTCCAGAGTATCATTAAGAGCCTGTGTTCTTGACATTTTTTTCTCCTTAAAATTACCATGCACAGGTAATTTTCAGTTCTTCAACACTTGTTGAAATCCATCTGCATTTCAAGCAAATCCTTGATATTTTTTTTAACTTATTGTTTTTATGTTTATTTTTTTGCAAAAACTATTGGACAAATCGGATAATTTTAAAAACAAATCGGAATTAAGATTACAGATTATCTATAACTGCTTTAACAGCCTGCACCTTAAGACCAAGACTAACATAATCCACACCATCAATGGTTATATCCGGAGTCAGGACAATATTAACAGTTCCATTACATTTAAGTTCAGTCAGTGTGATTACTCCGTCGTCTACACATTCAGACAGGTCATCACACCCGGAATACTCACTGCTGCACTGATTATCAAAAGTATCAAGTATAAACTGACTCCCCTCTGGATCATCCAGAATATCATCATTCACATTTTCTACAAAAGCCGGAAGAACACTGTCTCTGATTGCAGCAACTTCAACCGCCCCGGCTATTATTATATCAGTCCATTCCTCTTCACTTGCAGTTCCCTGCAGTACCGCATTGTGCAGAGTTATATTCACTGTCTGAGTGTCGGAAACCGGTAACGAAAAATCAACACTGGCAGGTCCCATATCAAGGTATCCGTTTCCGTAAACCCTACCACACAGTGTTGCCGATGTAGGACTCTGTGTATCAACTGAAAAAACTCCATTCCCTGAAAACATCGTACCCAAATCAGTTCCCGTAAAACTCCCCTCAATCAGGGTGGCACTTATTGAATTATCCCCTGTGAAATCCTCAATTTTCAGATTTGCCAGAATTGCAGTATCACCCTTTTCAATAGTTTCAGCTAACACCGGATTTATCGAGAAATCAGATGAAGTGGAAAGCAGACTCTGCATAAGATTTGCAAGCTTATTATCGACAAAACCGTCTCCGTCAAGATCAGCTCCCACGTTCTCAGCAGGATTTGATGGAATATAAATCTCACTTATTACGTAAGTATACGATTCACCACCAACATTTCCACAGATTGCACTATTGTTCAGATTATTTAATGTGGAGGTGTTGTTGGTGGAATTACTGGAATCATCACAACTGATAACCGAAAAAATCAGGACAAAAAATATTATAAAATTAATTGTTTTCATACAAACTCCTTGAAATGTTAGTACTCAATAAATCAGACTCGGAATTTTATGCACATGGCCTAATTTAGTCAAGAATCTAAAAACTCTCTAAATTTTATGACAGCTGTTATTTATCATCTGAATTGTCTGAATTGTTGACTTTGAGTGCAACATTGTGCAGAATGGTTTTGTCATGATTTGATCCTGCCAGAAAATATTTGCGGAGGACATTTTGCTGTTCAGAGTGTATGGTTCAAGAGGTTCATATCCTATTTCGGGGGCTGATTATTCCACTTTTGGTGGTCATACCACCTGTTTTTATCTGCGTTCTGAATCAGGAAATCACCTCACTGTTGATGCAGGAACAGGCATAAAACAGCTTGGTCATCACCTTATGAATGAGGGATTTGACTCCGGCAAAGGAAAAATGGCTCTCTTTTTTACACATACCCACTGGGATCACATTATGGGTATGCCCTTTTTTTCTCCACTCTTTATTGAGGGTAATATTTTCCATCTGTTCACAGCATCTCTTCCCTTTAGCGGCATTCAGGCAATATTTTCCGGGCTTTTTAAACCTGACATATTCCCTGTTCCCTTTGATGATCTGAAAAGTGAAATAAAACTGACCGAAATTTCGCCCCCTGATTTGATTCAGTATGAAGATTTTTCAGTAAACTGTATGCAAATCAATCATAACAACATTTCATTAGGTTTCAGAATAGAAAATGAAGGAAAGAGCGTTACAGTATTAAGCGACAATGCAATAATTGAACTTGCCAGAATGGGTGACGGGTTTATAAACAAATACAAAAGACTTCCGGATGGGAAGAAATCCTCGGAGTTATCCGAGGAAACTCTTGATTTCATATCTGATTACAGACGAAGACAAACTGAATTTGCTTATGGAAGTGATATTCTGATTTGTGATACACATTTTACCACTGATACAATCAGGGGACGAGAGACATGGGGTCATTCGACTCCGGACGAAGCGGTAAGGCTTGCAAAAGACTGTAAACCCGGATTTTTAATTTTGCATCATCATGATCCTGAACGTGGTGATTCTCATGTTATTGAAAAAGAAAAAAGAGTGCGAGAAATGCTTTCTGATACTGATTGCCGGGTGTACGCCGGCTATGAGGGTCTGGAAATTAATCTTTAATTATGTTTAATATTTTCAAAATTTATTTCATATATAAAAACTCTAGTCCTTACTGTCTTAACAGATCAGGTGTAAAAAATGGAAATTAATGTCTGGGGAGCCAGAGGAAGCTATATATGTCCCCAAAGAAGCTACAGTTATTATGGTGGAAACACCACATGCCTTGAGATGATATCATCAGGTGGCAATACTCTGATTCTTGATGCAGGAAGCGGAATAATCCCTCTCGGTAGGGAAATCATAAAGTCAAACAAAATTATTAAAGATTTTCATATTCTTCTGACTCACACTCACATTGATCATCTTCAAGGATTTCCCTTTTTTATGCCGATTTATCTTCAGGAAACTAAAATTCACATTCATTGTGGAAGATGGGATGTCAGCGCTGTTTCACAAACTTTTGAACGATTATTTGCTACTCAATACAGCCCGATTAAAACGATGAAAAACCTTCAGGCTGAAATTCAGTTTCATGAAATGGATGAGTTTGAAATCTATAATATTATGGATTTTCAGGTAATCCCTGTGCGTACTCAGCATACAACAGACACCTATGCCTATAAAATTACAGATGAAGACGGTTCAACTTTTGGTTTTATAACAGATCATGAAATCGACAACCCTGATATAAACAATCAGATTATAAAAGAATTTTACGGCTGTAATCTTGTTTTTCATGATGGTCAACTTGATAAATCTGAGTATTCGTGGCAAAAGGGCTGGGGCCATTCCACTGTGGAAAAAGCCATTGAAAACGGACTAAGGATGAACACTCCCCATCTTGGCATTTTTCATCATTCTCCGGATCATCAGGATGCGGTAATAGACTCAATCAGGAATGATATTCTCGCCAGTTATAATAAAGACATGAAAATATCCTTTATAAGGGAGGGTGATAAATTTATTCTCCCGATCTGAAATTTCAAGGTCTCAAAATTCTAAATAATTTCAGGTTTATAGTTACATCCATTGTTATCAAATGTGAGCAGGCAGTAATCATTTTTCATAGTAGTTATTAGGGGATACATTTTTAAATACCTTCAGAAACTGATCCCATGCTTTTTTATCATCTGAAAGTTCTTCTGATGAAAATTGTTCGATAAAATTCTCCATATCCTCGTGACGAATATAAAAAATATTCTTCTCTTCCTTAACAAGGACTCTAATTACACTGCTGTCCTTTATTTTAAGATTAATCAAATCAAAAATCCCAAGTTCAGAGAATAAACTGTTTAATATTTCAAGATATTCTTCCAGTGTTTTCATCACAGCTCCTTATGTTTGGTCTACAGAAATACTACAGCAAAAAGAAACCCCAGTCTAATTTTACTTTTATGGAATCAGAAAAATGTTCTTCTAATCTATTAGAAGAACCTGAAATGAAAGAGTATCATGGGAGATACTTCTGCCTTCAGTGTATCCTCCCTGAAAAGCACTGTTTACCTGTCCAAGCAGTATTCTTCTTACATAGACATCAATTTCACAGTCCGGAATATTAACATCATAATCTGGATTTACGCTGGCAACAGTATATTCACCATCATCAGCCACATCATAAAGTGCAATGTTTTCAATACAAGTTCCTTCAACAAATATGTCAACTGTATCTTCACTCAATGTTGCATCCCAATAGATTGTAAGGGACTCTCCCTCATATACAGTATCTGAAGGTTCAAGGCCGGAAATTTCAGGCACTGCAGGCAATTCCACTTCAGTAGATACTTCCTCATCGGTACGAACAAATGTAAAATCATACATGTAATCTGAATCAAAATCCACAACAGCTCTGGACCAGTGCATATTTGTAATAAGTTCTACATACTCCTCCATATAACTGTCATTACATTCTATATACTCTCCACCGGTAAGATCAACAACTGTTCCAGTGGAACCGCCAACTCTCAATGCAGCCAGTGCTGTAACCGTCCCGGATTCATCCTCTTCAATCACATAATGTGCCCAAATTCCTGACGTTTTAATATTTTCAGAATCTGTAACCGAGCAGGAAAGCATAAATACACATAACATAGGTACAAACAATAAAAGATTTTTCATAATACTACCTCCAATATATTTTTAACACACATCGTGGTATACCAGAAATTGACTTCATCGCCAGAAGAAACAAAGTGCAATTAATTAATTTTTACTTTTTTTCTATGTAAATCTGCTTTCTTTTCAATGGACATCAACTTTTTTTGATGTTACAAAACCCGGTAATCAAAGTATAGATGGGAAAAATTCCCGAAAAAACAAAGGAGTTTTATTTATGAAGAGGTCACTGTTTTTAGTATTAGCTGCGGTGTTTGGAGTCTCAGCTTTTGCAGGTTGTGGTACGTCAAAGAAAAAAGCAAGAGAAGATTTTAACAAATATGTTAAGGCATCAAACCCGATAATTATTGACGCCGGAAAACACTATCACGAAACCCTCATCTGGCTTGGTTCGTACACTGATGCCAAAAAAGATGAATACAAGAAAAAAATTGGAAAAAGAACTGATGAATACAAGAAATTTGTAAAAGATCTTGATGCTGTAAAGGCTCCCAATAAAAAACTGGTAAAAATTCGTGAAAATGATGTAAAAATGCTTCACTGCACAAAGGAGATTTATAAAGAGTATAAGTCCCAACTGGAAGCAGGGAAAAAGCCACATGAAAACGAAAGAATCAAAGAACTCACTAAAGAATATAAAATGAGGGATAAACGATTCTGGGAACTCAGAAGAGAATATAAAAAGAAATATGGCGGAAAGACCAAGCGTTCAAAAAGCCATAAAAAATTCAAAAAACGTAAAAAGCATAAATAGTCGAATTCCCACCTGAATTCTTCATTTACAAATGTATACCGTACTTCCCTGGTTATCTTTTTAGTCCGAATAAAAGCCCAATAAACAGTTATTGTTAATTTTTTTTGACGCAATTATTTCAGTTCTTCTTCTTTTAATGGAGGGCCCTGTTCAGTCCACCCAAACGGAAGTACAGAACCAACATTCTCACTATCCAGTGAAATATCAGTCAGTTTTTCCTTCTCCGAAATATTATAGTAATTTTGTCCTCCCGGTGGAGGTGATAAAAACACCATACGTCCAGAGTCATGTTGTGTTTTGTAATTAATAGAAGAATACCATCTGGTATTTCCGGTATTCTTTATCAGTACCCTGATAGGATATTTTCCCATTTTTATACTGCCAATGCTCAGTTTAAGAAATTTGCGACCATTAAGCATGTCGGAGATATCTGATTCAGGTAATGATGAAATCACAGCGATTTTTTTTACCAGATTTTCATTTTTTAATAGGTCCGGGGTTTTCCAGGGTTTGTATTTCTCAAAAATTTCAGAAGTTGCAAGGGCACAACTTATGTTCAGATCAAGCTCATTGCTTCTGTTGCTAAACCGTTTCAGGAATTCTTTCTTAAATCCTTTCATACATGAAGATGCCCTTTTAAAATCTTTTTCAAGAAGATACGACCTTGCAGCACTAATTATCACCCCGGATTCACACTGATTTAAACTCTTTTGCTCTGGAAAAAAAACTTTGGCCATCAGAACCACGGCATCCACACAACCTAAATTGTTTTGATTCACAACTAGGGTATTTTCATTCAGAATTCTGGTGGGGCCTACTTTCACTCTGATAATATTCAATTTTTTCATATAATTCGAGACAAAAGACAGTAAGGTGTTTTTTTCAGATACCTTCTGCAAAAAAGCCATGCTTTTATCGGAATTATCCCACGTTTTCACTTCGAGATTTCCAAGGGTAAAACTGGTCTGTTTATCCGAGGTAACTGCAAAACTGTCAATAACAGCATTTCTCAGTTTAAGCTTACCTGCCGTTATAAAATAGGAATCCACCTGAGGATAGGTATCTACAATAATCGAAGATTTCAGTATTATATCCTCACTATTACTGAAAATATTCCCCCCTTCGAAAATAACAGTACCCTTTTCAACCGAACGTACTCCTTTAATTGCGAACTTTAGAAGAAAGCTATCCGAAGTTGAGGTGGATGCAGTCAGACCCTTTCCCGTAACAGATGAACTTTGATTTTTACCTGATTTCCCGGTCTTGGACAATGTGTTGAATACAAAATTTCTTCCTCTTATTAAATCAAATGTCCCCTGGTTATTACATTGAGCATTAAACCAGAAACTACCTGCAAGAACATTATTTTTCCAACTTAGAACAATTTTTTTTGGAGTAATTAAAGGGCGACACTTTATAGATTTCTTTTCCTGCAGTGGGAACTGAATATATGGGGAATACCTGTTTATTTCAGCAGATTCAGAAGAACTACAGCCAATTACAGATATATAATTAATGATAAAAAATAGGGTTAAAACAGTACTATTTACCTGAAATAATTTTCTGTGCATTTTTATAAGTGGGACTTGTTGACAGGGTCATCTTGACAATTCTAGTTGCAAGTTTCGCAGCCTCAGCGGTACTACCACTCTGGGCAAGACCCTGAGCTTCGGAAAGAAACTCTGTGGCCCTCTGCTCAAGTTTCTTGATACCCTGATCTCTCAACTCAGTTGTGTCATCCGGATCCATATCCAAACCCTTTTTGAAAAGCTCAAAGGCTTCTTCATATCTTAGAAGATCAAGACTTTTTTTGCCTTCCTTGTAATAAACACCTGCAAGACGATTTGAAATATTTCGGCGGTAACTGCTTTTTAGCTTCCCGGGGATAATCAGTCGATCCATTGTTAGAACTGAAGTCCATTCTTTTTTTGCCCCTTCAGGATCATCCTGCTGAAGTTTTGTTTCACCAGCTTCATAACTCTGTACAATACTCTGAAGTTGTCCCACAAGTTCCGTAATCATAGTGGAATACTTGCCGTATTTTCTTCGACCCCTGTATGATTTTGTAAGTTCCTTCAGCCTTAAAATCGCATCCTTGGGATTACCTGTAAAATAAACTATTATGATTTCATCAATTCCCTTGGGATATTTATCTGATATTTCTTTTTTAGCCTGCTTTGCCCACCTGTCTGCAAGAGGAATACGGGCTTCCTTAAATCTCTTTGCAGTGCATGCAACAAATGATTTTTTATACTTAGATAAGAGCTCGACCCTTTTTAGATCCAGTCTAATCTTCTCTTCCATTCGAATATCATCAAGTTGACTGTCAAGATCAAAATACTTGCAAAGACTGTCGTGTGCTTTGTCATAATATCTGGCCTTGTACTGTGCAAGACCATCGTCCCTGTAATGCCGAGCCAGTTCTTTTTTAAGATCCATTATGATAGGAGCCATTTCAGTTCTGTAATACTGGCTTTTGGGATCGATCTGATGAAACAGTCGAAGAGCCTTTACTCTATCTTCGTGATTCATCCTATTTTTAGTATTAAGTGCATTCTGAAATATCTTGTAATTTCCTCTCTCAAAATAAGCATATGATAATGACTCCTTGATAATTTTATCATCAGGCATCAAAGTGAGAGCATTTTTCAACTTGCTGATGGCTTTATCCCATTTGTCAACGCGCATGAGGTCCTTGGCCTCAGCCTTTAAACGAGCAACCTGAACTTTAAGACTTTCCTGAAAATCATCCTTCTTCAGTTCTATCTTTGTTTTTTTAGGGCGATTCTTTTTCGCAAGTTTAAGAACCATCACTCCTGCAAGAAGAAAAAAGAGACCGGTGATAACAAGAATTGCAACTTTAGACTTCACAAGGGATTTGATATCAAATGATATTTTCTTCCCAGGTTCGGAGCCAAAAGAACTTGAAGTAAGCAGTAAGGGGACTTCTCCTATTCTGATTCTGTCTCCAATTGATGCAATATCCCTTTTACAGTCAACACCATTTATGAACGTTCCATTCATGGATCTCAGATCCTGAACAAGCAGTGTACCGCCTTCTTCAAGTTTAAGCCTTGCATGAACACGGCTTACGCTGGGATCATCAATGACAATTTCGACATCCGGAGCTCGGCCGATGTCAAAAAATCCATCATAGGCCAAAACAAATTCACGGCCGTCGAGATAACCTTCACGTGCCACCAGTTTAAGGTGTTTATTCACAGTAAGTTGAATAGCATCAGAACCAATCTGAATTGCATCTCCCCCGAATGACGGGTCCGGCTGATTAACAACTACTTCTCCACTTCCTTTAGAATATCCATCACCCTGGGCATAAGCTTCCTGCGGTGGTGGATAGGACTGATCATATGCAACATCCGGTGGAGGTGGTGGAGGTGGTGGATCATCAAAAGCAGGAACTGGGACGGGAGATGTTTGAACCGATTCATCAAAATAAATATAGAGGTTATATGAACCAACGAAAAGTTGATTTTCGTTTGATACATATGCACTCTGAGCAAGGGGATATCCATCCATGACAACAAAACCGCTGCCATCATCTTCAATGACAGGATAACCCTCATTGAGATAAAACCATGCAGCCTGAGGAGGAACCGAGGCATCGGGAATAACCAGTGTATTCTCAGGTCCGCTTCCGGTATAAACCACCTGACCATCAATCAGAGGGGCTCGGCCAATCTCATTTCCTGCTGAATCATATATTATTAAATACCACAAGTAACATCACCTATTTGCCATAACGGTGTTTATGGCGCTCTAACTATTGCTCCCTGAAAATACTCATATCCACAGGAATACCTTTTCGTCTCAGATCGTCATAGAATTTTGGCATAAATCCAGTTGCAACAAACTTACCAAGAACCTTGTTTTCAGCATCATAACCATCCTGACGGAAATTAAAGATATCCTGCATTGTTATGATGTCACCTTCCATGCCTGTGACTTCTGAAATATAAGTAATTTTTCTGGAGCCATCACTGAAACGTGTCTGCTGAACTATAATATCCACAGCACTTGCAATCTGCTCACGAATTGCCCTTACAGGAAGTTCCATACCACTCATCAGAACCATCGTTTCAAGTCTTGAGAGCACATCTCTTGGAGCATTAGCGTGAATGGTGGTGAGAGAACCATCATGGCCTGTATTCATAGCCTGCAACATATCGAGAGCTTCACCACCGCGGCACTCACCTACAACAATACGATCCGGACGCATACGCAGAGTATTTTTCATCAACTCCCGAATCGTTATGGCACCCTTACCCTCAATATTAGGTGGACGTGACTCCAACTGAATCCAGTGCATTTTCTGAATCTGGAGCTCTGCAGCATCCTCAATCGTGATGATACGCTCACCTTCAGGAATAAAATTGGAAATAATATTCAGTGTGGTTGTCTTACCAGAACCGGTACCACCGGCAATGATAACGTTTTTACGTGCGATAACACACATCTTAATAAAATCAGCCATACCTCTTGTGAGTGTATTGAATTTTATCAACTCCTCAACACCAAGAACATCTCTTTTGAACTTACGGATAGTTATACATGGTCCCTTAAGTGCAAGTGGAGGAATAATGGCATTAACACGACTGCCATCTTTCAGACGAGCATCAACAAGTGGTGAACTTTCATCGATTCGTCTACCGATAGGAGCGACTATTCTCTCAATGACCCCCATAACTGCCTGATCGGAACTGAAAATTTTCTCGCTCACAACCAGTTTACCGGATCTTTCAAGATAAATCTGAGTTGAATGATTTACCATAATTTCAGAAATACTATCATCCTCAAGAAAATCCTGTAGAGGTCCCAGACCCAGAGCTTCATTGAGAACATCCTTAATCAGTTCATCCTGATCCACAAAACTGGGAAGCTCACCTGCTGCTGCCATTGCATCAACTATATCACATATGACTGCATCAGTTTTATCCCAGAGTTCCTCTTCAGGAATTTCATCAAGATTCATTCTCCTTAGATCCATTTTTTCAATCAGTTGATCATGAATCTTTTTCTGGAGAACTGAAATTTTCTCCAGTTTTGGATCCAGTGAAGGAGCCTTGGAAATTCTGGCATTGGCCTTGGCTCCAGGTGACTGTGCTTTCTGATGCTGATGCTGCGGAGACTGACCTGGCCTTCCCTGTGCCGGTGGTGGCGCGTTGTATGCCTGCTGCTGTGGAGGCTGTGCTGCTGCCGGTGGTGGCGCACTGTATGCCTGCTGCTGTGGAGGCTGTGCTGCTGCCGGTGGTGGCGCACTGTATGCCTGCTGCTGTGGTGCC
>JAFGWM010000070.1 GCA_016937155.1 Deltaproteobacteria bacterium
ACACACGGTGTACGAATAAGCCAGTTGGCCATAGAGCGACTAAATATGGAAGCCTGAAGCGGTAAAGTACTGAAAAGAAGGACTCAGTGGGTAAAATCGATGGCACAGCTGCGATCTCCAGTCACCAAAAGTCAGTCAGAAACCACAAATCCCAGTAGGAAACACATAAATTCTTCACCAGAAACATAAAAAATTGAGGATAAAAAGCATCAGGGGAAACAAAAAATACCAGAGGTTGAGCAGGAAAGAAGTAGGAGAAAAAACTAACCCGGGTTCTTTATTTTGGTTTATCACCAGAAACATAAAAATAGAGGATAAAAAGCATCAGGGGGGGGCAAAAAATACCAGAGGTTGAGCAGGAAAGAAGTAGGGAGAAAAACTAACCCCGGTTATTTATTTTGGTTTATTATTTGCGCGCCCAAGAGGATTCGAACCTCTAACCCCCGGTTCCGTAGACCGGTGCTCTATCCAATTGAGCCATGGGCGCTTTGCGGAGAGCGAGGGATTCGAACCCTCGGTACCGGATTAGAGTACACTCGCTTAGCAGGCGAGCACCTTCGGCCACTCGGTCAGCTCTCCAGAAACCAGTTTTGGCGGAGGAGGAGGGATTCGAACCCCCGGAGCTTTCGCTCAACGGTTTTCAAGACCGCCGCCTTAAACCGCTCGGCCACTCCTCCCGAAAATGGCCTGATTCCGATAAATCGGATCTGGAACTGTTTACTTGGATGCAAGGATATTGTCAAGAAAAAGTTTAACACAGATGCTTAAAATTCAACCTGGGAGCGTTAATCTATTCCAGAGGAATTATCCCCTTTTTATATCCCTCAGTTACAGCCTCAGTTCTATTTGTGACATCAAGTTTAGAATAAATATGCTCTAGATGTGTTCTTACTGTAGCCATGCTTACACTGATGATTCCTGCTACCTCCCGGTTGGAAAGTCCCTTGGCAATATACTTCAGTATTTCCTCCTCACGAGGAGTCAGTGGAGATTTCACAACTTCCCTGTCAATTCCTACATCAGGAACACTTCTGAAATGTCTCAGAATTGATCTGGCGAGATGAGGCTGTATGACGCTTCCACCAGAATTAACCTCCAAAATGGCCTCAATCATCTTATTGCTGCTCATACCCTTTAAGAGGTATCCGGCAGCTCCTGCTCTAATGGCCTCAATAACTCTTGTTTCCTCATCAAAAATTGTAAAAATAATAATTTCCATTTCCGGAAATTCAGACTTTACCCTTCTGGTGACTTCAATACCATCTATATCAGGAAGGCCCAGATCCAGTAAAATAACATCCGGCATAAATTCAGCTGCATACCTGACACCATCCAAACCGCAACTGGCCACAGCACAAATTTCAATAGACTCGCTTTTAGCCAGAAGACGCTGCTGCTGTCTGCTAATCTCCGGTTCATCCTCCACTAGAAGCACTCTAATTCGTTTCAAATTACCTACTCCTTAACTATTTTTAAGGGAATCACTGAAATGATAGGTTTCAACATCCCTAACAGGAAGAGAACTAAGAACATCTACCATATCCGGTGGCCATGCAACCCGAATTGCAACATTTCTATCCATCTCAGTTCCTGGCCCCTCACCATCTTCAGTTCTACCCTCCTGAAGATCCAGCAGGGCATAAAACCGACCTGCCTCAACAGTACTTTCCGGAGGCATGTTTATATCCACAATAGTGCTGTACATCATACCTGTTCCATCACCCAAATCCACTAATTCCCAAAAACGCATCTGTTGAGGCCAGTCCAGCAGACCGCAGGTCTGAACCTCATAATATCCCATCCAGGGCATATCTGAATTTTCAGGAGGATGTGGAATAACCTGATGTGTATGGTGATGCCCAGTTATATGCAAAACAACATTTGGACAATTATTTAGCATTGTAACAAGGGTATTCCCATTATTTGTAATATCACGGCTACAATGGTGGCTCATAACCACAATCAGTTTATTTTGTGATACAAGATTATCGAGTACTGACTGCAGCCAGTTAATCTGTGTATCACTCATGTATCCTGCAGCACTTGAAGTAATTCCTCCCTCACTACTGGAGTCAAGAGTCACCAGAGCAACAGGAATACCAGGTACGGGATTTTCATCCACCCAATAGCTTGTACCATTATCAATATTCATCTGATTAAATCCATGACCAGATGGACCATTTTTTGTTGATGCCATTATCATGGACATAAAATCATTTCTGGATGCATATGCTCTGCGAGAATCTGCCGCTGTATCCCTGGAATCATAGTAATCATCAGTATTCGGAATATAGCATCGAGCTGGGGTTTCACTATAGCAGTATACATCACTCCCGGAAATATCAGGACAGACCGGTTCATCAAAACACGTGGGAATAACAGCATCGGATAAAAACAAAGTGGCACTGTCCCCTGTTGGATCCGCAATTGAAAAATCGAGGGTATCAAAATTCCCAAGCACGAGAAGGTCATGATTTCCCAAAGCAGCATACCATCTCACTTCAGGCAGAAAACCAGTTGGTTGATAAGGGTCATGGGGATCAGGACCGGGATCCTCCATTGGGTTATCATCTGTTCCTGTATCAGGATCCAGTAAGTTTCCCTCCAAACAGTCCAGAAACCAGCTTACCTCAATTCCCAGATGGTTATCAGTCATGTCACCGGAAAAGAGGACAAAATCATGAGGACGCACCTCAGTAAATGAATTTATTGTCTCAACAGCAGCAGCAAGAATATGCGTACTCCAGGGTTCCTGAGGTCTCCACGCGCTTCCCTGAGCCAGTGGTGAATGAATTGATCTTGCTGGACTTTCTTCATCAGTAATATGAATATCCGTAAGTTGAGCAAAATAAAGCAGTGAACTGGCTGTTCCCAGAACTCCATTACTGGCTGAAACAGCATTAAAATCATCTCTATCCTGATGGGGCTCACCAGGCCCTTTTTTGGTAAGACCAAATGATGGTCTCAAATCCTCAAACTGCAGTGTTTCCTGAAGAACACCCCTGACTGTTTCAGTAGCCGTTGTAACGGGACGCTGCGGAGGTGGAGAAATAGAATCGTCATCAGAAACATCACTGTCAACATCGGTAATATCAGTAACATCATCAACATCTGCATCATTTGAAGCATCGTTCAAATTGTTGACAGAATTATTATCTGATGTGCCTGTGGAATTCGTACATGCAGCAAAAACGACAGCACCTGAAGACGCAACTGCAAACTCTCTTCTGGTAAGTCCTGATATGATTTTTCCATTTTTAGACATAACTAACTCCCTCTCAGGCTTATAGCATGGAAACTATTCAAAAAATAAAAATATCGTTTGCACAGTATATGACGCGACGTGTCAAACAGGCATCACACAAGCATCA
This sequence comes from Deltaproteobacteria bacterium, assembly GCA_016937155.1. Taxonomy (GTDB): domain Bacteria; phylum Myxococcota_A; class Polyangia; order HGW-17; family HGW-17; genus JAHJMN01. The sequence continues at coordinate 3,372 of JAFGWM010000070.1, forward strand.
GCGATACTGTAATACACTGAGCAGTAAAAATCAATTACCTGTTTTAATTTATGAAGGATTCAGAGAATAGAAGAAAGTGAGTACAGAATTAAAATTTTCTTCTGCGGAAAAATACAGCAAAGCCCAGAAGGAGACTGAGCCAGAAAACATTTTTATTTCTGCTGGAGCCGGCGTGAGAACATCCACAACCGTCGCTGTCGCTGTCAGAACCATTGTTCACAGGAATTTCAACACCAGCGTCATTATCGGTATTACCGTTTTCATCAACGCAAATACCTTCAATACATTCTTTTCCTGAATCACAGAGATTGTCTCCGTTATCAACAATACCGTCACAGTCGTCATCAAAACCATTGCAGCTTTCCTCAACTGGAACAGGAGCATCACAATCAGTCCAGTCACCGGCAACACATACCGATACACCGTTACCGCATACTGTCTCGCATGTCTCTACTATATCTTCGTCAATAAATCCGTCACAGTCATCATCAATACCGTTACAGGTTTCTTCAGTTGGCCATACTGCATTACGACATTCTGTCCAGTACCCGTTTTCGCAAACCTGTTCGCCCATTGAACACAGCCCTGTTGCAATACCACATGGTCTGGTTTCGCCATTTACACATGTACAGCCTTCATCAATAACGCCATCACAGTTGTTGTCAACGTCATCACATCTTTCAGCTTCAGGCTGCTGTGCTGAACAATTTTCCCAGTTTCCTAATACACATTCTTCAACACCACCACCACAGATGGAGGTACATGCACGGTAAAGTCCTTCATCGATGTTTCCGTCACAGTTATTGTCAATGCCATCGCATACCTCAGCTGTTATTACAGCACCGATTGAATCAAGAACAGCCTGAAGTTCCGGACCATCATTTGACTGGTAATAACATCTTTTATCGGGGTCATCTATTATAGGAACGCCATCAACATAGGTGAAAGTGGCGTTTTCATCACAGCCGGTTCTTACCATATCACTCTGGTATGCCATTCTGTGAAGCGCCACAGCATCTACGCCGGCACTGAAACCAATGATTGCGCTGCGAATTCCCAGTTGATGAAGATCATATACACTGTCAACACCATTGAATCTTGTACTTGCATCATATGGATCACACCACTGCCAGCCATCTGTAAGGAAGATCACATAATTTTCACTTGTTGCATCCATCAGTGTGGAGTAACTGCCTACTGCATCAAGACTCTGATATATAGGAGTATAATTTCCACCGGATGGAGGAGCATCACCAAGAGCAGAAATGATAGATGAAGCATTTCCCGGACCAACATCAACAGTGACAATACCAGTGGTGCAATGATTAGTTCCCGGATAAATCATGAGACCGAAATCAATCCTGTCGTCATAGGCATTTACCAGATTTGCAATGGCAGCCTTTGCAAGATTCCATTTAGAATCACCATTGATAGTGTTATTCATTGAGCTGGATTTATCCAGAACAATGAGAACCTTTGGAACACTGCAGTTATCAGCATATACCCGTATTGGCGCCGCAACCACAAAAAGCATTGAAAAAATAAAAGTAAGTTTTTTCATTGATATTTTCTCCTCAACCGAAAAATTATTTTCAGGAACCGTAACCAATTAGTAAAATACAGAGATAATTGCAAGATATAAATTCTGAAATCCTACAGGATCTCTCTTTTCTGTTTTTTCTTGCACATCTTTGTGAGATAACCTAAATATCTCAGTTGTCCTCGATGGCGGATATTTCCTGTAAACTTATTAAAACCGCCATGTTAGCCGAGTATTTGCTCATTTCTCTCATTATGACAAAATATTCAGCGTTATTTATTATAGTAAAGGAACTGAAAATTGCAATCATCCTCAGGTACAGTTGAAAAATCCAGGATCTCAAAAGAGATCACTCATAATCATCCTGAAGATAAATGGCAGCAGACCATAGGACTGGGCGGTGCACTGGCAATAGTTGTTGGCAGTATTCTTGGAATAGGTGTTTTTCTTACACCACATATAGTTGCTCAACATGTTCCAAACACCACATGGTTTATTCTTGTCTGGGCAGTAGGCGGGTTGATGGCCCTTGCAGGGGCTTTTGTATATGCTGAACTCGGTTCGATGTTTCCAATGGCCGGTGGAGATTATGTATTCCTTAAGGAGGCCTATGGAAAACCACTTGCTTTTTTATCAGGCTGGATCTGTCTGGCGGCTACTTTTTCCGGAAGTATTGCAGCCACAGCTGTAGGACTTGCCCAGTACTACATCGGACCAAGTATTGGTGAATCATTTTTCACTCCATTTTTTACCCTCGGTTTCATAAAGATTAGCTATCTGACTCTGGCCAGTGTTGCTCTCATCGTAACTTTTACAGGACTGAATATTGTGGGAATAAGTTTCAGTACAGTGGTTCAGGGATTTATTTCATTTACACCAATGGTTATTCTTGTTCTGGCAGCCATCTGGGCGATGACATCCACAAGTGGAACTTCAGTCAGTTCAGTTACTCCTGCAGGTGCTTCATCAGGAGTTTCAGGGGTTAGTCTGGTACCTCTGGGTGTGGCCATTCTACCGGTATTTTTTGCATATAGCGGTTGGAGCAGTGCAGCTTACATCGGCTCAGAAATTAAAAATGCAAAACGCACACTTCCATTATCGTTGATTATCGGAATCGGCATGATCATTGTTCTATACATGCTTTTAAACCTGCTTTTTATTAAAGGAGAGTCAGTGGCATCACTCAGAAATATGCCCAATATGATGGAAGCTGCTGCACTGAAATCCTTTGGACCTGTAGGAGTTCCGATTTTTACTACTCTTGTTGCAGTAGCAATCATGGGAACTTTAAACAGCACAATTCTCACAGGTCCCAGAATATACCACACAATGGCTAATGACCGAATGCTGTTTAAAAGTGTGGGGCAGCTGTCCCCAAGATTTGGAACACCTGCAAAAGGGCTGATCATTCAAGGAACCATCGCCATAGCATACGTTATCCTCGGTGGATTTGAGGCCATACTCAACTACACTTCAATGATGATAGTTATTTTCAGCGGTATTACTGTCTTCGGTCTCATCCTTCTAAGAAAAAGAGGGCATCGCGTGGAAGGACAGTTCAGAGCTCCGCTGTTTCCTCTGTTTCCAGCAATATACCTCATAATGAGTGTTTTTCTTCTTGTCACTATTGCCATCTCCAACCCCGTTCAGATAATAAGTGCAGTGGCTATCTGTCTTGCAGGTCTTGTTTTCTACTATGTTTTCACACATAAAAAAGTTGCTGCCCACAAATAATCATGTTAATGCCCGATTAATTCAGGAGACTCTATTATGAAGACCTATCTGTTTATTTTACTCACACTTATCCCTATTTATGCATGTTCAAACTGTAAACAGCAGCCTTCAAGCCCTTCTGAATCAACAGAAAAAGTTGATTCAAAAAAGGTTGTTAAATCCGACTCTAAAAAAGCAACGGCATTTACGGATAAAAAAACAGTCACCACAACTGAAAAAAATACCACTGCCGAAAAACCCCAAAAAAATGTTAAGCCTGTACCGGTTACCACAAAACCGGCTGTTATTAAAAAAGTGGATCCGGCTGCAGAAGATCATGATTACTGGAAAAATGGCACTGGGGTTCTGAAGGAAAAATATGCAAAGGCAATCAATGCTGTTTCATTCAAACCTACCGGAGCGAATCCCAAAGAGCACTATTATGTATCAAATGAGGATTTTTATGGCCTCTGGTACCCCTATGTTGAAAATTTGGGTGGCGCATATATTGGCGTCGCAAGTGACCAGAATTACACTCTTGCTGTAAAATCAGGAGCAAAACTGGTTTTTCTGATTGACTATGATTACGAAGTCAACCGTACTCACCAGTTATTCCAGATTATGGTTGAACTGTCCAAAACTCCTGAAGAATTCATGGAACTCCTGAAACGGAAATATAACCGTAAAATCACTGAGATTGCGAAAAGCAGATTTGATATTAAAACTGCAAAATTCATCAGTTATCTTCATCGTAATGCGAGCGGTTTTCTGAAAAAACACCATCGTAACAGAATCCGTAATGTCAAAAGAAAACTGGCATCTCCCTACTGGCTGACAGATCAGAAATTATTTGATGGATGGAAAAAACTTGTTACTGAAAAGCGGGTATTCATCCTTCCTGGAAATCTGATTGATGGTGATACAATAATGAAAATCGGTACGATCTGTAAGCAGATTCATATTCCTGTAAGTGTAATATATTTTTCAAATGCTGAAGAATTCTGGGTATATCCTGACACATTTAAAAAAGCATATCTAAATCTTCCTCTGCATGAAAAAGCTATCATTTTAAGAACTGTTGTCCTTGGGAAAAAATTTAAAAAAGGATGGAAATTCCATTATACTATTCAAAGTGGTTCAGATTTTGCGGCCTGGATGAAAAAGACAAAGAGTTTCAGTTCGAAACACATGGCAAGAGGATACAGAAAACCAATTGAAAAACTTTATTTTTCAAGAATAGGTCCACCTCCTGCAAAGGGTATTTAGTCCTCCGTAATAAATCTTCCATCTGATCTTTTTCTTTTCACTTCATCTGAATCACGATTCATCCACCCGCTTTTTGACTCACCGGGAAAATCGAAATTATGAATCCATGGTTTTATATCATAAAGTGGTGTTGAGTTAAGTACATCAACGCCACTGATATACAGTACATTTTTTTCTATTTTCTCAAGTTTAACTATACTCAAACCTAAACCTGAGGGTCTGTTTGGTGTCCGGGTAGCAAACATCCCCCTTGATGTGGTGTCCATGAAAGGAACTACAGTATTTTTAAAACCCGTAGACTTATGAAATCTGTAAATTAGAATTATATGAGAAAATCCATCAAGGTCTTTAAGTCCCGACTGAAACTCGCTGAAAATATGTACCTCACCGGTAATCTTTTCTCCCCCTGATGGTTGGATGGGCATATCTCTTCTTTCGGTGAAAGGTGAGTGAATAACCCCGATTGATTTTATATTCCAGTGTTTTTCGAAAACAGCTCGATAGAATACAGGTAATTTGACACCCCCTTCTTCAACCGAATAGTGATAAAGAAATCCATTCTTTATAAAAAAGTTGAGATACTCTGCAGATACCTTCACTCTTATTGAATCAAATACATTTTCTTCCACGGTAATATTTTCCAGAGCAAAACTTAAAAGACCACTGCCAGTTTTCTGTCGTCGATATTTTTCATGTACATGAAAGAAAATAATTTCACCTTCACTGTCAAACACAAGCAGACCTTCAGGAATTTCACCATGGAAGGAACCGAAAACTCTGAATGTTTCACCTGAGTCTATCCGGGAAATTATTTTTTGTTTCTGAGGAAAAGCACATTCTTTCATATAATTTATAATGAGTTTGAAATCATTAATTTTTTTAAATACAGTCATCAATTCTCCTTACTTTAAGTGTGATAATAAAAATACACATCCGGATTAATCAAGTAGACTTTATAAACCAGACAGAACATCCTTTCCTGAATACTCCAGATTTTTATATACCTGAATCTGCAATTGAACTATAGTATTTACAGTTTTATTTTGAACTCGAAATTCAAATAAAACTCTTTTCCTGAACCTTTTGAACGATTATCGAAAACTATTACCGGGAGGTGTCGTTTGAAAAAAGATAATGATGTATTTATACTTAAAGGCGGTCAGTTAAATCCTCTTCCTGCTAAAAGCATTGCCAGGGGAACTAAAAACAAATCCCTTGAGGATGTTTTTACCGAACTGCTGGAAAATAATCCCGCAATAATACCTGGAAATCAAGTGGCTCCTGAAAATGATCATCCTCCTAAATTTATTAATCTCGGTCAGAAAATTCGAGCCGGAATCTGGGATCTGGATTTTCTGTTTACGGATCAATACGGTGTTCCCACTATCATTGAAATGAAACTGATAAACAACCCCGAAGCATCAAGAGCTGTAATCGGGAAAATAGTTGAATACAGTGCCACTGTATCAAGGGAGTGGAATACTGAATTTATTCGAAAACAGGCTCAGGATTATTGGACAGGAAAAGGGCGAACACTTGAGGATGTCTTCTTTCAGGCTTATGGCAGTGATTTCAATATGGAAAACTACTGGACTCTTATGGAACTTGCCATTGCTTCCGGAAAGATAAGAAGCATTATTGTTAGTGACGACTTGAGACCCGAAATGAAACTTATGATTGAATACCTTAATTCTCAGTTGATTCAAGGGGAGGTACTGGGGCTGGAACTCAAAGTTTATGGTAATGACGGCAATGATCTTCTTATGATCCCCGGAATTATCGGACAGACTTTCAGTGTCTCAAGCCGGAAGGGACTGAAAGGTGGAAGCATCCAGTGGTCAAGAGAACTTCTTCAGAAGGAACTTGAAGAATTTCATGATCCTTTCCTGAAGTCACGGATCAATGAACTCATTGAATTCGCCATTTCCAACGATATTTTTATTTCCGGAAAAACACTGGAGGGTCTTGCTTCATTTGGCTTGAAAGGGCTGAGTGGTGAAAGACTTTTCACTATCTATCTTAACGGTAAAATCAGTTTCTTTATAAGTGAAATCAATGATATTGACACTATCGTAAAAAGAGATTCACTGATATCCTCATTGAAAAAAATGGAATTACTTCAAAGAGGTTTTGATGCAGTCAAATTCACTGAGATTCCTTTTCTCTCGAAAAATATTTCAAGATTCCGTGACAGAGAGTTTCGAGAATTTCTACAGCTTATAAAAAATTTTCATGGATTGGAATAAAACATCACCTCTATTTTTGACATAGAGAGATCATAGACTATCCTTTCGTCTGAGGTGTTTAGTTGAACTGTATAGGATGTAATAACACAGTACCGGAAGAAGCCCGTTTTTGTCCGCGATGCGGTCTCAGTCTGAGACCGTCCGGGAACGATTCATTGTCTGGACTTAAGCTGGATGGAAGATATCTCCTTCTTGAAGCAATTGGAGAAGGTGGAAGCGGACATGTGTATCTTGCACGACATATCCAGCTGGGCAAACGTGTTGCGGTTAAAATTCTCCACACTGAACTGGCAATGAATGAAAAAGCCGTTAAAAAATTCCGCAAAGAGGCGCTGAGTGTTGCAGAACTCGAAAATGAACACATCATTAAGGTTTATGATTTTGGTCAGAACGACCAGATAATGTATTTCGCTATGGAATTTCTTCAGGGAGAAACGCTCTCATCACTTCTTTCAAAAAGAAAATCTTTTTCATACCGTGAAACTGTAAACATAATCAGCCAGCTGTGCGATGGACTCGGAGAAGCTCACGCAATGGGATTTGTCCATCGGGATCTCAGACCCAGAAATATAATGCTCACAAGCAAGGATGGAAGAGATGATTTTGTTAAAATCCTTGATTTCGGTCTTGCAAAAATGGTTTCAGGTGGAGATCCAGGCAAATCAGGAATAGGCTTCAGTGTTGGAGACCCATCATATACAGCACCTGAGCAGATGAAATCTGGTTCGGTGGATGGTAGAGCCGATATTTATTCGATTGGAATAATCACCTACCAGATGCTTACCGGACACCCACCTTTCTCCGGTGAAAACGTATTTGAAATAATGGGAAAACATATGGATGCGCCCTACCCTCCCATTGAAGGTTTCACTGAAGGCATCCCTACCGGAATAGATTACGTACTGGCAAAATGTCTGTCAAAACAGCCGGAAAATCGGTATGCAACTCCCCAAAGGGTCAAGGAAGCTTTTGAGTCTCTCATAAACAAACCTGTGGTAAATGTTCAAAAATCTGAAGCACCTCCCAGTAAACATATTTCTTACATAAACATGCAGAATCCTTTCCATATGACGGAAAGCGCAAATATGGTGAGACTTCCTGGGGGTGGAGTGGTCAGAACAGACAATCTGAATACTGGAACTCCATCATCAAAACCTTTTTCCCATAATCAGAAAATGAATGTCCTGGTGGGAATCAAGGCCGATGACATACAGAAAGAACTCGCAAAACATAAGATAGGCTCATCCTCGGAGACACCTGCTTATACTGTGAAGAATAATGACGCAAGTTCAACTCCTGATGTATCACTTGTTACTGAAGGGCCTTCACAGAGTTTCATTAAAAGACAGGAGGATCTGGTCATTGAGAGAAAGGTAACTGCAAGCAAGGAACGTAAATACTGGGCTGCAATTATTTCCGGCGGTATTATTCTTGCGGTAATTCTCTATTTCTTCATTTCATGGTTAAGCGAGGATAATTCTCTTCCTGATTATAAGAAAACATCAGAAACAGAAGAGACAAAAACTCAGGTTAATAATGAAAAACAACTGGTTAAAAAGACAACGGAAACTATTCCCGATAAAAAAGCCACATTACCTGAAATTAAAACAGTTGATATGTCGCCAATGGATATAAAGCCTGAAGCAAAAACGGATATGGCTGTTCCCGAGGATATGTCAGCTAAACCAATTGCAGCCATGGAAACTGAAATGGCTGTTGTAATGAAACAGATTTCTGAAATAAAACCTGTCATCATGAATACTATACCCCCAGTTATGATTCCGGATATGATACCAATTGATATTCCGATGACGCCTGAGGTGATGAAAGAGAAAGTAAATTCCACTGATCTCCTGAAAACCGCTCAGTCCCAGTACAATACGGGACAATTCAGTGCGGCATATTCATCATACAAAAAGCTACTGGGTATAAAGCCAGGCAGTTATCAGGCTATGTATGGACTCAGTCTGGTCTGTTTTGAACTGGGAAAACTCTCAGAGGCAGAAAATCTATTGGGAAAAATTGTCAGAATAAAGGGCACAGCATCGAATTACTATCGTCTGGGCAGTGCCAGACAGAAACTCGGCAAAACAGGTCCTGCAATATCAGCTTATAAAAAAGCTCTTTCAAAAAATAAAAACTACGGACCTGCCAAGAGAGCGTTAAGTAAACTGCAACCTCCAAAAAATTAAATATTTATAACAATTGCATCATCTGCAAGATCCTGAGCCATCTGCATTGTATCAATATTCTTTTCCGCCTGAATAACCTGATCCATTTTCGCTTTTGTTTCAGGAGCAGGTGGCATAAACAATGTGCAACTGTCTTCGTGGGGAAGAATACTGATATCGTACGTACCAATTTTTCTTGCCCATTCAATAGTTTCAGATTTATCCCATGTAACAAGTGGTCTCAGAACAAGCATCGGTGATGCATCGTCAATAGCAATCATATTTTCCAGAGTCTGAGATGCCACCTGTCCCAGACTTTCACCTGTCACTAAAGCTTTTGCACCATTTCTTGCGGCAATTATCCCGGTGGTTCTCATCATCAGACGACGATAGAGAATAACCGCAAGTTTATCCGGACGACATTTTCTTAAAATTTTTTGAGCCTCACCATATTTGACAACAGTGAGCTTCATTTGGGCACCCCATTGAGACAATACCTTTGAAAGTGATATGGCTTTTTCAAGACTTTCCTCACCAACCCATGGTGGAGAGTAAAATGTCGTCGCATTTATACTGGCCCCCCTTTTGAGCATCATATAACCTGCAACAGGAGAATCAATACCAGCACTCAGAAGTAATTCCACAGTTGAACTCACTCCAACAGGGAGACCACCTGGTCCAGGGATTCTTTCCAGTGAAATAAAAGAAATTTCCTTTCCTATTTCAATTTCAACAATTACTTCTGGATTATGAAGGTCCACTTTTATTCCAGTTTTCGTATGTATCTGACCACCAACTTCTGCAGCTATTTCAGGGCTCTTCACCGGAAAACTTTTATCGCTTCGTCTAACTTTCACTTTGAAGGATGAAACACCAGAGTCAGACATTATTTCCAGACCAGCAGTAATAGCATTTTCCATTGACGGGGAAAACATCACTGCCGGGCTGATTGAGGTTATCCCAAAAACATGTCTGCATGCCTCAATAACTTCCTTGTTATCATTACTGAATACAAGAAATCTCCCATGTACGCCTTTTAGTTGTGCATGTCCCAGAGGCTCCAGAGCCCTTTTCAGATTATTTCTGAGAGCACTTATAAAAAAACTTCTATTTTTACCTTTTAAAAAAATTTCCCCGTACCGGAGAACCACCAGATCATTCATCGAATCAAGTCCTTAAAAGTTGTCGGGTCAGATTTTACCAACAAAGTGTGTTCCGGTCATACCTGCTAGAGCTTCTCTTAAATGAGAAGGACTTGTTATGAGTGCTCTTTTGCCACCATCCTTAAGGAAATTAAGAACAGCAGAAATTTTTGGACCCATTGAGCCTGCAGCAAAATGACCATCATTCTGGAATTTCTCTATCATCTCTATTGTGAGAGCACCAAGTGGTTGCTGATTTTCCTTGTTATAATTAATATACACCTGTTCAACATCTGTGAGAATAATAAGAAGCTCAGCTCCTACCTGTTTAGCTAAAAGTGCACTGGTCAGGTCTTTGTCGATTACAGCTTCAACCCCGTGATACTGGGTATTTCCATCATCATCTTTTCTTTTTACTACAGGAATACCACCACCGCCTGCTGCTATAACGATGTGACCCTGCTTTGCAGCATCTCTTATGGTGTGCCTCTGAATTACCTTCATTGGAAGAGGTGAAGGAACTATTCTCCTCCATCCACGTCCTGAATCCTCAGTCACATTCCATCCAAGTTCGTCTCTTCGTCTTTTGGCTTCCCCTTCAGATAAAAATGGACCAATCGGCTTTGTAGGATTCTTAAATGCCTGATCATCCTCATCAACTATCACCTGAGTGATTTTCGTAACCACGTACCTTGAAATATGTCTTTTTTTCAATTCATTCAGCAATGACTGCTGCATTATGTATCCCAGACTACCCTCGGTCATTGCAACCAGTACATCCAGTGGTTGAGATGGAACCTGACTTTGACTGAGCTCATTCTGTATCAGAAGGTTTCCAACCTGAGGGCCGTTACCGTGTGTGACAATAACATTATATTGGCGTTCAATCAGTTCCATCAGAATATCGCTGATAATCTGTGCACTGATCTGGTGCTCCTCGTGCGTTGCACCCTTTCCATGTCTCATAAATGCGTGTCCACCAAGTGCCACTACAACAATAGGTTTTTCCTGTGACATATTTCCTCACTTTCAAGATTTAATTGAATTTATTACTTTTTTGAAGATGTTGATTTATTCATCCAGGTAAGCAGTTCATTGGCCAGAACTTTACCTGCCTCTATGGCTGTATGAGTCAAACGATCACTGTTATTACCACTTCTCGTATCAAACGAGTATCCCCATACTACATTCCGGGAAACTCTGTCAATCATAACTCCATAAACATGAAGTTTTAAACTTCCTGAAAATGTATTTCCTGTATGAATAATTCCAGAAACCAGAAAGTACCGTGGTGACCATCCGGCAAAACCCTTTTTTTCCAGAACTTCAGATGCTCTCTTCCCAAGAAGGTCAAGATTGGTGACGAATTCATCCTTATGGGTCTCACCATCAACAGATTTTTCAATATTATTTGTATCTTTTTTAAAAATACTTCTACTGGCGCTGTACAATCTGGGAAAGAAATTTCCATAAACCGGAGGAAGATCTTTCCAAAAAATCATATAACTGAATCCACGTTTTCCAAGGTTTGCAGTAATACTTCCACTAAGAGCTTCAACAACGTATTTATCTTTTATCTTTTCTGACACTTCAGGGGCAAGAACAACAACCCGCTCCTTCCCTGTAAATTTAGTTTTAACTGTGAATTCCGTAACAGTTTTCGTACAGGAAGATACCAGAAAAATAAGTAGTAATAATGCTGTTTGTCTCACTTAAGCAGTTAATCTTTCTCAATGAACCTGTGTCTGGTCGTCCAGTCCTTCAGGAACCTGTTAATTACTTTAAGAATTCTGGAGAAATCCATATCACCATAAACATCATTTGACCCTGCATATTTGGGATCTCCACTTTTCAGTTTATCTGACATTACTTCTTTAAGACTTGTCAATTCGTCGTCATCAATACGACGATCACTCAACACTATTGAATCCGCAACAACATTGGAACCATTCATGGTGTATGTAAAACTGAAATCAACCGGTACCGGCTCACGGAAATAATGTCCTGTAACTAAAAAGGTGATGGAGCCAAAAGCAAATTTCAATGAAAGATTGATAATCTTCCAGCCTTCTGCCATAGCCTCATCCCGTTCGAATTTAAAAATCAAAGGTCTGATCTCTCCTCTGGGGCTGAGATTATCAAACTCAATGAAATAACTTTCATTGTTATCAGTGAACGTATACCTCTGCACGAAGGAAGTAAGACCACTGGCCTTGAGAATATCCTCACTTGCAGATTGAATATCACTGAGTTTCAATTCTCTTAAAGGGTTTCCGTCCAATTGAGTGGGATTGATCTGTACCATGACTTACGCTTCTCCTTCTCCCTGACTTGTATTTCCGAAATCCTTAAGATATCTGGTGAGCATCGCCATGATTCCTTCCACATCCAGAGTTGGATACTGATCGGAAAATCTTGCATATTTGGGATCTCCAGATTTAAGTCTTATCTGGAGCAACTCAAAAAAACTTACACTTCTGGACTGACCATTTGAGTCTGTTACAGTGACCATGTCCTCCGCAGTTTCCCCGGAATCAGTTCTCTGAAATCTACTGTGAACCTCAAGGGCACTGGAAATACCAAAAACGCCTTTAATTTCCAGTAAAGCCATTCCTTTTGAGAGATAAACCGTTATAGCACAATGATTCCATCCATCAATGACATAACGCTGTGAATCAAGCTCAGGAACAGGAAATTCCACTGGAATTGTAGGTATCCCCGGAAATTTAATCATACTTTTCGGGGAAGTCCCGATACTTACTCTTACAGAAAAGGGAGAACCAAGATTCTCCACGAGGGGATTACCGAACTGTGCCAGCTCATGAATTGGCACTTTCGCTTCCCTTTCCTGAAAACCGCCGCCTTCTGTCGGAGATGGCAATCTAAACATGTATGCCTCCTGAATTTTCTACCGGTTCACAACCGGGATTATCAGTTAGGGACTTCTCACCTCGAAAAAGTAAACCCCGAAGGATTAAAAACAATGGTAAATAAAGCCCCAACCATTCTAAGATTTAAATGTTTATCAAAAATACTCAATCTGTACAATCATTGAATTGATTTTTTTGCACAGCTGATATTTTGGAATGTCAGTTTTTTTTAATAAATTAAAAAAAAATTTTTATTTCTATCTTATTAAATACAAAAGGAAAAACAAATTACAGGCCCTCGTATATGTGATTTTTTGATTACAGTTGTACATTGCCATTTAAACACTTTGAGATATTATTACCATCTGGAAGAAATTCATTAACCGGAGGTTAATTTCAATGAAACTGAAATCTGTTTATTTACTGTCGGTTTCCTTTATTCTTGTTGGTTGCGGTTCCTCTTCAAGTTTAAAAGTACACACTCCGCCTCTAAGACACAGTGCTGCAAATGTAAAGGTAATGGATAAGTATCCCGCTGGCTGTACAGCCGGCAAAGTAATTCAAGCCATGGGAAGTGCAGAGGCTCCAGGAAGAGTTGTGTGGCGTTATGCAATGAATGATCTCCGTAACAAGGCTTCTGATGAAGGACTTGATACTGTTGTGCTTGAAAAATACGAAAGTAAATCCAGTGGTGGAGTTCTCATGGTGAGTGTTCACGGAAGAGCTCTGCTGTGCAACGGTAAAAAATCTCCCAAAAATAAAGGTTACATAGCAGGAAAACAAATCAGGAGAAAACCGAAAACTATATACGACACAGTAGAGCCCACAGCTCCTCCAGCACCTCAAGGAAATCTCGGGACTCCTCAACCATCTGATCCTGAAGGAAATCCACCTTCAGATGATGGTGCTCCCGAAGGAGAACCGGACACCATTTAACCGATACAAAACTATAAATGAAACTTGATAACGGCGAAATTGTTGCAAGCGGAAAAATAAATATAAGTCATCCCGGATTTGAAAATTTTTTAAAAAAACATCATGAACTGGATACTTCAATGGATGATTCCATCAGGGAATACTTTGGAGAGGTTTATTACACTGATTTAACTGAAACAGTAAGCATCGATACTTCATATCCTGAGAATTATAGAGAGCCGTCTTGTAACGGAATCAAATTTTCTGAACCCGTTCAGGAAATAAACTATTCCGGATTAATGAAGAGGACCGGTCTCACTGAATCAGCTATGGATATTCTGCTTGAATTAAATGCACCAAAAGCCGGTTTGATCAGTAAAATCTTTTTTTCCAGATTCCTGGCTTCCGGAATTAGCGAAAATACTGATGGTTCAATTGAATTACGAATAAAAAAATCTTTTTTTGACGGGATGACAAAAAATATTCCATTCAGGGAATACTCGGAACCTCTTATTCTTGCATTTTATGCCTATTATGTTTTCGCCAGATATCATCTCAAACAGGAAAATAACTTATTATCCTCCATAGCCCTTAACATACTGCGGGCTATCAACGCCAGACGAAACTGATCCAGATTATTCTTAACGTTTCCTCCATGAGGATTTTATGATAGTACCGGGTTTTGTGATAAAATTAAAAAAACCGCCCGGAGAGATTTATGAAAAAAATTTTTGCTATAACACTTGGATGTGCAAAAACCAGAGTAGATACAGAGTATCTGCTGGGAATGCTGGAAAATGAAAACATTTTCCCTGTTAATAACCCGTCTGATGCTGATCTTCTACTGGTGAATACATGCAGCTTTATTGAATCCGCAAGAGTCGAAAGTATTGACACAATACTGGAACTTCTCGAGTTAAAACAAAGTAATCAGACGATGTGCATTACAGGCTGTCTTCCTTCAAGATACGGCAATGAACTGAAACAGGAGTTTGGTGATGTCGAGATTATTACAGGCTGTGGTGATCTGGATAAAATAAGTGAATTTTTTATAAAAGGAAGTGGTTTTGCTGTAACCACTAATGACTCCTGGATTCCGGATTTTTTCATTCCAAGAAAAAGTTCACTTAACAGGTACTGCGGATACCTTAAAATTGCTGAAGGTTGCGACAGAAAATGCTCATATTGCGCCATTCCAGGCATAAGAGGTCCCCAGAAATCTTTAAAAACTGATTTAATTATCAGTGAAGCAAATCATCTAGTACAAAGTGGGTTGAAAGACATAAATATAATTGCTCAGGACACAACATCGTGGGGAAGTGATACAGGAGAAAATCTTTTCAGTCTTCTTTCAGAACTTGATAAAATATCTGGAGAACATATTTTCAGACTTCTTTATCTATATCCTGATCCCAAAATAATGAAAATTGCAGAGTTCATTGATACTTCTGAACATTTTGCACCCTACCTTGACATACCTGTACAACACATATCTGACAATGTTTTAAAAAAAATGTCCAGAGGTTACAGAGGAGAGTATGCATGGAAAATGTTTGATACACTGAGAAAGAAGTATCCGCATATTTATCTGAGAACGACTATTATGACCGGGCATCCAGGTGAATCACTTGAGGATTTTAATTTACTGAAAAAATTTATCAGGAAAATATCCTTCGATCATCTAGGAGTTTTCGCTTATTCCCCTGAAGAAGGTACTCGTGCATACCCAATGAGTCACACAAGTGTTCGCAGTGCCCTTGCCCGAAAAAAATCTCTTATGGAATTACAAAAGACGATCAGCAGGGAAAATCTGTTACGATTTAGAGACACCACTCTGAAAATACTTGTTGAAGAATATGATGAGGAAAACATGATTTTTACCGGAAGACATTCCGGACAGGCACCTGAAACCGATGGAATAATATATTTAAGTGATGGAGATTATAAAGAAGGTACTTTTGTTGATGTAAAAATTACCGATACTGATAATTATGATCTTGTTGGTGTCATGTAAGAAGCAGAATCTCTGACATGCTTTTTTCATCAAACAGTTTGACATTTTTCAAATGGTTACTTAATAATGTGGTCTGGAGATAATTGATGAGAATCAGATACGTTGCAAAAACCGACGTCGGAATGAAGAGAAACCATAACGAAGACTATTTCAGTCTCCTTGAGGAAGAGCAGCTCTTCATAGTCTGTGATGGCATGGGTGGTCATGCGTCAGGCGAGGTAGCCAGTAGAATGGCCGCCGAAGCAGTTACAGAGTTTTTCAAATACTCCCGGGCTGATCAGGAAGCCACTTGGCCGTATAAAATGGATCCAACTAAGAGTTATGCCGAAAACAGACTTGTTGTTGGAGTTAAACTGGCTAACTTCAAGATTTTCCAGTCTCAGGCCACAGAAGCTAAATATAAAGGTATGGGTACTACGATTGTATCCATTCAGGTTCTGGGTGACTCACTTCTGGTATCCCATGTAGGAGACAGCAGGGGTTACAGGCTTCGCGGTGGAAAACTTGAGCAGATTACTGTGGATCATTCTTTACTGGAAGAATACAAACAGGCTAAAAAAGATATCACTGAAGAGGAACTCAGAAATTTTCCACATAAAAATGTAATTACCAGAGCACTTGGAATGAGAGAAAATGTTCAGGTTGATATTCAGAAAATGAAAATTGAACCCGGAGACATGTATCTTTTATGCAGTGATGGTCTTAGCGGAATGATCACTGATCCAGGTATGGAAGAAATCATGAAAAGCAGTGATAATCTTGAAACGGTGATTACGTCCCTGATTAATACCGCTAACGAAAATGGTGGTAATGATAATATCACATCTGTGGTCCTTAAATTCGAGGAATAAAACCACAGGATCTACTTCCAATGTTTTCACAAAAAGTAGAAAATCTTTTTAAACTTCTTAAGAACCAGAGGTTTTGTGTAGCTGAAAGCTGTACCGGAGGTCTTCTTGGCAGTTCAATTACAGGAGTATCGGGAGCCAGCAACTATTTTGAAGGGGGTCTAATTGCTTATTCAGAAAACATTAAAATTAATGTTCTTGGTATTTCTGAATCAATTATAAAATCCTGTGGGGCAGTCAGTGTAGAAACTGCTGTACTCATGGCTAAAAACTGCTGTAAATTATTCTCCACTGAATCAGGAATTTCTGTCACAGGTATAGCAGGGCCTCTCGGAGGTACAATTCATCTACCGGTAGGAACAGTGTTTATAGGTATTCATTCGGGTGAACACAGTTATTGTGGCAGATTTAAATTTTCAGGAAACCGGTTTCAGATTCAACAAAAATCAGTTGAAACAGCACTTGATTCTTTTACCTTACTTTTGGAAGGTATTACTCCGTATAATTTTCATATTGTTTAATATTTTTTTTATCGTATACTGCTCTCCGGATAATGAGGATGGTGATTTAAGAATGAACGAAAAACAAAAAACTGAAACAGTGGAAGTTCAGGATGAATTAATTTCTGATGTATTTGCAGCATTTGAACTTCCGGTTAGTTACCTTTCCGGTATTCAGGAAATGCAGTTCAGATTAAGCCGATTCTTCCCTGAAGAGATCACAACAAAACTTAAATGGGTCAAACCATCTGATTTTCAATTGAATATACGCTTTCTGGGTTTTGTTCCAGTAAGCTTCATCGAATATGCATATGATTGTCTCGCTAAAACATCTCTGGAACTTGGAATTATTGAATCAGGCAGAGGCCGGTTATCAACTATTCACGATTCAAGGGGACTTCCAAGAGTCATTACTCTGGCTCTTGATGATCCATCATCTGAAATAGAAAATTTCAGACAGACATATTCTGAAATGCTCCGTAGCGGAGGGTATACAGGTACCACTACTGATAGTGTGCCACATATCACTCTCGCCAGAGCAGATGAAAATACAGGTCCCTTTATGAAATATATTGAGACTTTTGAAGAAACAATAGAATCCATAAAATTTTCCGGTGTTTCCTTAAACCGAAGAAAAGATCCTGACGGTACTTTCGAAACACTCAAAGTTTTCAGACTTGATGATGAACTTTTAAAAAGAGATATCTCAGATATTTTACCGGACTTTATTCCTGATACAGTTTCAAGTGAACTTATTGAAGATGAAATTTCCTCAATTAATCCTCTTCTCACTTCCTTTACATTTGAACAGGAAAAAATTGATTCCTGGGTTGAAAAAAATCTGATTGGGGCAGCTACTGCCGTTATGCCAGGAAAACCGATGGAAGATTCCGTTTCTTACGAAGAAAATATGAGAGAACGTGAGGAAATGAAGTCCATAAATGATAATTCGGCTGTCCGAAGAACTTCTGATGAAATTTCGAACATGGGAGGAAAAAAATCTTTTTCAAGAGATAACAGACAGCCTCGTGATAATCATGGACGAACCAGAGATAGAAATTATAAAAAAACCCATACCGGAGATTCCGCTGACAGCAAATCATTACAGTCTCAGGGTGGTGGAATAAGAAGACCCACTTCCAGAACCCACAGAAACCGTGATAGTTACAAAAAAAATACAGAACGAGCACCCAGAACTGATTCAGTAAAGGATAATGATCATGGCAAAGAAAAAAGATGACGGGAAACAAAAATCCCTTGAAACAGCACTTACCACAATAGAAAGACAATTCGGTAAGGGCGCCATAATGCGTCTTGGTGATGACGAAAAAAACATGAGAGAAATTCCTGTAATAAGTACAGGAAGCCTGAGTCTTGATTCTGCTCTGGGCCTCGGAGGGCTTCCAATGGGTAGAGTTGTGGAAATTTATGGTCCTGAAAGTTCAGGAAAGACCACTCTTGCTCTGCACGTTGTTGCAAGTTCACAAAAACTGGGGGGAGTTGCCGTCTTTGTCGATGCTGAACATGCCCTCGATGTTTCATACGCCAAAAAGCTTGGTGTAGATGTTGACAACCTTCTGGTATCACAACCAGATTGCGGCGAACAGGCTCTTGAAATAACTGATACACTGGTCAGAACCGGAGAAGTTGATGTGGTAGTGGTTGATAGTGTGGCTGCTTTAACACCAAAGGCTGAACTTACAGGAGAAATGGGGGACAGCCACGTTGGTCTTCAGGCCAGGCTGATGTCCCATGCGCTGAGAAAACTTACTGCAAGCATATCAAAATCAAATACTCTTGTTATCTTTATCAATCAGATCCGAATGAAAATCGGTGTAATGTTCGGCAGCCCTGAAACAACAACTGGTGGCAATGCACTTAAATTCTACAGCAGTGTACGGCTGGATATTCGTAAAATAGGAACCCTCAAGCAGGGTGATGAAGTAATTGGCAGCAGAACCCGTGTAAAGGTTGTTAAAAACAAAATTGCTCCTCCTTTCAGGGAATCCGAATTTGATATTCTGTACGGACAGGGAATCAGTTTTGCCGGAGATCTTCTTGATTTAGCTGACACTCATCGAATTGTTGAAAAGAGCGGAAGCTGGTATTCATTTCAGGGAGAACGGCTTGGACAAGGAAGAGATAATGTCCGCAACTTCCTGATAGAGAATCCGGAACTCATGAAATCAATTGAGGAACTTGTCAGGGAAAAAATTGGCCTTAAGCCCAGTGCTGATCCTGAAAATGAATAAAGAACCCGGTTTAAAGAATGCCTGAAATTTTAAACAGCAGAGAACATGGTTTTTTCAGAAAAGTACTTTTTTATCATATTTTTATTTTATTATTACTTTCTGGAGCAATTGGAATCACTGCAGTATATATTTTCGGAAAATATGCCTGTAAGGTAGGTAAAATTCCGGATTTCAGTCAGATGAAGAAAATTGCCGGTCGCAGTACAAGAATTTCTGCAATTGATGGTACATTACTAGCTGAGATAAGTGGTGAACGAAGGCAGTGGGTTTTGCTATCTGAAATCCCCCCTATGCTTAAAAATGCATTTATTGCTGTTGAAGACTCCAGATTCTATGAACATGGTGCTGTTGACTTTATCGGTTTGCTAAGAGCAATGACCGAAAACCTGAAAGCGGGGGCAGTAAAGCAGGGTGGTTCAACAATCACCCAGCAGGTTGCCAAATTCTATATGGGAGGAGAACGCACTCTTGATCGCAAAATCAGGGAAATTATTCTTGCATTAAGGCTGGAACGAAATCTCTCCAAGGATGAAATTCTTGAACTTTATCTCAATCTGACTTTTCTGGGAAAGGGAAGTTACGGTGTAAAAGCTGCTGCAGCTACTTATTTTGGAGTACCCCTGGAAGAGCTCAAACTGGAAGAGTGTGCAATGCTTGCAGGCATGGCTCAGGCTCCAACCAGATATTCTCCCTATCGCAATAATTCTCTTGCTAAAGAACGGCGTGATCATGTTCTTCGCGCGATGCATCGAAGAAATTATATTGATTCGGAATCAATGACAAAATCAATCAGTAAACCAATAAAAGTCATGAATAAACTTGATCATTATCACACCGTTGCACCATACTTCACTGAGTATGTCAGAAGGACACTTATATCTAAAATTGGTAAAGACGCTTTTAAGAAAGGTGGATTCCAGGTTGAGACAACCGTCAGTCCTTTTGTTCATGGAGAAGCAAGAAAAAATGTTATGGACATGGCTTCCTGGCAGGATAAACGACAAGGGTTCCGCGGTCCTGAAGCTCATTTCTCGGGTACTGAATTCAAGAATTTCATCAGTAAATCAGAAAAATACTACAATATTACATCCACTGAATCCATCCGAACTGAATACCCATACCTTGCAATCGTGACAGATTCTTCAAAAAAAGGGGTTTCAATAAGAATTGGTAGTTTGAGTGGATATATTCCTCTGGAAAATATGAGCTGGGCGTCAAAATACCGTAGAACCGGAGATACTGACAGGAAAATCACCCGATGTGATAAGGTCCTCAAAAAGGGTGATGTCATCTTTGTGACTTTTGATAAAACTGACAGTCAGAAATCATATCTCTTTAACCTGGTTCAGATTCCCAGAGTACAGAGTGTAATATATTCCATGGATCACAGATCCGGCTATGTAAATGCAATGATTGGTGGAACAGATTTTGATCTGACAAAATTCAATCGTGCATATCAAAGCTGCAGACAACCCGGGAGTACTTATAAACCCTTTTACTACAGTCTGGCCCTCAATGAGGGATGGAGTGTACAAAAAAAATTATCTGATATTCCATACAGTATTGTCGATCCTGCCACTGGAAAACGGTGGAGGGTTAGAAATTATGAATATGCACAATCCCACGGTATTTCAGGTGAATTGCTGAATAAAATTAAAAATCATACAGTTACATTTGAAAAAGCGCTGGTATGGTCCAGAAATATTCCAAGTGTCACAATTTTTCAGGCACTCGGCGCAAAAAAGGTGGCAAAATGGATAAGAAAGTTTGGCTTCACAACTCCTATTATTGCTGATCGTGGACTTGCACTTGGCTCAAGTTGCACAAGGATAGATGAACTTACAAGAGCCTTTGCTGTATTTGCCAGAAATGGAAAATTTATTAAACCCGTATATATCCGACGAATAAAGAATTCCCGTGGTCAGATTCTTGAGGATCACACTGTTGTTACAGACCCATATCTTACACCTTCAGAACGTCTGAGTCGAATTATCTCGCTTTCAAACAACACTGCTACACAGGCTCTTCCTGAAGCGGCAATGAAGAAAACCTCTCTATTACTGAGAAAGGTGGTTACCAGAGGGCACAATGAACCAATTCGGGAAACCGGTATTTTCGCTGCCGGCAAAACAGGAACTGCATCAAAAACAATGGATACGTGGTTTTCCGGCTATACGAGCAGATGGGCTGTTACCTGCTGGCTGGGTGATGAAAAATATGAAAGACCCCTTGGTGATGATGACGCTGCACATCTGACCACCGCACCAATGTTTGCAAGATTTTTATATGACAGCGCTCGTTTTTATCCCCACCGAAAAATACCCTGGGAAGGTAAAAATCTTAAGGGCATTATCGCAGGAAACACAGGGAGAAAACCGGAATTTCATCCTCCTGATAAAAAACCACCCCTGGCCCATTAACTTACTGTATCTTTTTTTTCATAGTATTCCCCGTGTGTTAATATTTTTACACATTGAACTAACCTATATCATGTAATAAAATATTTAACATTGTGTGGAATTGGACTTAAATCGGGGTATATTGAATTCCGATTTGATGAAATTATGGAGCAGATATTATGCTGAAAAATATTATATCGATAACAATTATTTTAACACTTATCTCATTAACAGGGACTGCAAACTCTAAAGGCTGGATAAAACTTGAACCACCTGGAATAACTTCTTCAACTGTACGAAAGCTTTCCCCGGTAATAAAAAAAGAATTAAAAAGCCATTCGACCGGTTTACTTAAATATAAAAATATTTTGAGAGTTGAAATTCTCGGAGATAGTGAACATAGCGGTTTAAGCGAAACAGTTCTGTACTTTAAAAAAGCTCCAAGTAAAGCCTTTGCTGTTGCAAAAAGTAACATTGCCAAAAGATCCAGCGTGATGATATCACAGTATTCAATATGTCCGTGGGATGAAGTTAAACTCAGGCACAACTGTCCAGGCGGAGGAATCGCCAATGAAGGTCCCATCGATATCATGAATCTTGTTAAGAAGAATAAACTTCTTGTTATCAGCAGATCCCGCAAAGGAAATCCCACCAAAACTGTACTCTGGATGGCCTCAAATGATATCCCCCAGATTTACTACTTTGGAATTTCACAGAATCATTTTGGAAAAGATTCACTGTCAATCACTCATTACACATTGAGTCCAGAGCCTTCCCCGGCTCTGCCTCCGGATCCCGATGAAATTTTATTGAAAAATAAAAATCCTAAAAATCCATCTGAGTCAGATGGCACCAAAACAAAACCTGAAACAAAGAACCTGCCAGTTAAAACCCCTCCGGTAATTGTTAAGCCGATGCAGGAAGACTCAAAGAAAACTCCCATAGTCCCAACAGGGTTTAACACCATCAGCATGAAAAAACTTATATCTCCAGTTAACAGGATGAAGAAGGATTTTTTACCAAAAATCGATGACATGCAAAAACTAAACTGGCACAGACTTCAGGTGACATCCATCGACTACCTTTCAGGAAGTGATTTTAAGCTTCATTTCTCCGGAAAAATTGAAAAATTATTCATATACAGCTGGACTGATAACAGAAATCTGAAGAATACTTCTGTTGGTGACACTTCAAAATGTACCAGAAAGGGACTCAACGGCTGTCCATTTGTCATAGATGGAACCAGATGGTACGATTTCAGTAACCTGATAAAAACATCCACCATGGAAGTCAGATCCTTTCCTGGAGTTGCATATGGTGGAAATCTCATTATATGGGTTGGAACTTACGACAGCTCCATATCCTTCAGTTACAAAAGTGAAAACTTCACTGGTTCTATTGCCTCAGCATCATATTTATCAGACAGGACAGTTTCAGATGTCACATCAGCCGCCAATAAAACTTCCAAGTTACCTAAAACAGCTAAAAAGCCATTTATTCACGCTAACATATCTGAAATTTCAAAACTGCTCAATGCTGATGGCATAGATGCCAGCGAAAGTGGGCTTCTTGGGTACAAGTACCTGTTAAAGATTACCCTGAAACCTGGTAAAAAATATCCTGCTCTTGTTGATCTCGTGCTGCCATCTGTACCTGATTTTGTACTTGGTAAAAGCACTGGTAATCAAAGAGGAAAATTTAGAACTCAACTTGGCAGCCGCCGAAAATGCAGCTCACTTTCATGCCCATATCACATACATAATCTTGGATGGCGTAATCTCACTGCAGGTTTCAGTTCAGTAAAATCACGAATTGTAATAAAATCCCCCACGGAAGGAGCAGTGAGTAAAGTTCAATTTTGGATAGGCTACTCAACTACACCTGATAACTGGAAAATTGCTGTCTCCGGCAAGAAAGCTATTAGACCAAATATTTCCACATCAGTGTACAAACTGATATCCACTTCTCACTGATAATTACATGAACGACTACGTACCTCTTCCTAAGGGTACCAGATTAGCGGACGGACAGTATACTCTTAGCAGACTTCTTGCAGTTGGAGGAATGGGTGCTGTTTACAAAGGATACAAAGAAGGTGATGAGGGGTTTTATCTCCCCGTTGCAGTAAAGGAATTGCTTCCAGAATTATCTGATAAAAAACCTCTGGTGGATCTTTTTTTCAGTGAAGCTCGTTTACATGCAAATCTTAATCACTCAAACATCGTCAGGGTGGTGGATCTTCTTGAATATAACAGCCGGTATTATATTGTTCTCGAATGGGTTGATGGTATGGATCTAAGATTCACTATCAAATCACTCCTTAAGCATAACAGAGCACTCCCTGTAAACATAGGTGTTTATATTTTTTCAGAACTGCTGCATGCTCTTAACTACGCACACACAATATTCATTTACTCAAGAAATATAAAAGGGATTATACATAGAGATATAAGTCCCTCCAATATCCTCCTTTCAAAGAGTGGTGAAGTCAAACTTACTGATTTTGGAATTTCTCAGGCTGGCACAAGACTTGAGGGCTTTAAAAAAGTTCCGGGGAAAAAAGGATATATGCCCCCTGAACAGCAAATGGGGGATATAGGCGAAGCACGCAGTGATATTTTCTCCCTCATGGTTTGCTTTTATGAAACTATGACTCTGGTGAATCCCATAGCAGTGAAGAGCAGAATGGGATATATTCCTTCTATGAAAAAATTCAGACCTGATATTCCAACACTTTTGGAAGAAATTATTTTCTGGGGCATGGAAACATACATTGAAGATCGTCCTACCAGTAAAGATTTACTCTATTATCTCGAAACCATTTCAAGTAAAGAAGGATTACACATTTCAAGTTTATCTCTGGCTGATTACCTGAGTAATGAGTTATGCGAAACAGAAGATACTGTTGATGAATCCTAACGGATAATAAGGAAGAAATTATGAAAACTAACAGGTTGTGGATATCAATAATGGTAGTGGTTGTCTCATTTTTATCCTGTAAAAAAAAATCTGTTCGAACAGCAGGACTGAAAGGGGAACAGATGATCCCTGCTTCAGTAAAGTTTATGTCTGAAATTAAAAATGAACTTGGATTTCTCCCTGAAGCTATATACAGCATTAATATTAAATCCATCATAAATTCACCATTTATGAAGATTCTCCAAAACCAGTTTACTAAATTATCTACGAATTCTAAATGCCTGATGTCAGTTCTTGAAAAAACCCAGTATCTGCACATTTTCAGTAGAAATCAGGAATTTATTCGTACAAATGAAGATCCAAAGAAGATGGCACTCAATGAAATCCTTGTTTTTTATGGAGTTGATTCGATTGCAGCTCAAAAATGTTTTGCAAATCATTTTCCCGATATGTTGTTAGCCAAATCGGGAGATAAGTTGAAAACTCTACCCGGTACTGGCTATATGTGGAGCCCGTCTAGGGATATTCTTGTTACTGCACCAATGTCCCTTATCGGGAAACTGATTCCAGGAAAAGGAAAACTTGGATCCGGAAAACTGGATTTTTTAAAACAAAAGCCAAGTGTGGTTTTTTATTTCAATCAAGGAAAATCATTTGAAAAGGGAGCTGGTTTCATAGATTTTTCCAAGGGTCTTGATACTGATGTTTTTCTCATCTACAAAAGAGAATTACTTGCTCGTGTTGCTCAAAACCAGTACAAAAACATGAAGAGATTTTTTGGAGCTAACAAAAAGTATTCAAAATTGCTTGATAATCTGGATTTTTACAAAAATGAAAAGACCGTGGCTTTTTCATTCACCCAGACAAGATTTCAACTCCGTCAACTTATGGGAATTTTCGGACTGTAGATTTACATGGGGGCAAGAAGCTCCATTTTCTGATTTCCCTCTTCATCCTCTGTTACAGTAAAAGTCTTTCCATTTTGACTCTGTTCAAGAGTAACAGAAAACTTCCCGAGTTTCACATGCAGCCCGGAATTTATCTCCCGGTTAACAGTGATGACTGACTTGTACATGTTTTCCTTTAAATTTTCCAGTGTAGCTAATTGAATAATAAGGAGTTCCTTATCATTGACAATATGCTCCAGTTGTTTTTGAACATTGTCCGAAGTCTCATGCCGGATTCTTTTTGAGGAATTTATCAGTTCATTCATTTTATTCATTCTGGACAATTTATGTTCAACCTCATCAATCTGTCTGATGATAAAATCTCTTCGGGATTCGAATAAAGAGTCACAACTTATCTGTAGATAAGTGGCTATGCCGGCACTTGTCCCTGTGGTGTTACATATTATGCCCTGACTGGACACAACTGAGCCACCTATGATACATCCCATCTTGGAACCTTTTTTCCCTACAGTTAATTTTTCCACACACTTAACTTCACTGTTTAAAACAAAGTTAACTATATTTACAGTTTTGTATGCTTCAATAACAGAATGCTCTGCGTATAAACACATAACCATTCCTTTGGATCTTATGATTGATATTCCGTGAGCATACTCACCATCCTCTCCTTTTAGCTCCTGCGCACCAATAATCCCGCCCTTGACAATGATATCACCTTCAGCTTCAATAAGAGCACTTTCAACTATTCCACCCACATAAACATCACCCCCTGATTTTATATACATCCCCGGATTTACATTTTTATTCACTCTCACACTGCCACCAAAAGAAATTGATCCTGTTCCATAATCAACATTTTCACATGTAAAAACAGGTTCTATCTTTACACCATGATTGGTTATTATTGGTTTCCCCCCTTTGGAAGCAACCAGAACATTGGGATCCTCTTCTGAAATTTCAACCCCTGAAAGTTTCTTTTTAAAAGGGATATCATCACCAGGTAATCCTGGAATTACTTCTCCGGTAACACTTTTTCCATCATCTCCCACAAGTGGAGGGAGTCTTCGCATCAGTTTATCACCGGGATTTACATTCAGAACTTTTTCTATTTTATGCCAGTCAACCGGTTTATCTTTTATTTTTTTGGGCCATCTCACTGAAGCATCTTCAATCAGAGATTCAAATCTTGTATTCTTTCCTGCTGTTGGTTCGATACCCTTGGCGATGAGTACATGTTCACATACTTCCATTTCTGAGATCTGATTAACAGTATCAACCAGCACCCCAAATACTACTCCCTTTTCGGCCAGGATTTTTAATATTGTTTCAGAATCAGGCTTTTCGCCTGGTTCAAGGGTCAGATAGGCCTCCAGATTATCATCAGAAATTTTTACTTCCACAAAACACCCCTTCTGAAATTCAGGAATCTCCTGATATTTACTGAAAATTCCACTGCCACTAATGATCTACATCGACACAATTACATATAATATTTAAATTTTACTTTTATAACCATCTGAAAAGAAATAATTAAATTTCCCTACAATTATTTTGAGTAAAAGAAATCAAATACAACCATTCAGATGGATGATCGATCATTTTGATATTTTGATTATCACTGCTTCATATCTTGTTGAAAAAACTGCTTAAAATGAATGTGTTTTAAAAACCATAAACTATTTTTCAAGTTTTTATATATGACAGATTACTTTTTTTATTGACCATATTAAAAAACTGTTCCTATAATATCAGACGTTACTGGTAGAGAAATTGGTTCATTAACTTACTTACAAAAAAGGAGAAACCGCAATGAAAGCTCGAGTAATAACCATTGTTATGTTGTTGGCTGTATTTGGTCTGGTGAGTACTTCATGGGCACATCATAATCGCCATGCTCACAAGAAAATGCATGGTCATGATGCTCTGATGATCAATCTCGGTGCCTCCACCACATATGGATACACCTTTGACTCAAGTCTTCTTGGTCTACCTTTTGAATATTTTCTTGCTTCAAACCATCATATACCGGCATTTGGAGAATATCTGAAGGGTTATTTCGGTGTTCAGGATGTTGTTTCATACAATTTCGCCGTCCCTGGAAAAACTTCAGAGGAGGTTCTGAACGAACAGCTCCCTCAGGCCATGGATGTGTTACCACCAAGACATATTCATAATGCAGTTTTCACTGTTGAAGGCGGTGGAAACGATCTCAGACATTTTCAGGTGGAGTATATGGATCAATGTACAAGTTCAGATCCTTATGACCAGTATGTCTGCATAGTTAATCTGAACGTGGCCCTTGATCAGATTGAAGATAATCTTTATCAGATAGTAAGTGAAATTAAAGCTGCTGTACCTGAAGCTGTTGTAATCATGCAGACTCAGTACAACTCTCTTTATGACAGACTTCCCAATGGAATGGCATGTGCAAATGATACTATGATTGGTATTGCAGACCTGGCTTTTGAAGGAAATCCTGAAGCAGGGCATCCTATTAAAGGCCTTAACGTCCGCATCCGTGAGATTGCTGCTGAACTTGGTGTTCAGGTTGGAGACATAGCCGGCTATCTTTACACTGCACCCGGAGATCTCTATATGAATCCTGATTTCTTCGGCGGCGACTGCACCCATCTTTCCGGAACCTGGGATGGAATTCCTGCTGCTGGTATTCCCGGAGATGAAGTTGGTCTGGGATATCAGGCTATATTAGGCAGTTTTGTTTATGCACTTCCAGTAGAATAATTCTTTCCTTTCAACATTCCCCTGTTCTCTTAATTTTTACCCTTAATAAAAAGTATCTAAAACATGTAGTTAACTATAACTGTGTTCTTTTTCTATATTGAATTTGAAGTAATTTAATGGAAAATCATAAACAAACTAAAGCGTGTTTTTAGTATTTACACTTGGCGTAATCTGTCTTCTTTCCCATTTTACGGAATTTACTCACTGCTTTAACTTCAGCTTTCTTTTTTGAATAAGCCCAGATATGAAGCTTTCCACTTTTTTTAACTCCCTTTACATAACGATGACAGGTGTATTTGTGTTTAGCCTTTGTTTTAGCCTCAATATCAGATAAAGGTGAAGAAAACAAGGCTGTCCCAAGAATAATCCCCATAAATATTTTTACCATTTTGTCCTCCGTTAAAATACGGTCACAGCAACCGCAACGGGCATTATAATTTTCTGTCTAAGCACTGTCAATCCGGATAATAACTACAATTCCACTTTTTTTAAGTTCATGAAAAATTATAACAGGAATTTAACAGAACCCTAATCCCAGATTTATTTTTTTCAACTAAACATGAATTATAGAATTAAGGAGAGTTTGCAATGGCTGTCAATATTCAGAATGTAACGAATCCGGATAAAGTCTTTTTCCTTACAGATAAAAATGGCTTTATTCCCCAAAAGGGTGATCACCTGCATGATTTTGACTATTCTCATGAGTATCCATTTTACAAACCTGATTATCAGGGCTGTATTGCATGGGAAATTCATAAATCCCGCTGCGAACAGGCATTGAACCTGGCTGGATGGTCAACTCCTGAACACACTGATAATTAATATACTAAGTTTCTATAACCATGCGGGTGAGTATTATTTTAGTAAACACCTGAAAATTCCTGTTGAATTAGTAAAAAATATTATGGATGGACCTAAAAATAACCACATACCTGAAAATTCAGTTTTTCTTACAAAATAATTTACCGTAGATGATATTAGAAACAGCCTGTATCTGGCTCTCAGTGAGGATCTTCCTTAATTTCAAGAATTTCTATGAGTTCACAGGGATCTAATCTGAAGGATGAACCCCTTCCCTGAAAAAATGAATGCTCTTCAATAAGGTGGATGGCCAAATCACTGAATGATATAGTCTTGCCTGTCTGTTTATTTACTACAGTAGTATTTACCTTCTTTATTGCTCCACAACCGGGGAATGGACAGCTTAAAACTCCCCGTACACTTTCCACCAGAACATCAAAATGAGGTTGAACAAATTCAAAAAGACCCTCGCCTTTTCTTCCCTCGTCTCTTATTCTTCTCATATTCTGAGCCAGTTCAGCACTGGTAAGTCCCCTTCGGGCAATTTCGGCCTCATCAGCGACTATAATATCCATAAGGCTTCTTGAATCACTGCCTAAAAATCCATCCAGAGTGATAATTCCAGGTTTCATACTTTCATATGCCATTTTCATCTGAGGAGTATTCTTCAATTTCGCCTCCTTAATTCCTTATCAGGCAAAGGGATCATAGAAAATTTCATCATCCCTTAATCCCAGATTTTTGAGTGCAGCAATATATGAATTCAGAGCATCGGGATTTCCACACAGGTATGACTCCATTCCCTGTGCAGTTTCATAATATTCAGGAAGTATGTTGTTAAGTCTGCCCACTTTTCCTGACCAGTTATCTTCCTCCTCCGGACGACTTAGAACCGGAATAAAATTAAAATCAGGAATTAATTTTTCAAGTTCTTCCATTAACTCAGTATTATAAAGGTCATCCCTTTTCCTTGCACCATAGAAGTATTTAACTTTACGGTTGATACCCCTATGAGCCATATGAGTAAGAATACTCTTAATTGGAGCCATTCCACTGCCAACTGCCATACAAATCATCTCTGCATCGGTATCTCTGAGATAAAAATCGCCATACGGGCCATTAAATTTCACAGTATCTCCAACCTTTAGAAATTTATGCACCCAGGTTGTACATATCCCACCAGGAACGTATTTTATCTCCAAATCGATGAAACCATCATCATCGGGTTTTGAAGCGATACTGTAGGCTCTGTAGACCGCTTCTGGTGTTAAATCATATACTGGAACTTCCAGTTGAATAAATTGTCCCGCTTTGAATTCTATCTTATCATTTTCAGAAAGTTCCAGTCTTAAACCTTTGATATCCGCAGTAAGATCAACGAGTGAAACGCACCTGGCCTCAAACTGTCTTATTTTAAAAAGTTCTTCAGGAACGGTAACTTCTAAATCTGCCTTCACTTTCACCTGACAGCATAGTCTGACATTATCAGTGATCTCAGACGGTTCAAGAAAAGGCAGTTCTGTTGGAAGAACTTCACCTGCACCGGATTCAATTTTCAGTTTACAAAGTCCACAGCTTCCTCTACCTCCACATGCACTTGGTATAAAGATTTGTTCACTCTTAAGAGCACTCAAAAGAGTCTGTCCACCATCTACAATTATTTCTTTTTCATTATTAATTGTAATTTTCTTATCACCATAATTACCAATAGTAGCATCAGCAATTACTATCAGAATACTCAATACCGTAGCTATTCCTGAAACTATAAGAACACTCGTTATGAGATGTCCAAACTGAAAATCCATTGCAAACTCCACTGATGATTAATTTTCCCAAAAGGGTTGCTTCTCATATCTTTATCATTCCAGTAAAACCCATAAATGCCATGGACATAATTCCGGCAATAATAAGGGTAATCCCTGCGCCTTCGAGACCTCCAGGAACTCTTGAACGTTTCATATTCTGCCTGATACCAGCCATTGCAACAATTGCAACCATCCAGCCGATACCGCTGCCAAGACCATAAGCAACACTTGATACAAGTGTATATTTTCTTATAATCATAAATAGACTGACTCCCAGAATTGCACAGTTCACTGTTATCAGAGGAAGAAAAATTCCAAGGGCATTATAGAGTTTTTCACTGACTCTTTCTATAATCATTTCAACTATCTGAACAAATGCTGCAATTACAATTATGAAAACAATATATTTAAGATAAACAAGTTTAAAAGGTATCAGCACATAGTAGTATACCAGCCAGTTTAATGCACTGGTTGTTGTTATAACAAAAACCACAGCCAGTCCCAGTCCTACTGCGGTTTTAACCTGTTTGGAAACAGCAAGAAACGAACACATTCCCAGATACAGAGTTAACAAAATATTGCTTGTAAATATTGCTGCAAAAAAAATTGCAAAAGTTCCAGGAGAGCTACCTTCCATTTGACGCCTCCTTTTCAACTAAAATTCGGCCTTTAACAATCCAGATAAAAATCGCCAGCATAAAAAACGCTCCGGGAGCCATTACCATAATTGACCATTTTACCCACCAGCTACCCAGAACCACCTGACCCCAGACAGTACCACTTCCCATAAGTTCCCTGAAAAAAGCTATCAGCAGTAAAACCCAGGAATAGCCTACTCCTGAGCTTAAACCGTCAACCAGAGATATTCCTGGTGTATTTTGCATAGCGAAGGCTTCTGCTCTACCCATAATGATACAGTTTGTAATTATAAGACCAACATATGGTCCCAGCTGCCTTGCTATTTCAGGAACCTGAGCTTTAAGCATTATCTCGACTATAATTACCCAACTGGCAATAATAAGAGTCGAAACCATCATTCTGATTCTTGTGGGTATAAATCTGCGAAGAAGAGAAACCGTAAAATTTGAAAGAGCTGTTGTAAATATCAGCCCAATGGCCATAACCAGAGTATTTTTCAAAACATTGGTAACTGCAAGGGTTGAGCAGATTCCAAGAATTTGAACAAATACCGGATTGTCGCGTCCCAGATTTGAAAAAACAACATTTGAAGTTCTGGAACTCATCAGTCACTTCCCTTTCTGATGACAGTTGAAATTTTTACAAGTGCATTATTAACAATATCCTTCACTGCAGTGGATGTCACTGTTGCTCCGGTGATTGCATCAAATTGTGTTTTTGCAACAGTTCCGGTACCTTCAGGAACCATTGTTACCGGACCGGTTTTCCCAATGAACTGTTTTTTAAACCACGACTCACTTATACGTGCCCCAAGTCCCGGTGTTTCACTCTGAGAAATAAAGTTGATACCTGTAATAGTTTTTTTGTCTGATTTAAAACCTATCAGTGTGACAATTTCACCCCATAAACCCGGTCCACTCACCTTTAAAACGTAAAATAAATTTTTTCCATCCCTGACAGTGTAGTAAGGATTTGCTGTTTTATGATATTTTACTTTATTTTCATAAAAGTTATTCAGTTCTTTTATTGAAGTGGGAAAACTAAGTGGAGTGCAACCAAGAAGGGCTTTTCTGAAAAAAACCGCTTCATTTCTCATAATGGTATCCTTTGTCAGCAAATGAACTGTACTGACCGCACCAATGAAAACAGCGCTTAAAAGAGCCATAAAGACAACTGTTTTTATTCTCATGGATGCTTTCCCCATTATATATCCCCTTTCAGTGCTTTTGCTTTTCTGGAAAGTTTATACTGAGAAATTCCATAATCGGTTATAGGGGCAAAGGTATTACCCAGAAGTATCGCAAACATCATGCCTTCCGGCCATACTGAAAATACTCGTATCAGAACGGTCATTATTCCAATGAAAAGACCATACAGAATTTTACTTTCATTCTGTTTGGGTGCACTAACAGGATCTGTTGCCATAAAAAACATTCCCAGAACAAATCCTCCACTAAGAAATGCCGCTAAAGGATTTACAGTTGTTCTTACACCCAGAAGCCAGAATATACCCTGCATTCCTACCATTCCCAGAAAGGTTGAAATGACAATGGATCTATTGGCAATTTTTTTCCAGAACAGGTAGATACCTCCAAGAAAAAGCAGTATTGCACTGGTTTCACCTAATGATCCTGAAATATTTCCAATGGCAGCATGGAGATACCAGGAATTATCCACAACAGTGGATGTTTTTAGAAAGGTTGCAGCAGTCACTGCATCAGGAGTATATTTAGAAAATCCTCCAAACAGCCCATTAGCAGGAACATACCATCTGGAAGTCATATGCTGGGCAAACGTGATATATATAAATGCTCTTCCCACTAAAGCAGGATTAAAAGGGTTCTTTCCAAAACCGCCAAAAACCATCTTTCCAAACACCACTCCGAATACTGCACCAACAGCAGCCATCCAGAAAGGAAGTGAAGGCGGAAGTGTCATAGCAAGTAAAAGACCTGTTACAAAAACACTGCTGTTAACAGGTTCGTCATAATGGCGGGCAAATAAATATTCTGAAATATATGCTGCGGATACTGTAACAGCAATGAGAATAAATGCTCTCCAACCATAAAAGTAAACACTGGCAAGAGCAGCCGGGAAAAGTGCATACAAAACTTTTTTCATAGGAAGTAGCCACATTATTCGTTTTTTGGGAGCCATCATTTTTCCTCTGAATCGCCGGAAACCAACTCACTCCCATGCCCCAGAATGAAAGTTATTTCCTGAAATTTTTCAAGTACATCTTCATCACCGTTATAATCCAGATGAATTATTCCATTTGCAGAATCCACATAGACCTCTTCCACACCTTTAATTTTTCTACCATTTCGCTCAATCGCATAAGAACACGAACTGCAATGACCACCGGTAAATGAAAAAACCGCCTTACTCATTACTAACACCTCTAATCATAAACATACCCGCTACACTATCCAATGCCCCTGATCAGATCAATTAAAAAAATTCAGAAATTACTGAAAACAGAAAGATATTTACATTTTATTTACTTGATTTAAATAATTATTTATAGACTCATGTTCCGATTAAGCCGAATGATACGCTTATCCATATATTTTCTGAGTTTTCGGCCGCTATCCCCGTTTATCATACCATTTCTGACACTTTCAACATCAGTAATGATACTTCCGGCAAGCTCAGTCACATGTGTATTAAGAAATGGAATTGTGGATAAAGGAGTGGTGGGGCCAGCCAGTATAAATTTTTGTCCGGTTTTTACAAGTTTATCAATATCATCAAAGGTATCGTTTACAATTGTGGTACCCGTAGCAATAATAATATCACATTCCGGCAGTAGTTCAGGCTCGCAACTGATGGGCAATACATCAGGATGATCAATTAGCTCAAAAATATACACTTTTCTGGAATACTTTTTAAGTTTTTCCATAACAGGGGAAAAATATCCAATAATACCACAGACCATATCAGGTTGTATTTCAAGTTCTTCTATAAAATTAATATTTTCAAATCCCTCATTCAGTTTCATGCATAATGCGTTTATTCCAGCTAAAGCAAGAGATGAGTTCAGTGAATCGTGAGAACCAAGTTGTTCTGTAAGTTCACATAAATATTTCCCCTTCCATATCTGATTCTTTTCATCAGTATGGATTTTAATATTTTTGATTGTGGTATCAGTTTTAAAATCTCTATAATTCCCAGTCTGGAGGTTACAACTTCCAGGCCTGATATTACCTTCCCAGGTTTTTTGATAGTGCATAGCAGTGCCGGCTTTTTGCGTTTCAAGAATTACCATCGTGCTTGAAACTCCAACAATGACTTCACTGATTTTTTCGTTCTGACCTATAGTTCTTGCAAATTTCTTTAAACTTTCGCTGATCATGACACTCCGTTTTAAGTTTGACCTCGTTATAAATTCGTGTTAATAACGACTAGAGTTCTCTTATATCACAACAGAGATTCTTTTTAAACATATGCTTCCTGAATTTTTTATTATTCTAATACTGTTGACCAGTTCCCCAAAAGTGGATTCTCTTTCATCAGAAGATGACACACGTATCACCGTGAAGGGAAAAAGATTTAAATCTTCACGACTTGTTATTTCAAAGACAAAACTGGATGAAGAAATAAAAACTAATCTTGCATCCACTCTCATTGATATTCCTGAAATTGACATTTTATGGTCGCCTAAAAGTGGTGCATCAATTCAGGCATCTGGATTTGATGAGCGTTCTTTTAAAATATTTGTTATGGGTATCCCCTTTTCCGAAAGTTACAGTGGTCATCTGGATATTTCTGGAACTGAAAGAGGATTATTTTCCAGAATTGAATTTTCAACTGGAATCAGTTCACTCCTTAATGGACCTTCAAGTGCAGGAGGTGTATTGAACCTCACACCTAAAAGCAAATGCAATAAACACTCAATAACCGGAATCTTCAAAACCGGAAATTTTAACAGTTTACATCCTGATTTTTACACAGGTCTGAATGGATGTTCAAATTATAAAAATTCACATTTCAATATTGCAGTTTCTTATAATAACACTTCAGGCTACACATTACCTGACAAGTTCAAGACCGATGGAATATATGCCCAATACCATGAAGATGGTGGAGTAAGAAATAAAAGTGCAGCCAGACGTTTCAATTTATCATTTCATTCTTCGCACACACTGAATTCATTTAATACCATTGACTTTTTCAGTGGATACTCCAGTTCACCAAGACAAATACCAACTTTTGAAAGTTCAAATTATGTGAGATACTGGTCATTTTCTGAATATTCAAGTCTTTTTGCTGCTGCTGTATGGAAAAAAAAATTCATTAATACAAAATTGGTAAATCTTAACGTTTCTTCTTTTCTTCATTTACATACTGACGAACTGATTGACCATGGCGATCCTTCATATTCCGGAATAACCACGGATTCGCTGGCATGGTTTGCGAAAAGCTCTTATGAAAATTTCACAGCAGGGATTTCTTTAATGCCTGAATTCAGACCATGGGATGACGGGTCTGTAATTTTTAAAATCCAGCATAAATTTGATCAGCACCTGCAAAGAGAATTATCCGTTCAATCATACATTGATGGCGGATCCTATGATCCCTGGGAAAAATTCCACGCTCAAACCTCCACAGCTGTATTTTCCTATAATCATGATTTGAAATTTTGTGTTGTGAATATGGAATCATCCATCAGTTTTATGGCCCTAACCGCAAGGGAAATAAAAAATGTAAGTTATGAAACTATGGAAAGAAAAATTCCAGGCACTGAACTTAGATTGAAAATCTCCAGGATGTGGTCATCTAACATATTGACAGAATTGTCAGTGGGGAAAAAGATAAGATATCCGACGCTGAAAGAATTGTTCACCAATCATCTTGGAGGAAATCCGGACCTTGATGCTGAAACCGCATATATGAGTGATTTATCCGCAGTTTGGAAAAAAACTTGCGGTGTATCAGGTTTTCAAATCAGAACCAGGTTATTTCATCACCTGATAAATAACATGATAACCAGTTATGGTGATAGTTTCAGTAATACAGGTCATTCTCAAATAAGTGGTGGAATTCTTTCCGCTGCATTCAAACGGAAATTCATTATTGGAACGCCGGTGGTTTTTCAGGCTACCGGATCATTCAGAGAACTCTATACAAGGGATCTGGATACAAACCGCCCACTTGATTACCGACCTTCACACTCATTCAAATCGTCCCTGACAATAAAACTTCCAAGTTTTTTCACAGTTTCAGCTGATTTGAAGTGGTATTCAAAACAGTATGCCTGGTGGTACGACACTGTAACATCCACATGGATAAAAGATATTCTACCCAATGGACTGATTACTTCATTTCTCATTTCTGCTCCCGTTTATAAAAATGCAGCAGTAACAATTTCCATTTTTGCTCAACTGACCAACGCTCTGGATACCATTTATATGTCCGGCTCCCTTGAACCAAGAGCTGGCAGGACTTTATTTACAGGGATTAAAGGTAAACTTTAAATATGAAAGGAATATAAAATGAAAAAACTTTTAATTTTCACACTATCGGTATTTTCGTTTCTTCTCATTCAGTGTACTGGGGATACACCGGATGAAAGTACTTCTGAATATACATTTATGGATGGGGAAGATGCTGACTGTGAGTTTGACCGATTAACTTTTTCACTTCCTTCGGGAATCATTGAAGTATCTATAAATGGATTGATGGTTGAAGAAATGAATGGCGCCAATAAACTCACAGCTGACACAGTGGAAACTGTAACAAGACGTGGAGTCCGTTTTTCAGATATCTTTTCACTTGCCGGTATCAGTTTACCTGATGAGACACCGGTTAACTGCATAGCAAGAGACGGATATGATCCTCTGAGAACTAAACTTGAGGGAGATATCTCAAAACTTCCCACTTTTGGATTCCTCAGAGATTACGGATATATTTATGTTGGAAATCCTGGAGACAAGGATCCACTTTATCCTGAAATGGAAGGTAAAACTCTTATGGTTGACTATGATATTGAAGATGAAGGGGAAATTCCAGAATATTTAGGAGGAACCCTTGCATCTCTTGGTATCTTCCGATGGATGATGGTTGAATATATGGATGAAAATCAATTCGGAATTTTCGAAATGAATCTTGAGTCAACTAATGAGGATTAGATTCAACAAATATTTCATTGAATTTTTCATTTGAAAAAGAAGTTATCTGCTGATGAAGATGTTCAAATTTCTCGATAAATGCAATACCTTCAGGAGTGACAAAACTGTTTCCACCTCTGATGCCACCTCTGGTACGAATAACAAGACTGTATCCAAGGGCCTTCTCAAGCCTGTCTATTATTTTAACTGCCTTGGGATAGGACATTTTCATCTGCATTGCACTTTTTCTAACACTTCCAAATTGTTCCACACCCCTAAGAAGCCAAACCAGACCTATTCCCATGAAGGAGCCATCATCATCGTTTAGTGAAATTTTTACACGAACTTTCAATTTAACCTCCAGTAATGTTACGTCATTACTTTTACAGGTACATATAATGATTTTCAAGACTTCATATATTATTGTGACTGGCAGCATAGGAGTTGGAAAAACCACTTTTCTTAATACTGTCTCCGGAAAATTGAAATCTCCACATGTCAAAGGCATTACCTTCACCGCACCATTTGCCAGAAACAAGGAACCTTCAAATATATATTTTTT
This sequence comes from Deltaproteobacteria bacterium, assembly GCA_016937155.1. Classification (GTDB taxonomy): domain Bacteria; phylum Myxococcota_A; class Polyangia; order HGW-17; family HGW-17; genus JAHJMN01. The sequence continues at coordinate 41,734 of JAFGWM010000070.1, forward strand.
TAACCCTATTGGCATTCCCTCTGAAAACGAAATATGGGCTAAAAGAAACACTGATAAAACATGGAATTTCAATTTTGACAGTTTAAATAAATATACTTCAATTCTCATCAGTTATCTTGAAGAGCATAGGCTTTCCACTCTCATTCTTGATGATATTGGTCCACTTGAACTTCAAAATAATGGCTTCAATTCTATTATGAATTCAATTGATAACTACTTGATTCAGACAGTTATAATTGGAGTTAAAAAATCATTTATTACTGATATTACAGATAAATTTAAAATAGAAAATCCATATGTAATAGATCTTGATCAAACCACTTCCGAAGATGCAATGACTCAGTGTTCAGAAATATTTAAACAGCAGTATATAAAAAACACCGGAATATTTTCGGGATATACTGCAATAGTGGAAACAGGTTTCGGTTCTCTGGCCCATGCATGGAAAATTCCTCTAAGAGGTCACATTTTGTCAACAATTCAGGCAATTATGCTTATTTCATTCGGAGGATTTACCAAGGGAAAAGGAATTTTCAGGATATCCTTCCTGACAGCATTCCTGAAAATATTTTCTCCACTTCATAACCCTATAAAACCCATGTTTTTTATTTGGCTTCAAGGTAGTATCCTGGCAACACCAATATATTATCTGGGGTGGAATATTTTTTCAGTTATTGCTGGAAGCGTATTAATGGGTTGGAGCGTAACGGCATTTTCTCTGGCCACAAATTATCTTCTTTTCGGTGAAATATGGTTTACAGCAATAAATAATCTTTCTCGTGTAATTTTCAGAGCATTTGCCTTTAACGGTGGATTTTTCCATCTAATTTTATTTCTATTGGTTTTAAAAGCCCTTATTTCATCAGTTTTTGGATTTCTTTCATATAAAGGCTATTTTATTACCAGAATAAACAGAATAAAAACAAAAAATCACAGTGTAATAAAAAATAAATACGGAAAAAGTAAAAAATCAAATTTAGAAAGTATGAAAGGAGCATTTAAGGATTTTTTAAAACCTGGCTTTTTTATCCTTTGGTCTCTTTCCATTGTTGTAATTATACTCTTAACTCAAAACAGCACATTTCAGATTATTCTTACGGTATTAAGAAGTCTGGCAGTAACCCTGATACTGTTTTTTATGATAAGAAAAATCGATATAAATAAACTGACTGAAAAACTTGAAAAAGGGAAAAACACAGAGATAAAGCAATCAATTATTCATAGTCTGGCAGTGATGCAGGGTACGGAAAACAAGGATAAAACTCAGGAAAGTGAAGCATCTTCTGAAAGCTCAGTTATTCTCTCCTGAACATAATAATTCACACTGCCCTTTGTCCACTCCTTGTCAAATACTCCTGATTTGACACCGGTGAGAATTTCAATGCCCTCATCAATAGTTGAAATAGCATAAATTGTGAATTTTCCATCCTTAACTGCATCCACAACCTCATCATCAAGCATCAGGTTTCTGACATTGGCCTTGGGAATGATTACACCATTACCCCTGTCATGTGTAAATCCCTGCATTTTGCATACCTCGAAGAAACCCTCTATTTTTTCGTTAACACCGCCAATAGCTTGAATTACACCCTGCTGATTCACACTTCCTGTGACGGCAATACCCTGATATATAGGGATATCACTCAGGGATGAAAGAAGGGCGAAAAGTTCCGTGGAGGAAGCACTATCACCCTCAACCTGAGAATAACTCTGCTCAAATGTTATTGAAGCTGAAATATTCATGGGTTTTTCTTTTGCAAAACGGCCACTGAGATATCCAACCATTATCAGTGAACCCTTATCGTGAATATTACCGCTGAGATTCACTTCCCTGTCAATATTCACAATACCCTTATCTCCTGCATAAGTGATTGCTGTAATTCTTGAAGGAATACCGAATGCATAATCCCCCATATCATAAACAGCCATTCCATTTATCTGGCCAACCACTTCACTGTGAATATCAATAAGTATCGTGCTTGTCTTTATTTCCCGGAGAGCCAGTTTTTCTATTCTGTTATGTCTGCGTTTTCTTTCATCAAGAGCTTTCTCAACATCCTTCAGATCAATAAACCTTGGACGTTTGGTTCTTTCCCTTGCCCAGAAATCCGACTCGGCAATAAGTTCTATGAGAGTACTTGTTTTATTTGTAACAAGATCCTGATCACTGGTAATTCTTGATGAAAACTCAACAATTCTTGCAACAGCCCGTGCATGCAAAGGCAGGAAATTCTCCTCCTCACACACCTGTCCAAGAAAACGGGCCATGTCCATTATATTGTGTTCGTTTCTATCCATAAATGGTGAAAAATCAGCCTTTACCTTGAAGAGTCTGTTAAACTCCTCGTCATGATTCTGTAAAATATAGAATATATCGTCATTACCAACCAGAATAACTTTAACATCAAGGGGAACCGGTGCAGGTTTAACAGTACCGGTGATTCTTGGTCTTCCTTTATCTCTAAGTTCTTCAACCCTTAACTCACGATGTCTGAGAGCCTTTTTCAGAGCGTACCATGCTGCATTATTTGAAAGAACATCAGTACACTGGAGAATAAGGTATCCACCATTAGCCTTGTGAAGAGCCCCCGGACGGATCAGAGAATGATCAGTGTTAAGGGCGCCATTCATTTCATTGTATTCAAGATATCCCAGAAGATTAGAGAAAGAAGGAACTTTCTCGGTAATTACAGGTGCACTTTCAGCCTTGGATCTATCCACCAGAACATTTATCCTGAACTCAACCGGAAGAGCATCTCCCATAGCTACCAGTTCTTTCATCTGCTCGAGTATTTCCGGTGGAATTTCCATCTCATCTTCCTTTGAGGGGGAGAAATCCTTGGGCACAAAGTCAAGATAGTTATTGATAAAATAGTCCTTAAGGTGTGAGAAGTATGCATCCACAGTCTTGTTTTTAACCAGAAGTTTTTCCTTCACTTCCTTGAGAAGTCTTTCAATCAGTGGAGTCAGACGTTTGACTTCCTCTTTATCAATTATATCCTGAAAATCCTTTTCCATGGTTCGCTGACGTCTGTCAAACTCCAGTGTCAGTTCAAGAAGTTCAAGATTTGCCTGATTCAACTGCTGCTGGAGTGAAAGAACCTGAGAGTCAACTTCCTCAAAACTCATCATCTCCTCTTCAGTGATAAGCTCTCCATTAAAGAGTGCTGCAGGTACAAGATCCCCATCCTCTGAAACTTTTATATGAATACCTCTGGCAGTGGCCTCTTCCATGAGTTCCTGAAGACTGTCATTTAAAGCCTTTCTGGCTTTTGTTGTCATATCACTTCTGAGCCTGTTCATTGCAGGAGCAGTAAGAATACGCTGAGTTTCTATCTGCAATTCACTGTGGGTTTTTCTCATCAGTTCAGCCCAAAGTGCCCCCTTCCCCGCAGGAAGAATCAGACCTATCGGTTCATAAGGATCATCGAAATTATATATGTAACAGATATCACCGGGAATAGGATCCTTTAGGGCTCTTTGCTTGACAATTCTGGTTATCGTGCTTGTCTTCCCGCTTCCACTGTTTCCCACTGCAAAAATATTGAAACCACGACTTTTTATGGACAAACCAAACTCAATGGCATCCAGCGCGTCTTTCTGATCAAGCATCCCTTTCCACTGGGGAAGCTCCTTTGTGGTTACAAAACCAAGACTGGAATAATCACATTTTCGGTTCAGTTTATCCAGAGGCACCTGATATTTATTTAGAACTGACTTGGCAACTTTCTTGACGTTTTTTTTCACGTAGATCTCCATTTTTTCGTAAAGTTAATGGATTTAACTATTTTTTCCCATTTCTGTCTGAAGGAGGGGCTATTGAAGTGTCTTCCGTTCGTAGTTTTTCAACACTGGCAGCTTTGTCAACTTTCAGATGTTTAAATTTATCACTTACGAAACGACCATCCTTGTTTCTGATACGATCCATATCTCCATCACAGTCAATATCCCATGAAATACTGATTAACTTACCTTCTGTGTCAAAGTTTTCATAATAATTATATGAAGGACAAACTCTCACAGGACTCCCCACAGGATTAATAACTTTAAGTGCAATCTGAGCTATAAGACCATCATTATAGGTTTTTTCAACTTCCCAGAATGATTCATCTCCATCAGTATTCTGAAGTTCACGGAAGATAACTCCGTTTCTGTAAATTCTTCTGAGATCTATAATACCGTCTCTGTCCCAGTCCTGCTGTACTTCTTTTGTTATTTTCCCTGAAGGATCATAGAAATAAAAAAGATCCATAAGACCATCACCATTCAGGTCAACCTCCCGGCAGGCAAGAGTGTTGTCATTTCTGTAATATTTAATCACACCGATTGGATTGACTGATGTTATGTACAGCTCTTTTCTCGAAAGTGAGGGTGCAGCCGCTGTTGAACTGGTCTTCTTCAACTCCTCATGCTGCCATTTTGAACACCTTTCCTTGACCCTTTCCAGAGCTTTTTTATCGGCACAGACCCTTACCTTTGGACAGTTGCATGCCGCTTTTGGTTTATCAGTCTTTTCAGCTGTGGTCTTCGACTTCTTCTTTGATTTACATGATGTGTTAAACAACGAAAAAGCCAATACGAATACAATAAGAAACTTCATCTTATGCAAGACACACTTCCTTTCTCTATAGAAGTACAACCTTGAACTGCGCTTTCAAAATACCTCACAAGAATAAATCATTAATAGAAACGCAGGTCAACAGTTTAGCACCATTTCCCCCAGTATACAGAACAGATTTACACAAAAATATAAGATCAGGATATTGAACGGGACAAACAGTTGACTTAAAGTTTTGATTTCAGTTCATCAACTTTATCAGTTTTTTCCCATGTGAAACTGGGTTCTGTTCTTCCAAAGTGACCATAAGAGGAAGTAATCCTGTATCTTGGTTTTAAGAGATCAAGATTTCTTACAATAGCCCCGGGACGACAGTCAAATACTTCTTTTACAACCTTCTGTATTGCTTCATCAGAAACTTTTCCGGTACCGTAAGTATCAACCATAAGTGACACAGGTGTTGCCACTCCAATAGCATATGCCAACTGAACCTGACATTTTTTGGCAAAACCTGCAGCTACGAGATTCTTTGCAATATATCTTGCCATATATGATGCACTTCTATCTACTTTTGACGGATCCTTGCCGGAAAAAGCACCACCACCATGAGCTGCCATACCACCGTAGGTATCCACAATTATTTTTCTTCCTGTAAGTCCACTGTCAGCCATAGGGCCACCAATAACAAAACGTCCGGTGGGATTAATCAGAAATTTGATATCCTTTGCCATAAGATCTGACGGAATCACTTTATTTACAACTTCCTGAATTATTCCCTCTTCAAGTTGACTGTGGGAAACATCAGGGCTGTGCTGACTGGAAACAACAACAGTCGTAATTTCCTTAGGCATTCCATTCTCATAGCGCACACTTACCTGAGTTTTTCCATCAGGACGAAGAAAAGGAAGTAACCCTTCCTTTCTTACAGCGGCAAGTCTGGCAGCAAGTTTGTGGGCAGTCATAATTGGTAGAGGCATAAGTTCAGGGGTTTCATCACTGGCGTACCCGAACATCATACCCTGATCCCCTGCACCCTGTTCATCATGCTCGTAATAACCGTGACCATCAACACCCATGGCAATATCACCACTTTGCTGTTCGATAGCACTTATAACACTGCAGGTTTCATAATCAAAACCCATTGCACTTTCTGTATAACCAATATCCTTAACAGTCTGCCTGACTATATCAGGAAAATGAACATAAGTATTTGTTGTGATTTCACCAGCTATAAAAACAACGCCGGTCTTTGTCAGTGTTTCACATGCCACTCTTGCAGTAGGATCAACCTCAAGAATGCTGTCCAGTATTGCATCGGAAACAGCATCACAAACTTTATCCGGATGTCCCTCGGTAACTGACTCAGATGTAAAAAGATAACCCGACATAATAACTTCCTTTCTCCGTTCCGATTATTCTTTAACTGAAATTTTTAATGATATAAACGGACACAGAATACAAAATAGGTTACTATATGAAATCATTATCAGGGTCAATACAAGAAATTAAATACTCGAAATATTCCATCATTCTGGTAATACCAGTAACGGCATTTTTAATAATGCATTTCTGAGTTTTAAATTTTGTGAGGATTATTCATGAATGACTTTGATATTATAGTGGTTGGAGGTGGACATGCTGGAATGGAGGCTGCATCCAGCTGTGCCAAACTGGGTGCCAGAACATGTCTTGTGACACTTGATGAAAACAGACTGGGGGATATGCCCTGTAATCCGGCGGTGGGCGGAATTGCCAAGGGCCATCTGGTTAAGGAAATTGATGCCTTAGGCGGTATTATGGGAAAAATAACTGACACGGCAGCTATCCAGTACCGTAGATTAAACACCAGAAGAGGTCCTGCTGTGAGAGCCACAAGAGCTCAGGTGGACCGGCACATGTATGTCCGCAATATGGTGAATTTTGCCGCATCTCTAAAAAATCTGACTGTCATCAGAGGAGAAGTAACGAAGATTCTGACGGAAAACAGCATATTCTCTGGAGTAGAACTTGGGGATGGCGTTAAAATACACGCTGTTTTAGGTGTTGTAACAACAGGAACCTACCTAAACGGAATTCTCCACACCGGAAGTGATATAACACCTGGAGGTGCTGCGGGTATGCCACAATCCACAACCCTCAGTTCATCACTAAAATTTCTCGGGGCAACCATCACCCGTCTCAAAACAGGGACACCCCCAAGGCTGGCGGCGTCATCCATTAATTTTGACGCGATGGAAATTCAACCTGGGGATGAAACTGTCAGAAAATTCAGTTTTTATGGCCCCGAAAACAGTTTACCGAAAATTGACTGCTATATGACATGGACAAATGAAAAAACTCACGAGTTAATAACAGATGGTTTTGAAATTGCTCCACTGTTTAACGGTCAGATACATGGAACAGGTCCCAGATACTGTCCTTCCATTGAAGATAAGGTTTTCAAATTTCCCCAGAGACCCAGACATCACCTGTTTCTTGAACCTGAAGGCCTTGATACGGACTGGTACTATCCCAATGGTGTAAGCACCTCACTTCCGGTTTCTCTTCAGTTGTCTTTTCTGAGAAGTATAAAAGGGCTTGAAAATGCTGAAATAAGACGACCCGGCTATGCGGTTGAATATGACAGCGCTGACAGTCGGGATCTATACAGAACAATGGAAACAAAATACTGCCCTAATCTCTTTTTGGCTGGACAGTTGAATGGCACCAGTGGATACGAGGAAGCAGCAGCACAGGGGCTTTTGGCAGGAATCAATGCATTTCTGAAACTCAGGAATATGGAACCATTTATTGTGGAACGCTACGAAGGATACATGGGAGTCATGGCGGATGATCTTGTCACAAGGGGAACTGATGAACCATACAGACTCTTTACCAGCCGAAGCGAATACAGGCTTAGTCTCCGTGAAGACAATGCAGATGAAAGATTCACTCCTTACGGCAGGGAAATCGGACTCATAGATGATAATGCATGGAGAATATTCTCAGAAGCACAGGAACTGCTTGCCAGAGAGAAATTATCCCTCTCCACAATTAAAATTCCGAAAAATGCCATGGAGGATGTGTGTGAAATACTTAATGTCTCCAACCCGGATCGTGGAATGACGGTTTCTGAACTTCTGAAAAGACCAGAAATCGCATACAGTGATCTCATTAAAAACGGTATTATTGACAGTTCACTTCCACAACATCTTGGGGAAAGGCTGGAAAGTATCATCAAATATGAGGGGTATCTTTCACATCAGGAAAAAGAAATTGGAAGATTAAGGAAAGTAAAGTCAGTTAAAATTCCAAAAGATTTCGATTACAGCGCTGTAAGTGGACTCAGAGTTGAGTGGATTCAGAAACTTGAAAAAGTAAAACCTGAGAACCTTGCAGAAGTTCTTGCCATTCCAGGTCTGGCAGTAGCAGCAATCACTGCCATTACAGCTCATATGAGGAACATTTCGATTAAACCTGTGGAAAACTGATTATTTATCAGTCTCAATAAGTCCGTACTGACCATCTTCTCGAATATAAAGAACGTTTATCGCGTTAGTGGATGCGTTTGTGAATACAAGGAATTTTTTATCCTGAAGTTCAAGCTGCATAACCGCACCTTCAAGTTCAAGTGGTTCTGCGTGATATTCATTTGTACGTACAATTTTGTGCTGAATATCAACCTTGTTTTCAACTTCCACTTCTTCCAGCTCAGCCTCAGCCTTTACTGGAAGTTCTTCATTTTCTTCATTCCAGTTCTGCTCAATAACATGAGATTTAAATTTAATACCCTGTCCACCAAGAGGCTTGTGTGTATGAATTTTCTCCTTGTACTTTTTCAACTGCTTTTCAATACGGGTAATCGCCTGATCAATAGAAAAATACATATCCTCTGATGTATCAACACCCTTGACCAGCAGGCCGTTAGTAAGTGTAAGTGTAACATCAGCCTTGTTTCTGTACCTCTCGGAGGTGAGGACCACATGAGCATGCCATGGATTGGTGATAAACTTCTTCATCCTGGTCATTTTCTCATTCAGGTAACTCTTGAGGGCATCGGATGGCTCCATCCTTCTGAAAGTAACATCTATCTGCATTTTTTCCTCCTTAAAGAACCCCAACTGAGGCTCAACATCTTTTATTAATTCAAAACATGCTCCTGCGTTTGCTGGAGCTTAATATATTCATCTGCTCTCTGTACTTATGAACTGTTCTCCGGGCTATTTCTATTCCGTCGCTTTCAAAAAGAATGTTGGAAATTTTCTGGTCGCTCAGTGGATGCTTTTTATCTTCCCTTTCAACAAGCTTCCGTATTTTTTCCTTAACAGCCTCGCTGGCAAGATCATCGCCTTCACTTGCGCTTACTGCACTGTTAAAAAAGAACTTCAGTTCAAACAACCCCTGGGGAGTGTGCATGTATTTGTTTGTGGTTACTCTGGAAACAGTACTCTCATGCCTTCCAATATCCTCCGCAATAACCCTCAGAGTCAACGGTCTGAGGAAAGAAAGACCCTTATCAAGAAATTCCTTCTGGTGTTTAACAATTGACTCACTGACTTTAAGTATTGTTTCCTGTCTCATCTGTATGGCATGAATTATCCATTTGGCTTTACGGAGCTTTTCGTCCACATATTCCTTACCCTGACCGCTCAGTATGGCTTTCCTGTACTGACGGGAAATTTTCAGTTTTGGAAGTCCATCATCATTTATCTCAATTCTGTAATCATCACCATCACGATAAACATAAACATCAGGAGTGATATAATTTATCTCCTCGCTGGAATATGCCCTGCCGGGGCGGGGATCAAAGGTCTGTATAAGCCTCACATTTTCTATGACATCTTCGAGATCAACTTTCCGGCGACGTGCAATTTTCTGATAATCCTTCCGCTCAAGTTCCGGGATATGTTCCAAAATCATCTGGCTGAGAAGTTCATTCCCTTCGGTATACCTGAAATACTCAGCCTGAATGTGAAGACATTCAGACAGGGATCTGGCACCAACGCCAACGGGATCAAAATACTGAATCTTTTTGAGTACAGATTCAATTACAGCTGTTCCATATCCCAGCTGTTCACTGATTTCCTCCATGGTTATGTTTTTCAGATAACCGTAACTGTCAAAGTTACCAATGAGAAATTCACCAATGACTTTTTCAGGTTCTGAATATCCACCGACTCTTAGCTGCCACAGAAGATGATCTGCCAGTGAAGGCTTTGATGCTGTACGACTTTCAATGGGAGTTTCATCATCATCACGCTGATAATTAGTACCCCCAGGAAGTCCGAATGTGGAACTTTCCTGCACATAGGAATTCCACTCTACATCAACTCCCTCCATTACACGTTCCTCATCCTTAGCAGTCATATTTTCAGGAGACGGAAGCTCCTGCAGACCGGAATCAGAAATCTTCTCAGGGATGTCCTTCTCTGTGTTTTTTCCATCTTCGTATTCGTCAAAGGTATGAGATATCTCAGGGGATGCTTCTTCAGTTCCGAAGTCATCGGACGCGTCATCATCATCCTTTTGCTCAAGCAATGGATTGTCAATCAGTTCCTGATTTAACTGTTCTGCAAGTTCGAAATGCTGCAACTGCAACATGGCAATAGCCTGTTGCATATTCTGGGTCATAACCAGCTTCTGTTCCAGTTTCTGGGAAATATTTAGATGTTGTCTTAAATCAAAACCCATATTATTCCGGTCTCACAGGGATTTATGTCCCAATAGTTAAAAATAGCAATCAAACCACTCTGTGTAAACCCTAATACTCCATAGCGTATAATAAATTTTCTTAATCTGAAGAAAATGTCATGTATTTTGCTATGTTCCAAATTTCAGGTTTTTTTGAAAATAAAAAATAAATCAGATGAGAATAACTGAGAAGGACGAAGTTTTTTATGGAAGCACATACTTGTATGAGAAAACAATCTTTTTGTTTTTGAATCTTGGGAATACCAGAGATTCAACATGTTTCGTTATACAACTACCTGTGGGTGTTTCACTGAAGGCTCCCTTAAGACGGACTTTGGAGACTTTTCCGTCACTTCCGTTTACTTTGATGGAAAGCTTTGCAACTCCAGGAATCTGATAAGTGGTATAGCACTCCTTGATCTTTTCTCTAATGCTGCGCATTTTTCCAAGTATTACAGAGTTTGAGGGTCTTTTTGGCAGAAGTTTGTCAGGATTGATTTTCTTAATTTTTACTACTTTTCTACAACCATCGGATACGATCTGACCCTTCCCTTTAGATGGTGGATCTGAATAAAGAACATCCCCGTTACATCTGTTTACAACACGATAACCGCCAACTGTAAGTGTCAGACCTTCACCGAATTTTGGATCCCACACTTTTGATTTTTCAACCCTGAAAAGAAATTCAACCCTCAGGTATGGTTTCGTTTCTACAGACCATTTTCCTAGCTCCCTTGGGTCAACAGGAATCTCAAAGCTGTGAAGATCTACTCCCTCAGGAAGACCATTCTTCAGTTTTGTGGGTTTCTTTGCTGTGATAAGAAACGATCTCTGTCCGAAGAGGAGCGGATCAAACATAACAGGTTTCTTACAGGTCACACATCCCTTAACAGAAACTTTGTATGAAAACTTTGTATTATCATATTCCCCGAAATCGAGGGCTCCACTGTCCGCAAAAATTCTGAATGTTTTAGTGCTTACTCTTCGCTGCATGTATGACCTTATGGCTCTGCAGTGAAGATCGGGAAGTTCATCCGTATTTCCACATTTCTGAAGAAAAGGCCCGGCAATTTTTTCCATACTGGACACAAAAACACTACCGCTTGCGAATTTCTCAAAGGATTTTTTCTGAGCCGATACACCAGTCGTAAAGAGCATTATAACAGCAGACAAAGTAATGATACTTTTCATAATTCCTCCCGATAACACGGAAAACAGGTCCCGTAAGTTGTGCATGTTAATCACATTGTAAAGTTTTTTCAATTACTATATTGAATTCACCGGAATTTATCTCAGTTCGGACATATCTCACCGGACTGAAGGATTCACCTGTAATCTCGATAAAACAACGTCACTGTTTTGAGCTATCTGGTTTTACTGAGTTTATCACCTCAAATCCGCCCACACAGGGAAGTTTCAGCTTGACAGATTATGTTATTGGATCAATGTGTGCCACATGACTGATACAATATGGGCTCCATGGCGAATGGAATTTATTGATGGAAGTTTAGAGAAAGAAACCGGCTGTATTTTCTGCAACCGCTTCTCTTCAAGTGAATCTGAATTTGCTGCAAAACACGTGTTATGGCGTGGTCCACAGACACTTGTAATGCTCAACAAATTTCCTTACACAAACGCACATCTTCTTGTAGTTTCCAGAACCCACACCGGTAATCTGGAAGACATTTCCCCGGAAGAATTTTCAGTTCTTATACGTACAGTGAAAAAGGCATCGGAAATTATCAAAGAAGAGCTCAATCCACACGGGATGAATATTGGAATGAATCTGGGAAGTGCTGGTGGAGCAGGAATAACTGATCATCTGCACTGGCATATAGTTCCCCGATGGGTTGGAGACAATAATTTTATGCCGGTTATCGGTGATACCAGAGTCATGCCACAGTATCTTGAGAAAACTTATAACAGACTGATCGTTCCATTTCAGAAGATGAATCAATCCTCAGTTGACTAAAAATTGTCCTTATCAAACGCTTTTTTCTTCTCTGGAATTTTTTTCTTCTCTGGCGAGTTGTCTTTTCCGGTGTCCTTTTCACCGGGTTTTCGGGGATCTTTCTCCCTGAGAGTGGGAGTAGCCTCAATCATGCAGAAATTGAATTTATTGCAGTCACTGATCTTGAGACATTTTTTTACCTTATCCTCAAAAGGCCGGCACAGTTTGATAATTACCTCTTTGCTGGATTCCAGTGATTTTTTTGCAGTGGCACCCTTGGCACATTCAACGGTTTTTTTGTATGCCTTCTCACAGGGATCGCCGCATGCAACAAGGACAAACGAAAGAAATACAAAGAAAAATGTGATTTTGCTCATATTAAAACCTGAAATTTATGAAATTCAACGTATAATAAACCGGATCGCCACTTATTTCAGAGGAATCCGTAAGCCTAGACTACCTCATAAGAGGAAAAATGGCTATACCCGTTGAACAAAAGTTTTAAAACATAAAAATTTGTGGCATAACTTATAACTAAAATAATAACGTAAGTTAATACTAACGGAGTGTTCCTTGGAAAAAATCAGTAATTACAAAATTGTAAGAAGAATTGGCCAGGGCGGTATGGCGGAAGTCTATCTGGCACAGGCTGATTACAATGGGCTGAAAAAAACAGTAGCTCTCAAGAAAATTCTTGATGCATTATCCCAGAAGCCACATTTCAGAGAAACTTTCCGTTATGAAGCGTCTCTTTCCATGGAATTGAATCATCCGAATATGGTTCAGGTTTTTGACTATGGTCAGACCAATGACAGCAGACATCTTTTCATGGCGATGGAATTTGTGGATGGTACTGATCTTATGAAGTTGATCCGCAGGGCGAAGGAACTTCAGAGACCCATCCCCGGTGGAATAAGTGCCTATGTAATAAGTGAAGTGCTCAAGGGTCTTGATTATGCGCACCGTCTGGTGGGAAGTGATGGAAAACCTCTCAAACTTGTTCACAGGGATATGAGTCCACAGAACATTCTTCTTTCCTATGAAGGTGGTGTTAAGGTAACAGACTTTGGTATCGCAAAAGCACTTGGAAAGGATGAAGAACAGGGTGTTCTTCGAGGTAAATTCCACTACATGTCTCCGGAACAGGCTCATGCAGAAGAAGTTGATGCCAGAAGTGATATTTTTTCTGTGGGTCTGATTCTGTACGAAATGATCACTGGAATAAATCCATACAGTCAGTTCAAGGGGCCAAAGGCTCTTGAAGCTGCCAGAAAAGCTGAAATTCAGCCACCCTCACTGGTATGTGAAGTAAGTGTGGAACTTGAACAGATCATCAGAAAAGCCCTTGCTCCCAAAAGAGAGGATCGGTATCAGCGTTCAAGAGAGATGCAGCAGGACCTTTCCCAGTATCTCCATCAGTTATCACTGCTTTATGATTCATCCTCACTGATGTCATTCACTGAAGAGATTTTTCCGGAATCCGAAAGAATCGGATTAAACACTGCTGTTGATTCTTCACTTCAGACAGAAGAAAAAACCGGAAAGGGTGAAGGCCTTGGATTCACCGTGGAAACTATTACCGAAGGAGGCAGATTCAAGGAAACCAAGAAACTTGTCTCCATGGTGGTTAATGTTCTTGGAACTCAGGAGGCTGCCAACCTCATGGGACGGGAACGTGTGGACAATCTGATAGATCGTTTCATCGACATGGTTCAGAACATTCTCCTGAAAGACAGACAGCATCGCTACAGATTCAAGAGACTTGAGAAAAACAGTCTGCTTGTTGTGCGTGGTATTCCCTACACGGGAGAATATGATGAAACTGAACTTCTCAGGGATGCACATAAGATCAGACGTGACTTTGCAACCTACAAGGAAATTATTCCCGCTCTTGATATTGGAATAGGTGTTTACCGAAGCGTTGTGGATCTTATTCATGAAAGGGAAAAAGTCAGTTGGGAACTTGGCAATGAGGATCTCAGACAGGCCACACTGCTTTCGAGATTCGCCCCTGGTGAGGTTGTAGTATCACAGTTTATTCACGCAGCAGCCAAGTATAACTGGATACTTGAGCAGATCGATGAATCCTTTGGTTCTCCGGTTTACAAACTTGTGAGACAGAAGGATAAGACCGCAAGAATCATGTCAAGAGTCGGTGGACATATTTTCGGACGCAGTTTTGAACTGGACAGTATCAGAAAACTTTATGACAAGGTATTCACCACTTCACGTATGCACAATATAGTGGTCATCGGTGATATGGGTCTTGGAAAAACATCACTGATTCAGACATTCCTGAATGATGTAAAAAAGAGTGCCATCATCATAAGGGCAGAAGCAAGACCTTACTATTCATACACACCATTTGCTCTGATCGTATCCATTCTAAAGGATATCATCAGAATCAATACAAGTATCAGTGAGGGGGACGACTACCTCAAGTTGCTTAGTGTTTATCTGGAAACCATCCTCCCAAGCGAAGAAACCAGAAATGATGTTATCTCCAGTCTGGGTCCCATTCTCACAACATCTGATATGGAACCTGAATCAGATGATCTAAAGAGTCTTGTTATCAAATCCCTTGAAACTATTCTCAAGGGTATAGCACTTCAGACTCCTGTTATTCTTGTTATTGAAGATCTCCAGTGGAGTGATACACAGTCGAGAAATGTTCTCAAAGCAATTATAGAACGGGACAGCATAAATCGAAAACTGCTGATGCTGATGAGTTGCCGTGAAAAAGAAAATCTTGATGATACTTTCTACAAGTTTCATCCAATTCTCCTGACCAACCTTGATCTGGAGACTTCACGAATTCTGGTTGAAAACCGATTTGTTGCTCCTGATACTGTTCAGGTACTGACTGATATCATCGTAAAACAGGGTGAAGGCAATCCTTTCTTCCTCAATGAACTGGTTACATCCCTTCATGATATGGGTATTGTTTCACCGTCCGATTCGGATACATCCAAGCTTGTACTTGCCAAACCGCTCACTGAAGATTTTCACATGGAAATGTCCCCTACCCTTGAGGGGATTATATCATCCAGACTCGATGCTCTTGAACCTCAACTGAGAAGAGTACTCCGCCTTGCTGCTGTTGCCGGAAGAACCTTCACCAGAAAACTCCTTGACACCCTTGCGGGTATTTCAACTGAAAATCAGATCAGTATTTTCCTTGAAAAGAAATTTATAAAAAAAATGGATGAAAGCGACCGATACAGCTTCATTCAGCAGATAATGAGGGATTATGCATATGAAGGCATCCCTGAGGATGAGAAAAGAAGTGCACATCTCAGTGTAGCTAAATTCATGGTGGAAAGTCCCTCATACAATGCCACAAGGGAAGATGCGATTATTGCCTATCATTACGAATCAGGTGGGGATAAATCAAATGCATCCGTATATTATCTTGCGGCTGCACATCATGCCAGAAAGCTTGCATCGAATCAGGAAGCTGAAAGACATTACCGTAAGGTACTTTCAAATCTTTCCAACACCAATGAACCTGCACTTAAAGCAACGGTTTTCCATGCTCACAAGGATCTGGAAATGGTCTATCGGAATATAGGACAGAGGGATTTCCAGATGTCCGAAATAAGGGCAATGGAAACGTTGGCTGATGAGGAAAGAAACAGAGAATGGAAATCGACTGCTCTGTGTCGCCGTCTTGGGTATTATCAGGAAATAGGTGATCTGAAGAAAACGCTGGAAATTTTCAATGAATCTTATTCCCTTGCACGTGAGGTTAATGATTATTACTCAATGGTGGATTCCTTGAGAATTCTTGCAAGAGCTAAAATAGAGCTTGGAGAAATTTATACCGCCCTTGAGGTTATTGATCAGGCTCTGGATATAGTCTCCAAACACAAGGAAATATCCAGTATTGAAGCTGATCTGTTTCACATAAGGGGAAATGCACAGTTTTATATCGGGAACATCGATGAAGCACTGAAAACATATTCCCGGGCAATCGAACTGTTCAGAAAAGAAAAGAGGAGAACCCAGGAAGCCACTATTCTCATGAATCAGGGATTCCTTGCAGCTCATCAGGGAAGGTTTGAGGATGCCCTCTTTTACTACAAACAGGCATACCAGATAGATGTGGAAAAGGGAGACAGAGTTCACACTGGTGTAAAACTGTCAAATCTGGCCCAGGTTCATATTGAACTTGGAAATTTCGGTCAGGCCGCAAAAATTCTGAAACAGGCCCGAAAACTCTGTGAACAGACAAGAGACAACAGTGCACTTTCCGACAGCATTTTAACCATTGCCCAGCTTAAAATAAGGACTTCCAAATATGCTGAGGCAATGGCGTACATTTCAGAAGGTATCTCTTTGGCTTCAGAATCACTGATCGATGAAATTAGAGGCAGAAGACTGTGGGCTGTCTGTCAGATCGAGGATCCTGAAGGCAGCTATATGGAAGCTTTAGGTCAGACAGACAAAGTGGTGGAGTTAAGTAAAAAAGCTGCAGTTCCTGATGAACTTATTTTAGGACTTTCATACAAGGCACTGGCTCTTCTGAAACTTGAGCAGGCAAAAGATGCAGCAATACACTCGAATAAGGCTGTAAGTTACAGTGTTGTAGTCCCTGTTCCCAATCTTGAAATCATATACTGGATTCACGGAATGGTTATGAATGCCCTGAATGAAAAATTCTGGGCTATGAAATATCTCGGAAAAGCCAAGGATGAAGTGCTAAGAAAGGCCAAGGGCCTCAGTCAGGAAAAAGCCAGAGAAATATATCTAAGTGTAAATCCTGCCAAAGAAATCATTGATACCTACAACCGATTCGAAGATAAAAAGCATCACTGAAATAAATCCTGCTCCTGACCCTGCCGCTTCCCTGATTCCGCTTCCCTGCCCTGATCTGTAGGGACTAGATACATAGGTGACAACTTTTTCGATCCCAGAAAATACCGGATCACAAAAGATATGTTACTCAGTATTGGGTTCACACGTTGAGATGTAGTCAGTATCTTCAAATTCGTATTCCCATGTAAAATTTGGTTCCTGTGATGATGTTAGGTAACCTAACGAGAATGGGCGTGGTTGATGGTTTGAGATGAAGTGATCATGTTGGGGCCCCTGGAGGTTTCAACATGGGTAACATTATATTTAAACAAAAAAATTATTTTATACACTTGTAGATGTAGAATTGGGGGGTAAAGTTATTATCAACCAATAGGAGGCTACTAAAATGAAAAAACTTAGCTTAATTATCGTTATCTCACTATTTACTTTTTTAGGTTGCGAAACCGGGGATAAAACCACTGAGAATGATTTCAGTGTGGCTAAATCCAATCTCTCAAGGAACACAACTCCTGATGTAACAGATGAACAACTTCTGGATTTCGCTGAAGGCAATACCAGTTTTGCAATTGACATGTATAATGAGTTTGCAGCCCGCCAAACTGGAAACATTTTTTACTCACCTTATTCAATTTCCATTGCCCTTGCCATGACATGGGCAGGTGCAGCTAACAATACTTCGGATCAGATGGCTGATACACTGTATTTTGATTCCCCCGCTGATGAGATTCACACAAATTTTAATGCACTCGACCTTGCACTTATGAGTCGAGGCACCGGAGATCCCGATGAATTCCGCCTTGCGATAGCTAATGCTATCTGGGGTCAGACAGGTTATACATTTATGCAGGATTTCCTTGATACTCTTGCACTCAATTATGGCAGTGGACTTTTTCTTCTTGATTTCATTATGGATTATGAAAATTCACGAATCACAATCAATAACTGGGTTGAAGAACAAACAGAACATCGAATTAAAGACCTTCTACCTGAAGGAAGTGTGACCAGCGACACAAGACTGGTTTTAACAAATGCTATTTACTTTAAAGCGGACTGGATGACCCAGTTTGAACCGGACTGGACGAATCCAGGAACATTTAACCTACTAGATGGCTCCACCGCTTCCGTTGATATGATGAATGGTGAATTTAATCTACCATACATGGAAACGGCTGATTATCAAGCTGTTGAACTTCCTTATAAGGGTGATGATGTATCCATGGTTGTGATACTTCCAACATCTGGCTCCTTTGATACTGTTGAGGCATCCCTTGATTCTTCATTGCTCACCAACATTGAAGATAATCTTACTGTTGGTGATATGATGCTTTCCATGCCGAAATTCAGTTATGAATTTCAAGCTGGACTCAACGAAATTCTTGTCTCTTTAGGTATGGTTGATGCATTTAAAGCTGGAGTAGCCGATTTTTCAGGAATCGATGGAACCACAAACCTCGTTATAACTGATGTTGTTCATAAAGCCTTCGTTGCTGTAGATGAGGAAGGCACAGAAGCTGCTGCTGCAACCGGTGTTGTTGTAGGCAATAGAAGTGTTCCCGCAATTTCCTTTGTGGCAAACCGTCCCTTTATTTATTATATTCGCGACAAAGCCACCGGAACCATCCTCTTCATGGGCCGCCTCATGAACCCGTAATTTTTAAAACTCCACGTTAAAATCCTCATTTTCAAGTTTTAAAATTATAAAATATGAAATCAGAAAAGGTGGATGTCGAAGTGGCAAAACACCAATTTAAATCCGGAAAAACAAGTCAAATTATTATCTCAGAGTGAATTCATTCTGGATTGAACGGGTTATACTTTAGTAGTAATTGTCCTGAAATACCTCTTTTTCAGTACTAATACCTAAACTAAGGACATTATAAGTCTGAAAAGGTACACAGTACTACTGCAACGGCGAAGGAGGCAGCGATGGCACTGGCTTCCTTTTCAGCACCGCCCAGGAGCCAGCAGGGCTCAATTGTGAAGCCGGTGGAATTGTCATAAATGGTGGCTCAGATATTGACGGTGATGGTATACTGGATCCGGAAGAAATCACAGATACACAGTACGTATGCAATGGGGTGAGCTCATCTGATCATAACAGTCTGGTAGTGCTCAGTGAAGAAATTGCCGGGGCAAACTGCACCTATGGAGGTGTCGGTATTAGAAGCGGTCTGGATGATAATGGAGATGGTCTGCTTCAACCAGAAGAAGTGGAATCCACAACTTACGCATGTAACGGGGTTCCAGGCACAAATGGAACTGATGGCGTAAATAGTCTGGTAGACATTGCAACGGAGACCGCAGGCTCCAATTGTGCTGCTGGTGGGTTCAAGGTTCAGTGCGGCCCGGATATTGATGGATCTGGCTTACTTGATTCCGGCGAAGTAAATTCGACAAACCACATATGTCATGGGGAGGATGGGAAGCGTTCTCTGGTGGCGGTTGCATCCGAATCTGCCGGTGGAAACTGCCCGACAGGGGGTTACCTAATCAAGAACGGTCTGGACACAAACGGGAACGGTATCCTCGACTCTGCCGAAGTATTGGCTTCATCATATGTATGCCATGGAAGCAGCGCATTAATGCGTACATCAAATGCCCCCTGGGGAGGAGTCTGCCAGCGTGGAGGTCTTCGGATTGAGACGGGGATCGACGAAAACACCAATGGCATACTTGATGACAGTGAAGTAGATTATATTCAATACGTCTGCAACCTTTTTGTATCCGGTATCAGTGCAGGAATGAATTCCACCTGTGTATTGCTCTCGGATAGCACGGTGAAGGCGGTCAACTGGGGGATGGCACAACCACCAATCGTCTCGTGCCTGTTGCGGTCTCCGGTCTGACCGGGGCAACCCGTATTACCGTTGGAGGTTATCATGCTTGTGCACTGATTTCAGGAGGCAAGTTGAAATGTTGGGGGTACAACGATGACGGACAATTAGGTGATGGTACCACCATTGATCGTCATATGCCAGTATCTGTGACTGGTCTCGGTGATATTCTGGTTGCAACACAGATTTCTGCTGGTTTGTATCACACTTGTGCAGTTTTTTCCAATGGGGAAGCAAGATGCTGGGGATACAACAACTTTGGGCAATTAGGCGATGGTACGACTACCAGTCGGTCAACACCTGTCCTTGTGGCACATTCCCCATTTTCTCAAATCGATTCAGGTCAATACCATACATGTGGTATTACTGACTGGAATTACGCGATGTGCTGGGGTACCAATGATCACGGTCAACTGGGGGATGGTACAACTACAAATCGTACGACTCCCGTCCTGGTAAATGGTCCATTGGAATCATCACAGATATCAGTTGGAGCAACATTCACATGCAGCCACAAATCCACAGGAACAGCACAATGCTGGGGTCTTAACAACCGGGGCCAACTTGGGGACGGTACAACTACTACCCGTACTTCACCGAGCAACGTATTCGGCCTCAGTACTGTAACTGAAATTATTGCTGGTGAAGGCGCTGCTTGCGCACGAAAATCAGACAAAACGGCCAGTTGCTGGGGTAATAACGAATATGGCGAGTTAGGGGACGGCACAACAACATCAAGAACCACACCAGTCTCCGTGATCGGATTGACAAATCAGCTATTTCGAGAACTTTTTCTCATACCTGTTCACTTGGATCCGACGCCACAGTACACTGCTGGGGAAAAAACGACTATGGAAAACTGGGCGATGGCTCAACAACCAATAGAAGCAGGCCTGTTCTTTCTGCTGAGTCCGGATTTCCTCAGTTACCTGATGATGTTTCGAAAGTTTAACGGAGCGTGCAGCAAGAAGTTGACCTATCTCATCAATAAGTGTATCATTTCCAGCAATTATACTCCGGAATGCATCTTTATGAATTATGTAACATTCGGTATCTTCGGTGGAAATTATAATTGCTGTGCATTTTTCCCCGGTCATGATGGACTTTTCACCAAAAAATTAATATTGCCCAAGATTTGCAACGGTTTTCTCTTTTGCCCCCTGATTTCCCTGCCTTCCTGCTTCCTTTCTCCCTGACCTGTCTCCTGTCTCCATGCTCCATGCTCCTGTTTCCCTGCTCCTGCTCCATGCTCCTGCTCCATGCTCCTGTTTCCCTGCTCCTGCTCCATGCTCCTTTTTCCACCTTTTGCGGGCACATCCCCGCCTTCGCCCCTATGGTATATTATCTATTCAATGTTAATGGGAAGTGACAAGCACTTTAATGAATTATCTGCCGCCCTGATGCCTGACACCCATATTTCTGGGATCTTTTCGTGGGTTTTTCGGTCTTTTGGGAGTTCTTGAAGTACCTACCTTTATGCATCTCCCAGATTTTTCAACAGTACCTGAAGGACAAACACACCGATTATTCTTATTCACTTTTCCATTTTTGCAACGAGTTGCAGGTGATCTCATTGTCACTACGGGAACACATCGGTTACCCTGTTTTCTGGTTGCAGGAGGACAAATACACTGATTACCCACGCGTTTCATTCCATTTTTACAAACTACCTTCTTTACACACCGGCCTCTTGAAAGCTCCGTTCCCTGGGGACATTCAC
>JAFGWM010000071.1 GCA_016937155.1 Deltaproteobacteria bacterium
ACACACGGTGTACGAATAAGCCAGTTGGCCATAGAGCGACTAAATATGGAAGCCTGAAGCGGTAAAGTACTGAAAAGAAGGACTCAGGAGGCAAAATCGATAGGAGAACTGTAATCTGAAACGGCAAATCCTAGTTAAAACGATACAAAATAAGCGCGAGAAACCACAAAAATCCACAAATTATACTTAAAATCAGCAAATATTCAGCAACAGAAACAGGTGGTAAAAAAACAGAGAGGAAAATTAAGATACTATAAAAACTAACCCGGGTGGGTAATTTGAAAACAAAAAAAAAGCCATCCACAGGGGATGGCTCTTTTCTAAATCGTAACCAAAATTATTTGGTAGCTGGTTTTTCTTCGGCTTTGGGAGCTTCAGTTGTAGCAGCAGGGGTAGCATCCTTTGTAGGAGCTGGTGTTGTGTCAGCTGGCTTTGCATCATCAGCAGGTTTTGTGTCAGCTGGTGCATTGTCTGTGCTGGGGGTTGTTTCTTCGCCTTTATCTTTTTTGCATGCTGCAAAAGACATGGCAAGTAATGCTACTGCGAGAATTGCGAATAATTTCTTCATTTCAATAGTCCTTTCTGTTCATCTGAAACAAATGGATTTCAGTTCAAAATTAGCGTTATCTTTGGTACAACATCTTAAAATTTTTGTCAATAAAACTTAATCTCTTTTTTTTCATGAATTTAAACTGATAAAATCCAGTACTGGACGGGGCTTATGCAGAGTATTTAAAATTAAATGAATTGAGTGTATTCACTAAAATTGATCTACTTTCTGAAGACATTTTTTTTTATTTTTCTTTGGTGAAATTTTTCTTGATTAGATCAGGTTATATGACATTACTTGTATCAGGAGCTAAGAGAATGAGACAAAATAAATGTATATTATTTTCTGGAGGAAAAAAATATAACATAAATATATCAAAGAGATCAGATGTTGAAAAACAAATCGTTATGAGCAAAGGCTTGTTAGAACTGAGCAGTAGATATTATGAGTTTAAGCGTATTTTAGTTAAGGAAAATGAAGTAATTGAGCCATTCACAGGTATTGCCAGAACAGATATTTTTTCCGAAACTTTTGAATTTGTTCTGCCTTGCAGAGTAAGAATCAATAGAATTGATTATCGAAAAAAGACTGTTGAATTTACTGTGCTGGAAGATCCTGTTAGCCCAAGTGCTGATCTCCTGATTTCTGAAAAAATGAGAAGATCCGGAATCTGGATGGAAATATTTGATCCTGTAAGAGGCTCCTGTGCGGATCCCTTTATAACCCCATTTGAAATATTTATTTCGCTTTCAAATAACGAGCCTCCATACTCCGGAAATGAAGAAAATTGTCTCGAGCATGCATATCAGTATATATCAGAAATAATTGATGTAACACCAGAATTTAGAGGAGTAAAAATTAATTTTCTATTTCCTGAATCATGGAGAAAAATACCAGAAACTCAAGGTAATTTCACATTTCACTGTATAGAGGATAAATATCCGGCCTTCTTCCCAGGTGTCCTATTTACACAGAAGAAGTATCTCTACGGATTCAGTGATAACTCTGTCAGGTATTGGCATTTTGATTTCATTACTCTTGAGAAAATTCATCAACTGGTTGTAAAAAATGAGTTTAATTATCTAACCCCGGTGGATGTTTTTAACTGTAATGATTATGGAAAATTGAATATCAGGCCATGGACATTGATTAGTGATCTTGTGGAAAATGATTTGGACAACAGGGTTATTCGTGGAGGTCTTCTTACTGGTTTGGAAGGTATAAACTCTAATTCTGTACGTCCTCATGATCGTTCGCTTACGTTTATATCAAATCCTAAAACCAGAGAAATGCTTCAGTTTCTGAGACCGGGGTTTGATCGTGACAGTTATTCCCCTTTGGTTGCATCCTGGTATTTTCCATCCCGAAAATCAGAAGTAAATGCTGGATTAAGGGGTGAAAAACGGATGTGTATAGAATGCGGTTATTGTGAAACAATTTGTCCCGCAAGGCTGGAACCCTCCATATTATGGAAACTTACAAAAGATCGTGATGAAAGGTTTTATCAGGAGGCTATAGAACTGGGTTTACGACGATGTATGGAATGTAATCTTTGTAGTTATGTGTGTCCTTCAAAAATCGAACTGGGGCATACAATAACAGCAGCAAAACATAATTATTTTATTGAACAGGAACATTGCAGGAAGGAAAAATAATGAAATTCATTAGGAAATTCCTTGATAAAATCACAGAAAAGACTACTTCCGGACCTGCGAGGTTTATTAATCCACTTTTTGAAGCTGTAAATACTGCCCTGTTTGATCCGGATATTCCAGTCGACAGATCTCCGTATATAAGGGATGCCCTGAATGCAAAGAGATACGTTTTTTCAGTAGTTATTGCATTAACCCCGGTGCTTATGATGAGCACATGGTATTACGGTTACAAAGTGCTGCTGATGCTTTTGCTGGCTTATGGTATTGGAGGATTCATTGAGGCTCTATTTGCATATTTCCGGAAAGAGACCATTTCAGAAGGTTTTCTCGTTACCGGGTTACTGTTTGTACTGATATTTCCAGTTACAATTCCTCTTGGGGTTTTTGCTGTTGCTGTAGTTTTCGGAATAATTTTTGGAAAAGAGGTTTTTGGTGGTGTTGGACACAATGTTTTTAATCCGGCTCTTGTTGGAAGATTATTTGTGTTTTTATCCTGGCCTAGAGCAGTCAGCCCCCCGGTTTATTTAAAACCAACTGAAAGACTATTCGAATATGCTTCGTCAACGATTGATGCTGTTTCACAGGCTTCCCCGCTTGCTCTTTTTAAGGGTACTGGTGTAAGTTCATCTTTTTCCACTCTTTTTCTTGGACCAAAACCAGGATGTATTGGAGAAATAAGCAGCTTACTTATTATTGCAGGTGGTATTTATCTCATTCTTATGAGGGTGGTTAATCTCAGGATACTTATTTCAATTTTAACTGCTGTTGTGTTGACACATTTTATTTTGTCACTTTTTAATACATCGATGATGCCCCTCTCATTGCAGATTACAGGAGGTGGCCTTTTGCTTGGTGCATTTTTTATGTCAAGTGATCCTGTAACCAGTCCCCGAAGTAATTCCGGGAAATATATTTATGGGGCTTTTATAGGTACCGGGGTTGTTATTTTCAGGCATTTTACACCTCTCATTGAAAGTATGATGTTCTCGATACTTCTGGGAAATGCGTTTTCCCCTCTTATGGATGAAGCAGCCATACATTTCCGTAAGAAAAAGGAGAGCAGTTATGAATAAAGGAATGGGTAAGGCTCTGCTTGTGACAATTATTATTGCTACTGTATGTGCTCTGGGTCTGGCATTTACAGAAAAAATGCTTCGAAAAAGGATTATTGATAATCAGGCTCTAGCTGAATCCAAATCACTGCTGAAAGTTCTTGGATTTAAGGATGTTAAACCATCTGAAATTAATGATATTATGAAAAATTCTGTTAAAAAGATACAGTTTGGAACATCTTTTTACCACAAGGCAACTAATGTTCAGGGGAAAATAATTCTGGCTTTTCCAATGAAAGGGAAAGGACTGTGGGGACCAATAAATGGGTATATAAGCACCGATGAAACCCGAAGAACCATAGTTGATTTAATCATTACACGCCAGGAGGAGACACCTGGACTTGGAGCAGAAATTGAGAGTGAATCATTTTACTCTCAGTTTCGTGGAAGGAAAATTTTTGCAGATGACAATCCATCTGTGGTTAAAATTTCAGTTGCTCCGGGACGACGGTCTTCAGGAGAATATGAAGTTGACGGTATCAGCGGTGCCACTGAAACCTGTAAGGGTGTAAATAACATGATCAGAAATACTCTGACAAAAGCCATGGAGTACAGTCATGTCCAAAATTAAAAAGATATTTCTTAACGGAATATGGCTGGAAAACCCTGTATTTCACCAGGTTCTGGGAGTTTGCAGTGCACTGGCTGTAACTACCCGGGTTAAAAATGCAGTGGTAATGAGTGCCGCAGTTATCATTGTCGCTGCTCTGACAAATTTTACAGTAAGTGTTCTTCGAAAGATTATTCCTTTCAACCTGAGACTTATTATTGAAATGATCATCATTTCAACGTTTGTGGTTATTTTCGATATAATTTTGAAAGCCTGGTTTTTCGATATGTCCAGACAATTGGGTCCCTATGTTAGTCTCATTATTACAAACTGTATTATACTTGGTCGAAGTGAAGCTTTTGCACTTAAAGAAGGGCCTGGACTGAGTTTTCTGGATGGAATTGCTTCAGGTCTTGGATATACCTTAATACTGTTGAGTGTCGCAACTGTCAGGGAAATACTTGGAACCGGTAGTTTCTGGGGTTATAAACTGATTTCCGATGCAGATATCCCGGCTAGAGGTTTATCCATGGCAGGTGGTGCATTCATTGTGATGGGAGTTCTTATCTGGGTGATGAATTCAATAAAGCTCTCCGGTAATAAGGAGGTTTGAAATGGAACATTCACCTGTTCTTATTCTTATTGCGGCAGTTCTTACCAATAATATAGTATTTTCAGGTTTTTTGGGAATGTGCAGTTTTATAGCACTTTCCAGAAGAATTGATACAGCGGTGGGGATGGGTTTTGCAGTGACTTTTGTCAGTACCTTCACCACAGCCCTGAACTGGCTTATATATCATTATGTTCTTAAACATGGTGCACTTTCAGGGGTTTCTTTTCTGGATGGTGTCAATCTTGAACCATTTACAATGATAGTATTTATTGCTGTAATCGCATCATTTGTTCAGGTAGTGGAACTGATTATTCAGAGAATATCTCACTCTCTTTATCAGGCACTTGGTATCTTTCTTCCTTTGATCACAGTAAACTGTGCGATACTGGGGGTTTCTCTTTTTATGGTAATTCGAGGATACGGTTTTATTTCTTCAGTTGCTTTTGGTTTTGGTAGTGGTCTTGGATGGATGCTGGCAATTGTCTTGATGGCCGGTCTGCGTAGAAAAATGAGATTTTCAAAGATACCACCCGGGCTTGAGGGCATCGGAATCACCATGATTACAACGGGGATTCTTGCAATGATATTTATGGTTTTCAACGGTATGGTCAGGATAAACTGATGTCTTTTTTACTAAGTGTACTTATTTTCATACTGATTATTACCACGTTAAGTGGTGGTGTTCTTGTTTTTACCAGACTTCTTACTCCGAAGGGTCAGATAAAATTGAACATCAATAACTCTCAAAAGATTTTTTCTGTAAACAGGGGAGAAACTCTCCTGAATCTGCTTTATTCGAACTCTATCTTTATTCCATCAGGTTGTGGAGGAAAAGGTAGTTGCGGCCTCTGTAAGGTTAAAATCATAAGTGGAGAAAAAACACCACATCCCCATGAACAGGAATTTCTTTCTGCATCTGATATGAAAAATGGGGTCAGATTAAGCTGCCAGATGAAATTGTTCGCCGATACAAGTGTTGAAATAAGTAAGGATTTTCTTGATGCTAAATTGAGAATAGCTGTTTTGGAGAAGACTACAATGGTGACTGGTGATATCCGCGAGATTATCTTCAGTTTGCCTGAACCTCTGTATTTCAACTGTGGTCAGTATATTCAGGTGCTTATCCCAGGTGATGATCAGGATAAAAACTTTAGGGCATACTCTATTGCTTCTCCCTCAGAGGAAACTTTGAGATTTGCCCTAAATGTAAAACTTATCCAGGGAGGAATGGGTAGCACCTATCTGCATTCACTCAAGGAAGGGGAACAGATTCAGTTTACAGGGCCTTATGGTGAATGGATGGTCGATGCATCTGAGACAACCGATCTGCTTCTTGTTGGTGGAGGGGTTGGAATGGCACCAATGAGAAGTATTGTACAGACTGTGCTTTCTACTAACCCCAGGAAAAAAGTAACATTCTTCTTTGGCGGGTGTACCTTGAATGATCTTCTTTTCAGAGATGATTTTGAACGTCTGGCCAGTGAATATAAAAATTTTACTTATATATGTGCGGTCAGTGATGAACTAAAGGAATGCACTGAAAGAAAGGGTTTTATTCATAAAGCAATTTCAGATGAGTATTCTCCTCCTTCCTCGGATTGCCAAGTTTTTCTGTGTGGTCCCCCGGTAATGATAGATGCTGTTAATGATGTTCTGATTGATAAAGGTATTGAAGAAAAAGATATTTTTTACGACAAATTCTAGTTTTCTTTAAGGTGTTTTAACATCACGTTAATACATGTGATTTGAAAAAAATTAATCAGGGGCAAAATAAAAAATGCTGAAAATTTGATTGCAACTGATCTTGGCATTAATATCTCCAGCATGTTGGATGTGTGTCTGCACACTACCAATTGAAGTCTGAAAGGAGTTATCCATGAGTATTCTTGCTTCTGGAACAATTGAACATCATATATGCGAGGTTTGCGGTGCCAAAGTTACCCAGTTGAGAAGGGGGAGATGTATAAGCTGTTATAATAAATGGGTTGAGAGCCAGCCTGTTCCTGTGGGTGCCAGTTGCAGGATATGTGGAGAAAGAAGAAGAGAGAATATTCAGCGTACAGAGCTTTTAGGGAGATGGTATAATCTTTGTCACACCTGTGCATACCGTTCCACAAGGCTTTCTCCAATGCCTCATCATATTGAAGGAATAAAAATGGCACTGGAGAGAAACAGAAGATTTGGTGATAGGCGTCTGGGAGATGAGGATGAGCGCAGGATAAAGAGAGAAAGAAGAGTGGGAGAGAGAAGGGTGATATTTCTTGAGGAATCGGATCTCCTTTGGGATGACGATGATCTGTATCTGGATTATGATGAGCCAATTGAAGGAGAGGTTACAGGTGTTTTTCAGAAATTTGATCGAAAAAGCCTTGAAACGGACTCTCCTGAAGACCTACAGTTGGAGATCTGATATTGTCAGGTAACGTATTAATCGCCGGAAGTACTTCCCGTATAGGAAACCATCTGATTTCATATTTCAAAACCAAGGATTACAAAAGGGTATTTGGGGCATCAAGAAGATTTGATTCTGCTGTTTCCACAGAAAATTACATTCAGATTAGCTCTGAAGGACTTATTTTTATTCCGGAGCATATCGAACTTGCAATAATTACTATTGGAGATCATATCCCATCTCCTGTGGGGACATCACCGGATGTGATTCAGAAAATTATTAATTCAAATCTCACCACGGTGATAAGTATTGTCCATCAACTTTCTGATTCCATGAAAAATGGAAATATTATTGTATTCAGTGATGCTCTTGTTTCCAGAGTTGTGAGAGAATACAGCGCATATTATGCAGCAAAAGCAGGTCTGGAAACATTTGTAAGGGCGATTGCAAGAGAGATGGCTCCTGAAATACGGATTAACTGTATTGCTCCTGGAATTATGAATCTGAAAAATTCAGCTAAAGAGGATGCTTTAGAGAGATGGTCCGCAAAAGTACCCCTTGGAACCCTCGGTGGTATGCAGTCCGTGGTGACTGCTGTTGAATTTATAGTTGAATCTGAATACATGACAGGGAGTATCGTGAAGATTGATGGCGGAATTTCCTGTTAATTGCAAACGCTGTCACAGTCTCTGTCTTCACAGTCGGTGAAACCATCGAGATCATCATCAATTCCGTTGGTACAATTTTCCGGACGAATACACACTGAATCACAATCTCTGTCTTCACAGTCTGTAAAACCATCAAAATCATCATCAATTCCATTGGTGCAATTTTCAGTCTCTATTTGAGGTCCGCTTGGATCAAAGGTACAGCAGGTCAAAGAAGTTGCTAAAACCAAAAGAAAAAGGAATAATGGCCACCGCATGACACGCATCATATCCTACACCTTCTTTTTTACAAGATGTGAAAAGACGCGTGGATTTGTGCACTGGTTAAAGTTTAAAACATTGTTTAGATAATTAATTCTTGTTTAAACAGACTCTTTTTTCATTCAGGTTTTTTTAAGATGGTGCTTAGTCAGAAAATTGATAATGCAATAAATTTTACCAAGTGGCCGGTGGCTCTTGTATGTGTTTTTCTAACAATTCCTTCAGGTATCGCTTTTGCAAAAATAACCTGGGTAACAATCAGGATGTTCAGTGTGACCTGGCCATTTTGGGCTGGTCTTGCCGGTTATTTTATTCTCTGGAGAATATTTTTTCGAAAAAGAATTTTTGGAAGTGCCTTTTCTACTTTTGAGCATGAATTAACACACGCTATATTTGCATGGTTAACTATACACAGGGTTTCAGGATTGAGAATTAGCTGGAACAATGGAGGAAGTGTAAGTTTTACACCTCCAGGAAACTGGCTCATATATCTTGGACCATATTTCTTCCCAACTTTTGCTATTGCAGTCATTCCTTTTGTGTTGTCTGGTGGTGGGAAAACTGCCCTGATTATACTGGGGATACTGACCTCATATCACTTAACCTCAACTTGGGTTGAAACTCATCTGGGACAATCAGACCTGCAAAGAGCAGGGTTTATTTTCAGTTTCATTTTAATCCCGTTTTCTCATTTTTTCTGGTATGGGCTGATTATGGGGATAGTTTCAAACAAAAGCAACGGAGCGGTATTCTTCTTTGAAATACTGACTGATTCAGTTCAACTGATGTACAGTTTTTTATGATTGCCTATTTATTAACCTGAAATGTCGTATCATTATTTACAAAGAAATTAACAATCTGTCGTGCAGCAGCCGCACCGGCATTAATATTTGCTTCAGCAGTCTGAGCTCCCATTTTCTTTGCTGTTGCATGATATCTTTGTGCAAATTTTTCATTCATTTCAGTGTGATTTGTTGGAGCTACATCTGTGGCATACATGAGATCAGTTCTTTCGGTCATAATTTTTACAAGATCAGACTCATTAATAACTTCTTTTCTTGCAGTATTGATGAGGCAGCCACCATTTTTCATCCTGGATAAAAGACTGTAGTTTATGCTTTCCCTGGTCTCACTGTTTGCTGGTATGTGAAGTGAGACGTAATCACTGTTCATATATAAATCCTCAACGGTTTCTGCAACTTCAATGCCTTCGGCTTCCATTTTTTCCCTTGGAACATAGGGATCAAAAGCGACAATCTTCATTCCGAATCCTCGTGCTATCATTGCCACAAATCTGCCAACATTGCCATAAGCGTGAATACCCAGTGTCTTTCCCCTGAGTTCTGTTCCGCTGCCCTGAACGAATTTTTTTCTGGCAAGGAAAAGCATCATACCAAAAGCCAGTTCTGCAACTGCATTACTGTTCTGACCGGGAGTATTCATCGCACATATACCTTTGGCTGTTGATGCATCAAGATCGATGTTGTCATAACCAGCTCCGGCTCTAACAATAATTTTTAATTTTTCCGATGCGTTGATAACATCTGCATTTGCCTTGTCGCTTCGAATAATCATTGCATCAACATTTCTGACTGCCTGAATCAATTCTTTGGGATCCGTATAATTTTCAAGTTTAATGAGTTCATATCCCGCAGTATTGAAAATCTCTTCGATTTCATTCACAGCTACCTGAGCAAAAGGTTTTTCAGTTGCAAGTAAAACTATTTTTGACATGAATGCTCTCCTGAACTTTTATGTGGGGGTTAATTCCCCCTTTTTTATTGGAAACACAATGCCAGATCATTTATTCATTTACAAACTATTTCAGGAAGTTTTATCTGGAGCTTCTTCTATTCCAAGTTCCTTTATGAGCTTATGAAGGTATGGTCTTCTAAGTCCTATTATTCTAGCGGCCTCGCTGCGGTTACCCTGTACTTTTCTCAACATGGATTCAATGTATTCACGCTTGAAAGCGTCCATTGCTTCTCTATAGGGGAGTTCACTGAAACGATCGATGGATGCTATTGGATTATTGTCAGAATCATTATCAGGTATGGATTCCTGAGTTTTTAACTCCCTGATATTAGGAAGCATTATCTCATTATCAAGCAATTGTGATGAGGATAGAGCAACGGCCCTTTCTATAACATTTGCCAGCTCTCTTACATTTCCGGGCCAGGGGTATTCAAAAAGTCTTTTGGATGCATATTTACTCATTCCAGTGATTTTTTTACCCATTCTCCTGGAATGATGTTCAATGAAGTGAGAGGCCAGTTCAAGTATATCCGTGGCACGTTCACGTAAAGGAGGCAGTATTACCGGAACCACATTTATACGATAATAAAGATCTTCTCTGAATTTCCCTTTTTTAACCATTTCTTCAAGGTTTCGGTTTGTTGCGGTGATTACTCTTATATCAATTTTTACAGTCCGTTCACTACCCAGAGGGTTTATTTCTCCCTCCTGCAGTGCACGAAGAATT
This sequence comes from Deltaproteobacteria bacterium, assembly GCA_016937155.1. Taxonomy (GTDB): domain Bacteria; phylum Myxococcota_A; class Polyangia; order HGW-17; family HGW-17; genus JAHJMN01. The sequence goes on from JAFGWM010000071.1 coordinate 10,284, forward strand.
TTGGGCTGCAGAGACAGTGGAAGTTCACCGATTTCGTCAAGAAAAATAGTTCCGCCATCCGCAAGTTCCATCTGACCGGATTTTTTCCTTACAGCTCCGGTGAATGCTCCCTTTTCATGTCCGAAAAGTTCGGATTCCAGAAGATTTTCAGGTATTGCTGCACAGTTTACTGTTATTAGAGGCTTTTTATTTCTATTGGACAGTTTATGGATAGTTCGGGCAATAAGTTCCTTTCCTGTACCGCTTTCTCCCAGAATCAAGGTACTTGTGTTCATTGGCGCAATTTTTTGTACCAACTGATGAATTTCCCTCATTTTTTCAGAAGAACCAATAATCTCACCGAATCCTGCACTGACTTCTTTTTTAAGCCAGGTATTTTCAATTTCCAGCCTGGACTTTAGTTTTTCGATTTCATCCTTTCGTCTTGTCAGGTTTTCATTCAGACGGAGAATCGTAGTGAATGAAACTGCATTTTTCAATGCCAGAGCACTCTGTTTCGCAATGGTATTAAGGAGTTCCATATCATCTCTTGTATACATGGAATCTTCATTTTTTTCAGGAAGTACTATTATGCCGACTATTTCCGTTTGGAATGAAAGTAGCACGACTGCTCCATTTCCACATGCATCATATTTGATGATTTCCTTCATGGTGTTTGAGCGCATTGTGAATACAGTTCCGTTCCAGGCAGCTCTCAATATAGACGCTGCAGTGCTGCGAGAGATATGGAAATCATCTGGAAGATCAATTAATCCTTCGGTTTTATAAAGTCTGAAAACACCTCTGTGGCTTTCAGGCAGAAGAGCAGCAGCACCACTCAGATCCATTGATCTTATAATTATTCTGAGAATTTCACCAATAAGCCTTGGAACCTCCATTACTGTTGAAATCTGTTCACCGATATCAGAAATTGTCTCACTGTATCTGTATCTTGTTCTGAAAAACATACGATCAATGTAATGCTGAACCATATCCCTGAATGAAAACAGGCCTGCTGTTGATACTACTGCAGTTATGATTGTAACGGTCCGGGAGGTGAATCCAAAAAACTGTGTTAACACCAGACCGGCACTGATACTTAGAATCAGATAAAGCACGATAATTCCAATGGTGATAATTCCATATGCTAAAGACCGGCTGAAAAGCCCTTCAATTTTTACAGTAAGCTGCCTTGAAGTGGACATCACCAGAAAGACAACCATCACTGAAAAAAGGAGAAAAATAAGATCCGGACCACCGCGGAGTTGGGCAATGGCATTTTCTCTTGAATATAGAAAAACCCAGGATGTCAGGATCAGTAGCATTAGAAAGAGACCATAGATGATCATCATAACTTTTCTACGATCCATTGCTTTGGTGTTGAAAAAACTCCATCCCAGAGCAAAAATGGTACCTGTGCCGTACAAAAGATTAGTTCCGGGAACAAGAAGTCTTCCAAGCATCAACAGTGTATTCTGGTTTGATACGTCAGGTGTAGAATATACTTTAAGGTAATAAAAGCCGGTAATCACGAATGCAAACAGTGATGGAATGAAGATAAAACCAGCCAGAGGAAGCTTGCCGGCTTTTCTAATAACCGGGTATCTAAGGAAAAATAATAGAAGGGCAACAGGAGCCAGAAGATTCCATCCCAGAAAAGGCAATAACAGCGATGGTGATGGACTGACTGTATCCAGATTGTTGAATGCAAGAATAAGTACGTAAGTGGCACTTATCGTGAGCAGCATAAAAAGATTTATGTCTTCAGATTTTCTTCTGAAAATCAAAAAACCTGCTGCCGCCAGAACGATTAGTCCAGCTGTTATACTGAATCCGAACTTAGGCCACAATGGTAGTCTTTTTATAGTGTGTTCGATTTTAAATAATTTATTTTTCTCCCGGAAATGAAGGTTTACCTTACCGGTTCCATTTTTCCTGAGAATTTTCATCCAGTGAAAGGTACTTCTTATTTTTACATAATCACCTGATTTCTCAATTCCTTCCAGTTTCATGCCCCTGTGGATAGATTTTATGGAAGGTTCAACATTGAGTACTGTATTTTCAGTATCAAGGGAAAAACCGGCGTATGGTTGACGATAAATACTGATATGTAAAACAACTCCGTAAACTATTGCAGTAATTGATAGAAAAAAGGTTCCGGCGCTGTAGAATTTATTCAGTTTCAAACTTTATTTCCCCCTTCATGAGCAGTAAATCAGTTTTACCCAGTAGTAAAAACCTGATTACTCCTTACCTTAAGGGATTCATATCTGTACTGAATATACTATTTTTCCCGAAGTTTCCAGTTTATTCCCATTCATTGGAACTGATTAGAACGTATTCCCTTAGAATCTGGATTTCCCTGTGAAGGCTCTTAATAAGTTCTGACTTAACTGGAATTTTCTGTTTTGACAGTATCTCTATTTCACGTGCAGAATTACTCAGTGGTAATGCACAGACAGTTAAAGCACCGCCCTTTATACTATGGGCTATTAATGAAACCTGAGATGAATTTTTTTCATTTAAACTGATTGCAAGTTCATCAAACTGTGACTCCAGTTTTTCAGTAAAACCGTTTATTATCTTTGATGCTGCAGCCTTGTTGCCTCCCACTTTATCAAGAAACGCCATAAAATTTAAAGGTAGATCAGAACCCTGTGATTCTGGATCTGTTGGCAGGGTAACCGGCTTGTTTTGGTTAATTCTGATTTTCGGCAAATATCTGCTTATGATATTAATAAGTTGAATTGAAGAGAAGGGCTTTGTGAGGACATCATTCATACCACACTTCAGACAGTCATCAATATCCTTCTGAAAAGCATTAGCTGTCAGACCGATTATAGGTAATTCATCTATCCTGTATTTTTCTCTTAGTTTAATTGTTGTTCCAAAACCATCCAGTTCCGGCATTTGAATATCCATGAGAACTATATCAAAATTTTTTATATTTTCTATAGCTTCAAGTGCTTTAATTCCTGTATCAACTATGGTTAGATTTCCATTGTGCTGATGGATAAAATGCCGAACTATCTCCTGATTGGTTATATAATCTTCAGCATATAATATATTTACATCACTGAGATCTGTGAATTCAGTTTTCATTGATCTTAATCTGGATGTTTCCATGGCTGATTTTTCAACTGTTTTAAAAGGAAGCAGAAACCAGAATTTACTTCCTTTTCCTTCTTCACTTGAAAATTCAAGTTCGCCGCCCATCAGATTAACGAATTTTCTTGATAATGAAATTCCAAGACCTGTACCTCCGAATTTCCGTGTTATAGAAGAATCAAGTTGAACGAAATCTTCAAAAATTCTGTCAATTCCATCAGTTGGAATACCAATTCCAGTATCTTCAACAATAAAGGAAATTGTCAGTATATCCTCATGAATCTCAACGGGCTTGACTTCCAGAGAAATGTGTCCTGTTTCCGTGAATTTAACAGCATTTCCCAGGAGATTAACAAGAACCTGATGAAGTTTCATGCTATCCCCTGAAAGAAACACCGGCATGTTTTCTGAATAATTGAATTTAAAATCAAGGTGTTTTTTATCACAAAGAACACGGAAGGTTTTCACTGTATTATCAAGAAGTTCTTTTAATGAAAAATCAGAAAGATCAATCTCCATTTTACCGGCTTCTATTTTGGATAAATCCAGTAGTTGATTTATCAGTTTCAGCAGCCGATTACTTTCTTTTTTTATTGTATGAGCATAATCTCCCGATTGAATGGCATTCGATGAATTCTCGATTATTTCAGCAAATCCAATGATTCCATTCAATGGAGTTCTCATCTCATGGCTCATATTAGCCAGGAATCGACTTTTTATTTCACTTACTGAGCGTAGCTTTTCCATAGCCTCCATCAACTGACTGTTAATTCCCCTGAGTTCCGATGTTCTTTCTATAACTCTAAGTTCCAGTTCACTTTTTATGTTTTCAAGAGCCTTTCTGGAATTACGCTGTTCCAGGTATGTGGTTATAATCATAACTATTTCGGTAGCTATAACTGTTACCTCCTGGAAAAAGATTTCACCGAATAATTTGTGACAATCCTCAAAAGAAAACCACCCCTTCATTTTACCATCGATTATAAGGGGTATAATCACAGCACTTTCCAGTTTTTCAGTATTTTGAAACTCACCTAACACAGTGTTTGAGGCACTGTCATTTAAAATAAGTTCGGGATGGTTTATACTGTGATTGTTTTCTTTGAGATATATAGCGATATTCGGTGGAAAATATCTGCCAAGCACTGAACTTCTGGTTGAATCACACCACTCACTTACACATTCAGAGCTTAAGTCAGAGTTAATCAGAGAGTATATAATACGGCCGGTTTTAAAAGATGAGCCCGCCTTCATTATTATGCTGTTTATTAACTCGGATTCCTTGAGATCCGACAATTGTCCGGTTCTCCATATATTGGCCCGAAGATTTGCAATCTCACTTCTGATTTTAAGCTTATTCTCGACTTCAATTTTGGATTTAAGAATAGACTCAAAATCCTGCATCAGCAGGTATAAGGACATGTAAACCGGAAAAAACGGATGATTTTCAGGGAAATCAACTTTTTTATTTTTGCTGCTGATCGCCTTCCAACTTATTGATGTAATGAATGAAAAAAGTTCAGAAATGTCCTGTTCAGATATGGTGTCAGCCCCGATCTGTTTATTCTGGAACAAATTTACTGCTGTATTAACAATTTCAGGAATCATTGCTTTTATTTTATGCGGTAGAGTCATTCTTTTATTTTTTGAAAGTGAAACAGCCATATTCCATGCTTTATCTCTGGTTGAAACACACTGTATCGGTACCACGGGGTTCATTAGAAGAACGCCGGCTTTAAACAAAAAGCCCACATAAAAAGGTGTATCATAAGCAAAAAAACCTTTCAGATTTCCGGATTCTGTTTCTGTTTTTAAATGGTCTGAAAAAATAGTTCTTAGTTCTCTGTTGATGCTGGAAATTGTTTTACCATAACATTTTATTTCAATGATCGGTTTTTCTGCCATACCTGAAATAAGCAGAAAGTGTTTTCTTTTTTCAATAAAATGGAGAAATGCTTCGCGATCCGGAACACCTTCTGGAATAGTTTCAAGTATTCCATTGGTATAGGAAATAAATGTACAACTGTAGTCAGGTGAGAGTTGAACAACTTCTTTTTGGATTATTTTCCCGGATTTCATCTAAAGGCGATCCATCCACCACTTTATATCAGATGATAAGTAGAAAGCAGTCTGTCCAGTTCATCTTTTTTAACTGGTTTTGACAGATACTCATCACAAAGGTTATAAAATGCTTTACTTACAGTCTTTGGATCCTCCAGCGCACTGGTCATAAAAATCACAGATCTTAACTCTCTGGGAATATTGTATTTTTCTTCCATTTTTTTAATTGATGTCAGGATAGAATGTCCATCAGTGTCAGGGAGTTTTATATCCAGACATATCAGATCATATCTGGAATTACTCTTCAGAGATTTCTCAAAAAGACTTATTGCTGTTTTCCCGTTCTCCGATATGTCAACTTTCCCATGATTTCCCATGAAAAATTCAAGCATAGCCCTTGCAGCATACTCATCCTCAACTATAAGTGTTTTCATTCCTGACCTCCGATATGGTTACCATCGTCAGAAATTTCCTGTAGTTTAGTAAAGTTTTTTTATATCCGGAATATTTACTCCACGTTGATTCTTCTCATATCCATTCCACCAACATATCCATAGGACACATGTTTATCAAATCCGCTGATAATAAGGCCCACAGGAGTACTGGATCTGATTACATGATAACCGTCATTTTGTATTCCATCCTCAATATTTTCACCTGGTGGAAGTCCGGGATGAAGTACTGGAAATGATAACTGGCAGTGAACAATTTCATAGTTGAACCCCTGATCAATCTGAGAGGCACACTGTGCTTTTTGTCTTGTACAGTTGAATCTGCTTATATCAAGATAATCCAGAGATACCGATGTCCCGTAGGGAATAATTATGCTTATAAAATCAAAAGCGTATTTATCCGGTGTTAGAAAAACATAGTAATCACGCCACTGCTCCACAGGTGGCACCATTATGAAACTGGGATCACCTCCGGGAAGATCCAGTGGAATTCCTGTGGTGTCCTGGCCTCTGGGAAACTGTCCGATAAAAAGGGGTTTATCAGATTCCACCACTGCATCGCAGTATGGATCAATCGTTAAAAACTCTCCTTTTTGAAGATAGAGATAATCCATGGGTTCTCCAAGGGTTGTAAAAACAGTAGTGTCATCATAAAGTGCAAGTATTTTAAATACATCACTCTCAGTAATAACACTGCACTGACCTCCGGCATCACTTACAGCTGGAGTTCTCGGAGGGGTTCTGGCCAATACAAATCTGGTTCCTGCGCTTGAAAAAGGGAAAAGTTGATGTTCCAGATGATCTGCACAGCATTGTCTGTCTGCAAATGTCTGCCAGACCGGCACATCGCTTGCCTCACTTCCGGTGAAAACACTAACGGGTTTGTCAGATGTAACCAGAGAACCGGTAAAATCTGCCCCAAAAGCATTTGTTTCAAGATTGAGAACATCAAATTCATCAAGATTGAATCTGATGGTTTCACCAGCTGATGCTGCCGGGATTGTATTTGAATCTCCTAAAATATCTGTACTGAGAGTAACAGTTACATCAGTGCCAGGTTCTGTTGCAACTATTGTAAGAAATGCCCTCAGGTGATTTCCAAAATCGTTCTCAGCAGTATCGGTATCAGCTATTGTCTGGGGCCATGAGAGGACGGTATAACTGTTATCAAGAGCACTTTTAGGAAACAGTATTGAAGCATCATTCGAAAATACACCTGCATTTTCCAGCGGATTAAACTGATAGGCTGCAACGGGTGAACTTGACGAAATTTTATATGCATTAGGCGTAATAGCGCTGTGTGTGGATGTGTTGAAATATCCAAAATAACTACCGTCGACTTCTGCACTTGGAAGATTAATAACTCTGAGTCCTTCCGGAGGAACATCAATTTCATCCAGTATTTCGGTTTCAACAGGCCACATGTATGGAGAAATTTTTCTTTCCACCACTACATGAGCATTTATATTGAGAGGATTGGAAACAACAACTGCAAACTGCTGCGCTGCGGCATTACCACTTGATACCACAGCATTATCAAGGTCAACAGCCCAGTATTCACAGCCAAGATAACTCCTGTTTTCAAGAGCTTCACTGCAACTGTCGATGCATCTTCCTTCACTACATGAATACCCGGATTCAACATCACATGTATGAAGAGTTTCACCGGGAACTCCTTCGTCTGTACATAATTTTACATCCTGATCAGAACAGACAGGAGTATTTGGTGTACAGCTTCGGCAGCCAAGTCCTGGAACACACACTGCCGATTTTGCTGTACAGTCGGAATATGCGTATTCACCTGATGGTTCAAGGCACTGTCTTGCAATGTTTTCCTCACAATAAATCCGTCCCCGTTCACATTCACCCTCCACTGCTTTTTCACCACATCCATAAAAAAACGGTAAAAAAATAAAAAGCACTGGTGCCATTGATAAACTTATCTGTTTACGGGGTATTTTTATCATTTTAGTAAGAAAATCCTGCACCGTCAGCACTGTTTGATATCCAGTAGCGCTTGTTGAGATATCGGTAAGAAAAATTATTAAAATCAAGGGAAGGCACCAGAATACTCTGTAAATTCCAGTAAATATCAGAAGGTGGAGTGTGCTCAAGTTGAGGTATCTGATCAAGATCAGGTAAAACAAAACTGTTCATCTCCCCGTTTATATATACTGACCACCACATATTGCCCTCGGGAAGAGTTCTGAACTTTATGACAGTAAAAGTGGGTTTGTTTTCACCGGACTCAAAAGTGAAACGATTTGACAGGGGTGCTTCATCCACCGGAGTTACCGGCGTGGGGAGAGGTAGAAAAGTATCTATATTTACAACATTTTCACTTGTGTTCTGAATAAAAATCTTACTGAAGGGATAAGTTCCGTTATTATGTGATTCAGCAAATACGCTGTAGGTGGCATCTTCAAGCGGACCGTTAAGTTCCATCATTTTTTCAAATGTGAACGATGGGTTTTCATCCGTTGAAGACTGAATATGGTCCTCTCTGAGAATAAATCCGTCACTTCCAAGATTCATAATCAGTTTCGCACGGTGGGAAACCGGACCGGCAGTCTCATCAAGTGGCACAGGATTGAGAAGATTAACAGACAGGAATCCACCGAGGGTATATTCAACTGCAAGTTTAAAGGCAAGGGTTTCACCCGGACCAATCATAATGTTTCGGATTATACCGTATGAAACAGGAAGGAAGGTTTTTCCATCCAGACTTTCATATCCTCCCAGAGCATACATTGCAAAAACACTGGGCCATAAGGTGAGATTGAATGGATAACCATAGCCATCCACACACAAACTGGTCTCGTATATTCTCAGAATGTCGGCGCTTGCATAATCATACCATGATAATGACTGATAGATTCTTACAACCTTTACAAATCCTTCAGGTACCGGATCCGGAATCATTGTATGAAACTGGCATGAATAACTGAATTCACCTTCTTTGAGAACAAGTCCACCGTTTATGTGGGCGTAAACACTGTCAGGAATATGGGGAATTCCTCCTCCACTTGAAGGGGGATCTTCCAGAGGCTGAAGAAAAATAGTAATTTCAGAAGCATCGAAACCAATAAAACTGGTATTTTCAAAACCCTCAGCTGCAGCGGTTACCATCTGGTAGCCTGCAAGATCAGGGGAGGCGAATGTTATTTGTCCTGTAGATGTTGTATATCCTTTCCATGGAGTTTCGATATTTGAACCTAAAATAACAAAAGCATCTTCCACAGGTTCTTTGGTGTAGTAATTTAGAACTGTTACAGTGAGATTTCCGTTGATGGCAATGCCATTCATTCCACCATAGCCGGGATCACTACTGTCGTAGTAGAGCCAGGCATCTTCCGTAATAAGTTTATCTCCATTTTCTTTTTCAACGGTAAAATCCACCGTTCCAGGATAGCCTGAAGGTGTCTTTCCGGTAATCAGTCCGGAACTTATGTAATTAACTTCCACCAGTTCACTTTCACCAATGAAAAATCTGTCAGATGGATCAAATTCATTTGCCGGACTATAGATCCTTACAAGAGTTCCTCCTGCGGCATTTCCTCCGTCAGGATCAAGTTTGAAGCTGTCGTATACATATCCATTTTCCAGTGAAGTTGTAGTGCCGTCACCCCTCATGGCGGTGACAGTGACAGAACCGGCTTCCCCTGCTGGAACGGTGCAGAGCATTCTTGACGGATCAACATAATAGGTTTCGTTGGGATCAGCCCAGGTCTCACCAAAAAAAATACGGGTGACATCATCAAAACCGAAACCTCTTATTTCAACCTGATTTCCACCAAGGGAAGAACCATGACCCGGATCAACAAGCGTGACTCTGAAGGACGAATCAATTCCAGCATCATTATTGAAATTATTCATGGATGTGTTGTTGTATGTGTGATTGTCTGTAACTGTGTCACATGAAACAGTCACTGTGGAAAAAATTCCTGAAATCAGTATAAAAAGCAGATATTTCAATCTATTTTTCTTAAACATAACCTCACCTGATAAATTCGCTCAGGAAGTATACCCTAATTTTGATACAATAACACACATGAGAGAAAAAAAGTTGTGACTGTTTGGTCTCCGGAACTATTTTCTTGACATGTAATCCGAGAAGATCTAAACGAATTTTGTGTGAGAACTAACTAACGTTAAGGAGTTTAAAAATGACAATCAGAATTACTGACGAATGTATATCCTGTGGTGCCTGTGAACCCGAATGTCCAGTTGGAGCAATCAGTGAAGGCGATGGACAGTATGAAATAGATCAGGACAGCTGCACCGAATGTGAAGCATGCATAGGCGTCTGTCCAACAGAAGCTATAGTTAAGGAATAGTTTTTAATCTGTACAGTCAAAGGGACACACTGAAGCTGTTTCACCGGCATTCTCTTCACATACGCCATCCCCACAATAACAGTCCAGAGGGCAACTGAATGAGTTTTCATTATCGCTCGTGTGGCAGATTCCATCTCCGCAATAGCAATCGCTGCTGCAGCTTTCTCTTGTTTCCCCTATGGCATATTCACAGTAGCCGTTTCCACAACTGAAGCACTGACCGCAGTCTTCAGGGCACATATCGCATGTTTCACCACGGTCGAGATCGCAGGTGCCATCTCCACAGTATGAGCATGTGCCACAGTCCGAAGGACAGTTTATGCAGTTTTCATATTCGGAACATACACTGTCACCACATATGGTACATTTTCCACAATCAGAGGGACAGGTGGCACAATTTTCAGTTTCATCGCATTCACCATCGGGGCAGTTTGGCAAATTACAACTATATGCGCACCATGATGTGGCAAGTGAAATGCAGCTCAGATCCCATTGAACAGAGCAGCAGTGAGGGTCCAGTGCACATACGCAGTTTTGTATTTCTGTAATTTCGGATCCAGGTGCATGAATTTCGCATACTGGCCCTCCCTCACATTCACCGCAGTCAGAAGCGCAACTGAAGCAGTTTTCTCCATGACCACTTTCACAGAGACCATTTCCGCACTGCTCAGGAACTGATCCGCAGTCATATCCACACTGCTCGATACTCTCAAGGCATATTCCGTCACCGCAGCTTCCGCAGGGAAGACAGTCTGAGGGGCATGTTCGGCAGTTTTCCCCCAGATTTATTTCACAGATGCTGTTTCCGCAGTGATCCTCACATGATTCTCCACAGTCAATACATCGGTTGACACATGTTTCATCCCAGCTGCCTGTACAGCACCATGGATCTTCATCACAAACACAATCAATACAGCTGCAGTTTGTACATCCTGGATTTGCATCCACTGTGCATCCGTTAGAAGTGGAGCATTCTCCACAGTCCTCACTACAGTTATTGCAGTGCTCTTCTCCTCTGCAAATTCCATCACCACAAAACTCAGGACACTGACCACAATCCATTGGGCATGTTTCACAACTTTCAGACTCACTGCAGATTTCATCACCACACCAGTCAGCGCATGTTCCTCCACAACTTTCCATGCAGAGTCTTACACAATGCTGATCCCATGATGCAAAACAACAATTGGCATCAAGAGCACATACACAATTTCCGCATTCACAGTTTTTGCATCCATTGTCTGCTGATGGCACGCACTGTTCTTCATTGGAGCACTCACCACAATCCTCACTACAGTTTGCACAATGTTCATTTTGCTCCATGGCACAGTATCCATCCCCGCATCCCGCAGGACAGGAGCCACACTCAGCAGGGCATGAATGACAGTCTTCCTCTGCATCACAGTATCCATTTCCACAACTGGCAAGGCATTCACCACAATCCTCACTACAGTTGTTACAGTTTTCATCATTGCTGCAGTAACCATCACCACATCCCACCGGGCAAATTCCGCAATCAGCATGGCATGAATGACAGTCCTCTTCACCATTGAAGCATATTCCATCTCCGCAATCAGAACAGTTACCACAGTCCTGTGGGCAGTTTTCACAATCCTCTGTAGCAAAGTTGCATACCTGATCTCCACATATTCCACAGCTTCCACAGTCGGTCTCGCAGTTAGTGCAATCCTCAAGTTCTGTTGTGCATTTGTGATCTCCACAAAGTGCACAGTTTCCACTTTCGTCACAAATACAGTTGGGATTGTCAGGGCAGTCCGTCGGTTCGGATTTTTTTGCGGACACGCATCCCTGAAGAAGTAATGAAAAAATCAGTAAGGCAGTATAATATCGGAAAATCATTATTTTGTGCTGGGAGTACTTGAAGTTGCAGATGATTGTAAAACAGATGATTTTTCCACAGTCTTTTGGGGAGTAACATCGGTTTTAACAGGTGGAAGAGCATCTTCAGATCCTGGTTTTTCATCATCACTTTTCCCACCGAAAACATCAAATACCAGTCTGAGTCCACCCTTGAAATAAAAGTGAACACCACTGGACTGAGAGTCATCCTGATTTGCGGCTTTCTGGGATAACTGCAGTATATGTGCTCCTATTCCCGCATCAAAAGCAAACCGTATTACCTCTGTGATTTTGTACTCATACCTGAATCCTGCATCAAGGAAAAGAATCTGCGAATACAGATCATCATGGGAAACCTGTGCTTCTTCGGCCCATGCATCATCAATGGTGGCCAGAGCGGCTCCAGCCATAAGGTATATTGTACCCACACTTGATTCACCCAATTCAAAGTCAGCATCAAGCCCAAGTTTGAAAGCGAAATAAGTTGATTTTCGTTCACTTTGAAGCTGCTGATTTACTTCTAAAACAGCATCAATCAGCATAAATTCCAGTCCGACGCTTACTCCTGCAAACGGTCCTGCATGGGTTTTATAATAGTCCTCTTCAGTGTTCAGTGTTCTTTCGGTATCTCCCCAGGGTAGTTTTGACTGGCTGAAAAGACCACCGAGATAACCGGTCTGTGGCTGAACGAATAGTTCAAGAATTTTGGCTTCACTCATGGAAGGTACTATGAAAACAAGGGAAAATAATATTAAAGTAAACAGTTTTTTCATTTTTACCCCTTTCGGATTAAGACTATAGCATATGAATACAACTTGTGTTCCCCGGAAAATAATACAGTGAGAAAAAACCCATGTTTTGTAGCTATGATTTCTCTCTCAAAGCAATTCAGCGGTAAGGGTTTAGGATCTTTATTGTTAAAGAAGTTCAATTATATGCCGAAAATGTGAAGGTATGGAGAAAACATGAATGATGAATTTTTTTTATGAGTTTATAGAAATTTCCTTTGGAATAAAGCTCATTTTGGCTGCAGTGGTTTTTTTTCTAAACGTTTTTTTTCTTTTATTCACTCTCCGGAAAAATTCCGAAATATCACGTAGAACTGGAATGATAAAAATCCTCAGATATCGCAAACTTCAGGCGTTATCTGTTTTTTTTGCAGGATTTTCAGTATCGCTGCTGCTTCTTTTTTATGTAATTCATCTGGAATACAGGAAAATTAAACATAATTTTGATGACAAGATTGGGTACTCTCAGCACACTTTGGAGTCCTCTATAGAAAAAACACTGAATGAAGTATCTTTTGGGGCGAAACTGTTTCATGCATATCCGGATACCACCGTGGAGAATTTCCAGATTCTGTTCAGGCATCTAAATAACCGTTCTCTTCAGGCAATAGAATGGGCTCCAAGGGTTTATTTTTCTCAAAAGAATTCCTTTGAAAATGAAATGAAAAAAAAGATTCTGGGTGCATATCGGATCACCGAAAAATCTGAAAAAGGTATTATAATTGATGCAGGGGTGCGAGATGAGTATTTTCCTGTAACCTATATTGAACCCTTTTCTGGCAATGAACTGGCTTTGGGTTTTGACCTCGGTACAGAAGATAATCGAAAAAATGCACTGGAACACAGTAGGGATACGGGGAAAGTAATATTTTCACGACCGATTCGTCTGGTTCAGACTGATAGTTCAAAAACAGGTATATTACTTTTTCATCCGGTATATATTGGCGGGAAAGTTCCCGCTTCCTTAAATGAGAAAAGAATAAGACTCAAGGGTTTTGTTGTTGGTGTATACCTGATAAAAAAATTTGTTGAATCTTTGATAGGTAATTATCTGGAAAACGATTTTTGCATTGACATTAAAGATGTTTCTTCCGGTTTCAATGAAACGCTATTGTACAGTGACAAAGGTGGTAAAAATAATGTGATTAAAAGATCCGGTAATCTTCCACCTGTTACCAGAGAAATTAATATGGGGGGCAGAATATGGAAAATCACCTATTATCCCCTGAAAAGTTTTGTGGAAAATCAGCAAAGTATTTTTACTTACCTGGTTTTTCCTGCAGGTGTGCTTATATCACTTCTTCTTGCACTGATAATTGATCTTGTTACTAAAAATAAAATGCAACTGGAAGGAGAGATAAAGAAAAGAACCCAGCAACTAGAATCTGAAAGACACAGACTTATCACAACACTGCAGAGCACAGTTGATGGAGTTTTTGTGACTGACTCATCAGGGAAAATAACTATTGCAAATCAGGGAATTGAAGAGATGGTCGGCAGGGGTCAGAATGAATTGAAAGGGCATTATGTCTGCGATGTTCTTATGGCTTCGGGTTTTGATCGTGAATCTTCCCTTGTCAGGGGTTTTTCTGACATTGATAAGGGCTTTTCCACTCTCCTTGGTAATTCTGTCATTAAAACGGCTGTCACCAATGAAGAGCGGTATATTCAGTACACTGTATCACCGGTTTTTAATAAGTATTCAAAAGTGATGGGAACAATAACCATAATCAGGGATCTGACAGAGGAGCATCATCTTCATCGAGAGATAAACACCAATCGAACAAGGATGAATAACGCCATTTCCGGTGCCAGAATAGGTCTCTGGGAGTGGGAAATAAAAACCGGAGATCTGATTATAAATGAAATATGGGCTCAGTTGCTTGGATATGAACTGGAGGAACTGGGAAAAGTCACAATTGATACATTTGAAGAGTTATTACATCCTGATGATGCTGTGACAATGTATGAGATTCTGGAAAATCATATAAAAGGAGATACCGGGTTTTATGAGACTGAATTCAGGATGAGACATAAGGATGAAAAATGGGTATGGATCCTCTCCCGAGGGGAAATTATCTCAAGAGATAGTGATGGAAATCCTAAAAGGATGTTTGGTGTTCATCTGGATATCACCGCCACAAAAAATCTGAAGAAAGAACTTTCAGATAACATCAGGAAAACAGAACTGGTGCTTGAATCGATTGCTACTGGTGTTTTACTGATTGATGCTGAAAGCTATATGATTTCACAGGCAAATCCGGCAGCCTGCGAAATTCTCGGGATGGATGAAAAAGATATTGAAAACGAATACTGCCAGAATCTGATTTGTGCGAGTGATCTTTGTCCACTACAGAATGCTGAAAGTAAAAGTACAGCAGGAGAAATGAAAATAATAAAACCCGATGGTAGTGAGGTATGGGTTTATAAAACTGTCAGCCCTGTTTATTTCGATGAACATAAATATTTTGTTGAATCTTTTGTAGATATATCAGATCTAAGAAAAGCTCAGGAGCAGGTAAGAGAGAGTGATGAAAATTTCAGGAATTTCTTTGAATCGATGACTGATTTTATTTTTGTTGCAAAACCTGATGGTGAAACACAGTACATAAATCCTGCGGTAACAGAAAAGTTGGAATATTCTCTGGATGAACTGAAGAAAATTCATCTCCTTGATCTGCATGAAAAGGATCGCAGAAAGGATGCAGAGGAAATTTTTTCAGCTATGCTTGCAGGTGAAAGGGAAAACTGCCCTCTTCCTCTGATGAGTGCATCGGGCAAGAGAATTCCAGTTGAGACAAGGGCATGGGTCGGTAAATGGAATGGGGATGTTTCACTTTTTGGAATTTCCAAGGATCTCAGTATTCAGGTCAGTGCACTGGAAAAATTTGAAGCCATGTTCAATCTTAATCCTGCTCCCATGGCAATTTCGAGAATTAAGGGTAATGAACGAAAGTTTGTGGACGTCAACAGGGCATTTTTAGAAAAACTGGGCTATAAAAAGGAAGAGGTACTTGGGTATTCAAGTGGTGAACTGAATGTTTTTGTAGGAGCCAGCGAAATGCAGATAGTCAGTGCTGAAATTGGTTCCGATGGATTTGTGAAACCAACTGAACTTAAAATCAGAACAAAAACCGGAGATATTCTCAACGGTCTGTTTGCAGGAGTAGTGGTTCATACTCAAAATGATGTTCTTTTCCTCAGTGTAATGACAGATATTACGAAATTGAAACAGGCTGAAACTGAACTGGAAAAAGCACTTTCAGAAAGTAAAGCACTTAATCAAGGTCTGGAGGAAGCCACAACATTTGCCAATGAACTTGCAATTAAAGCTGAACTGGCATCCCAGGCGAAAAGCGAATTCCTTGCCAACATGAGTCACGAGATTCGTACTCCTTTAAACGGTGTAATAGGAATGATTGGACTTTTAAACGATACCCGCCTTGATGGAAGTCAGAAAAGGTTTCTGAAAGCAGCTAAATCCAGCGCTGATTCCCTATTAATCGTGATTAATGATATTTTGGACTTTTCCAAAATTGAAGCCGGAAAAATTGAGATAGAGAATATTTCATTTAATCTTTCCTCCCTTCTTCATGAAACAGGCGAAACTGTGTTTTTCAGATGCAGAGAAAAGGGTCTGGATTTCGTATACGGTCTGGAGGATCCTGTTCCGGACAAACTTATTGGGGATCCGGGGAGAATAAAGCAAATCCTTAATAATCTTACTGGAAATGCAGTAAAATTTACGTCTTCAGGAACGGTGAGTCTTTTTGTAAATGTTGAAAATGAGGATGATGAGAGTCTGAAAATAAAATTCAGAGTCAGGGATACTGGAATTGGTATTTCTCCCGAAAAAAGAGATAGACTGTTCCAGAAATTCACACAACTTGACAGTTCAACCACTAGAAATTATGGCGGAACAGGACTGGGGTTGGCTATTTCAAAACAGTTATCAGAAATGATGGAGGGTGAGATTGGGGTTGAAAGTTCCCACGGTGAAGGTTCATGTTTCTGGTTTACTCTGAAATTGCAGAAAGATTTATCCGTTAGGGAAAAACTTGACACCGCAAAATGGCTGCGGGGAAAAACACTCCTTGTTGTTGACTCAAACCCTGAGCGATTGAGAGTTTTTAAACAGTATTTTTCAAAAAGACATATGGTGATTATTGGTGCATCTGACTTTTCTGAAATGGAGAATGTTATTGAGGATTGTGAAAATACCGGAACGAAGCTGGATTTCGTTGTCTACAACGGAAAAGAGAGTGGTGGGAATCTAACTGACAGAGAAAATCATTTAAGCAGTGTTCTGGAAAGTATCACATCCGGTCTTGTTCATTCCGGAAATAATGTTGAATTCTTCAGGCCACCTGCAAACCAGGCTATTAAGTACTACTCAATTCCCGGTATATGTGATTCATATGCGGTGGAAAGAGCACTGGCTTTTCTCGCCAGTAAAAATGTAGATTTTATCAGGGGACAGACCTATTCAGATGAAAAAGTTGCTTTATCACTTTTCCCAAAAGGATATAGAGTCCTCTTAGCAGAGGATAATGCTACCAATCAGATAATTGCAGTAAGTGCCATACGAAAATTAGGGATTGCTACAGACTGTGTTTCAAATGGTAAACAGGCTGTTGAAGCACTGGAAAAGAAAAAATATGATCTTGTGTTTATGGATATACAGATGCCTGAAATGGATGGTCTTGCAGCCACAAAGCATATAAGAAGCGTGAGATCCAGTGTTTTAAATCATGAGATTCCTATTATCGCAATGACAGCACATGCGATGCCCAGGGAAAAAAAGAAAAGTCTTGATGCAGGGATGGATGATTTTCTCACAAAGCCTTTCAGGGTTGATGAAGTACGTGATATGCTTGAAAAATGGCTATTGACTACTGATGAGGAAAAGAAAAAAATCTCAGGACATGGAAAAGAAGAAAAAATAAAGGAAGAAAAAAAATCCAATGGCGTCGATGAGTTTGATACTGATATTGAACTGTCTGATGAAGTTGAACTGTGGGTTGATATTCCATCCGGGGAGGAAATTTTAACTGAATCTTCAAACTGGGGTGAAGTGGAAACCAGTCCGGTGATATTTGACGAAAAAGGCCTAATGAAAAGGCTGATGGGTGATGTAATACTGAGAAATCTTGTGCTTGAGACATTTGTAGAGGATATTCCGGGAAAAATTATGGAACTTAAAGAGGCATGTAGTGATAGAGAATATTCTGACATAAAGAGAATTGCACATCTGATCAAAGGAGCAGGATTGAATGTTGGAGCACTGTCTCTGGCGGAAACAGCGTATGATATTGAATCAGGTTTATGGGAAGAACACTCAGTTGAGTTAAATGAGTATTTGCACACGCTGCAGTTGAAAATGTCTGAATTTATATCTGCAGTGAAAATAGAGGAACTGGGAACAGGTGAAAAATGAAAACTCTTGTTGTTGAGGACGATTTTACAAGCAGATTACTTTTACAGGAAATACTTAAAAGATATGGAGATGTTCATATCGCAGTAAATGGGACAGAGGCAATTGAGGCCGTAAAGGTTTCTCTTGAAAGTATGGAACCCTATAATCTGATATGCCTTGACATAATGATGCCTGAAATGGATGGGCAGCAGGCTCTCGAAAAAATACGAAAACTTGAGGAGGATATGAAAATTACTGCTGATAAGTGGTCAAAAATAATAATGACAACCGCCCTTTCTGATTTTTCAAATATTAAAACTGCATTCGGATCGCTTTGTGATGCATATCTTATAAAACCTATTGATGTTGCAAAACTCAAAAAGACTATTGAGGAAGCTGGTCTTATCTGAAAAAGTTAAAATTTATGTTTTTTGTTCTGGGAAGAATTCAGTAACTGTTGAAAATTCTGGACTTAACTGTTCTTTGTCTATACACTGCCGGTCCCTGCCGAAACAGGATGGCATTTAACGGGCAGGGGTAACTTATTTTCGGAGGTATTATTATGAAAAGAACAGTTTTATTTTTTATGATTATTATGGCATCAGTTTTTGGTGGTTGTGATGATGACTCATCTTCTTCTGATTGTACTGATACAGGTTGTGATGCATGGGAAGCATGCTCAGATACAGGTGACTGTATACTTTCTGAAGGTCGCTGTTACACCGAGTCAGATTGTGAAGATGGTGTCGAGACATGTTCTGAGGATCATTACTGTGAAGTCATTCCTGAATGTACTGATAATGAAGACTGTCTTGACAGTGCATTTCCAGTCTGTGATGAAAACGGTCAGTGTATAGCTGAAGAAGTTTCCTGTAACACTGAAAAAACTCCCAGTGATATTATTCTGAGTGCAGACGAATGTGGTGAGTACACAGATTGTATCGACAGTAATGACTGTGCGGATGGCCAGAGATGTGAGAATCTTCCTGTGGACGGTGAGGATTTCTCCAGGGCATGCTGTGTTGATGGTCCAAGAGGTTGTATGGCCGATAGTGAGATTTGCGGAGATGAATTTGACTGTGACAGCGGACTCTGTATCGCAAGATTTGATACATACTACTGTACAAGCCAGTGCGTGGATGAAAATGACTGTGAAAGTCCGATCTCTGAATGCTATGACATGTTTGTTATGACAGTTTGTGTTGAGCCTGGAGAGTAAAAACGTCTCTTAAATAGCTGCTTCGGCAAACAGAATAAAATTTCTGCCGGGGCTGTATACACCACTTCCGTGATACTTGTATTCCTCATCAAGAATATTTTCAAAGTTGATTCCAAAATTAAGTTTTTCCATAAAACTGCCGGGATTGTTAACGGTGAAATAGGTTCGTAGATTGAATGTATACCAGGATGGAGTTCCTCCTTCAGGAATTCTTACGTCGTTTTCATCCTCCGGTGAAAGTCTGGACTGTTTTGCAGCATATCTGAAATATCCTTCCATAAAACCGCTTATTCCTGAAAAGACAGGAATTTTGAAAATAATTCCAGCATGGAGGAAAAATGGTGGAATTCTTGTCATTGGGGTAGTTACACTATTATCATCGGTCTGTTCTCCCCAGGTCCAGCTCATATGAGTTCTGAACTGTAAAATTCCTCTGGGATTAATGTGCATTACACCCTGAGCTCCGTATAGAATTCCAAGCTCTCCATTGTAACTGGACATCACCGGTTTCCCGTCAACTTCCGTCATGTTTTCATATGTTGATGCTTTTCTTCCGATGATATCATGTATTCTGGAATGCCATGCAGTGAGTTCGAAAGTAAAATAATTAAAACGTCCCTTCAAAATTATTTCAAAATTATCACTGTATTCCGGGGTTAAATTTTCTCCAGGAATTTCAAAACTTTTGCCTGCATCTCCGATAAAAACTGCCTCCTGAAGATTTGGCGCTCTCATTCCCTGACTGAATACACTGCTGATGTTAATTTTTTTATTCCATATGTATGACAGGGCACTGAAAAATGTTAATCCCTCATTTGAAAAATTTATTTCAGGAAGTGTCGCGGCTGCATTTGCATGACCCCTTACAAAACTGAACCTTGCACCAGCGTTGACTTCTATTTTATGAGTTGAAGTTTTATAAACATCATATTCAGTCAACAGAAAACTTCCTCCATGTGAATAGGTTGAATTGTCAGGATAAACACCGCTGGGAAATGATTCCCACACTCCGGTTGTTTCGTAATCAACACTGTATTTATCCGCATTCACCATATCCATATAAAAAAGAATGCCACTTCTGATTCTAAGGGAATTTTCCATTAGTTTAAGATTGTATTTCAGATCCATTCCCAGAGTGGAAACTCTGGTTTCATTGCGGGAAATTTTAAGAATTTCAATATTATCCAAGTTCAGGGAATGATCATCTTTTCTTTCAAAAAACTTCTGCCATGAAAGTACAAGCTCCAGATCACTGGCAATGGAAGGTAATGGTACATGTATCGTGGACCATGCGAGATGCATTGTATTATCATACCAACTGACCTGATTTTTTGTCACAAGTTTGTCTGTTCTGCCTGCGTCAAGCATGGCACTGTAAAGATAGTTAGCCCGAACTGAAATATCACGGAAAATTCCATAATTAAGTTTTGTAAATCCACTTACAAGACTGTTTCCCTGATGGTATGAAGTGTAGATTTGTTCTCCGATGGTTCCTCCAGCTCTCAGATTATCAAAATACCTCAGTGAAAAGGCTCCTAAAAATCCATTGGTGGAGTTTCCTGAAACAAGACTTCCGTTCACAATTCTTCCGTTATCTGCACTTTGAAATCTTGAACTGAGACTGGAATGAAATGATATTCCTGTTTTGTTTTTAAGTTTTTCAAATCCAATTGGTATGGAATGTATGACACCACCCATTGCATCTGAACCGTAAAGAACACTCCCAGCTCCACTCAGAACTTCTATTTTATGGAGAGACGTCTGATCAAGAGCATTCAGATACTGCAACGGACCCGTTCTGTAAACGCTGTTATTTAATCTTACCCCATCATACATAAGGAGAATTCTGGGACCGATCATTCCTCTGATGATTGGTGCACCACCTCCATGGTTGGTTTTCTGCAGAAAAATTCCTGGGAGATCCAAAAGTGCTTCAGGGGTGCTTCGAGGACTTAATTTTGAAATATCAGATTTTTTCAGCAGTGAAATATTTCGGTTGGATTCAAAAGGTGTTTCAGGGATCCTTCTTGCGGTAACAACTATTTCTTCATCATTTTTGTCAGTTAGGATTTTTAAACCGGATTTTTTTTTCTCCGGTTTTGATGTGTCGGATTTAGCTTGAGTTTGGAATGTGTTTGAAAATATAAATAAAAACAAGATAAAAGATTTGATAAGCATGACAACTCCACAGGTTGTCACTGAATCTACCAAAAAATATTAATTTTCAAAGAAATTCATTCAATATTTGCGGGTTTTAACTTTTTGATGAGAATAAAAACAGATTCCCGAAGTGGGTTTAATGTTTGATTGCTCCCCTCGAGTGGAAAGATGGAGGATTCCATGAAAGTTTGCGTTTTAATGGGTGGTAAAAGTTCTGAATACGATGTGAGTATTGTTTCAGGTACCATGGTTGCCCGGACTTTAGTATGTCGCGAACACAGTGTCATGATAACTGTGGTGG
Organism: Deltaproteobacteria bacterium; assembly: GCA_016937155.1. Classification (GTDB taxonomy): domain Bacteria; phylum Myxococcota_A; class Polyangia; order HGW-17; family HGW-17; genus JAHJMN01. The sequence goes on from JAFGWM010000071.1 coordinate 31,965, forward strand.
ATAAAAAGGGAAACTGGAAATTTTCCAGGGGTTTTGTGAAGGAGGTTGAAGAAATAGAAAAAATTATCGATGGAAGTCTGTGCTCATCAGGATATCCCGAAGATGCTCTGAGGCAGATGAGGGAAAGTTCCATTGAAGTGGTTTTTCCCGCACTTCACGGACCCTGGGGAGAGGATGGAAAAATTCAGGGATTTCTTGAAATATGTTCTCTTCCATATGTAGGCAGTTCCACTGCTGGCAGTGCTGTATCAAACGACAAACTTCTGACTAAGTATATATTGAGAGCCCATGCTCTCCCTGTTCCGGATTATACAGTCATCAATGAGGGGTATGTTGAGAAACATCTGGAATATATTGAAACTCCCTGTGTAATTAAAAGTCCATGTCAGGGTTCCAGTTTTGGTCTTGCAGTAGCCAAAACCACGGATGAACTGAAAAAGTATGTTAAAGAAATAATTGAAATGGAGCATCACGTGATGGTGGAAAAATTTATAAAGGGCAGGGAGTTGACATGTGGTGTGCTGCAGACAGGAAAAAATGAAATTTCTGCACTTTCACCCACAGAGATAATTCCTAGGGTAAGTGATTATTTTGATTTTAAAGCCAAATATGAGGTTGGTGGCAGTGATGAAATAACACCGGCTGAGGTTAGTGAAGAAATTTCCTTGCAGGTACAGCAGCTTGCCATCAGAGTCCATAGGGCACTGGGTATGGGCCATTTAAGCAGAACAGATTTTATTCTGGATGAAAATGATGAGCTTCATATTCTGGAGTCAAATGCACTTCCCGGTTTTACAGGAACAAGTCTTTTCCCTCAGGCGGCAGCACATGCCGGATATTCTTTTGGGGAACTTATCGAGCTTTTACTTAATAATGCTGTTAATGATATAAAATAAAGGGACCGTATCCTGGTTTATGTTCTGATGAGCTGTTCAACATATTCTGAGGGAAGAACCAGGAAACGGTCCACTTATATCTATCATCTGAAATAGAAGTTGTCATTGATTATTTTGTATTCCAGAACTTTTTTTAGTAATACCGGATCTTGTAATTTCAAGATATTCAAGGTTTCTGGACCCATAGTATTTTGACATTCCTACATCAATTCTCCAAACCAGACCATTACATTTACTGTTAATTCCATTTTTCTGAATAGAATGTCCAATAATTAGAGTACCACTTTTTGTCAGTTCTAAAATTTTTTGAAGATTCCTGCAGTCTCTGGAATCCGGATTTTTTCCATAAGTTCTGTTCCAGAAGGGGGAGTTTTTTTTTCTTAAAATCGCCGGCAGTGAAGTATTATTATCAGTGAGCCACTTTGAGATATCTGAATTTATTTTTTCGATACCGTATTCAGCCTGTTTTATGGTGAGTCCACCGTGTGTGAAGAGCAGACTGCCTACTTTTGTAACAACTGGAAATTTGCTGAATTCCAATGCAAGATATTCCCCTCGCTTGAATGATGATTCACGATCTGTTGAAAGAAGTTTACTGTTTTTCCAGTTTTTACGGGAATTCTGACTAACATATCTGAAATCTCCGGCAAAATTCATAATTTCATGATTTCCGTTTATCAGAATCAGTTGACTTTTTTTCATTGGGGCTTCTTTTTTAAGTCTGAAAAGTAATTCAATTATCTGAAGTTCATTATCACCACGATCTAAAATATCCCCTGTCTGGACAACAATCATATTGGTTCCAATCCAGTGAAGATTTTTTGATATTGCATGTGAGTCTATTAAAATTGATTTCAATGCATTTATATCACCATGAATATCTCCGATGGCAATGACAGTATTTACAGTGTCAGGGAGAATAATCCGATTGTTATCGACAACAGGTGAATTATTTTTATCACTGCACATTGTTAAAAATAGTAAAGAAATAGAAAAAACGGCAGTTGAAAAAAAGTTTCTATTTTTTATCAAAATTCTATGTCCTCAAGTGAAGTCCAGTTGGGTTCATCGGAGTCCGAATCAGATCCAAGAGGAATGATCAGTTGAAAAAAAGTTTCATTGATACTAAAAAATTTTTCATATTGTCTCATATTGGATGGATTTCGTTTTTTTGATAATTTCATATCAATAGCAAATTGAAGTTCAAAATGATTCCGGGAAATGTAATTGTGTCTCATCTGGGAGAGAATATTAAGAAACACCAGAAACATTTCTTTTTCTTTTTTATGAATGTACAGTATTTGTCCGGATTTTGTTTTTATTTCAAGCTGCTTCTCTACTTTTATGATTAGTTTCTCAAGAAGTTTATCGGGAGAATAAAGCAACTGGTATAGATTCATCTGAATTTATCCTTCAGGGAACAATAAACAATTCAAAAGCAGTAAATACTTTTTGTTGTCCGGACAGATACACTGTGCATCCATGTCCGTTGAAATTACCCGAATATTTTCCTGATGCCCTGCATACATAACCGCTTCCGGATGGCAGTGAATAAGGCAGAATTCTTGTATAGGATGATTTCTTCCATTCATTCACCCCATCATATGACAGTATCTGAAAAGAAGGAAGCAATGCGGATTTACCATTTATTGCCACTGCACATTTTTTCATTGTTACATAACCGCTGATCCATAATCCACTGTATTTAGCGCGGCATACAGCCTTTCCTGAAGTGGAATAAACTGTATGTGGAGGCAGAGAGGATGAATAAGTAATCCACTGGCTTTTTTTCCCTTTCATAAGTAGGTACTGAGGTTTTACAGCAAGGGTTTTCCCCGCGACAACGATATAGCATTTTCCACGGTAGAAGTTTCCGGTGTATTTCCCCTGACCGTATATCCCTTGGCATAAAAAGCTTTCTTTGGTGTTAACTCTAAGAGCTTTTGACGCAAATTCCAACCCGATAATTTTTGCCCATCTGTAGTTACCGCTTATTGTCAATACATCGTAGTTCATTCCCTTAAGGAATTTTCCATTAGCATTTGCGTTGCATTGACGGCCTCTAACGTATCCAGCACTATAGGAGGATCCACTTTTCACTCTGCAAACATACACCGGACGAGCGTTGTGAACCCCGCCCACAACCTGTCCGGAAATGTTCTGTCCAGCACTGGTACGTACCCATCTGGATGAGGGAGGTGTGATGTTTCCGGATAAAATCTGAAGCGGATTTGTCATAATAACGAGTGAAATTAGAATACTGAACATAGTTATCCTTCCTCAAAACATACTATTTACTGCTGTCGTCATCGGACCAGAACTGGTCATTTACCTCAATAACTCCTGTTTTTTCATCAATCTGCAGCAGTTTTTTATCAGATCTCAGGGAAGTTATAACATGAAGCGCCCGCTCTGAATCAACTTTTCTTTTCTGATGGATTTTTTCAATAATATCCTCTGCAGTGATTTCAACATTCTCAGTTTTAGCCTGACGAATAATATCCCTGATGTCTTTTTCAATGTCCTTTTCAGTAACGTTTCCGGTCATGAAACTGATCAGTGGAATTTTTTTATCTTTTTCCATTTAAAGTCCTTTCAAACGTCCCTCATAAGTGGACAATGAGAAGAATTAGCAGAAATGTCACTGGATTTCCTCATTTTTTCCATTAATTTTTTATGAAAAATAAACGCGATGAATTATTTGGAACATTTTGAATCAAAGGGTTCGACACTAATCCATGGAGCACTGGTTTTCAGGGCTTCCCATCCTTTGCAACTCACTCGAGTGTATGTAAGATTTACTTTTCTGAGTTTTTTGAGGTTAACCAAAACACCCAGTCCTGAATCAGAGACTCTTGTTCCAGTGAGGTCCAACTCTCTCAGTTCCTTCAATGGCGTAAGGTTGCCTAAATCCTCATCCTTCAACTTGATTCTGGATATGTTCAGACTCAGCAGAGAACTCATATTACTCAGATTGGAAAGGGACTGACCATCAACCTTGGTGTTTGAGAGATCCAGTTCTCTGAGATTTTTTAAATTTTTCAGGTTATTAAGACCTGGACCGGATATTTTTCTGTTTCCTGAAAGGTTAAGATATTTAAGTCCGGTCATTTTTGAAAGATTACTTAAGCCAACATCAGTGACTTTTGTTTTTGCAATATTAAGAGAAGTCAGTCCGGATAGTTCTTTGACATAGCTCATACCTCTGTCATCAATCCTTGTGAGTGATACGTCCAGATACTTAAGGGATTTAAGCCCTGAAAGTTCTCCAAGGCCCTGTCCTTTGAGAGCAGTATCACGGAAACTCAGATGAGTAAGATTTTTCAGAGTTTTAATATTACCAAGACCTGCATCCTTAAGTTTGCCGCTGTTTGTATAAAACTGTTCAAGGTTTTTGAGATCTCTGAGTTTAAGTAGACCAAGACCGGAAATTTTTGCTCTGTACAGCCAGAGCTTTTTAAGATTCTTAAGTTTTCCAATGCTTCTTAAACCACTGTCAGATACCCTGCGTGCATCAATATGAAGGGCAGTGAGGCTCTGAATGGCTTGAAGATTTGCCAGTCCATCATTTTTAAGGGAACTTGAAGATATGGACAGGTATTTCAGGTTTTTCAAACCCTTGAAATATACAAGACCCTCACCCTTGATTCTGGTGTAAAGTCTCAGATGCTCAAGGGCAGTGAGGTTTTCCAGATAAACAAGACCATTGTCAGTAATCCTGGTGTCATAAAGTTCCAGATATTTTAGTCCCTTCATTTTTTTGAGGAACATCATGCCGTTATCGGTGATGCGGTAGCCACCCACACTGAGGGATTCCAGTTTGTTCATGGATCTGAGATTTTCAAGACCTCCATCTGTAATCGAGCGAGAACCAAGATACAGGTGTCTCAGGTTTTTAAGGCCGGTGAGATATGCCAGTCCGGCGTCTTTTATCCGGTTTGAAAGGATATATAGTGATTCCAGTTTAGAAAAATCCTTTATGTGAACAAGACCATTGTCTGTGAGGTTTCTGGAGTAAACATAAAGACTTCTCATGTCCTTCATTCCTGCAATATTTGAAATTCCATCATCAGTTATTCTTGTACCGCTGAGATGAAGGGTTCTGATTTTAGTAAGGTCCTTCAGGTGTTCCATTCCTTTATCAGAAATGTCATAAAGTATTAGACCTTCGGTATTCTTAAGTCCGGAAATTGTGGCAACCATTTCATCTTTTTCAAACCTTCTCAGATTGAGTGCCAGTCGGTGGTTTGAAAGATTATTAAGACATGTGAGATTTTCTGATTTCAGAGAACCATCTGTAAGAGTCAGATAGAGCAGATTCTTTCCATCAAACTTTTTCAACTCTGCTATCACAGGAGCACTGCAGATAATTCTTGACTGAGCACGAACAGAGGAAATTTTTTCGATATTGCTGCTTAAAAGAGCTGCTGCTTTGTTGGAATCCATATTGGAAAGATCAACGCCAATGATTTCTCCACCAAGTGAGAAAATATTACCGGATTCTCTGAAAACTGCTTTATGGGCTTTTGAATAGTTTTCTATTCCAACTGCGAAACCCAGACATCTTCCCTCAACCGTGCATCTGCTGATATGTCTCCAGGCACTTCCAAGTTTTGAAAATCCTGATTTTTTAACGGAAACAGCTTTGTTCCCATTATCTTTTTTCTCAGGATCCTTTTTTTCATCTTTTTTTACTATTTTTTCATCCTTTTTTTCATCGTCAGATGATTTTTTCTTGGATGTCATCGCAAGAATTATTACTACTACGATAATCACCGCCAAACCGGCACCACTGGCAATAAGAAACACCTTGTTCTTCCAGATTGGTATTTCTTCAGGAGGAGGAGGGGGAAAACCCTGTGGAGGAACACCTGAAGACTGGTGAAAACCTCCAAATCCACCCGGAGGAGGTGGAGCATCCGGTGGAGGAGGAAAACCTGCCTGCGGAGGAGGTGGAGCATCCGGTGGGGGGAAACCTGCCTGTGGAGGAGGTGGAGCGTCAGGAGGAGGAAAACCACCCTGAGGAGGCGGAGGCTGATTACCAAATGACTGGGCACCTGAATTGGATGGAAAAATCGGCTGTCTTGAAGGCGGTGGGGGAAACTTTCCGTTATAATCACTCATTTTATCACCTTGGGGTATAGCTGTTCAATTTCAATGGAACCATAGATCAGATGTGCTTAATTCGCAAGGTAATATAGATTTATAGAAGGAGCAAGGATGGTAAAAGAATATTAGAAAAGAGTGGGGGCTAGTAGTATGCTTCAATAGCAAAAGTGAACTGCATCATTCCAGGAAGGAAAAATCCTGTTTCAAATTTTATGCTGAACATATCCATAAGGTCGTATCTCAGGCCGATTACACCTTCCAAAGCACCCATTGCTCTTGGAATATCCTCTTTTTCACGACCATCATTACCTGCCACAGTACATGTACCGCTCATATCCTGATAATTATCTTCATTACAGCCATAAGTGGGAGTAGTATAAATGTCACCTAAAACAGCTCCGCCACCTATGCCAAAGCCATATATGAAATAGAGGTCCTTTATCAGTTCCAGCTTCCATGTGACTGCGATTTCCCCATAAAGAAACTTGAAATCTTCAAACTCAGTTAATTCTGCATCTGCCCAGTCATGATTAAGACCCAGCCACACAGCATCAGGTGGATTAATGCTCCAGTATTTCAGTTTCAATGAAACATCTGCATTCAGTGTGCGGTAGATAAATCTGAGCCCATAGGATGGGCCCTTTACATCATGGGCTCCCTTCATGAACATGTGAAGCCAGAATTCAGGGATATAATTGTAAGTGAAATCCATTCCGATACCGAAACGCTTGTTTTTAAGGTTCAGTTCAGAATTCTGTGCAGGAATTAAATTTTCAGTAGCCCTGTACATTCCCGTGGAGAATGGTGTCACCGAGGTCTCCTGAGCAAAAGCAGCAGTAGAAATTGAAATTAAAACAGCAAACCCAATAAAAGCCAGTTTTTTCATCATATTACTCCCTAATCAGGTCAAGAGTTTTCCCACTCATCATCAATGAATTCAGAGAACAGGTCATTATCATCAATGACTCTGGATAAATAGCATCCCCACTGATCACAGACAGCAATCATATGTGTCTCACTTAATTTTTCGGTCAGATAAATTGTATGAAGGTGTCCTTTCTGACAGTTACATTTTCCAAGCACAGGAAATTCAGATTCACATTCAGGACACATTATTTTTACTTTTTCCCCATTTTCAAAGCTTACACCATGTCTTCTGTGGTCCCCGTGAAAAGGACTGACTTCAAGATACCCTTCAGTGGAATCGGATGAAACTTTAAGTTTTATTCCCGGGTAGCCATCGAAAGTATGACCACCGTTTCCGATGAGATTATGTCCATTGGGACAAAATGCTTTCGTAACGATTATATAGACATCCTCGGAAACCATTATGTTACCCTCATTGGATGGTTCTTCTTTATGAATTTTAACATCGTTTACAGAAATGTCTTTCTCCATGGGACTCCTTTATCCGTCAGTATTTCAACCGCTGCAAGTGCGACAAATCTTAGATAGTGACTATTTTTATAACTTTCCAGCAGTTTTTTGCAGACATTGATCCATTTCCTTACATTCCATTTTCAGACACTTGTCAACCTCTTTCTTATCAAGGTTTTTTGTGGCTTTTTCACAATGAGAAATATATTTATCCATATTAGAGCCGAATTTCTGTCTGATTCCTGTACTGATGCTCTTTTTGAAAGCCACATCAGTTTTTTTATCGTTTGTGATTTTCTCCAGATGGCAGTCCATCAGTTTTCTGGATAGTCTCCCGCACAGTGTATCAGGGAATTTTAATTCCACGGACAGTTTATTTGTGTCCTTCTTGTTTCTTCTGAACGTTTTTGTATTTCCTTCCATATGTGGGGGAACAACGCTGTTTTTTTCTGATTTTTTATCACCACAGCCTGCAAGTGACAGAACAGAAAAAATAATGGCAACTGGAAAAATTGATTTCATTTGAATGCATATCCTATAGATAAAGTATGAAAATCAGGAAAGTTTACGCGGTTTTTGTGAAGGCTCGATTATTTCCTCAGGGTGGGTAAATATCCTCGCAACTCCCTTTTCAATGGCGTATTTCGGGTCATTACATGCTTCGTCATGTCCACAAACACTCCCGGGCATTGTGTTTTCATGATAAACACTTATAACTCCTTCCCAGTTTCTCAGTATGGAAAGATGATCATTTCTTGAAATGAGATACTGTGGACCCACAGGAATTTTTCCACCGCCCCCGGGTGCGTCAACGACAAAGGTAGGAACTGCATAACCTGAGGTATGACCACGAAGACTTTCAATAATTTCAATTCCTCTTCCAAGAGTAGTTCTGAAATGACTTATTCCACGGGACAAATCACACTGATAGAGATAATAAGGTTTAACTCTGATTTTTACCAGCTCGTGCATGAGCTTTTTGATAACGTGGGGACAGTCATTTACATTTCTGAGCAGAACGGTCTGGTTCCCAAGGGGAATTCCTGCATCTGCCAGTTTTTCACACGCTCTTTTACTGTCTGGAGTGATCTCATTGGGATGATTGAAATGTGTATTAATATATATCGGATGATATTTTTTGAGCATATTTACAAGATCATCTGTAATTCTCTGTGGGAGAACAACAGGCATCCTTGTTCCTATCCTGATAATTTCCACTGATGGAATATCCCTCAAGCGGCTTATTATTTCTTCAAGTTTTTTTGTGGAATACATAAGTGGATCACCACCTGAAACAAGAACATCTCTCACTGCAGGATGTGATTTAATGTATTCAATCTGTGCATCGATAACATCCTTGTTCAGGTGTCTGTCGATTTCTCCCACCATTCTTCTTCTGGTGCAGTGCCTGCAGTACATGGAACAGACATTTGTGATAAGCATTAAAACCCTGTCAGGATACCTGTGGGTAAGCCCGTGAACAGGTGAATCTGCTTCCTCATCCAGAGGATCAAGGAGATCTCCCATATGAACATGTGTTTCCAAAATAGTGGGAATGGACTGAGCCCTCACCGGATCACTCTTGTTATCGGGATCTATAAGTGACATGTAATATGGTGTGACTGACATATCAAAAGTTTTAAGCGTGCCACGAATTTCCCGTTCATCATCGGGAGAAAGATTCATAACCTGCTTAAGGTCCTCAACATTTCTAATTGCATTTTTTAGTTGCCATTTCCAGTCATTCCACTGTTCATCTGTAACATTTTTCCAAATGGGAATACTTCTGAAATCACGCATTAAAAGACCTCCTCAAAAAGTTATCTCCCTTTTACTAAATACTGAACCTTTTGTCAGCGCAAAACCCCAAAATATTTTTCTTAAAAAGTGTATGGGTGAAAAGATGAAGGAAGTGGTTATTTCACGTAGCGTTCTTCATAAATTTTACGCAGGACATCGCTTTCTCTGACAAATTCCAGCGCGATTTTTGCATGGTCTCTGGTGTATCCATTACCAATAAGCATTGTTACATCCATTCCGACACCTTCAGCTCCAAGTGCGGCCTTGGTAAAACTGGTGGCCATTGAAAAGAAGTATACTGTTCCATCTTCACGACAGGGCAGTATGGCTCCCATTTCACAGTCAGGTCTGCTTACACATGAAATTACCACATCCACAAGGTTGCCGTCAGTAAGCTCCTGAACCTTCTCATACATTTCAACAGCATTGGATGCATCAATTTTGAAAGCATCATCAATGAATGGAAGTCCGTTGAGGAAAGACAGTCCGCCATCTGATGTTGTCGTACCGATAATCTGTCCTGTTACGCCTGCATATCTTTTTGCAACATATGAACAGAGAAGTCCGCTTTTGCCGCTTGCTCCTATAATTAGAACTCTCTGACCCGGTTTAACGAGACGGGCTGTCTGTGCGGGAGCACCGGCAACATCAAGAATTGCCAGAGCCAGTTTGTCATCCATATCATCGGGAAGTTTTGCCCAGATTCCACTTTCAAACAGTATGGCCTGTCCGTCAATATCCACCTGATCTGTGTCTTTATGCACTTTAAGAATTTTATTTATTTTCAATGGAGTAAGACTCAAGGAAACCAGAGATGCAATGCGGTCTCCCTCTTTAATGTCCACCTTGTCCTTTATGGCGCTGCCTACACGTTTAACAACGCCAATAAACATTCCACCACTACCTGTAACAGGATTTTTATGCTTACCGAATCTGTCAACGATTGAAAGCATTATTTCCTGGATCTTATCAATGTTTCCTTCAGCTTCATCTTTGATCTGTGTGAAGGATGCACTGTCAACATTTAATGTGATCACATCACACAGAATTTCGTTGTCATATAATTTTGTCATATCGTTATCCACACGGAGTGCCGGTTGAGGCAGCACGCCCTGGGGCTCAATTACTCTGTGTGTTCCAAAACGGTTTCCTTTTAATTCCTGCATGAAAACTCCTTATGATAACAAAATGTTAAAGTTCCTGTTTCTAAAAAAGGAACTGTTAAAAATTATCGTTAAAAATATAACAGATTGCCAGATTTTCAACATAAAAGTTGAGAAAATTTTGTTTTACTGAAATGGAGCATCGAACTGATGATTCTGAACAGTATTATCTGGGGCGATAAATAATTCTGCCTCTGGTGGGATCGTATGGAGAAACCCCCACTGTAACCCTGTCACCAAGGACCACTCTGATTCTGTACCGTCTCATTTTTCCAGCCAGATGTGCAAGAACAACAAGACCGTTATCTGTTTTTACTCTGAACTGTCCCCCCGCGAGAACCTCCACTACTTCACCTTCAAGTTCTATTTGATCATCTTTTGACATACGTTCAATCCTGAAAAGTTAAAAATAATAAAAACAATAAGTTAAAAAGCTTTTTTCACCAAAGTATGATGACCTCAGCTCCAACGCGCACTGAATCTATCAGGGTATTTTTATTCGTCAAGGTGAAACATTATATTTATCAAAACCGGACCATTTCAGGAGTGAAGGGACGTATGAAATCCATGGTAAATATGCTTCAGATATATTTAAACCCTCAGCTTGACAGCATTACCATTATTTTCAATAATTGTACGTTGGATTTCTCTTTTTACCAGAAGGATAAATAAATGGTTCATAAACCTCAAAAAACACTCACAACCATTGTTGCGGGAGTACTGGTGGCAATTACACTCACATCCAATATCGCTCTTTTTTTCTTTGTCTACAAGGATGTGCACAAACAGGTTAAAAAGAATCTGAGTGCGAAAACACTTTCAACTCTTTATGCTGTTGCACCGGTAATTGATCTTGTGAAGTACTCCGGACTGGTATCCACAAAAGATTCAAAGGATCCTTACTATGAAACTCTCAGGAAATATCTGGAGTTTGTCAGACAAAAAGGTAATTTCAGATATCTGTACACAATAGCTGAAGATCAGAAAGGAAAACTGATTTATGTGGTTGATGGATATGATCCTAATGATGAGGGATTCAGTAGGCTCGGAGATATCACAACTGATGATGAGACACCGGGTTTCAGGAAAGTCAAACAGTCACTTAAACCTGTAATGGAGGTTTCTGACAGTGAAAAATGGGGAAAGATGATGACAGTTTACATTCCCCTCATGGATCCTTCAGGAAAACTTGTTGGCGTGCTGTGTGCGGATCATGAAATGTCTGCCGTTACAAATGCAATAAATCATAGAAGCAGGTTTTTTGGCTTTCTTATAACCATAATAACTATTCTCGGACTTACTGCTACGATTCTCAGTTCATTTATAATAAGAAGAACAGAGCAGAGCAGACTGGAAACACACCACAATCTGCAGCAGTCTTACAGGGAACTGGATGAAAGTCAGAAAGCTCTTAAGGCAAGTGAAGAAACTAAGCGGGTTCTTTTAAATGCTGCGACAGAATCAATTCTTCTCATGGATGCATCAGGAAAAATTCAGGATGCCAATACTGCCATGGCAGCTCAGTGGAAATTAACTCCACACGAAATTCGTGGAAAATCACTTTTTGATCTTTCCGGTGATGAGAGTAATGAACTTATGACTCATAGAAATGAAGTTCTTGAGAGCCGTATGGTTGAACATTTTGAAAGGGATGAAGGTGATCGTCATCTTACATACAGCCTGTATCCGGTGGGGGAAGAAACATATGTTTCAAGTGTTGCTGTTTTCTCGCAGGATATTTCATGGAGGAGAAAACTTGAAAATGCCCTTAAGGAAAGTGAGGAACGTTTCAGAAGTGCATTTGAAAATGCAGCAGTGGGAATTGCTCTAACTGATATAAACGGAAAGCTTATCAAAGTGAACCGTTCATTTTGTGAAATGCTGGAACTTGGTGAGGGACAGGCTATTGGTGAAAGTCTGGATGCAATAACCCATCCGGAGGATAAGGATAAGGATGTTACGCTGAAGGAAAGACTTCTTGCTGGAGAAATTTCCTACTACCATGTCGAAAAGAGATACATTGGAACAAGTGGCAAAACCCTCTGGGGGATACTGAGCGCCAGTGTCGTGGCGGGTGAAGATGGAAAACCTCTTTATGCCATAGGTATGATACAGGATATTACTCAGAGAAAACTTGTGGAATATGAACTTAAACTGGCAAAGATGGATGCTGAAACAGCCCGTGAGAATGCTGAGTTTCTGGCACGCACAGATTTTCTTACTCAGCTTTTAAACAGAAGAGCTTTTATGGAACGATTTGATTCTGAAATTTCCAGAGCATCAAGAGAGTCAAGGCCCATAGGTATTATCATTGCCGATATAGATCATTTCAAAAAAGTGAATGATACATGGGGTCATGAATCTGGAGATCGTGTTCTGAAGGCTTTTGCTCAGGCGCTGGAAAGGAACTGCAGAAAATACGATTTCGTCGGCAGACACGGAGGAGAAGAGTTTATTGTCTGTCTTCCTGAATCAAATATGGAACAGACCATACACATAGCTGAACGGATCAGGCAGAATGTGGAAGATATGTGCACTCCCATTGGAGATGGCAGCCATGAACTTAAAATCACTGCAAGCTTCGGAGCAACTGTAATGTTCCCGGGAAGGGGTGATACTTCTGACTCCACAATAATAAGAGCAGATCATGCCCTTTATGATGCAAAAACAAAAGGTCGAAACAGAGTTTGCTCTATGGAAACTGATCCTGATCAGCACATCCCCCTGTAAATTTATGTTGTTTAAAAAGACAATCAATTTTTCCAACTGCATTTGAGATTTTAAGCTGTCAATTTTAGTGGTGTATTGGAATTATTTATTAGTTAAAGCTTTAATTGCTATTTATACATGTGTTTCTTGAATCACAAAGACTGTATCCCGCAAGAATACACTCTTCATCAGTTTCACATAACACTGTTTTGACACAATCTCCCGGATACAGCCAGACTTTTTCAGGTACAGGTGGCCAGCTTTCCAGAAGTCCTGCTGTAGAACCGGAAACACATTGATGGGAATGTGCGCAGATGCTGTGAAAGCCTACAATATCGGGTCTGAAATTACAGAAAATGCTTTTGCAGTGTCCATCAGTTTCGTCACAGATTTCCCACGGAGCACAGTTATTACCTGCTGAGCAATCCACTGGATATATTTGTGCAAGCATTAACTGGGGAGAAACATCTTCACAGCCCTCTGCAGTACAGAGTCTGGGTGTTTCTACACATTTCTGATTATTACAGATAAACCATGGAGGGCATTCATTCTGTGATGAACATGGAATAATTGCAGGATAACAAATGCTTTCAGTACACACTGCACCAGATTCCAGTCCTCTCGTTTCGCAGAAATTATCCCCACCTTCTTTTTCACAGTCCACACCGTCGGGTCCTGCTTTGATGCATTCCGGGACACTACTTGCACTGCTTACAGTATCGCAAATGATGTTACAGCCACCACCATGTGTGCAGTGACCGGGATAAATACCTTTTTGTGGAATACTGTAGGAAAGAATCCATCCTTCGTAGGATGATTCAACTGTACAGCCTGAGAAAACTGTGATCAGCACAGGAATAAAGTAACGGAACATAAAAAAACCGCCAGATGTGATATGTTAAACTATATTTTTCCTGAAAACTGCCGAAATTCACAAGTTGGCAGATCCAGTATGCCTTGTGTCATATGAAAGTATGCCACAACTGACATCTATTTGCTTTGTGGAAAGATGAAAAATTTTTCAATCTTTTCACGGTGTGATAGTTTCACCACTGGTGCATGAAATGAAAAGGTGAAAACATATGCTTACTTTAACCAGAAGGCCTGGGCAGGAGATCCGGATAGGTGATGGAATCAGGATTCTTGTCAAGGAAATCAGAGGCAAACAGGTCAGATTGGGAATTGAAGCTCCACCAGGAGTTCCAATCTATCGGGAAGAAATTTATCAGGAAATAGTCAAGGAAATGGGTCAGGCTGCTCAGGGAGAATTTGATCTCCTCGATATTATTACCGGTTCGGAACCGCTCCCGGGTGCAAAGCCGGTACAGGTAGCCCAACTGAAAAAATCCAAACCCAAACCGGAGCAAGAGGAAGGGGCTGAGAGCAGGGAGGATAAAGATGATAATTGATACCACTAGATTTGGCGGAATTGAAATTGACGAAAATATGATTCTCACCCTGAAAGGTGGACTTCTTGGTTTTACTGAAGCCACCAGTTTTATTCTCATAGATCATGCTCCGGGTAGTCCCTTCAGATGGCTGCAGAGTGCTCAGATACCGGAACTTGCTTTTGTGGTTATTGATCCTTTTGAGGCTCTCGAAAATTATCCAGTTGAGCCTCTTACCAACGCACTGAAGGAGGTAGGAATACCTGAGGGTGAGGAAATGGCGGTTGGTGTGATAGTAACATTCAGAAAAGGACCTCCTGGAAACACGGTTAATCTTCTGGCACCTTTGGCTTTTGCGGTGGATTCCCGGATAGGTGTTCAGACTGTTTTGCATAACCTGAAATATGGAACACAGCACCCTCTTTCTATAATAAACCCTGGTACATCACCAGGTGATGAGAGCACTCAGAATCAGGGAAGACTGCTTATTGCCCCGGACAGTATATCTCAAGTGTAAATTCACGCACTCTCAGAAATCTTAAGTTTAAAACCTATGGACAGAATTTTCGCAGGGAAAATCCCTCTTTTCATATTAAAATTTGTGGTTTGACTTATATAAATCTGGAGATGGTTTTAAATCAGAAGCAAAGCGGATCACCCGGACGACATTTCATACCGGGTTTCATGGTGGTTTTCATTCCACTTGGAATATATTTTCTTGGTGGTCTGCGACCATTGTTATTTGTCTTTTTACCCTTGCCGTTATCAGCTACCTGTTCTTCTCTGAGTTTTTTGTTCTCATCCTGAGATTCCTTCAACTGTTTCTGAAGAGCACCGAGTTGTTCAGTTTTCTTTTTGGCATCTTTTCGGGCATCATCAAGTTGATCATTTATCTTGGAAAGTTGAGCAGTAATCTTGGAAAGCTCTTTCTTTGATTCAGACCTTGCACTGTCAGCTTTCTTTCTTTCAGCTTCAGCCTTGTTGTTACCGTTAATAAAAGCAAATACAGCAAAAATAAGAACTGCAGCCATGCCAACACTCAGACCAATGATTGTACCCTTGGAGCTTTTTGGTGGTGGAGGAGCCAATTCCGGGGATGCAAGTGCCTGCTGTTCTCCACTGGCCATCTGAGCCTGAAGTCTCTGTTGCTCAGCCTGAAGTTGACGCTGGAATTCCATCTGAAGACGCTGTTTTTCCATCTCCATCTGGGACTGGATCTCCTGCTGTTTTGCTGCAAGGCTTCTTGCTTCTTCATCACGGCGTCTGGCATCCTCTTCAGCTCTGATTCTTGCCTGTTCTTCAGCCTGTCTGGCCCTTTCGGCCTCTTCCCTAGCTCTTTGTTCTTCTTGTTCCTTGAATTTCTCTTCTTCCTCAGCTTTCTGAACCCTGTCATTTTCAATTTTTCGGAGTTCCTTGAGGGAAAAAAGTACTGAATTTTCTCTTTTGTCAGTCATTTGCTGCTACCTCTCACACAAAACAGGTTAAATACAACAACCGAATCTATTATTTTCAGATGTATTTTTCAAATAAAAATTCCAGTTACAGTTAAATAATCTAATTTTCATGGTGTGTCGATTACAAAAAACTCCTGTTAATTGCAAAAATAACATGACTTTTTATAGTACTGATGGAATATGAATACTTTACCGCCGATTTTTTATTTTTTGAATTTATAAAACTGGCAGCAAGGATCTGAGGGGGAACATCTGCACTCGGTATTAACCGCTCCGCAGCAGGTTTCAGTGTTACTTGAGCAATCGTATCGGAGACATCTCAGTATCATTCTTGACTGGATATAATCAATTGTAAAGTCAAAGAAAGACAGGAAACTGTGACTTAGAATCATATCAATCTGAGGAACGTCAGGAGTGGTTTCCGCCCAGAGTCCCTGCCAGTAATCTGTTGTTGCCGGAATTCCCAGTAAATTAAAATCATCCCAAAACCCTCGTTCCAGATCCACCTCCAGTACAGCAGCCCCACTGAGCATGGAATCCTCATAATAGGGATCATCCAGTAGTGGATATCTCCTTCCATATTCCTGTCCTCTTCTTCTGGCCAGTTCGCCACATGGACCCAGTTCGGAACTTACACCCCCGATAAGTGCAATTCTTGTGAGCCCTGACATTCTGAGTGCTTCGACTGCTCCTTCGGGCATTTGAAAACTTTCAGTGGTAAGATTTACGGTTCCACCTGTTCTTTCAATGGCATTTGTCATACGTTCCACTCCAGCCAGTGTTGAAATGAGTGGTACTGTACCGGTGGCTACCAGAGCCAGCATATCGACTCCTGAAACCGGGTAATGACCAGGACTTCCACTTGCTGGTGGCGGCGCATATTCAGGATTTTCAGGATCCACTGGAAATGGGTCAGGCTGGGCACATATCCTCACTACCACCCTTGTGGCGGAAAAGTCCCTCTCAGCGTTGTTGAAGTAATATGAACCACCTCCTGACAGTTCATAATTGACAACTCCGAAACCATCATCTGCCAGTTCCTGACTATCAGCAGGCTGTTCCTTAAGAAACAGCACATTTGGCCATCGTCTTTCTTCTTCATCCCATAAAAAACTGCACTGACGATCGTTCTCATAGTGAAACTTTACCGCAAAGTTTCTGAGAAGATCTCCTCCGATGAGGCCACTGGTGGTCTGAACACCACCTGGTATAAATGAAGAAACATTATTTACAGCAAACACATCCACTTGTGGAAATGCAACTCTAGCTGCAACATTTTCATCCTGAGAAGTGGAAAGATTATCTACAATTGCAATATCCTCAGTTCGACAGTCCATGGAATCAATTGTAGAGTCTTCGATTATCGTAACGGGAATTTCGGAGGCGATTACAAAAGGTTTAATGGCATCACTTCCCGTCAGGGGTGCACTCTCATATGCAGTGTAATCAAGAACTACACCAACACTTGGACTTTTCTGTCCGTCCACAGGGGTTTCATAAGGGGAGGTGACTGAAACTGGTATGCAGTATTCAAGATAAAGAACACCAGAGTCAGTGGTGCAGCCTGCAAACAGAAGTATTGCAGTACCCAGAATCAGTATAATTGGGAATATGAAATAATTATTTCGCATTATTCTGGAGATGCTTTTTCAGGCCGTTGAAACCACCTTTTTTATATATGGATATAAAAGAAGACCTGTAATTTTTAACAAGGCTTACTTCATCCGTTATGACATCATAAATTTTCCACGAACCACTGCCATTATGCAGTCTGTATTCCACCTCAATAGGAGTGGATTTTCCTTTTTTCTTCACAAGGCTTGTTTTTACTCTGGCTTTTGTTTTGTTTGATTTCTCTTTACCCATAATCACACTGAAGGATGTGTGCTTTATCAGTTTTTTCAGATAACTGTTCTGTATCATTTGAGTAAATAAAACAGAAAATTCAGATTGTTCGGAAGTTGAAAAATTTTTCCATTCAGCACCCATGCTTGCCTGTGCCATTAAATTAAAATCAAAATATTTTTTCATGAGAGTTTTAAAAATATTTTTGGCAGCCGGACTCATATTTCCTGAGATATTTTTTTCAACAAGTTTCCTGAAGTTTTTTATTGAATCACTCGGGGTTGACACTCCTGGAATTTTGCAGCCTTCATTTTTTGAAGTTTCAGGACAGGATGCTATTGAAAAATCGGGAACAATAAGTAAACATATTATTGATATTAAAGGGAAAAGTTGTTTTGACATATTTACCTCCTGCAGGTATGAACAAGTGATATAAACTCTTTACGAACCAAAAGTCATCTTATTCAGCTTGCATGGACAGATGATTTTTACTTATATTAATATACTCAGGAGAAGTCATATGAAAAGAAAATTTCCTGTCCTTATCCTCCATGGTTTCACTTCAAGTCTGAAATGTATTGAGAAACCTGGAGAAAAGCTTTTAGAGATGGGCTTTGAAGTTTCCATGCCAATTCTGGCCGGTCATGGCAAAACTCCAGAAGCACTGATTGGGGTAAAATCCTCTGACTGGTATGAAGATGCAGAAAAGGAACTTCTGAGACTTCATAGCTCCACTGGCCATCGGGTGGGTGTTGTGGGCCTTAGTATGGGTGGTCTTGCTGGTCTGAATCTAAGTATCAGACATCCGGATAAAATACATTTTTTCGCCGGAGCCGCACCTGCTTTAATATTTAAAAATCCTCTGACTCCACTTTCCAGAATTCTTGCAAAATTTGTTAAATTCTGGCCCTCTCCAAACAGCTTTGTGGATTCTCAACTTAAGAAAAAATATAATGAGAATTATTCCAGATTTCCAACATCTTCTTTCGTTGAACTTTATGAGTGGTCTTTGAAAACCATAGAAAATCTGGAAAAAGTTACTGTACCTGTTTTTCTCCAGCATTCTCTCAGGGATCAGGTGATCAGTATTGCCGGAAGCCGTTTAATCATGGAAAAAATTAATTCTCCCGATAGATACTTCAAAGAGTATAAAACCAGTGGCCATGAGATGTTTCTGGACCTTGAATCTGATAAGATTGTTCAGGATCTGGCGGATTTTATTGATAACTTTGAAAAGAGTGTTGAGGAACAGAAGTGAATTTATTAATAGTTTTTGTGTCATTGATCAATATTATTCCAGCAAATAAAAAATCCCTCTATTATTATTATCACTACAATCATAAGAAAAAAAATGCTGAAGTTCCATTGAGGACTGATGTGGAAAAAAATCGACTGGGAGCATTCGCTGGAAGTGGTGATGGTGTTCTTAATTCTTTTGAACTTCAGATGAAACTCAGAGCGAGAATTCTTTCAGGAGACAGATCTATTTCCATGTCCGAGGTAAACACTCTTTATAATCTCGATCCGGAGAGTCTTAACGGTAATTTTTTTCAACTGCTGTTCAAGAGTATTAAGGGATTGACTTCAGGTAATGAAAAATTTGATCTTTCTGATTTCAGGTATTCATATCTGAAGCTTCTTTCAAGCTTTATGGCAAAGGATTACAGGTCCACTTACCATATTCTTCTGAACAGCAATTCAAGCTATACGGAAGATCTGCTGCTCAGTTTTCATATTGGAAAACGCTTTCTGGCGAACTCGATGCTGTATCGTGCCTATAATGCAATGCGAAAATCTCTCCGCAATCTGGAAAACAGTTATTATAGTACTGGTCTGAATCGGAAGGAGAAAGTTTTATTGTATACAGAAACAGTACTTTATCTTGCTCAGATTTCCATCATTGAAGGCAACTACAGGAGAGCTTTCGGAATTCTCAGATGGCTGAAAGTCAATACGATGAAAAGCCCTGGATTTTTGAGAATAAAATGCGAATGGGCAGAAGAATTTTCAGGAAGCTGCAAAGAGGAAAAAACCGTTGAGAGGAATGAAATTCTGTTTCTGACTGAAAAATCACAGGAAGATTCAGATTTTCATCGTTGCCTGAGGCAGTGGTCTCTGGACTGGAACAGCGGAGTTCACGTGTGGAAAGCCTTTCTATCAAGGAATTCCGGATACAGATATAAAAGCTTTGTTGAAAAATTCATTTTTTGGTTAAAGCATAATCCTGCAACTGCCGATTAAATTTTCAGTAGGACTTATAGAAACAGTAGTGCTAACTTTGCTTTAAGAGGAAAAAAATGAGTGAATTAACAAAAAAACCTCCGGAAATTGACATTAACTGGGAGGAAAAGCGAACTCATAAACGCATTAAATGGGTGGTGGAAGTAAATATAAAAAGTTCCCATACGTTTTTCACCGGGTTGACAAATGACATCAGTGAAGGGGGGCTTTTTGTCAACACATATGATCTTCAGGAACTGGGATCTATTCTCGATGTGGATATTATTCTTCCGGGGATGGAGGAATCTGTCAGGCTGAGAACCGAAGTGGTATGGGTCAAACCCCCAAGAGAAATGGGTGGAAGTGATCTGCAGGTGGGAATGGGACTTAAGCTTATCGATCCCAGTCCCGAACTCAGCAGGGCAATCAAAAAATATATCAGACGACATGAACCCATGTTTTATGATCTTTAGATTATTATTTTTTTCCTACCCACATTCTGATGTGGTACTCTCCGGAAACTTTTGATTTGTCCTTTCTTTCTCTGATAACAGTTTTAATTCTTGAATCATGAACAGGGGTAAGCCCCAGTTTCCCCATCATTGATTTTATTTCATCAGAGTCAAATCCGAATTTATGCACTGAAAAATTATCTGAATGAAAGTTTCCATTCTCGGTTTCAAGATCAACTATTATCAGATATCCGTTTTTATCAAGAAGACTGGAAAGAAATCTCAGGGTTTCTTTCCAGTCTTCACTGTGATGCAGTGCCATCGAAATTATAGCAGCATCAAATACTTCACCGGATATTTCTTCAATAACTGTAGTGGTATGAATTTTAATTTCTTCAGAAAGATTTTTCAGTTTCTGGTTTAGTACATCCATCATCTTCTCTGATGTATCATAGCACCAGAGTCTGGCTCCTTTATGAGCCAATGGAACAGCAATAAGTCCGGTACCTGATCCGAAATCAAGTATTTTTCTTCCACGTACTCCTTCTTCCTGGAAAAAGTAAAGAATGTTATTAAGGGAATTTTCCGCCATTTCAATTCTTCCGGGATTTTCGTCCCATGTAAATGCTGCATTGTCAAATTCAGTCATTTTGAATCTCCTTAAGGAAAAATCAGTGCAGATCTCACCTTTTTTCAAAAGGCAATGTAAACACTAAGTGAAGCATTTCAACTGAAACAGCAAAATCAGTTTTTTTATTAATGAAATAAAGCATCTTTTCAGGTTGAAATACCATCAACTATTCTTTATACTACTATAATGCTGAAAATCCCCGGAGGATCCCAAAATGAAAAGACGAGATAGTGTAAAATCAAAGAAATCGAGATATCTTGAAACGTCCTTAAAATATTTTCTGTTTTTTGCTGTATGTCTTAGTATGCCCGCAGCATCTGTTATTACTGGTGCTTCAAATGTATACGCAGCTGAACCTTCTGAGTGTCTCAGTATGAATCCTGCCGACTGGCCACAGCCTGCCAAACCTTACTTTATCATTCTTGTCGATACTTCAGGATCAATGACAGCCTGTACTACCCCCGCAACAAATTACCCTTATGAGTGTCCAAGCAGTTACACACCAAACTCCTGTAATATGGTTCCCTCAAGGTTGAACGATGCAAAATGTGCACTCAGACAGGCAGTGATGGCTTATGGCGGACAGGTTAACTTTGGTCTGGCGACATTTGCTCAAAAACTTTCAGGATGTCCTGCCGGAGCCTGTGTATCAGGATGCGGAGCAGTAAACGGTGGTACATGCAGTTATGAATTTTATGGGTGCAATGTGCCATCATCTTTTAGTGGAGGTAATTACTGTGGTAATGAGCCTGCTTGTTCGTCCTCTCTGACTTACCCGGTGCCTCCTAATCTTGCGGAGAACTCATGGTATAACGGTGCCAGAATTGTTGTTCCTCTGGTTCAGGATCCATGGGATGGCTCCAGTGCATCTTCAAACAATGTTGATGAGATGCTGAAATGGTTTGATGGTGACTGTACAGACAATAAAGAACTTTTTGCATACTGGGGGACACCAACAGCACCAGCTTTAAACGCTGTGGGGCAATATCTCAGGGCAGGATGGCGTGAATGGAGTGAAACTAATTATTGCACAAATTACCCGTACACTTATTCCACCCCTCTTGACAGTAATGACAGGGCATGTCGAAGTGTGAATATAATTCTCGTTACAGATGGTGATCCCAGCCCCTGTGAGACCACTTCAACCTCAGGAGATCAGGCAAGAGCCGTTGCTCATGCAAGTGATCTTTACAATAACGGTGTTGTTCTTGGTTCTCAGACATTCAGAGTAAAAACATACGTAATCAATTTTGCAGGTGGTAACCAGACATACACCAACCAGATAGCTTCTGCCGGTGGTACAGGAACTTCACTGCAGGCAGATAATGAAGTTGAACTCGCTATAAGTCTTTCCAATATCATCGCCGGGGCGATTGAACCAGAAAGTTGCGATAATGAGGATAACAACTGTAACGGATGTACCGATGAGGGTTTTGGTCATTACTGTAACGTTGATCTCTCCTGCTGTGCGTGGGTAACTGAGGAAGAAAGAGATGACTGCCTTGCCCTTTATGAAGATTCCATTGCTTTAAATCCACCTGATGGAAACATTGATCTTCTTCCATGTACAGATGCCGGAGAAGCTGCTGATCCTGCCACCTGGCTTTGTTACGATCCCACTGAAATCTGTGATGAAATAGATAACAACTGTGATGGCCAGATTGATGAGGGAATGCTCAAATGTGGTTCTCCTTTGCACTGTCCTCAAATAGAGGTGTGCAATGGTCTGGATGATGACTGTGACGGCCTGATTGATGAAGGTGTTTGTGGCAGCTGTGTTCCACAACCTGAAACATGTAACGGCTGTGATGATGACTGTGACGGAGTGGTCGATAATCCACCTGTTGGTGGTTTTCCAACACTTGCTTGTGGTCTTCCCTCTCCTGCAAACTGTGTAGGAACCAAGACATGTCAGGCTCCCCAGAGTGTTGCTGTGGGTCAGTGTCTTGGTGGAGCAGGCTACGGAACATGTACAAACAGTCCGGAATCTGAAGTGTGTGATGGAGTGGATAATAACTGTGACGGAAGTATTGATAACGGCCTTACAGGTGGTACCTGCATTCCTTCATCTCACACCCCAGGTCTTACATACGGTGGAACAAGCCAGTGCACTTATGGCACTGAAGTCTGTCAGGGAACAAGTGGATGGGTATGTACCGGTGGAACAGGCCCTTCTGATGAGATATGTGATGGTATAGACAATGACTGTAACGGTATTGTGGATGATAATGTTGCCGGTGTTGGAACATCGTGCGGAGTGAATACTCCCCCGTGTTCTCCAGGGACACTGCAGTGTGTATCAGGTTCCATGGTATGTGTCGGGGGAACTTTGCCTCAACAGGAAGTATGTGATGGAATTGATAATGACTGCAATGGAACCATTGATGATTCTCCTCTTGCAGATGCTCCAGCTCCTGGAACCGGAGGATGCTGGAATGAACCTGGAACTTGCTGCACATTGAATGGAGTCTCCTGGTGTCCCCCTGCAGGAGCAAACTGCAGTGATTCAGGGACTCTGCTGACACCATGCAGAACAGGCAATCTGGTTTGCGGAGGTGCCATTGGCTGGATATGCAGTGGTGATGTGACACCGTCTCCTGAGGTATGTGATGGAGTTGATAACGATTGTGATGGAGATGTTGACCTGATTGGTGGCGTGGAGATGAGCAATGAGTGTTACACTCCTGGGTTTGGTGCGGACACAGGTTGCGTTGCTCCCGGAAACTGCACAGGACTTTGCAGCAGTGGTGTGGAGACATGCGGTGCTGTCAATCCCGGTCAATGGACTGAATGTGTAGGCGAGGTAACTCCTGAAAACGAGATATGTGACGGTTATGACAATGACTGTGATGGTGATACTGATGAAGAAAGTGATATGCCATGGATTGGTCAGCCCTGCACCGAAGCCTGTAATGGACACTGGGAATGTAATGACGGTGTGAAGGAATGTGTTGGGGGAACCATGTCTGAAGGTCGCTGTAACGGTGTTGATGATGACTGTGACGGTATAGCTGACGAACAGGATGAACTTGAGCAGGATCCCATGTACGGCCAGAGTTGTGGGGAGGGAGAAGGTGAGTGTCAGGAGGGTACTTATGAGTGTATCGGAGGTACCTGGATTTGTGTGGGTGAAGTTGGACCATCTGAGGAAGTATGTGATGGCAAGGATAATGATTGCGACGGAGTAATTGATTATCAGGCTGAATGTCCCAGCGTAAATGAACTGGATTATTACTGTATTGAAGGTGACTGCCGTCCTGAATGCGATCCCGGTATAGAGTTCCCCTGTCCAGGCGGCATGGAATGCAGAGCTGCAACGGTTGAGGGTGTAGAACACTATGTATGTTTGCCTCAGACCGGAGGTGAATGCGGTGGAACAACCTGTCCCGTAGGATGGGAATGCATAGATGATGTCTGCGTCGATCCTTGTGAATCTGTAATATGCGATTCCTGGGAGGAATGCAGAATGGGGCAGTGTTTTGACATAAGCTGCAGCGGTAATGAGACTCTATGTTCTGAAACACAGTTCTGTATTGATCATGAGTGTGTTGATGATCCATGCTGGGAGCTTAACTGTGGTGCAGACGGTGAGTACTGCCAGAGAAATTGTGATGAAACCGGTTGTACAGCGGATTGTGAGCCACTGTGTCTCTGTGATTCCGGTGAATATTGTAATGCAGATGGTCAGTGTGAAGTTGATCTTTGCCTTGATGTTACATGTGATCCGGGTGATGTATGCAATCCGGTGGATGGAAGCTGCATGACGGACAGCTGCTATCAGGTTTCATGCAGTGCTGATCAGGTATGTCTGGATGGCGGCTGTATTGATGATCCCTGTACCTCTGTTATGTGCCCCAACGGACTCTACTGTGAAGTGAGAAATGATTATGTCTCCGGAACAGTCTATGCAGTATGCGAGCCTGACAGTTCACTCTGGGTTCCGGGTGAGGGTGGTGGAACAATTACAAGTGGTGCTTCCGATACAGTATTTGGTTGTTCCTCTGAACCGGCAGGAAATAAAAAATCAGGAAATCTGTTTTTCTCGATGATTTTACTTCTTATGGGAGTATTTATCGGACGCAGATGGAGACTTAGTGGAGGTAACCGATGAGAAGGAGCCTACTTTTTTCACTAGCGGCAGTTTTATTTGTATTAAGTCCGGGGTGTGATTTTCAGGAGTATAATTTTGGTGATAAAGGCCACTGGGAGCTTCCTGACGGTTCTCTCCCTGACATTGTAGTTGATCCGGATGCTGATGTCATAGAATGTGAGCCCACAGATGAGATTTGTGATGGCAAGGATAATGACTGTGATGACGTGATTGATAATGGGTTTGATCTGCAAAATGATCCTGCAAACTGTGGTGAATGCAACCATATATGCAATTTTCCATATGCAGTAACAAGCTGTGTTGAAGGTGAGTGCGTGATGGGGGACTGTTATCCCGGGCATTTCGACAACAATGGAAGTGATGTTGATGGCTGTGAGTATGGTTGTTTTGTTTCCAATGAAGGTGTTGAACTGTGTGATGGTATTGATAACGACTGTAATGGAGAAATTGATGAAGATTTCGATCTTGAAACTGACCCCACCAACTGTGGTGCATGTTCCAATACATGTGTTTTTCTCAATGGAAACGGAGCATGTGAAGGAGGCGAATGTAAAATAGGTTATTGCGTTGGCGGATACGTTGATGCTGATGGTAGTCCTGATAATGGCTGTGAATGTCATCTGGATCTTACGGAAGGTACAGTGACAGAATGTATTCAGGGTGAAACTACTGTCTGTGCATCTGACGAAGTGTGTGCAGATGTTGATGGTGACAGTATTTCTCACTGTAGTGCAATTCCACTTGAGATTTGTGATGGTAAGGATAATGACTGTGATGGGCTGGTGGATGGAGCTGATGATCTGGTTGCAGATACCAGGGTTGGTATCACCTGCTTTGGCGATCCTGATGGAATTTGCGGCTCTATAGATCACAGTGGGGCAACAGAATGTATTGATGGACTTGTGGTCTGTGCCGGTCCTAACCTTCTTTACGCCAATGATGTCCCTGAAACATGTAACGGTCTGGATGATGACTGTGATGGAGTGATTGATGATTCACCCGTGGATGCGGGGGCAAGCTGTGGAACCTCGTCCAATTATCCATGTTCCTTGGGTACGATGCTATGCACGGGTGGTGTTCTATCATGTGTGGGAGCAATAGAACCCGGTGTTGAAACATGTAATCTCATTGATGATGACTGCAACGGAAACATTGATGATAATCTCACTGATGTGGGTGGTGCGTGTAATGTTCCGGTAGATCCTCCTGTTGGAGCGACAAGTCCATGTCAGGCGGGAACACTTCAGTGTGTAGCAGGGGGTGTTCAGTGTGTTGGAAGTGTAGGCCCTACAAGTACAACGGACAGTTGCGGTGATGACTCAAACTGTGATGGTATTTTGACTAATCAGCCGGATTTAAACAGCAATCCTTATAACTGTGGTTCATGCGGACATAACTGCTATGCCGGAACAGAACATTCTATATGGACCTGTGAAAGTGGTACCTGTGTTTATCAGGGATGTGAAGCCGGTTATTATGATCTGGATCCTGTGGATAACAGTTGCGAATATCCATGTCTTTATAACGGAACCGAAACATGCAATGGCATTGATGATGACTGTAACGGTATTGTGGATGATGGTCTTACTGCACCATCTCCGGTTGATGTCTGTGGGGTTTCTCCTGCTGCTACAGCACCGGAATGTACTACAAATGTCAGTGTGCAGTGTACCGGAGGAACATGGCAGTGTACCTTCCCTGCAAATGTTTGTAACCCGACATGCTCAACGGCAACAGATATATGCGACACCCTTGATAATAACTGTAACGGAAACGTTAATGAGACATTCCCCAATTATGGGAAGGAATGTAAAAGTGACGACGGACTTCCTTATCCCGGCCACGGAGCATGTCAAACAAGTGGTACATTTGTCTGTGATGGTACGAGTGCAGTTGTCTGCAGTGCCACCAAGGGATCATGTGAACCCAACTGTGAAGAGTTGTGTGATGGCATAGATAATGACTGTGATGGTCTTGTGGATGAGTATAAAAATACAAACTCCGGGGATTCATACTACGTTAAACCTCAAGTTGCACTGGTGAATGGAGTTTACATCATGTCATATGAGGCAAGCAGAAACAATGCCAGTGATGTCAGTGCAGGAATAGGAAACGGGTACACCTGTGCCAGTGGATGTTCCACTCCGCATAATGCTCCTGCAGGTGTTCCTCTTGATTCCACTGTCGCATGTAGTGTGCCGGATAGACTTCCCTGGTTCAATGTTTCTCCTGTTGAGGTTGAGCAGACCTGTGAACTTATCGGTGGCAGGATCTGCACAACAGATGAGTGGATTGATACATGTGAAGCCGGTTCGGGATGTGACTGGGGTTATGCCTCTTCATGTACTTCTCCCTCAAATTCCAGCAGATACTGTAATCTTGGTAATTATGATTTTGATGATGGGTTGGAGTACGATCAGGATGGTCTTCTGACCACAGCAAGTCCTGATCTGCTTCAGTGCAGGGCAGAACTTGGAACCTATGATGCATATGATATCACCGGAAATCTTAGAGAAATAACATATGCCGGGATAGTTGAAAGTGAATATACCTATTCACTGATGGGGGGCAGCTTCATGACACAGGATGAGGATGGAGCGATGTGCACATTTGATTTCTATGTTGTGGATGAAGAATTCCAGTTATGGGATACAGGTTTCAGATGCTGTTTTGATACGGATCCCAGATAAAACATTCAGTTTTAAGTGTTTAATAAATTGAAATTGATATAAATGGGGAAATTGAGCAATATTTGTGTTTTCAGAGCATAAAATAGTTTATAATTAAATTTTTCTGACTTTATGCCGTAGGCTTTAAATGATTTTGTTAAAAATATAACAAGAAGGAGAGAAATTATTATGAAAAAATTTGGAATTGCAGCGATTTTTTTAAGTCTGGCTCTTTTCAGTATGACGTCAGCAGCAAATCCCTTTCTTGGAGTGTGGAAGTTTAACAGACACACTCTTTCGATTCACCGCAACACTTATATAACATTTACTCAGTCAAAGGGATGGGTATATGGAACACTGAGCGGGGGGAAGTATTCCAACTGGAACTCTTTTGTGGGAAGATACAATCATCACACCAGAAAGCTTGAGGGAAACTGGAAAACACACAATCCGCGTTTTCGTTCAAAACTTCCGGGAAGTTTCTATTTTGTCAACTCCAGAAACATTGGGGGTGTTTTTTCCAATTACAAGGAAAGGGTTAATATCAGTGCGGTATTGATTCGTTCCACTTATGTTCCTGCATGTAAAGGCGGCAGTAAGTGGAATGGCTCAAAATGTGTCTGCACTGGTGGGGCTTTATGGGATGGAAAAAGATGCGTTTGCACAGGTGGAAGCTACTGGAACGTGAATAAATGTGTATGTGCTCCCGGACGTCACTGGAACGGTTCAAGGTGTAAAAAGGATAAATGTCATGTTGAAAGAGTGTGCAGAACTGAAAAGGTTAAACGATGTCGAAATAAAAAAATAGGTGAGACATGTGAATATAAAAAAATATGTAAAGTAAGACACGGCAAGAAATGGTGCACCAGAGAAAAAGAATGCCGTCCGGATTATAAACCCCGTTGTCGTTACGTGGATGAGCAGGTATGCAAAAATGAGACGGTGTGCAGAGGACGCAGACACCATAAAAGATATCACTAAAAGCCTAAAAAAAGTTTTGAGTATTCCATGTTCCGCTGAATCCTACACCTACATGGGTAGTATCACATCTCATAATGTTGCAATGATGAGATAATGGCGGGCAGTGTCCTTCATTGGTACCGTTCATGTACATATCCATCTCACACTCAGGTCCGCATCCATAAGCACAGTTTTGTGCATACGGATAATCCTCATGGAAAAGACCCCCGGAATTTTCCATCTGAATACTGTGGTTTCTTCCATGAGCAGCCCACTCAACACTCCATAATAGGGGTTTGTGACATTCAGGAGTACCTTCTGCATCATGAACAGCTCTTTCAAGATTTATGAGTTCAAACATTTCACATTCAGTATCAATTGGTTCGAACCAGGTGTCAGGTACGCCATCAAGATCTATGTCATAATTGATTTCGCCTCCGGTACAGACAGTGGCTGTGGGAACACAGTCAAGACCAAGCCTTGTGGATGGAGTATAACCAGTTTCACATATGCACACTGCTCCATCGGGTTTTACAGTGCACTCTCCATGACCGCTGCACTCAATGCCTGAACATTCGTTAGAATCAGTTATACACTCCAGTGAATCAACCCCGGCATTTTCATATCCATCATCACAATTACAGACAGCGAGTCCATTATTTTCAACACAGTCACCATGACCTGAGCATGTTATTCCCAGACATGGGTCGGTGGTACTTACGCAGCTAAGCAGTTGGGCTTCATATCCATCATCGCAGTTGCATACGGGCTGTGAGTCCGAAACTGTGCAGCTTCCGTGTCCACTGCAATCCACACCGGCACACGGGTTGATATTGTTAGTAATGTTGTTTGTGGTGTTGTTTGACACACTGTTAGTGGAGTTGTTGGTGGTATTATTGGTGGTATTATTGACAGAGTTATTATCACCTGATGATGCATCATCACAGCCTGAAATCAAAAAAACACCAGTAAGGATAAGTGCCAGTTTTTTCATATTGCCTCCGGAAATAATTGAATTATCAGAAATTTACGTTGATACCAAAGCGGAAATTGAACCCTGAAGCGTTCACAGGTGCAATTCCGTTTCTGAGATGTGAATCGATAGTGCCATAATCATCAGTGTCATCAGGGCTCTGCTCATTTGACATGAAGGTTCCCTGAACTTCAAGACTGAGCCATGGAATTATCCTCCATTCAATACCGCCACCGATTTCAACTCCGGAAACTGCACTGGTGTAGGAAGATGCATCGGAATCATTGTACATGGTAATATTACTGAAAATAAACCCGGCTTTCAGAAATGGATTGAAACCACTGTGTTTGATTCTGTTCCAATACCAGTTAGTGGAGAAATGAACACGGGAATCCTTGCGGTGAGCCAGAGAATTACAGTTTGTACATGAACTCAGGCTTGCAAATCCAAGCTCAAAACTAAGATTTTCCAGAAACAGAAAACGACCGAATACCATTGACCCTGCAAGACCGCCTTCGTCGCTGCTTGTTGAATCAAACATAATTCCAACTGTCCAGCGGTTTACATCAGTGATATCAAGATTATTTAAATCACCAGGAACTGGAACTGTGGTGGCAACTTTGGGCTCCTGTGGAGGAACATTATCATGATGACGTCTGACCACTATAACTCTCTGTGGAGGAGGCGGTGGAGGAGGGGGTGGGCATGGAACCATGACTCCAACACCGATTGGACCAGCTCCAACAACTACGCCACACGGCTGCTGAGCAAAGGAGGATTTTGCGGGGATAAGAATTGCCACAAATAACGTCAGATAAATAATATTTTTCATTTTTCAATCTCCACTGACAATTTTATTGTGTTTTTCAGGAGTATCAAGGTGGAAGTTAAATTATTTCAATTTTTAAAATAATTTTTCCAGAATTTAGGGGTTATAGATCCCTTTACCAGCGTATTAATGGCTTTTTTTCGTTCAGAATTCCATGTGTCTTTTAAAAATGATGCGGGAAATTCGGATGGGGCTTCATAGTTTTTGATTGCGGACAGCTTTTTATGGGTTTTTTCATATGAAAGGCGGATTTGAGCCTCTGTAATTTGTTCAGACACGGTTAATCCCAGAAGTTTTCTGATATCTCTGGAAATCAGATAAAACATAAAAAGTCTTCTGTTTATGTTTCTGGCATATCTGAAGTTACTTTTATTGATGGATTCAGGAAATGTCTGTTCCAGACGGGAAATCTCAGAAAGAATAAGTTTTTCAGTGAATTTGAGTTTATCTTTCGATGTATCCCGGCTTGAGATGGTGTACATAAGAGCAATGTTAAGTTGATGAGATCTTAGTTTTGCTATTTTTCTCATGGAAAAAACTTTCCATATTTTAAGATCAAGCCTTTTCATGTTTCGTGCAAGTACAAAGTATTTTTGAAGGTTTTCAGGATTTCTGACGTTTGACACTGCTCTTTCCAGAGATATTTCAAGAAAGTAAGGAGCCCACTCTGGTGCAGTATTCATCCAGGTGGTTACTGCTTTTTGTGCCTTCCAGAAGATAGCGGGATCAGGGCTTTTTAGTCTGTCCAGGAGAATTCCCAGTGCCTGTGGAGTCTTTATATGTGAAAGATAATCCATAGCTGTCCAACTTGTGTTGAGATCATCTGAATCAAGGGCCAGAAGTATGGAAGAAACAGACATTGCCGGTGCCCACTTTGCAGATTTTTGCAAATTAGTTCTAAACTTTTTCAGGGTTTTTCCTTTTAATTTTTTCCATTTACCAACTGCCTTAAGGAATTCACTGCTGCAGACGGATTTGTCAAGTTCACAAATGCTTTCAATTTCAGAAAAGTTAAGATTATGAATACTTTTTTTCAGGAGCTGCTTTAAGGCATAATTAATGATTTTAGTATCAATTAGGGGATTTTTTGAGATAATTTCCGAGATTTGTTTAATATTTCCAGTGAGCACTGTTTCTGTGTCTATCAGATTTTTCAGATACTGTGCGGATTTACCACCGTATTTCGTTCCAGCAAATGCAATTGCGTGCATTCTAAGATGGTTAGGAAGAGGAAATTTTCCCAGTTTTTCAAACTCAACCCGGGAGAGAATTTCCATGATATTCTGCTTGTAGCTGCTCTGAGGAAAATAATCCAAAAATTTGCGTAACTGTTCAGAATCCATACTGGACAAAGCTTTTGAATACCATCGTTTTTCAAGAATGAGTTTTATTTTGGATGCATATTTTGAGTCAGGGTGGAGATGCAGAAATCTGAAAAGTGGCCATAATTCATTTGAGGTGGATGCTTTTATATATCTTCTGTGTTCCAGCAGATTTCTTGCTTTTTGTGCGTCGGGGGTGTCTGAAAATTCATTCAGAAACGCTGCAAGAGGTGCAACCCCATTGGTACTGGCAGCTTCTCGATAAAGTATTCCGGACAACCTGAGTCTTGCAGCAAAAACTGTATCGTTTTCTTTTGAAGTGAAGATGATTTTTCTCAGTTGCTTTTTGTTTCCACGGGCAATTATGGTTTCTGTGGTCGGGGCTTTTGGAGTGCAACTGAAAAGTGTAATGAGGAGTAATAGGTAAATATGTTTATTTTTCATTTTTTAAACTTCCATTAAGATCTATTGTCATACTGATATCAGATGCGCTCACTGTATGTGTCAGTGCTCCAATGCTTATGATATCAACTCCTGTTTCCTTTAATTCAGGAATTCTATCAACAGTGATACCACCACTTGCTTCGAAAATCGCTTTTCCTTTGAATGTGCTGGTGATTTCCCTCATATCTTCATTTGTCATGTTATCAAGAAGTAAAATATCTGCTCCTGCATCAATTGCATCACGTGCTTCGGAAAAATTCCTGACTTCCACTTCAATTTTTAATGGATGGGGCGCACCTTTGCGGATTCTATCAACACATTCCCTGATTGAACCAAGAGCATCTATGTGATTATCCTTGATCATAATTCCACTGCCCGTGTTAAAACGGTGATTTACGCCACCCCCGGTTCTGACAGCATATTTTTGCAGATATCTCAATCCGGGAATAGTTTTTCTGGTGTCCGTTATTTGTATATCACTCAATTCTCTGAGTGTTCTGACTTTTGTGGCGATAGCACTAAGATGCTGAATAAAATTAAGAACTGTTCGCTCTGTGGAAAGAAGTGAAACTGCATCCCCCCAAATAGTACCAATTATTTTCCCACTCCTGATGAAATCCCCGTCTTTTACATACAGTTCAATGTTTACTTCAGAATCTAATTTAGAGATTATCATTTCAATCAGGGGTAGACCGCAGATAACCATATTTTCTTTTGCTGTAAGAATTCCTTTGGCCTGCTCTCCATTTTGAAAGAGAACTTCGGATGTGATATCTCCTGAGGACAGATCTTCAGAAAGGGCTGCATCAATTATTCTGTGGACTTCAGGTGTTTTCAAAAATGTCATTTAGACTCTCCATCCAGTGGTTTTAAATAAATTCAGAGGAGTTTTAACATAAATTCCGTTCAGGTGATATTAAGTTAACTGTGGAAAAAACCTTTCTCTATTACCCATGAAAAATAGTTAGCCAGACCATGAAAAATAATTCCCGGGATTATGGATCCTGTCCGAATCACAAGATATCCCAGTAAAAGCGCCGGAAAGAAGACAGCAAGGCGGATAGGATTGAAATCAAGCAGAAAATGCCCTGCTGCAAAAAGAACTGCCTGTATAACCACTGTGAAAACCAATGGAGAGAACCCAGAGTTTTTCCAGGATTTGCTTTTAAGGATCATCGGAAGAATGAATCCTCTGTAAAAATATTCTTCAGGCCATGCAACTGCAATTAGATGAAAGGCAAGTACATTAAGATTGTATTTTAATGATTCAGGCCATACAAAATCATTGAACAGCCGGCAGTTTCTGCCAAGAATGACTGGTTGATTATCAGTACATTTCAATGAAAAGAAAAAGTAATAAATCCCCAGATAAACACTTAATACAGTTATTGATACTGCAAATCCTGTTAGAATATGCAGATAAATACTGCTATCATCAGTTTTCTCGGTTCCTTTATAGTATTTGAGATATAAAACTGGAGAAATAAGGAATAAAACAGCATAGATTTCAGTTATGAAATTTCCTAAAAGACTGATTTTTCCAAGGTGATAGATTAACCCCAGCACTGAAGTGAATATCATAAAAAAAACAAGTATATGTATGATAGATTTTTCAGGATATCCGGAGTTGAATTTCAACAGATTTTTTTTAACAAAGGACATCTGCCATCCTTTATTTGAATACGGGTTCTATAGACACTGTGTCAGTATGTTGCGAGAACAGCAGCAGTGTTTTAGTGGGACCAGGTGAAACGGACCTGTAAGGAGCGCCGGGAACTGCAACAGTAATACAGGCAAGATCTGATGGAATGTAAGGTAAAATGAATCTGGTTAAAGACTTTGCATTATGATTAACGGGACAACGTTTCAGGTTTTTAAGTCCCAATTGAATTTTCAGGTTTTTTCGCTGTTTCAGGGGAAGTCTGTCCAGAAGACATGACCAGTGCTCATCTGAAATGCCACTGCTATGGCTGTAGAAATTCAGGAGAAATTTTGGAGAAATTTCAGAAGATTTAAGGTTTATCAAGAAGTTGTATATAACTCTGGAATCAGTTTCTTTTTTCAGTAACTTAAGTATTTTCTGAGTATTCTTTGATGATGACGAAATATTGATTCTGGTGCAGATGTTTTGTGTACTGAAAGAATTTGAAATAGCATCAGGAATAAAACGGGAAGTTGAAAAAGATTTATTGTTTGAGGCATATTTCAGAAAAGCACTATTTCCTTTAAATTTCAAAGGTAGAAGATCAAAAAAGGAATTTTTGAATTTCTCAGGTATGGCATTTAACATGTCAGTTCTTTTAAGCAAAGCAAGTTTTGCGATATCATAAATATCAGATATTTCTTTATCTGCTTCGGGTTTAAGATAGCCCTTGGTATATGCGTAGAGCTTCAGAAATTTTATTTCCTTTTTCAGTTCCACATTCTCAGTTCTTATAAGTAGAATTTTTTTTATCAGTCTAGGTGTCATATGAAACAGAAAATAGTTGCCCCAGTAGTGAACAGTGTTTTCTCTGATACGGTGAGCAAGAGAGAGTACAGTATCATGGGTCTTCGAGTCACCAGTTATGCGAAGTATCTTCAGAACAGTTGCATAATCTGAATATGATGGATTTTTTACAAGATCCTTGAGGAAATCTGTGAAGAGTCTGGATGGCATCTGTTCAGCAAAATTAATGGCCACTCTCTTCAGCGATGGGTTTTTCTTTATGCTTTTCAAGAGTAAAGGAACAATTGTGTCATCCCTTCTGTCCATGAAATTGTTAACTATTTTTATTTTTTCTTTGATATCTGCAAGTGAGAAAAGTTCCAACTGAAACTGAATGGCACTTGAAGAGACAGAGTTACGCAGTATCTCAATTATCTGGGAATAATATAGAATCTTTTTTGTGTAAACATCTCTAAGAACACTTACTCCAGCCCCATTAAGACTATCACTGGCTGCAAGACTACCAAGGAAATTCTTCTGATAATAATTTATGTTCCGTTTGTTAAACAGTTTTTTTAGCAATGAAGTATTCGATGTATAAAATTTTTTCCCGGCGGTTTCCTTGAGAACCTTGTCATAAGTGTATGTTTTTGCAAGAACATATAATGTCACAAACAAAGGATCAGATATTTCTCCGGTTAAAAGTCTGATTGCTGTCTTTCTTTCATCCACACTGCCAGAGATGAGAACTTTCTCAAGATGCTTGTTTATTTCAGGGTTTCCCGGAAGAATCTGAAGAACACCAAGTTTTTCTGATGCGCTTCCGGTACGAAGTATTTTTAAAAGAGGTTCTCTGGTGAGTTCTGAAGGGAGGGCGGATAGTCCCTTTATTGCAGCCTTGCGTACATTTTTTGATGAATCTGTAAGTCTTGAGACCACAGGAATAATAATCTGTTTTCCACCAATGGAGACAAGAGCTTTGATGATCTCAATTCTTACCTGTTCCCTTGAGTCATTTATCAGTTTTATCAGGGGATTAATTGCGTTTCTGATTTTAAGTTCACCTAATATTTCGATAACTGTTGTTCTAATCTCAATATTTTCAAACTTCAGCAGTCTCATGAAAAAGTTACTGTCATCAGGATTTTTAAGTTCAGCTAGTCTCTTAATAAGTGCAGCGCGTTTTTTTGGCATGAATTCAAATGCAATCATCTGCCTCATATAGGCACTCGCAATGGGTTCATGGTGTTTTATGGTGAGTGACAGGGCAAGTTTCGAAACTCTTGAATCAAGGGAATTGATTAGCAGTATAATCTCTTCACGAACAAGTTTCCATTCAACCTGAGATGAAATTTTCATGCCTTCAATATTGTCGGTTGAACTTTCACTCTCAAGAAGTCTTTTTATTGATGAAAGTTTTATCTTCCTGAACTTAGTGTCAAACCATGAGGATGATTTATTTCCAATGGTGGCTGGAATGAGTGATGATGACTCGGGCAAACCATTTGGAAACGAAAAAGAAGCCATAAACAGAAAAAAGAGAATATTCAAAATGAAATTCCTCCAGCAAGCCAGATCAAAAATCCCATCAGAAGAATGATTACAGATATGAGAAGCGGTAAGAGTGAGTTGCCCAAAAGTGACTTTCGCACTCCTGTATCTGGTGAATTCTGAGTGGTGATGTACATAGTATCCTTAAGTTTTTCCCGCCCCTTTTGAGCAATGGCAAAGGGAACTGTAGGTTCATCCGCTCCGTGAAATTTGTTTTCTTCGTAAAGAGGAATCCCCACAGTAACCGGCCAGGATGATGCTTCCGGGGGCATCTCACCAAAATAAAAAACAATAACAGTAATATTATCAAATCCTCCTGCGTCGTTTGCAAGATCAATCAGTTCGTCCACTGCTTTTTCTCTGGGTTCATGAAGAACAATTTCTCCGATTTCATCATCTTCAAGCATTCCACTCAGACCGTCTGAGCAGAGTATTACAGCATCCCCTTCCTTCAGTTCAATTGTTTTGCTGAATTCCGGATCTGCAATTTCCATTTGTCCAAGACATTTTGTCAGTATTCCACTGGATGGGTGATATGGAGCATCCTCCGGTGAAACATATCCGTTTTTCACCAGATCCTGAACTACAGTGTGGTCTTCAGTAATTTGTCTTATCTGACCTCTGCGCAGAATATATGCCCGGGAATCACCCACATAAGCCACATGAAGCGTGGAATCAACAGCAAGAGCACAAACCACTGTAGAACCCATATCCTTGAATTCACGGTTTTTTTCAGCCTTGGAATTTACTGCTGCATTTCCTGCCGTTATTGCTTTTCTGATGTAAAGTGAGGGTTTTTCTTTTATGCTCTCAACCGGAGTCATACTGAACTCTTTAATCATAGTTTCAGTAATGGTTTTTGAAGCCAGAGAGCCCCCGGCATAACCACCCATACCGTCAGCTACTATCAGCACCTGAAGATTCTCATCAAGACTGCTCCATGCAAGGGAATCCTGATTTTCCTCTCTCATTTTTCCAATGTCTGAATGTGACCTGACTTCTCTGAGCAATTTACCTCCGGTGACATCATCCCCGGTACTGGTTTACCTGACCCTCATTCCAGGAGTTGTCATAATAACATCGGAGTTTACAAATTAAGAATTACTCCGATGGGGTGTTATATTTACCAGTTAGAATATATCAGTTGGAAAAAATATCCACCACTAATTATTTATTCAGGGACGGAGATGCTTCATGTTTTCAGTAACCGGATCTTTGTATAGGTGACGTGGTTGGTTCAGGTGGGAAAACTGCTAATTAAGAACCAAATATTTCATTTCAACTCTACCTATGTTTCCTGAGGGTTCATTGGAAACTTCGGTAGCCGGTCCACCATCGATACTGCCCTGGTAAAGGAGCCTGGTGATGGTTACACTGTAACTTCCGAATGATGTTGTGTATGGGGTTGGTCCATAGGAATTTGCATCACTTGAGCCTCTGGTTCCAAGTACCCCGACCCAGGTTCCTGCTTCAATATACACTCCAACTGTGAACCATTCATCACCGGGAATTGTACTTGAGTAGGCAAGGGTGGTGAAATCACTGGTCGTGCTGCTGAAGGTTGGAGGAGGTCCTGAATTAAACTTAATCAGGTGAATATTCTGATCTTCTGTTCCTGCCTCAGGTGGTACTCTCAACCCAAGAATATACAAATCCACTGGAGCCTGGAAGTAATAACCTCTGGCCATGCTGGTATAAATACTTGACTGGGTGGCTACATCAAGGAGATCATAAGGCAGTGATATACACTGTCCTTCAGAACACAGACCTTCTTCACATACATTGTCGCACATACCACAGTTATCAGGATCATAGTCAGTATCCACACACATTCCGCTGCATTCAGTGAGCCCTGCCTGACATGATACATCACATGTACCGCTGCTGCATACTTCACCATCATTACATGGATTATTGCAC
>JAFGWM010000009.1 GCA_016937155.1 Deltaproteobacteria bacterium
CCGACGGGTATATGAAACTATTTGCTGGAAGCAACGGAAGCAATGTAATTGATAATTATGCGTGGTATCAGGATAATTCCGAAAATATATTTCATCCAGTGGGTACAAAACTTCCAAACGAATTGGGGCTATATGACATGAGTGGTAATGTGATGGAATGGTGCTGGGATTGGTTTGATTGGACTGGTCCTTATCCATCAGGTTTTATCACTGACTATACTGGTGCAACAAGCGGCACCGAACGTGTTCAACATGGAGGTAGTGCGCTGAATGTTGTTACATATGCAACTGTATCTTATCAAAGCCACAATTTGCCGAAAAACAACAATTCCAATGTGGGTTTCCGGGTGGTTCGGCGTTGATTTATAAAAACTATAATCCTTACATTTGTCTTGCATTCGCTGTGTTTATGTGAAATCTATTTGGACAGGAGTTTCCAATGATTAGAGTCAGCAGCAGGACAGTAATTGTTTCCTTTGATTTCGCACCTGAAAATGAACACATGATGCAGGCCTATATCAGTAATGTGTTGTTGCAGCAGTATGGGGCTTCAAGAAAGCAGAAAAATGTATTTTCTCTGGAGCTTGGCAAAAATACTGTTGATCGTATTTTGGAACTGATTGCATATACCGAGACGTATATATCTCCGGATGCTGATACTGTAAATATCTGGTATCATCTTGATACTGACGGGAAACTTCGGGTGTATCACACTCTGATTGGCGCACGTATAAAAGAAGAAAACGAAACCGACTCTATCTTTTAATTAATCCTTCATGAACGAGAAGTTCTTCCTTGATAAATGCTCCCGGTGTGTATCCGCCTAAGCCTGATACAGAGACCACGCGATGGCATGGAATAATAAGGGGAAACGGATTTCTTCTCATTGCACTGCCTGCTGCTCTGGCACCATTTTTTATTCCTGCTTCAAGTGCCAGTGAACCGTAAGTGATAAGGTCAAGTGGGAGAGAATGTAGTTTTAGAAGTAATTCAAGATATCCAGGAGGGAAATCTTCTGGAAAACTCAGTAGAGCCAGTGGAAACTTGTGGAATATACGCTGATTATAATTTGAAAGCCATTTAAATAAAACGCTTGAGCATTCATCATGCGTGAACTCGGATTCATTGTTTTCCAGGAACGTTGTCTCCATTGTTTCTACATGCAGTTTACTTTTTTCAATAAGGCTAACAGCGAAAACAGAGTTGTTTTCACAACTAATTTTAACTAGTGTGTTTGCGAAATGTAGAGGAAACGTTAGGGTTTTCAACGGAGTTTCAGAAGACAGGGTTCGAAATCCTCCGGGGGTTGATATCCCAGAAGAGAAATAACTGTAGCAGCGTTATTGGCAAGCCCGGGATTGGAAACACTTTCATCAATTATGAATCTGTCTGAAGGATCTTTCACCAGATATATTACTTTATTCAGTGTATGAGAGGTCAACGGAACCGGTTTGCCATTAGAATCTGTGACAATTTCCCCTTTCTTGTGAGTATACATCTCATCTGCATTACCATGATCCGCTGTAACCACAAGAATTGCTCCTGTTTCATTTACAGCTTCCAGAATTCTCCCTATAGCAAGATCTACAGATTCAACTGCATACACAGTACTTGTGAAACTACCTGTGTGTCCAACCATGTCTCCGTTTGCGAAATTAGCTCTTATAAACCGGAAGTTACCACCCTTAGTGGCTTTAATAACCTCATCTGCAACCTGAGCAGATTTCATCCATGGTCTTTGTTCAAAAGGAATTCTGTCAGACTCAACTTCCACGTATTCCTCAAGATCCTCAGAAAACTTTCCGCTTCTGTTACCATTCCAGAAATAAGTTACATGCCCGAATTTTTGAGTTTCCGCACATGCGAACTGTGAAATACCATTATGTGCCAGATACTCACCCATTGTCCGGCTGATGGAAGGTGGATCCACAAGATAGTTTGCCGGAATATGGGCATCGCCATCGTACTGCATCATTCCTGCATAAAGTACTTCTGGTCTTAATCCACGATCAAATTTAGTAAAAACTTCATCTTCAAATGCTCTGCTGATTTCAATGGCACGATCACCTCGGAAGTTGAAGAATATTACGCAATCTCCATTCTGAATTTTTCCAATTGGATTATTATCTGAATCAGTAATCACAAATTCCGGAAGAAACTGATCGGTAATATGAGCATCTTCACTATAAAGAGTTTTTACCGCTTCAAGGGCACTGGAAAATTTTCTGCCTGTGCCATGAACATGAGCATTATAACCACGTTCAACAATCGACCAGTCAGCCCCGTAGCGATCCATTGTCACTACCATTCTTCCACCGCCGCTTGCGATAGCTGCATTTACACCTGTTTTTCGCAGGGCTGAAAGAAAATCCTCCAGTTTCTGAAGATATTCAGGAGATGACTTTTCTCCCACATCTCTACCATCAAGAAGAGGATGAACACGAAGACTGGATATTCCCATTTCGACAGCAGTTTTCATAATGGCAAAAAGATGATTGATATGACTGTGCACATTACCATCTGATAAAAGTCCTATGAAATGGAGTGTTCCACCGCTTTTACATCTTTCAACGATCTTATTGAAAAGAGGAGTTTTAAAAATACTGCCTGAGGAAATCGCAGCGTTGACCAGTTTTGCACCTTGCTCAAAAACCCTGCCTGCACCTAAAGCGTTATGACCAACCTCGCTGTTTCCCATATCTCCATCAGATGGCAAACCAACAGCTTTTCCGTGTGCATTTATCTCTGTATGAGGACATGTGGAAAAAAGTTTATCGAGATTAGGCGTGTATGCAGCATTTACTGCATTTCCCGGAACAGAAGGCGCAATGCCAACTCCGTCCATTATTATTTCTACTACTACCTGACCTTCATCAGGTATGGATGGATGTTTATTCAGTAACATTTCAGTTCTCTTTTCGGGGAAATTAATCGGTGGCGGTGACACGGGTGACTTCTTCAATGGATGTGACACCTTCAAGAATTTTTTGAATACCACTCATTCGGAGAGTTCTCATCCCAAGTTTAATTGCGGTAGCCTTAAGTTCAGCACTGCTTGCGCCCTGAATAATAAGGTCTTTAAGTTCATCATAAGCCCACATAACTTCATAGAGAGCAATTCGGCCCTTGTATCCGGTATCATTGCACATTCGGCACCCTGCGCCTCTGTAAATATTTTTGACTTTATCAACTTCTTCCTGAGTCATCCCCAGTTCCAACAGAGCTTCCTTTGGAGTAGGAATTGGCTCTCTACACTCACTGCAGATTTTTCGGGCAAGTCTTTGAGCCAGAATAAGGTTAACACTGGCGGTGACCAGGAAAGGCTCCACACCCATGTTGAGAAGTCGGTTAATCGTTGATGGTGCGTCATTGGTATGGAGTGTGGATAAAACGAGGTGACCGGTAAGTGCTGCTTTTACAGCAATTTCAGCTGTTTCAAAGTCACGAATCTCACCAACCATGATTATGTCAGGATCCTGCCTGAGGAAAGAACGGAGTGATGCCGCAAAATCAAGACCTATATCATCATGAATCTGGACCTGGTTAATTCCAGGAAGGTTAAATTCCACCGGATCCTCAGCTGTGGAAATATTTGAATCCACTTTATTGAGATCGGAAAGTGCACTGTACAGCGTGGTTGTTTTACCTGATCCGGTGGGACCCGTAACTAGAACCATTCCATAGGGCTGATAAATAGCTTTCTTAAACAGGTCAAGTGCCGTTTCTTCAAAACCGAGTTTAGTCATATCAAGCTGGAGATTTCCCTTGTCCAAAAGACGTAGAACAATTTTTTCACCGAAAAGAGTAGGGAGTACACTGACACGAAAATCCATTTCGCGGTTTTTCCCGACTTTCAGTTTTATACGGCCATCCTGCGGCAGTCTTCTCTCAGCTATGTCAAGATTACTCATAATCTTGACCCTTGAGATGATGGCATTTTTCATACGGATAGGAGGCTTCATTTCCTCATGAAGAACGCCATCTATACGGAATCGAATTCTGAAGAACTTCTCATATGGTTCAACATGAATATCCGATGCTCCCTTTTTTATAGCACTGAGAAGCATGAAGTTAACATATTTGATAACAGGTGCTTCTTCTGAAGCCTTTTCGAGATCAAGAACATTCATTGCTTCGTCTTCGTCTTCATTGAAGGCGATTTCCTCTTCGTCAAACTCAAACATCGACTCGTCAAAAGCAACGACTGGTGCATAATAACGGTTCAGCGCTTCATCAATTGCTGTATCAGATGCCACCATTACTTCAATTTTATATCCGGGAACTGAAAAGTTCAATTCGTCGATAGCATTGATATCACTGGGATCTGCCATGGCAACTATCAGTGCTGAGCCCGCACGGTTTATTGCAATTACCTGATGACGTCGTGCAATATTCTCAGGAATAATTTTAACGATCTCAGGATCAATATCAGTATGACTGAGATCAACCGGGGGTACTCCATAGTGGGATGCAATGAAATCTGTGAGATTTGATTCATCAATCAATCCCAGCTTTGCCAGAGTGTATCCGAGGCGTTTTCCTGATTTTTTCTGTTCTTCCTGAGCATCTCTCAGTTGAGCAGGAGTTATCAAACTTTCTCTGAGTAATATATCCCCAAGTCTGGAACTCATTTGATTTTCTCCTTAATCGAAAGGAATTTACTGCTGGGCGGCAGCAATAAGTTTCCATTGAAGAACATAGGCATTGATATCATTATATGTTTTTCCGAAAACCATAACGTAATACCAGCCAGTAGTTCCGGCAGTAGCTATAAAAGATTCGTTATCATTGGATGAGAATCCCTGAGCATCAGGGTTTGACAGGTTATATTTGCCAGTATCAGGATCCTGATGAAAAAGAACAAGATCCAGATCACGATTTGGATCATAGTAGTAGGTCATTGTCAGGTCAATCTGTTCACCGGCTGTGAGATGAATTGCATAAATATCAATATCACCCTCACCACAGACAGCAAGACCGCTTAAAGTTCTTGTAACATCATATCTGACGGGACATGCTGCATTTGTAACATCACCACACTCAAGAATCCATGCAAGTGAAGGTACATTGTTCGGTTCAAGATCCTCATCAACAAAACCTGCAATAGAACCATTGAAAAAGTTATCCTGCCAGCATGCCGGTTTTTCATCAAGGCATACTCCACCGTAGCAACTATAGCCATCAGGGCATTCCGGTGAGCCGTGACTTCCGCCACAGACAAATGGCGAATCATTGAGCTGGGGGTCGTAACAGGAAGGAAGACCCAGAACAAATAAAGCCAGAAGGAGGGAAAAACGTTTCATGAATAGACCTCCAGAATATTAGAATCTGAATGAAGTGCCGACACCGACTGTGCCTTCACCAAGAATAGGGGTTATGGAAAAACCGGAAGATGCTTTGGCGTTGTCACTGAATCTAGCATCAAATGATATGGATTCAGGAAGAGCATCAAGGTAATCCAGCCAG
The DNA here is from genome assembly GCA_016937155.1 of Deltaproteobacteria bacterium. Classification (GTDB taxonomy): domain Bacteria; phylum Myxococcota_A; class Polyangia; order HGW-17; family HGW-17; genus JAHJMN01. The sequence continues at coordinate 5,467 of JAFGWM010000009.1, forward strand.
AAATATACAGAAGCGGCGGCAGCCAGAGTCGCAAAACCGCCAGCTATAAACATTGTAGTCTGATAACTTGCACCTTTGCTCGCATAATCCGAAATGTCACCGGAAAAAGGTACAAGACCGCTTGAATATCTTGAAGTAGGCGGATAAACAGAGGATACTTTCCCATCGGCGTTGAAACTCATCTGGCTGTCTTCAAGGGAAGTTGCCTGACTCTGTGCGAGAAAGCCCATTGCAACACTTACTGCAATAAGGGCTCCTGTTGCGGCGGTAGTTCCAAGAGCAAAATAAAAACTTTTTTTGCGCTTGGGAGTTTTATCATCTCCATTTTTAGGAATTGTGGTACCTGCTGTTGAACCATCCTCAGGTGGAACATAAACCCCTGTTCCACTTGCCTGAGCACAGGACATTTTGCCACCAGGCTGAAGAGGATTTTTAGTACTGATTTCCACCAACAGAGGATCGGATGCTTTTCCACTGCCAGCTATTTTTTTACCGGTAACCCCAATTGCTTCTATGTAATATTGGAGTATTGAGCCGGAAAATGCACTGCAGGGAAGAATATGGAAATAAATATCATTCTTGTCCACTTTCATTTTTACCCTGGTATATTTTTCCTGACCGGGCTTTCTGTAGTAAACATAAAGCCATGCCCTTTTGATATCTTCAGGAAGTTCCACATCAAGTCTTGCAGGACGGTTAGGCTGAGCCTCTTCAAGGGGAGTATGTATTAATTCGCCTTTTTTAAATTTCCTGCGATTTTTAACGGGCTTTTTTACCGGATCAACCGGATTTTTCTGGGGATCTTTAACTGGTGTCCTAACAACAGTGACAACTCCGGGATCCGCAGCTTTAGTTGAAGCACCAAGCTTCTTAAGGGCGTCTTCAGCCCTTTTCCTTATTCCGGTGGTATCATTGATGCGCGACTCATTGAGATATTTTCTGTAATATGTTACAGCCTCTTCTTTAAGATCTGCATCCTTGTAAATTTCAGCTATGTAGAAAAGGATAATTGGTTTGGGAATAGCCGAATAGGCTTCTTTCATAGCTTTAATTGCCTGAAGATATTTTCCCGCCTGATAGAGCATCTGACCACGCTCAAAATTTGCCCTGGCAACTTCCTTTTTTCCCTGAGCTGAAACATCAGTTGCCCCGAAAAATACCGGAAGTGCAAAGG
>JAFGWM010000072.1 GCA_016937155.1 Deltaproteobacteria bacterium
AGAAAAAAATAACCTGGGTGGATGAGAAATGAGGTGGGGAAGGAGGGAAAAAACTAACCTGGGTGAGTAATAATCAACTTTAACTTTTTCTGTCTGAGAATGATGAGAAAATAAAAGAAAAAAAAATAACCTGGGTGGATGAGAAATGAGGTGGGGAAGGAGGGAAAAAACTAACCTGGGTGGGTTGAAAGAGGGGAGGAAAAAAGTGGAGCTGAGGGGGAAGGAAGCCCCTGACTGCTTTGTCTGTCTGAGAATGGTGAGAATGATGAGAAAATAAAAGAAAAAAGTGGAGTTGAGGGGGAAGGAAGCCCCTGACTGCTTTGTCTGTCTGAGAATGGTGAGAATGATGAGAAAATAAAAGAAAAAAGTGGAGCTGAGGGGGATCGAACCCCTGACCGCTTTGTCTGTCTGAGAATGGTGAGAAAATAAAAGAAAAAAGTGGAGCTGAGGGGGATCGAACCCCTGACCTCATGACTGCCAGTCATGCGCTCTCCCAGCTGAGCTACAACCCCGCAGTAACAGTACAAAAACCAATAGGGTTTAAGTATCTGAAGCTGAAATATATATACTGTCAGAAAAAAATCATGTCAAGAAAAAATCATCGTTGACGATAACGAGTACGTTCTATATTATTTTGTAAATTTTAACTCCAACTTTAGAGGTAAGAGTATGTTTAAAAGTAAATATGGCCTGATATCGGCGATTCTGATTATTCTTGTAACAGCAGGTGCCTATTTCTGGGTAAATTCAAGTGTCTGCCAAAAGGTCAAAGAAAGCGCTGTGGAGCGTCTCAATCGTGGTGATGCCATGATGAGATACATTGAGAGTGGTAACAAGCATCTTACGCTGTCTCTGTCAAATCAGGCGTCTCAGGGCATCAGTGCGCTGGTGAACTCTTATTTCGGTCAACTCTCGTCTTTGAAGGAAGTTATGAGCAAGCAGATGAAGGAGTTTGATGAATGGGGTGAAAGACCTGTTTTTATTGCAGTTGTTGGTAAACCTCATGGAAGTCAGAATCATGAGACTGTATACTGGATGGGTGTCAATGGCACCGATGTCACTGATGCAACCTCAAATCAGTGGTTTGATATTTCAGATGTGAAAAAGCTGGTTGCTTCTACAAAGTTGACCACCGGTAAAAAGCCAGTAGCTGTTACTACTGATATAATTAAAAAGACAGATAAAAAAACCAAGAAAGTTGATGAAAAGAAAAAGGCAGCCGCTACTGATGAACGGAAAATTGAGATTCCGATAGTTTTCCCGGGTGAATCAGAGGGCAAATATGTGGCCAAACCGTTTGAAGAGCAGGGCATATCCGGTTTCGGTGGTATAAAATTCACGTTAAGGATGCACATTGTGAATATGGTATCCAAGAAGAAAGATGGGACTCTTATTCCTGTTCCGGGTGGAATGATAATAGCTGGGTTTAGAGGAAGCTCGCTTTCAAAGGAAAACGCTGGAAGAATGCTTCTTAAGATTGCCAGAGATAAAAATCTCAGACTGGCTCCTTACACAATAGACAAACTTAGGGGTGATATCTTTAAGGTAATTAATACCACAAGATCCAAGAATTCATTTGCCGTTGATGGAAGAAGTGCTCATATTATGGCTCTGATTGATTCCAAGGGTAATATCATTACAAGAGATCGTGATGACAGCAAGATCAGAGGCTTCAACTATCTGAAAAACTATAAAAAGGGTATGGACGTTGTCAGACTTGCTGTCTCCAGAGGTGTGAGTCAGTATGATGTTCTGGAACATGAAGTTATTAACAGGTTCCAGAGAAAATCCAAGCCATCCAATCTTTACAATGGATCTGCTGTTCCCATAATTACTTCTTCCGGTAAGGTTGAAGCTGTTTTTCTTGCTGCCTGGCCATTTGACGTGCGCCAGTCTGATGCCAGCAGCATAAGTGCTCTTAAGACAGCATTCTTTTATGAGAGAAATATTTATTTCCCAACATTTAAAGGTACTGAAGAGTTGAAGGATCTTAATGAGACTTTGAACGGAAGATTTTCTGATGTAACTGTGAGCCCTCTTTCAAAGGATTCCAAGGTTGTTATCAAGGGTGAAAAATTCAAGTTTGCTGGAGAAAGTTTTATTGGAGCGCTTTATCAGTTCCCGGAAACTTCAATGTCCGGTAAAAAATATGGCTATCTGGTTCTTGTCAGTATTTCTGAATTAAAGAAACCATTTTCAGGAATAGGAACAATAATAATTATTCTTGGTGTTTTTGCCCTTGTTTTACTGTTTATACTTGAGTTCTTTGTGTTTGGATATTTCTATAATTCAATTGACAGGGTTGACGAAGGTGTTCAGGAAGTTACTGCCGGAGATACGGATTACTTCTTTGGTATGGTGAGTCCTGAAACTGAAGGGTTGAGTAACTCTCTTAATGAAATGCTGAATGTTCTGTTTGGCAGGGAAACTCCCGATGAAACTGGCGAGACACCTGAAAAACAGGGAATGCAGCTGGTTAAAATGGGTCAGATTCCTGAAATGCCATATCTTGGTGATGATTCGAAAGTAGCTGAATATACAAACATGAACGATGCTGCGTACAGGCAGCACCTTTATGCCAAATTCAATGCTGCATGGGAGAAGCTTGGAGAAGAGGATCCTGTCCCTTCAAAGGATCTGTTTGAACAGAGGGTTGGGCTTTATGAGAGAATGGTTCTTAGAAGTATAGAATGTGACAGAGTTTATTTTGAAGTTACCATAACTGAGGATAGTGTTATTCTCGAGCCCCTTCCAGTATCCTGATTCATATGATTATTCAGACAGGACTTGATCTTCTACAGGGAAATGTTAGCAGCTATTTTAAAAAGGGTGAGAGGTTGGGGCTTTTATCTCATCAGGTAGCGGTTACGCAAGATTTTAAAAGCATCCTGGAAGTATTCAGGGAATCAGAGGTCACTGCACTGTTCGGTCCTGAACATGGGTTCAGTGAAGCTGTTCAGGATATGATAAGTGTTGATGATTCCCTTACGAGATCTCCACTATGTCCGGAAATATCATCGACGTCTATTCCGGTTTTCAGTTTATATGGAAAATCCGCGGACTCTTTTACTCCTTCTGAAGACAGTCTGAAGTTGATTGATACCATGGTCTGTGATTTTCGTGATGTAGGAGCCAGATATTACACTTATGTCTGGACTGCATTAATAGCTGCAGAAAAGGTACTTTCCTCTGGAAGAAGATTTATTGTACTTGATTCTCCAAATCCTCTTGGCGGGCGCAAAATAGAAGGAACTCCCCAGGAAAAAGGGTATGAAAGCTTTGTGGGCTGGAAAAGCCTTCCTGTAATGCACTCCCTTACAATAGGTGAGATTCTCACAATGTTCATTCCTGAGAGGCTTAAAAAAAATTTTGAGGTGGTTAAAATTAAAAACTGGGAAAGACATATGAGTTTTCCTGATTATTCAGATTCATGGATTCCACCCAGTCCTAATATGCCGTCATTCACCACAGCCGTTGTATATCCTGGAATGTGTCTTTTAGAAGCTACCGGGATTAGTGAAGGAAGGGGTACAACACGTCCTTTTGAAGTCTTTGGTGCTCCAGGACTTGACACATACTCACTTAAAAAGCAGCTTGACTGGCTTCCCGGTGTGTATTTAAGGGAAATTTCATTTACTCCGGCTTTTCAGAAACATTCAGGTGAACTATGCAAGGGGCTTTGGGTTCATGTTACAGATGTTGAAAAGTTTCAACCATATCATAGTGGCCTTAGTATTTTGGCTGCTCTTAAAAAGGTCTATCCCGGTTTTAGATGGAGAGACAAGCCCTACGAATTTGTCGAGGATATTCCCGCGATTGATCTTTTAACCGGAACCTCCGGAATCAGAAAAGCCATTGACAGTGAAATAAGTCCAGAGTCAGTTTTTTATATGTGCAGGGAAATTAATCAGGATATGCTGCGAAAACTGGAAGATGCCAGACTGTACCAGTGATTCAGGCATCTACACGTGTCATTTTCAAATTCACTGTTCCATTTTCAAAATATATCCGTCCACCCATGTTTGTTATAGTTTCTGCGGCCCACTTATGCCTAGGTTGAAGTTCTGTGTTTTCATCGATTGTAAAGGTAACTGATATTTCTTTTTCTTCGGTGGAAATTTGAACAAAAATATTATCAGAACTGGTGCTGTGACTTGAAAGCACAGCCACAAGGGCGAGTTTCAGTAAAAAAGGTTGTGATTTTAGTAAAAATGGTGACTGAGCGCTTATATAATTGAAGTCAAGTTCAATTCCGATCATTTCTTGAATGTCAGACAAAATACCCAGTAGATCTGTTTTTATGAGTTCCCCGGAGTTTTCAGAAGGGGAGTAGTTTTCTCCAAATAATACACTTACACTGAGTATTTTTTGAGTCTGCCGCTGGATCATCTCGAGAAATTTCTGATCAATCTGCATGTCTTCTTCCATTTGAAGAAGTTCAATACTGCTCGAAATTACACTCACAGCACCCCTGATGTCATGAATCAGTGCTCTTATATCCCGTTGCAATTTGATTTTAACATCATTTTCCATGTTTTCGGTTTCCTGCCATTAATATCCCTGTTGAAATGGAATTGACAAACGATCCGGTGTTTATGATACCTTTTCCTGCGATATCAATTGCGGTACCGTGATCCGGACTTGTGCGGATCCAGCCAAGACCTAAAGTAACATTCACAGTGGTAAAAAAATCTGTCGATTTGATACCTGCAAGTCCCTGATCGTGGTACATTGCGATGATCATGTCCCAATCACCATTCTTCGCCCGATAAAAGACAGTATCGGCACTAACAGGATCCGATATTTTTATCCGTGGATACTTTTTTCGTACCTGCTGAATCCCAGGAATGATTTCATCGATTTCCTCATGTCCAAACATACCGCCTTCTCCACAGTGTGGATTGAGTCCACAAACGGCGATTGCTGGGTTTAATATTCCGAAGTCATCAATACATGCCCGGATCCCGGCTTCGATTGCTCTACTGACCCGGTCCGCAGTTATTAGGGATGGTACACTGGCGATAGCTTCATGAATTGTTGTGAGAATTACTTTTATGCCAGGTGAAGACATCATCATATGGAAGTTCGTAACACCGGATCGGCTTGCCAGATACTCGGTATGTCCTGGAAATTTAAATCCTGCCTCGGCCATTGCTTCTTTATTTATAGGACATGTAACCAGAAATGAACTGCCCCCTTCCAGAACAGAAGTTACTGAATCTTCAAGACAGCAAAACGCTGTTTGGCCGGGATTGCGAAGTGGGTCCTCAGGAAGAGCCTCAGGCTCGACAACAATACCACGAAATTCAGGAAGTCCAAGCTCCTGAGCCCGCCGGTTTAAAACCAGCCTAGAGCCAAAAACTACAGCATCCTTGAAATCAGGGTTATCGAGGGATGATTTTAGAATCAGATCGGGGCCTACGCCACGAGGATCGCCCATTGATACACTGTAAAACATGGGATCCCCTTATGTCTGAAGAAAGTTTATTACTCTTCAGAACGTTTCATTCTGCGTTTCCGCCTTCTGGAAGCTTCTCTCATTTTTCTTTTTTTACGCTGAGATGGCTTCTCGTGATGTCTTCTTCTCTTCATTTCGCGAAGGATACCCTCGCTGGCTGTAAGTCTGCGAAGTCTTCTGATTGCGCGATCCAGCCCTCTATCGTCAACTTTAACCTCAAGGGGTTTTCCTAATACTGGTTCAGGTCCTTTTTCTATCAAAGCCAAATTCCTCCAGAAAGTAAATTCAAAGTAGTTTGTTAGCACGGATCAATTTCAAAAAAATCCATGAGCAGCTGATATAGACCGGCATGAGCATTTTGTCAACGACTTTTATAGAAATTTCTTGTCTTTCGGTTTATTGTGTCTGTCTGTGGAGTTCAAGTTTTATGAACAGTACTTATGAATACCATCTTCTGATAAAAAAATCCGGTAATGCTGACTTGGAAATGCCTCAGCCTCCGGAGAATACTTCAGTGCGTATTTATACTGAAGGAAAGGGATATACCATTTCTATTCCGGTAGGGTATACCGAAGATGTATTGATAGAAATTGTTGAATGGATAATTGAGATAGTCCCGAAAATAAGCGAAGACGGGAAGTTTTTTGATCCACAGACAGGGTACAACTGGGAGGCCGATGTGGAGCCTTCTGTTTTGGCATCTGAAATACAGAGGCATGATAAATGGCTGCTGGATAATATGGGTATCGGTAGTGCATCATCCATGGACTATGATGAACCGGGAATGCCTGCAAGAACAAAGATGCTCATTTGGTTTGCAATTTTTTTATTTGGACTTTTTCTTCTAGTGAAAGTTTCTCTTACAATGTATCTGGGATAAATATCACGGAAGGGAAATAAAATCTGGATTTTAGTCCGTATATTGGCAATAATACTTTCTGTATATTTACTTTGGAGGAGTTATAATGGGCGAAAATAAGAAGACTACACCTCACGAGTACCTGAAAGCCGGAAATATCGGTGAAGCTCTTTACTCTTATCAGGAATATCTGAAGCAGCATCCTGATGATCAGAAAACAAGAATGGAATACGCTCTTTGTCGGTTGATGAATGGTGAAAACAACGAATTTATAGAAGAAGTTTATATGGTTAAGCCCGAGTTGATTTCATCAGAAAGGGAAAAATCACTTTTTGAAAAGTGTCAGAAATATCTTGCCGGTGCATTTATTGGAGTTGCTGCTGTTGGTACCATGGCTTTAAGTGGATGCGATAAAGGGGAAAAGGAATCTACTGATTCAACATCCAAATCCAGTGAAATGACTGCTCCTTTAAATGAAAATAAAATTCCTGAAATGCGCCCCATAGCAACTAAATATGGGGTGTTTGTGCCTGAAATGCGGCCTGTTGGCGATAAATACGGTGCTGTAATTCCACCTAAAAAACTGCCTGAAATGAATAGTGAAAACCCGGTAATGAAGAATCCTGAAAAGGTTCCCGACAAACCGGCAATGAAAGTTGAAACTCCTATGAAGGTGAGTGATACAAAAATACCGGTTGTTAAAAGGCCTGCTGCCATGAAGTATGGTATTTCCATACCTGATGAAGAGCTCAGACCAAAAGCAAGATATATGGTTAGACCTGTATCAAAATATATGGTCAATCCCAACTCCAGAAACGGGAGAAAAATTAAAAATCCAACTGAGGACTTATAAGGAGTGTTTTATGAATTTTGAAACTCTGCTGAAGGATGGTAAATTCGATGAGGCTGAGTTGCTTTGTCTGAAGCAGCTTCAGGAAACACCCGGAGATTATGAACTCCTTATCCGTTTGGGGGTCTGCAGACAACTGAAGGGTGATGTTAAAGGTAGCGCTGGTGTTTTAGGGCAGCTGTCAGAAAATAATATCAGGGATGATAAAAACAGGAAAATTTACAGATCCCTTTCAGCGTGGGTTAAAAATGCTGCAGCTTGTGGAGTTGTAATCGGTATTGCAGTAACAGGATGTACTGGAAATACCGAAAAAAATAGTCAGGAAACATCTCCAGCAGCAATGAAGTCTGATGATGCTCCTTCCCTTCCTGTTATGGGGCCAGTTAAGGAACCTGTTAAAAAAGATAATTCAGATCCTATGGAGCCTGAGGAAAATGCTGATACTTCAGATATGGCAACAGTTCCTGTGAAAGATGATACTCCCAGAATGAAATATGGTGTTCGACCCAAGATGAGATATGGTGGTAGAATTCCGTAGTTTCCCTGATTTCATCAAAATGAGGTAATGGATGAAAGTACTTTTTACCGGTAAGGTGTCTTTATTTCACCGGGATTTGATTAAAACAAATCTAGGTGATGATTTCGATTGTCTGTTTACTGAAAATTCTTCAACTTCTGATTTTAGAGAACTGGTGAAATCTGTTGAAGTGCTGGTTCATGGCTTTCCTACATTAAGTGTTCTTGCCGCATCTGAACAACTTAAGATGATCATTGTTCCATTCACCGGATTTCAGCAGATATCAACTGATACCCTTGAAGAGATCGAAAAAAGGAAAATTATCCTTCTGAATACACCTTGGAACAGTGCACATACTGCTCAGCACACAGTTGCGCTTCTTCTTGCCGCAAGTAATCGTATTCTTCCATATCATTTCAGGATGAAAGCAGGACAGTGGCCAAAATTTGAAAGCACTAATGAGAGTATTCCACTTTATGAAAGACATGTGGGGCTTTTAGGGTATGGCAGAATAAATCAGATTGTGCATGGAATGCTTGTTCCTTTTCAGGCGAAAATAAGTATCGCCAACCGGACAGGTATAAAACCGGATGATTGTCAGTATGCGGTTGAAAATATATACAGTATATCTGATTTAAAGCTGTTTCTTGAAGCAGTTGATATTTTAGTTGTCAGTATTCCTCAGAATCCATCGACAATTGGACTTATAGGATATGATGAACTCTGTATTCTGGGAAAAAACGGAATTCTGGTTTCAACAGCCAGAGGTCCGGTGATAGATGAAGGCGGACTTTATAAGGCACTCAGAGAAAAAGTCATTGATACCGCTGCAATTGATGTGTGGTATAACTATCACCCTGTGCCTGACAGCCTTGGAAGAAAGTATCCATGGAGAGAGGAGCATCCGTTTCAGGAACTGGACAACCTCATTATGAGCCCTCACAGAGGAGCATCCCCCCTTTATCATGCACCCAGATGGATTCCTGTGTATGAAAACCTTAGAAATTATTTAAATGGCAATATTCTGGAGCTTACCGGTAGAATCATATGAAAATCAGTTGATGGGGTTGATGATCTGCATATTCAGACCACCAGGGTAGGCATAGGAGTCGTAACTGTCATATCCCAGAACAACAATACCGAAGGGAGCATCACCATCAAAAGTGTGAATGCCATCGCCAACAGATATTCTGGCTACCTCCCACTCAACTGGATTTACACCATCATTTATTGGAGTGAAGTTAGACTGAGCAACCACTGTTCCATCCATGAGAACATTGGAACCAACTGGTTTTATCAAAATGGCATGATCATAAATCCAGTTGCTTGGTACGAGAACAATATAACTGTCCAGGAATTGAGCTACTGGAACCATCTGGGTCATAGCAGGATCTCCCGCACGATCCGTTGACGCATTAGTGTAATAGGATGAAGAAAGATACTCCATTACCAGTATTGGTTTGTCAGCTGTTACAATAAAATCACCGGGATTTGCAATTGAACCTGAAATGGTAAGTTCCTGCATCTGTCCTGCATTAAGTGTTATTGGTGAAGCTGGAAGACCGGTTACTTCCGGACTGGCAGTGAACCATATATTTGTATTATCCTCACTGGCAAAAACCTGCCAGATAGTTGCTTCTGGTGTTCCTGTATTACGAACCGGCATACGTGCTGCTACATATACATTTCCCCATGACTGCAGTCCGATGAGTTGTTCCTCAAGATGATCACAGCAGCATCCCATTGCAGGGATATTGGCGCACCAGTGTGTGGAGAATACGGAAATGGGGTGGTTTGACTCAATATATGTCCCACTGAAACTGTTGTCTCCGGGGGTTTCAATCTGAACATAGTCACCTTCATTCATGACCTGAGTGAAAGTGTATGGCACATTAGCTGTAAGTGCAGGCATTGTTCCTCCCGCACTGGTATTCTGAGAAGAAGTGATGTTAATGACAGTTCCATCTTCGATGGCTGCAATATTGATCTGAGGATTTCCATATCCAATACCCCAGCCTACTACATAATAAAATCTGTCGAGGGAACTTGCCGGTAGAAGCAGACTGGCATCGGAAGTATAACTGCTCTGGCCATTAACAGGCTGGAATTGGTAAGCAATAACCGGTAAATCCGATACAATCTTATATGCACCACCAACATTGAAATTTGTGTAGTTTACATGTCTGTCCGGAAGATTGAACTGATACAAAGTACCCGGGGCAACACTTGATGTTTCAACAACAGTCCAGGTGTTTCCACTTTTTGACAGAACATCAACATTTGCAGTCTGTGTGGGATCTGTATTTGAAATAACAACAGCGAACTGCAGTGCATCATAATTTTCCACAGGATCGTTGTTGGTATCAATGGCATAATAGACGCATCCCACGCTGGAACGGGTCATATCAGCTATTTCACAGGGAGTTAAACAGTCTGAATCAACTATCCCGTCACAGTCATTGTCGATTCCATCCCCACAGGTTTCAAGAGCTGCAGGATTTCTTGTGGGGTCATTGTCATCACAGTCACCATTTTCAACTGTCCATCCATCCCCATCAATATCCTCATCGATAAGAAAGTCACAGTTGTTATCTATTCCATCACCTGGTATTTCAGCATTGAAGGGACCCCTTGTGGGATCATTTTCTGCACAGTCACCGTTGCAGGGTCCTGCTCCGTCTCCGTCAAGGTCAGGTTCTGCTGTATCAATAAATCCATTACAGTCATTATCCACGCCATCAAAACAGTCTTCAATGGCACCAGGATGGACTTCACTGTTTGAATCGTCACAGTCACCGTCTTCAACTGTGTAACCATCCCCATCAAAATCAGCATCTGTAATTCCGTCACAGTTGTTATCAATTCCGTCATCAGGAATTTCAGGGGAAGAGGGATTAATATCTGGATTTGAATCATTGCAGTCACCGGCGCATGGTCCATATCCATCCCCATCCCCATCCGGCTCGTTATTATCAATGGCATTGTTACAGTTGTTATCAATTCCATCATCGCAGATTTCAACTTCACCGGGGTTGATATCCGGATTTGAATCGTCACAGTCACCTTCAATTTCGTTATATCCATCCTGATCATCATCCACTAAAGGGTCTGAGGTGTTGGTGGAATTGTTAGTTGTATTATTTGTGGTGTTGTTCAGGGTTGTATTATTCAAACTGTTTGAATTGCCTTTATTTGAATACCCGATGCCGTCGCAACTGATCAGAGTTGATAAAAAGAATGCCATAAGTAATAAATATTTAATCATTTTAATACCTTCCCTCTCAGGGAAATCATGTTGTCAGTCTACAATACAAGCGAACGTTGCAGTAAGATTATGCTGAACTCCATCTCTCAAAGAATCACAGGCTTGCCCGTAGAGCTCAATTGACGTCATTTCAGCAGAGTTAAAGTCCCATCCATCAGTTTTTGTACCATCTCTGGGAACTTCTCCTCCATCCATATAAACATGAACATAGTTGGGGAACTGTGGCGGTTCATCAAGTTCGATCACACACGAAATCACGCTTACAGCTATTGTCTGCAGGGCAGTGCTCAGTTCAGACTCATTTTCTGCACTGTAATACTGTGTAGGAGCTCCCTGTTGTGCCTGTCCTCCTGCAACAGCCATTTCGTTGAGCAGATTTACATACTCACTGGTGCCGCTAAGGCCTATTACAAAGGTATCTATTCCTTTATCATTGCTCATGGAGGTTATTACACTCAGGGAATTTGTATCATCAAGGCAACTGTATCCAAAAATGCATGAAGCAGGATAGTTGGTGCAGCAATACTCCGGTGAAGCATATGTGCAACTGCATCCTGAGGAAGCATCCACAAAATAGTTGCAGTTGGGTCCACCATCCGTTGCAAGAATTATAAACTTGGGTGATGCCGGATCGCCAAAATCATCGAGTGATGATGCTGCATTTTTAATGGCAGCAGCAGTGGGTGTACCACCTTGAGGAACGGTATTTATCAAATGGTACAGTATCTCATCCCTGTTGTTTAATCCGAAGGAAACAACAGGACCAGCAGTCTCACACTGATCATTCACAGGATATATAAGCAGTCCAAATTTTACGCTGCCCTCAAATTGTGTGAGTGCGGTATCCACAGCGGAAATAACTTCTTCCCATCTGGAAAGTCCAGGTGTAGCACCATCTTCAAGCATTGAGCCGCTGGAATCAATAACAAGATACACTTCTGCCGGTGGGCTTGCCTTTAGACTGAAATTTTTTGGATCACACCCAACCATGCCGTCATTATTGGAATTGTTCAATATATCATTGGCATTGTTGTTATTCAGGGTGTTGTTATTGGAATTGGTGTTGTTTGTAATTCCCCCGTCCGAAGAGGATGAAAAAATAAGCCCACCAACTCCGTCGGAACATGAAGCCAGTATCATAAATAAAAAAAGTGGAAATAATTTTTTAACCATAGCCATACCCTTTACCTTGAAGCTCCTAGAGTTTATCACAATTTTTTAGTTTCGTTATTGAATTTTGTAGAAAACTTTCAATTGAATAGAATTTTTATAAAAATTATGCTACATGGGACACCTGCGGTTTTTCACACCAATAAGCAGTTATTCAAACCAAAGAAAAGGATTGCAATGATAAACGAATCTTTTTATGCACTTACACCTGATATGGTTATCCAGACTCTTGAAAAAAGTGGTCTACAGCCAACAGGTCATATAATGACTCTCAACAGTTATGAAAACAGGGTTTATGATCTTAAACTTTCTGATGATACACATGTGGTGACAAAATTTTATCGTCCCGGCAGGTGGTCTCAGGAACAGATTATGGAGGAGCATAATTTTCTTTTTGAGCTGCAAAGTGAGGAAATACCTGTCTGTGCTCCTTTAAAATTTTCTGATGGTTCCACTGTTCATGAAACCTCCGGGATTTTTTATGCAGTATGGCCCAGAACAGGCGGACGAAGTAAATTTGAGCTGAATGATGAGGAAATGGAGGTTCTTGGAAGGTATCTGGCGAGAATACACAACGTGGGGGCAGCACAAAAGGCCAACCACCGAATTGAGTTGAACACTGAAACGTATGCCCGGAACCCTCTGAGATATTTGCTTGATAATAACTTTATTCCCCTGCATCTGGCAAAAAGATATGAAGAAACAGTATATGGTATATCTGAGATTTATGATGTTCTCAGCAAGGATATTCCTGTACACAGAATTCACGGTGACTGCCATCTGGGAAATCTGCTGTGTGGTAGTCATGGGTGGTTTTTTCTGGATTTTGATGATTTTCTCACCGGTGTTCCTGTTCAGGATATTTGGATGATTTCAGGGGACAGAGATGAATACGGGAAGAGACAGCAAAGAATATTAATAGAAGCGTATCGGCAGTTCAGGGATTTTAAGGAAAGCTGGCTGAATCTGATTGAACCACTGAGGGGGCTCAGATTTATACACTATTCAGCCTGGATTGCCAGACGATGGGAAGATCCCGCCTTTCAAAAAGCCTTTATTAATTTTGGCACAACTGATTACTGGGAAAAGGAGACTGTTGATCTTGAAAAGCAGCTATTGCATATACGTGAAAATGTTCAATCGTTGCCCTTTTCGCTAAAACATGAAGCAGTGGAGGAAGAAAAGGAACTGACCAACAAGGATTTTTTCTGGGACATGGATGACTGATCCCTATTTGAAGAGCATCGGCGCTTCCAGTTTTGCCCGTTCATAGTCGGGATGTCTACCAATATCAAGCCAGTATTCCATCAGAGGAAATCCATCAACTTTCATGTCTTTTTCAATCAGGTGTCTTATAAGATCTGTCATTGAAAATCTTCCTGCTTCAGGTATTTCTTTAATGACTTCAGGGGAAATAACATAAATTCCGGCATTGACATGAAACCAGAACGATGGTTTTTCGTCAAGACCGGTCATTGAATCACCTTCAAGATTCACAACACCATAAGGAACCTGAAGTTCATACCTGTGAAGTGTAACAGTCATGGATGCCTCGGATTCAAGGTGATGAGAAAAAAGATTTTCATAATTAAGCGTTGTGAGAATGTCACCGTTCATCACCAGAAAAGGTTCTGCCGGCAGAGGGGTCATCATCGATAAAGCACCAGCAGTGTCCCTTGGCTCATCTTCAATCAGATAATCAATTGTAATTCCCAGTCTGCTTCCATCACCAAAATGTTTCTGAACCATCTGGGCATGATGCCTGAGTGAAATCCAGATTTTATTGACTCCATGTTCGATCAGCCCTCTTATTATCCACTCAAGCACCGGTTTCCCAGCTACATTCAGCATAGGCTTGGGAACATTTTCGGTCAATGGTCTCAACCTCATTCCCATTCCACCGGCCATGATTACAGCCATCTCCGGTCCTTTTTTGTCTCTAATGAGATCACCAAGTACTGCCATATCCACCGGGCGATTTCGTTCATCCAGGAGTGGAAGATGATTTAGACTCATGGCTTTCAGACGATTAATGGCCTCTTCATGACTCAAACCTTCCATTGCAACCTGTGGGCTTTTAACCATTATCTCTTTTACAGGTGTGGATAGTTTTACATGTCTCAGCAGGGCTCTTCTGAAATCACCATCAGTAGCAATTCCCCTGAGGATATTATCCTCCACTACGAGTACAACGCCTTTTGCGCCTTTATCAAGAGTTGACATTGCCTCGTAAATGGTTGTGTCAGGAGAAACAAAAAGTTTTTCAACTGTTTTTCCTAAAAATGGTGCCATGGCTTTTTCCTTTCAACAGGGAGAATTATCTGAAATCGTCCCATGTTAGAATATCGAGAGCTTCCTTATCCTTTTGAATTTTCATGCCATTGATGATATCTGCGTACTCTGGAGAAATTCCTGTTCCCGGGCGCATGGCAAGAAGTGTCCCGGAATCAATAACTGAACCTTTTTTCAGTTTAACGGGTGTCACCAGACTCCGTTTTGCAGCGAAAGCAGTATTTTGTTCATCCCTGACAGGTATTTTGATTCCGGTGCCCATTGCCTTTGATATTTTTTTCAGACCCTTGGATAATGCTGCCAGTTCATCAGGCTCTATTGAAGCCCTGTGATCAGGACCAGGAAGGCTTTTATCAAGGGTAAAATGTTTTTCAATAACATGAGCTCCAGAACTGCCGGCAGCCAGAGCTATTTCAATTCCTTGCGTGTGATCACTGAATCCGCACTTTATTCCTGTGGCAGTTTCCATTGTTTTTATGGCTCTGAGATTTACGCTTTCAGGCGGGGCTGGGTAACTGGATGTACAGTGAAGGAGACACAAATTGTTCTCAGTGTTTTCACCCATGACTTTTCTGATTTCAGAGACTGCTCTTTCCACGGTTCCCAGATCCGCCATTCCGGTACTGACAAGCATTGGCTTTTTTAGTGAAGCAATTAGTTTCAGGTGTTTGTGAAAAGTGAGGTCACCACTTCCGGTTTTGTAAAAGTCAACGAGATTGGCAAGAAATACTGCACTTTCACTGTCAAACGGGGTTACTATGAAATCAATAGACACACTTTTGGCAAGTTCTCTCAGTTCAATGAATGCTTCATCAGGCAGAACAAGTTTTCTGAGCATTTCAAGCTGAGTGCCCTCTGATGTTGCTGCTACCTGATACTTCGCTTTTTGTGCTGATGGGATAACAAGTTTTTCCGGGTGGAACATCTGAAATTTAATAGCGTCAGCTCCACTCTCTGCAGCCGCCAGAGTAAGGTTTCGGGCTATTTCAACGTTACCATTGTGGTTTACACCTGCCTCAGCTATGAGATAGGGTTTTGATCTGTTTTCCAGAAAAAAATTCATAAAATCCCCTTTATGATCCGTTTTTTTTGGCCGTTTTAATAAAATTACGACTTATTTAAATACAGATCATGTGGATCAACTCGGAAGGAAAATGAAAAATTTTAGATATTTTGTATGGGCAGGTGGCTGCTCTCAGTTTTCTTTTTTAGGAGTAAACCCCAGGCATGGTGTTCCGGTGGAGTTTTTAATTATCACTGAAGGCAACTGTTTTCCTTTTATCTGATAAAGCCTGCAGCCGCGAGGGAATTTCGGATCATAGGTAACATAAAAATTTACACATTTAAAACAGTTGATTGGTGAAGCCATACGTGTGATGTTATCTTCAGTATCAGATTTTATGCAATAAATTTTAAAAATTTTCTGTAGTCAAAATCAGATGCTGCAAAGTTGATGGTGCCTCTCCGACAAATTCTGAACAAAAAATGTAACAAAAAAATTATTTTGCAGATAATTGTTATAAGAATGGTTTTCTGTGGAAGAAGGAATTTGGATGAATACTGAAACTTCAGGTTTGGCACGTGATATTTTAAAACAAATTTTCGGTTATTCTGATTTCAGGTTTAATCAGGAGGAGATAATAAACGGTATACTAAGGGGAGAAGATGCATTTGTACTTATGCCGACAGGTGGAGGTAAATCCTTGATATACCAGATTCCTGGACTGATTTTTCCCGGTCTGACACTGGTGGTATCACCACTGATTTCACTTATGAAAGATCAGGTGGATGCACTGAGAGAAAATGGAATAGGGGCAGAGTTTTTAAACTCATCCCTAAAGGCCTCAGAAAGGAAAAGAGTAATCGGGGATTTGAAAAGCGGGGTTCTTAAAATATTATATATTGCTCCGGAAAGACTTATGTCTGAAGACTTTCTTGATTTTCTCAGAAGTGTGGAAATTTCTCTTTTCGCTATAGATGAAGCACACTGCGTCAGTACCTGGGGACATGATTTCAGACCTGAATATGTAAAGCTTGGATTACTGAGAAAACTCTTTCCGGCCGTTCCATTGGTGGCTTTAACCGCAACTGCCGATACTCATACCAGAAATGATATTGTGAACAGGTTAAAACTTGATGATGCAAAAGTTTATATCAGTTCTTTTGACCGGCCAAATATTACATATGTTGTTGAGGAAAAGAGGAAACCATTTGAAAGACTGGAGAAATTTCTGAATGAGCATGAAAGAGAGAGTGGAATTATTTATGTTCTTAGCAGGAAGAGAGCAGAAGAGTTAGCTGAAAAACTGGAAAAAAGAAATTTCTATGTATCAGCTTATCACGCTGGAATGAATTCATCCATGAGGGAAAGGGTTCAGGATGATTTTCTTCATGAAAGAATTGATATAGTTGTTGCTACTGTTGCTTTCGGTATGGGTATTGATAAATCGAACGTGAGATTCATTGTTCACTATGATCTCCCTCCAAATATTGAAAGTTATTATCAGGAAACAGGGAGAGCAGGAAGAGATGGACTTTCATCCACTGCATTACTGCTTTTTGGAATGAGAGATATCATGATCGCTAGAAGCCTCATTGAGAAAAGCTATAATCAGGAGCAGATTCGTATAAAAACTCATAAGCTTAATGCAATGGTTTCGTACGCCAAGGGAGTTTCATGCAGGCGAAGAGCTTTACTTGCGTATTTTGGAGAGATAAAATCAGAAAACTGTGGAAACTGCGATATTTGTCTGAATCCTGTGGTGACTCATGACTGTACAGATGATGCGCGCAAGGCACTTAGTGCTGTATACAGGCTTGGGCAATCCTTCGGTATAATTTATGTGAAAAGTGTTATAAAAGGCGAAATGTCTGAAAATGTAAGAAAACGAGGTCATGATAAACTCAGTGTTTTTGGTATTGGTCGTGAAAAATCAGGATCTTACTGGGAATATCTGATAAACCAGTTGATTCATCACGGGTATTTATTTCAGGATATAACAAGATACAGTGTATTATGTCTGCATCCTTCTTCGAGACCTCTTCTCAGAGGTGAGATACAGTTTATAATTCCAGAAATGAGAGATAATATAAAAGCCACAGGAAAAGCGGCTAAAATAAAAAAAGGTCTTATGACCGGGGAAGATGTTGATGCAGATCTTCTGCTGAAACTTAAGGAAAAACGCACAGAGATCGCACGTAAATTTAAAAAACCTCCATTTGTAATTTTCAGTGATGCCTCTCTTTTGAGTATGGCACAGCTCAAACCATCTTCTCCGGATGAATTTATTGAAGTTCATGGTGTTGGTAAGACAAAACTGAAAAAATACGGAGAGATCTTCCTTTCAATAATAAGGGCCCATCTGGAACAACCCTTTCCTGAGTGAAAAAACATTCAAATTTTTGTGAAATCATCACTTGTGAGTAAAGTAACACAGGAGGATTTTCATTGGAATATAACCATATCAGTGTACTGCATACTGAAGTTGCGCAAATTATCAAGGAAAACAGTCCAATTGAAACCGCTGTGGACGTAACTCTGGGGGGCGGTGGTCATACAACTCTACTGATAGAGGCTTTAACAGATAACGGAAAGTTAATTGCCTTCGATAGAGATGCTGCAGCTTTAGATAATTTCAGAGAAAAGTATCAGAATGAAAAGTCGGTAATTCTGATAAACAGGAGTTTTTCTCAGTTTGAAGATGTGATGAAAGAGTCTGGAGTTGAGGGAGTTGATTTTATTCTGGCGGATCTGGGTATTTCTTCACATCAGGTGGATACCGCGGAAAGAGGATTCAGTTTTTCGAAATCAGGTCCTCTGGATATGAGAATGGATCGAAGCAGTGATTATACTCTCAAGGATTTTCTTGAAGAAACAGATGAATATGAATTCATAAGGATACTAAGGGAATACGGTGAGGAACGTCAGGCCGCTAGAATTGCCAAAGGTGTTTTAGCCGCTTATGAAGCTGGAAGGATAAAAGATACGGCACAGTTGGCACAGATCATAAGTGACATTAAAAATATTCCTGCATGGAAAATTAAAACACATCCGGCCACAAAAAGTTTTCAGGCTTTAAGAATTCATATCAATGATGAACTGGGAGAGTTGAAATCACTGCTTGAGAGTGTTCCTTCATTTTTGAATCGGGGAGGAGTTTTTTGTGTAATTACTTTTCATTCTCTTGAGGACAGACTTGTTAAACGTCTGTTTCATGATCTGGCACATCCCGAGAAACAGATTCCTGATCACATCATTCTGACAAGAGACGAGATGCCTGTTGCCAGATTCGAGACATTTAAGAGCATAACTCCATCAAAAATGGAAATAGAACGTAATCCAAGAAGCCGTAGTTCAAGGCTGAGAATTCTCAGGAGAAATTATGAAGATTGAAGATCTTTTTGGTACTGATGAGTTCCTTGCGCCTGAATCAGGTAGTGACAGCGGGGAGGATCTATCTGCATACTGTATCAGGACAGAAGAAGTATCTGAGAATAATAATGAATCATCCAGCGATGATGAAAAGATTCATGGTGTATGTGAAGAGATTATGGATCAGACTGAAGGAAATACCGTGGAAATTTCTTCAGGATTTTCCAGAACAGCAGTTGTTTTTACCATTGGTTTGATTATGGCAGGTCTGGTCGTATTAAGCATAGTAACCATATGGGTTAAAATCAGGAAGAACACACTGAGTTATGAACTTGCTGCTCAGATTCGTCTAATGAAAAAGTTGTCAAAGAAAAAAGCTCTGTATAAGCTCGAGTACAGTTATCTCAGAAGCACTGATCGCATCAGGGAAAATATCAACATCAAAAACTGGGTGGAGGTAGTTCCCAAAAATATAGTTCACGTGAAGATGAAAAACGGCAGTTCCGTATCCCGTAATAAAATCAGGCTTTCCCGCAAGAATAATCCCGGACCCCCATAAGGAGCTCAGGCATATGAACGTCCGAAAAATAAAAAAAACTGATAAGGAATCTGCAACTCGAGATTACAGCTCTCAGGAATTAAAACTTCAATTGAGACGGCTGCTTCATGTGGGAGGTGTTGTATCGGCAGTTCTGGCATTTTTATTCTACAGTGCTTTCCGTATTCAGGTTGTTCAGGGCTCAAAGCATTCAAATATAGTGAAGCAGCTCAGTTTCACAAAAAGAAGTCTACCGATGGAAAGGGGTTTCATTCTTGACCGTAAGAACCATCCACTTGCTGTCCCTACGGAGTTGCCCAGCGCTGCTGTGGATCCATTGAAGCTGGCATATGTTTTGACGGAAAACTCCACGGAATTTAACGGAAAACTCAGTGGTAGTGAAAATTATGAAAAAAGGAAAAAGCTGGCATTGTCAGCTAGACTTCATTCTCAGATTATTGATTTAAGCAACAAAATAGCTCTAGCCATACATGAGGATCCATATATTATCAGTGAAAAACTGTTCGCTTCGATAATCAGGGGCCAGAGATTTATATATCTCAAAAGACAGATAACAGGTGAGGAAGTTCAGAATCTGAAGGAAATTGGGATGCCCCGGGGTGTTCTATATTTCCCAAGAGAATCATCAAGACATTATCCTGAAAGGCAGCTTGCAGCTCATGTTCTTGGTTTTACAAGTGTTGACGGAGATGGTGTCGAAGGAGTTGAAAGATATTTCAATATTGAGTTAAAAGGGACCACTTCAAGAATTAGAGCTCAAAAAGATGCAAAACGTGGAATTATGTTCATTAACGGACTTCCTGATATTCAGGTAAGTGGAGCAAACCATGTGGTTCTCACAATTGATTCAAGAATACAGGCGGATACTGAAAAACACCTTCAATATGGTCTTGAATATTTCAAGGCAAAATATGGCAGTGCAATTGTTATGGATGCAAAGACCGGCGAAATACTTTCAATGGCCAATGCACCACTGTTTGATCCCGGAAGACGTCATGAAATTGATCAGCGATTTTACAGAAACAGAGCTTTTGTTGATGCATACGAGCTTGGTAGTGTAGTGAAACCATTGACAATGCTCGGAGCGCTGGCAAGTGGGAGAATTAAGGCGGACAGTGATATACCACTGGATTTTAAGGTTACATTCAGAGATAAAGCCCCATGGACGCCAAAGGATCATATTTCAATAAGCAGGGGCTCCATTAAACCAATTGAAATAATTTCAAAAAGTTCAAATAAGGGAATTGCAAAAGTCGCAGAGCTTATGGGTGAAAAGAGCCTTTATTCCCTCTTTGTAAAACTGGGGTTTGGAATGCCCACAGGAATTGAGCTTCCATCAGAACCGGATGGTAAACTTCCTCCTCTGAGATTGTGGACGAGTAAGGTTTATCTGGCAACACACTCTTATGGTCATGGAATTACTCTGACACTGGCTCAGTTAGTGCAGGCATACAGTGTATTTGCCAATGAAGGAAGGATAGTCCGGCCTCATATTGTCAGGTATGTTGTGGATGATAACAGTGAAATTGTGAGCTGTAATTCCCCTGTGAGTTGTGGTAATCCACCCAAACTGAGACGGGTCGTTTCATCGAAATCAAGCGTGAAGGAAGTGGTTGAAATGATGAAAGCTGTTGTAACCGGAGGAACCGGGCAGAAAGCTGATCTTAGAAAATGGGGCTACAGCGCCGCCGGGAAAACGGGTACTGCAGAAAAGGTTGAAAAGGGTCTTGCCTATAGTCAGAATCACAACAGGGTAACATTTGTAGGTCTTGTTCCAGCGGATAATCCGAGGGTGGTGATAGCTGTTATGTATGATGATCCTGAAGGTGATCCTGAGACCGCCAGACCTGATGATGCTAAATCAGAACTGCGAAAGGATGCCGGTTACGTGGCAGCTCCGATCTTCGCAAAAATAGCAAGGAGCGTAATGTACCGACTTGGGGTAGCTCCGGATCTTCAAATCAGTATTAAAAAGGATGGAAAATCCGTAAAGAGCGAACTTCCTGTTACAAAACCTTACTTCCCCCCACTTCCTGCCCCTGAAAAGATTGTTATGCCTGATTTTGCAGGTAAAACCCTCGGTGAAAGTATGGATCTTCTCTCTGAGCTGGGGGTCAAATGTCGTATCAGAGGAAATGGGGTTGTTATCAGTCAGAATCCCCCACCGGGTGGCCCATTCAATAACTGCCAGCTTAAACTTTCGGTGCATCCTGATGACAGAGATTCAAAGGATGATGAACCCGGTGAAACAGAAAATAATTCTAAACGGAAACAATAAATGAAATCAGAAATGAATATTTCAATTGGAAAAATTCTGGAAACTGCCGGCGTGGTGAATATCCCGGATGCACTATGCAGTGTTGAAGCATCTGTAGTAACCGCAGATACCAGGAAATTAAAAAAGAATGGTGTTTTTCTGGCATTGAAGGGAATTTCCAGCGATGGACATGAGTACCTGGAAAAGGCTCAATCTATGGGAGCTGCAGTAGCTGTAGTGGAGAAAATTAGCCCGGCAGTCAGTCTGCCACAGTTTGTGATTCCTTCCACACGTGAAATTTGGGGAGTTGTGCTAGCGGCTTTTTTCGGAAATCCTGAAAAAAAAATGAAATTCATTGGAATCACAGGGACAAACGGAAAAACCACCACCACATATATACTTGAAAAAATTCTTGCGACCGAGGGAATAAAAACCGGAATTATCGGAACTGTGGAATACCGTTATGGTGACACCAGAATACCGTCGAGTTTCACATCACCTGATCCCGAAATTCTTTATCCGGTATTAAAGGAGATGGCGGATAACAGTGTTGAAACTGTTATTATGGAAGTATCAAGCCATAGCCTTGCACAGCGCAGGGTTGGCGGGTTATTTTTTAATGCAGCTCTTCTTACCAATTTTACTCAGGATCATCTCGATTTTCATAAAACAATGGATGAATATGCCGCCGCCAAAAGAATGCTATTTTCTGAACATCTGGTATCTAATGCTGCAGTTTTTGCCTGGAATGAAACAGGTAATCTATCTGAAATAATTCCTGAAGATATTAACTGTGTGTATTATGGTTCGCGGTCTGCCGATGTGAGGTGTGACGTACTTATCGAAAACATGAACTGCTCAATTCAGGGAATTGAGGCATCTCTATCATGGAACGGGGAAAAAGAAGCATTTTCTTCAGGATTAATTGGAGAACATAATATCCTGAATGTCACAGGGGCAATATTGCTTGCTTCTGCCATGGGTATAAAAATTGATAAAGCTGCAAAGTCAGTCTCAAATGTTGTTGTGCCTGGTCGACTGGCAAGGGTAAATGGAATTATCCCTGTTTTTGTTGATTATGCACATACCCCGGATGCTCTCGACAGGGCTCAAAGCGCTCTCAGAGGATTGATTGACGGAAAACTAATCACTGTTTTCGGGTGTGGTGGTGACCGGGATGCCGATAAACGTCCTAAAATGGGAAAGAGTGTTGATCTGGGAAGTGATGTTGGTGTTGTTACAAGTGATAATCCAAGAACTGAGGATCCTGTCACCATTATTGAGGCTATACTGGGGGGAATGAATGGCCCCATTCTAGACTCCGGTTCAGCACCGGGTGAACACTGCCATGTGGTTATACCCGATAGAGCTGAAGCAATAAACTGGGCGATTAAACGTGCAGGGATGTCTGACTGTGTTCTTATAGCCGGGAAAGGGCATGAGGATTATCAGATTATTGGCCACCACAAAATTCATTTCGATGATTCTGAAGTTTCTGCAAAAGCATTGAGAGAAAAAAATGAAAATCAGTCTTGATAAGGTTTTAATCGGTGTTGTGCCTGCTGAAGAAATTGTATCGGACCTGAAGGATTTAGTATGCAGTGGTCTCAGTGTAGATTCCAGAACCTGTGAACCCGGAAACCTTTATTTTGCTGTTGCTGGCGAAAGGGCTGATGGTCATGATTATATCCAAAATGCATTTGAAAACGGTGCAGTTGCCGTAGTTGTTGAAAAAGATACAACTCACCCAGATCATCCAATCTTTAAGGTTGAAAATTCCTTAAAAGCGCTGGGAAAATGTGGGGCGAATATAAGAAACAGTATGGAAAACTGTAAGTTTATAGCAGTTACAGGTAGCTGTGGAAAGACCTCAACCAAGGAAATTTTGGGGACAGTCTTTTCATCAGTTGGAACTGCATTTTCCACAAAAGGAAATCTGAATAATCATATAGGAGTTCCACTTACCCTTGGACAGCACAGTGGAGATGAAAAATTCAGTGTTATCGAAATGGGTATGAACCATTTTGAAGAAATAGATTATCTTGCCACTATCGTAAGACCTTATGGAGCAATAATAACCTCGATTTGTCCGGTGCATCTTGAGGGTGTAGGTACTCTGGATGGTGTGAGAGAAGCAAAATCAGAAGTTATTGATCACATTTTACCTGGAGGATTTGTATGTATTCCTGCCGGTGAAAGTTATCTTCGGAAAAAAGCTCTGGAAAATAAGTTAAGGATACTGACATTTGGTGAAAAGGATGCTGATTTTACTGTTTCAGATTGCTTTGTATCCCTAAATAAAACAGATTTTATTTTAAATTATCCTTCTGGAAGGTTGAATGTTTCAATTCCTCTACCTGGTAAACATCAGGCATTAAACACCGCAGCAGCTTTGGCAGCTGCATACGCAACTGAAATTGAAATTGATTCTCTTATTCAAAGTCTCGAAAAAACAGTGCTCCCCGGTTCGAGAAGCAGTGTGGAAAACCACTGCGGGATAACAGTTTTTAATGACTGTTACAACTCTAGTCCCGACTCAATGAGAAACGTGTGTGAGATGGTTGAGGGTCTGAGAGGGTATTTAAATACTCATTTTCTTCTTGGAGACATGCTTGAACTGGGCAGTGAATCAGAAAAACTTCATATTCTTGTGGGCGAGTATGTAAGAAAATGTAATCCTGAAACTGTTACCTGGGTGGGTAAAATGGGATATGCATTTCAAAATGGACTGGGAATGGATGCATTTCTGACTGAGGACTTGTATGAAGCGGCTGAAAATGTGGTTAAAAATTTGAGTTCTGGTGATCTGCTTGTTATTAAGGGTTCAAGAGGAATAAACCTTGATGCAGCTTATAATACAGTTGTGAAGAAACTCGGAGAAAAATAATAATGTTTTTTCATCTTTCCATATGGATTCGTGAAGTTACAGACAGCTTTAACTGGCTGAATGTATTCAGATACACATCCACCAGAGTTGTTCTATCAACACTCACAGCTCTTATTATTTCATTTCTGCTTTCACCATGGTTTATAAAACGTTTGCAGAATCAGCAACTTGCTCAGCCTATTCGTGATGATGGACCTGAAACTCATCTTGCAAAAGTTGGAACTCCCACCATGGGGGGAACCCTGATTTTATTTTCACTTGTTATTCCAACAATTTTATGGGCTGACTTGAGCAATATTTATATATGGGTAGTGCTTACAGTCACCACACTTTATGGAGTTCTGGGTTTTCTGGACGACTATCTGAAAATTTCAAAAAAATCAAGCGCAGGGCTTCCCGGGCGATTTAAGCTAGTTTTCCAGATTCTGGTTGCAGGGGCTGTATTTTATTATCTTTACGGAACAAATGTCACTGGACTCAGTGATACGATGAAATACAAGGTTGCATTACCCTTTATTGATGTGGACTCTTATCCAGTACTTCCTATGGCGCTTTTTATTCTTTTTGCAATGGTTGTTGTTGTGGGAAGTTCCAATGCTGTAAATCTGACGGATGGTCTTGATGGTCTGGCAATAGGTCCTGTGATCCTGAATGCGTTTATTTTCATGATTTTTGCGTATGCTCATGGAGCAATATTCTACGGTAAACCTGTAGCAGAGTATCTAAAAATTATGCACATACCGGGGGTAGAGGAACTCATCATTTTCTGTGGTGCTGTAATTGGAGCGGGAATAGGATTCCTATGGTACAATACATATCCTGCAAGTGTTTTTATGGGTGATGTTGGTTCACTGGCTCTGGGTGGTGGAATTGGCTCTCTTGCGGTAATCACAAAAAATGAATTTGTTCTTCTTCTCAGTGGTGGAATTTTTGTTATGGAGGCACTGAGTGTAATAATACAGGTGTTTTATTTTAAAGTCAGCGGTGGTAAAAGAATTTTTCTAATGGCTCCAATTCACCATCATTTCGAGAAGAAAGGGTGGGCAGAGCCTAAAGTAATTGTTAGATTCTGGGTCATTTCTTTTATTCTTAGTCTGCTTGCTCTTGTTACACTAAAGCTTCACTGATAAAAGTTATTCTGTTGTGGCAGGGTCAGTCCGTAAACTCTTTTGTAGTATAAAAAACTAATTTTAATGGGAAAAAATAAATCATTTGGAATAAATTGAACGCCGGTATATTGTCCATTTGTAAACAGCGCCTGACGGGCATAACATTTATCGGAGGACCAAAAATGATATCTGATTTGGAAAAAATCTATTCGGTGTCAGCCAATAACATGAAGCGTTCAGTTATCAGGGAATTGTTAAAATTAACTGCTGAACCTGACATTATCTCTTTTGCGGGTGGTTTGCCGGCACCGGCATCGTTTCCCAAGGATGAAATTCGGGAGGTGATGCTTGAAGTTATGGATAAGGAACCTGATTTTGTGCTTCAGTATGGAACCACAGAAGGTGATTCTCTTTTAAGAAAAAGGCTGGTTGAACATCAGTACCGTACTGTGGAAGGTATGGATATAACTGAAGAAAATCTTATAATTACCACTGCTTCACAGCAGGCACTGGATCTGATCGGTAAAATTTTTATCAACTGGGGTGATAAGATAATTGTTGGCCTTCCATCATATCTTGGGGGACTGAGTGCTTTTCGGAACTATGGTGCTGACATGGTTGGTATCGAGCTTGACGAGCACGGAATGAGAAGTGATCTTCTGGAAAAAACTCTCAGTGAGATGAAAGCCAAGAATGAAAAACCAAAGTTTATCTATGTTATTCCTGATTTCCAGAATCCCACCGGAATTACAATGCCGGAATACCGAAGGAAGGAAATTCTTGATCTGGCCAGAAAATTTGATGTGCTTATCATAGAGGATTCCCCATACAGAGAACTCAGGTTTGAAGGGGAAAGTCAAAAAACGATTTATAGCATGGATAACACCGGACAGGTGGTAATGCTGGGGACTTTTTCAAAGATTTTATGTCCGGGATTCAGAATTGGATGGGTTATTGCTCACAAGGAAATAATCAATAAAATTGTAATGGCTAAACAGGCAACAGATCTTTGTACATCACCATTCACCCAGAGAATTGCTGCCCGATATCTGCAAAAGGGATTTATGGAATCCAGAATTCAACTCAATGTTGATTTGTATAGATCAAAACTGGATCTGATGATTTCATCTTTTGAAAAATATATGCCGGATGGAGTCAGTTGGGTAAAACCTGAAGGTGGACTCTTCCTGTTCCTTACCCTTCCGGAGCATATTGATACTCAGGAAATGTTCATGAGAGCAGTAGAGAAAAAAGTTGCCTATGTTATTGGCACTGCATTTTATGCTAATGGTATGGGTAAAAATACTATGCGTATTAACTTCAGTTACAGCGATATTGATAAAATTGAAGAGGGTGTAAAACGTCTCTCTGAAGTTATCAAAGAAGAACTTGCCAAATAAGTTCATGTATTACCCCTGATTTTCATTCCTTTCAGTTCTTTTTCCAGAAAACAATTAACTTAAGGAGAATAAAGTTTGTGTTGTTTCGTTTATAGCTTTTCGATACATTACTTTTTTCTTAATGCTTTTTTGGAAAAGGAGAATTTTCATGAAAGGATGGATTCTTAACAGAAGATGGGACACCAGTGTCCCCGAGGATTACAGTGTAACCAGATTTAGAGCTCAGGCTGAGAAGGAGGGTCTTGAACTTAGAGTGCTGGCTCCTGAAGATTTTGAGCTTTTAGTGGACAGGGAGGATCGAAAGAGCATTCTCATTGATGGTGATGAATCTCAACTTCCTGATTTTGTACTTCCCAGAATGGGGGCCAAGACAACCTATTTTACATTTGCTGTAATAAGGCATTTGGAAAGACTTGGTGTTCCCTGCTTTAACAGCTCAAATGCCACAGATACCGTCAAGGATAAACTTTATACTCAGCAAATTCTTGCAGAAACAAATCTTCCTGTTCCCAAAACCATGCTTGTAAAATTTCCGGTGAATCTTGATCTCGTTGAGAAACATCTGGGTTTTCCGGTAGTGGTTAAAACTCTCTATGGTGTACAGGGGAGGGGAGTATTTCTTGCAGAGGATAGAGCAAGTCTCAATGATATGATGCAGCTCATAGAAGTTACTGATGAAAAAGCAAATATCATTATGCAGGAGTTTATTGAAGAAAGTTATGGCAAGGATCTAAGAGTGTTTATGGTTGGAGGAAGACCTGTCGCATGTATGAAAAGAATGAATTCAGGTGAGGGGTTCAAGGCTAATTTCAGTCAGGGAGGACATGTTGAAAAATATGAGATAACTCCTGAAATTGAGTGGCTTGCCACTGAGGCATGTCGTGCTACAGGGCTGGATATTGCCGGGGTTGATCTTCTTTTTGACGCTGAAGGGCGGTTTAAGATATGTGAAATTAACTCAGCTCCGGGATTTAAAGGCATCGAAAGTGTGTGTGATATTGATATTCCAAAGGAAATTTTTCACTTTCTGCGCATCAGACTTGGAATAGTCTGAGAAAGGAATCAATATGAAGGGCTGGATTATATACAGAAAACCCGAAACTCACGTAAGTGAGGATGTATACGAAATGAAACGGTTCAGGGAGGAAGCTGAAAAACAGAATATTGAGATGGAAGTATATCCTCCTGAAGTTTTTGACCTTTCTATAAGCCACGGTGATAAAAAAAGCATAAGAGTAAATGGAAAGAAAGAGCCGCTACCTGACTTCATTATTCCAAGGATGGGAGCAGGTACCACATACTTTACTCTTGCTGTTATAAGGCATTTTGAAAGTCTTGGAGTACACAGCGTAAATTCTTCAGTGGCAATTGAAGCGGTTAAGGATAAGTTATATACCCAGCAGATTTTATCGACATCAAGTCTGCCTATCCCTGACATGATGCTTGTTAAGTTCCCCGTTGATATAGATATGATTGCTGAAACCCTTGGATTTCCTGTGGTGATTAAAACTATCCATGGTGCCCAGGGAAAGGGAGTATTTCTAGCTGAAAATCGTACAAAACTTGCGGATATGATGCAGTTGATTGAAGTGACGAATGATAAGGCTAATATTATTCTGCAGCAGTATATTCCGGAAAGCAGAGGGCGTGATCTGAGGGTTTTTATGATAGGAGGAAAACCTGTTGCCTGTATGGAACGTACAGCACCTGAAGGAAGTTTCAAGGCGAACTTCAGCCAGGGGGGGAAAGTGAAGTCCTATCCGATGAACCATGAGATCGAATGGATAGCCACTGAGGCGTCCAGACTTATGGGACTTGAAATTTCAGGTGTTGATTTGTTATTTGACGATAAGGGTTTTAAGGTTTGTGAAATAAATTCCGCACCCGGGTTCAGAGGTATTGAAACAGCATGTGAAATCAATATTCCCGATCATATTTTCCATTATGTCAGGATTAGGCTTGGAATTTTTAATTGATATCAGAATGAGGCACTAATGCCTATTCCGGATATTTCAGGGGAAATTACTGGTGAAAATGAAATTGTTGTCTGCTTTTTCAGGCTGGATTTTAGATGAGTAATTTTTTTTCTGGAAGTGTCGTAAAAGTACCAGGATACAGCACCGGTGAATAGACCAATCACTGTTAAAACTGCGCTTGTCTGTCTCATTGTGGTGGCCAGATTGTAGTCATCCTCAACGGATTTCCATGGTGTGTTTTTTGATGCTTCATCCAGTCTTGATGAAGGAATGAAACTTAATCCACCAATAATGATACCGCTTAAACTGCTTACTGTGCCTGCGATTAGAAGCCCCAAAAAAATGTATTCAACTTTCTTCCAGTTATCGATCTGACCGTTTAGTTTGGTTCTTTTTTCTTTCATAAGCTTAATCTGGGCAATGCGACGTTTTGTTTCAGTTTCCTTGAACAGTTTTGTACGTTTAAGTTCTTCCTCTCTGGTCACCAGTTTGATCTCCTTTAGAAGAGATAGTCCCCCACGTTTTTCAATTATCTGAATTTCTTTACGAAGATAGCCCTTTTTGAGAAGAGTGATTCTAATAACGCCAGGTAGGTGTATTATGGGTTCCTTGAGAGGTGTAAGGCCAGCTTCTTTTCCGTTTATGTATATCTGAACATTTTCAACGGGAATAGTTTTTATCGTTAGTTTAATCAGGGAATTTTCGATAATTTTAAATAATTCCAAAACCTTTAAAACAGTGGATTTTTTTATTACAGTCAAATTCCAAACAGCAATTCTCTTTTTGAATTCGATTAAAACTTTCCTGGCACCTTTTATATCACCAATTCCCTGAAGACTTTTTGCCAGATGAAGTAGAATATTTGGGCTTTGAATTATTGTATATGCTTTTTCAAGGAGGAACTTTGCATCCTTAAAGTCCTGAGTTTTCAGTTTATTAATCCCAAGAACAGTCAGTTTTGATGCATAGATGTAATTCTCAGGAGACACTCCCATAGTCCTCAGTTTTAAAGAAAACCCTGAACCATACTTTTGATCGAAAGCTTCTTCTACAGGTCTGAGTTTTGTTTTGGATATTTGTAAAACCTTGCCAGAGCCAGTTGTAGAGAAAAACAGTATAATAATCAGTAATAGATGTTCCAGTTTAACAGTAACCTTTCATAATACATCCGGGATATCCACTTCTTTTGGACTGTTCATTATGGCAACACCCGAGGACAGCGGTTTGAGTAAAACCGGAATATTTTGACTAAAGGCCGGAATAATTTCCCTTTTCCAGACTGCAAAACCCTTTGCAATAACCCTGAATTCCAACCCTTTGGTATCATGTCTTGGAATTTTTATCATGGATTTATCTTCCGGTTTCCCATCTACAAAAATTTTATATTTTGAGTCAGATGGTTCCACCTGAAGTTGAATAATTACACTGTTGTTTTTTGGATTAACTTTAATTTTTTCGACGTGACGTATTACAGTGTGTCCGAAAATGTCCCCCCTTGGAGAAATATCTCCAAGTTGATAAAGATTAGAATTCATCAGTCTGGCACCAAGCAGAAAGTATACAAGTCCGGCACCTATAAATAAAATAAACGTAATTGAATAGAAAGCAAATTTATGAAACCGAGCAGTTTTTATCTGGCGGGCCATCGTATTTGTGAAATTAGAAAACGAAAATTCCTCAATCTCCGGAATAGTAACTCCTTTTTTTATTGGAGTATTCTTTTCAGATTTCATCGCTTTTGAGAGGATTTCCTCAAGAGTATTTTTCAGGGTGAGCATATCAGGTGGTCTGTCTTCTTTTTCCTTCGAAAGACACCACATAATCAAACGATCCAGTTTGCCTGGAATGGATACGAACTTTCTGGGTGGTTTTGGCTGCTGAGTAAGTTGGGCGGCAATTATTGACATGAATGAACCGCCCCTGAAGGGCACTGTTCCTGTAACCATCTGGTAAAGAATTATGCCGAGACTGTAAATATCACTTCTTTCATCCATATCAGTTCCGGAGCACTGTTCCGGGCTCATGTAAATTGGGGTTCCTATTGGGACACCGCTTTTTGTCTGCTGAGATCTGTAGGAATCTTCGGTGATTTTAGCAATTCCAAAATCCAGAAGTTTCGGAAAAATTTGATTATCATTTATTCTGTTTACGATTATATTGTCTGGTTTCAGATCCCTGTGAACAATATTTTTCTCATGTGCTGCGATAAGAGCATCCATTATCGGTATGATAACCTGGTAGATGGTTTTATAATCACACTGACCCATTTCGTTAATTAATGTGGTGAGTGTTTTACCCTCCAGATGTTCCATAATAAAAAAAAGCGTACCATCAGTAAAATTGTCAAAATCAAAAATATCAACAATATTGGGATGTCTGATATTGTTTACTGCTCTGGCTTCATCAAAAAACCTTTGTATACTGATTTTATTTGCACTGAACTCTGGCTTCAATATTTTTATGGCAACTTTTTTCCCGATTTTCGGATGCACTGCTGAAAGAACTCTACCCATACCGCCTTCACCAATTACACCTGTAATTTCATAATCTTTAACAAAATGACCAGCAATCTGATCACCGCTTAAAAAAGATATTTCCTTATAAAAGTCATCCAGATTTTTTCTATTGATTGAGCCTGATTCGTTTGAATTCATAATTTGTCCGGTTTATGGCTGATACAAACTACACCAGCACAGACGGTATTATCTTTAATGTATGAGTTATAGTCAATAGAGCAAGTAAATGGTGTTGAAATTACATGATATTACAGATAGATGGATACAATCTATAAGAAACTGATTTAAAATACTAATCTGAAAATATAGAATTTTTAAGTTTATTATATAAGTTATATCAAGAGTTTATGTCGTTTGATGTGAGATGCACAAGTGCATTTTCAGCAGCTTTTTGCTGAGCCTTTTTCTTGGAAGGTCCCACTCCTTCAGCTATTATGCTGCCCTGTAGAATTATACGAAACATAAAAAGCTGGTCATGTTCTGGTCCTCTGGTTCCGGCAAATTCATATACAGGCAATGTATGAAGGGTGCTTTGGGTGTATTCCTGAAGGGCACTTTTGTAATCACCGGATAAAACAATGGAATCATCATTTGATTCCAGATCGTCTGAAAACAGCATTGTGCAAACGTTGAGTGCTGTATCATATCCGGATTCAAGATAGATAGCCCCAAGAATTGCTTCAAAACAATCGGAAAGCAGGGATGGCTTCTCTCTGCCTCCGCTTATTTCTTCTCCCTTGCCAATAAGCAGCCAGTCACCAATACCTAGGGAAGTGGCCTTTTCAGCTAAAAACTCCTGATTTACAAGGTTTGCTCTGCGTTTTGTCAGAATGCCTTCATCTTCTTCGGTAAATTTTTCCATAAGCAAAGATGCAATTGCAAGATCAAGTACAGCATCTCCCAGAAATTCAAGTTTCTCGTTGTGTTCAAATCCCTGATTATCTCCACTGTAACTTCTATGTGTTATTGCTGTACGGAACAGTTCGGGATTTTTAAATTCATATCCCAGAGCTTTTCCGGCAGCCCGTAATATTTCTTCAAAATTCATGGTTACTCTCTGGTAAGGGTATCAAAATTTGAGGAAATTTCCCCCGCATAGGATTTAAGCATCATTGAGTAAATCCGTTTTAAATCTAAAGTTTGACCTAAAACCCACATCAGCTTGACAAAAGCAGCCTCGGGAGTCATGTCAACACTTGGAATACCTCCTGCCTCCAGTACATTTTTTCCGATTTTATACAGTCCAAGATTCGTACTTCCAAGGATGCATTGTGTACCAATTACCACAGGTTTTCCGTTTTCACTTGCCTTTTTTATAGTGTTAAGCAAATTGTCCTGAGCATTCGACGGAATATTCCCCGTGCCGTATCCAAGGATTATTATTCCCTTGTGGGTTTCAATAATATTTTCCAGCAGTTTTTGAGAGAAACCAGGATATATCGTGATGAGTGCAACATTATTTTCAAGAGAGGGAGTATAAAGGAGTCGTCTTCCTGCTTTCCTGTTTGCCCTAGAGCGGGATATTCTAACACTTAATCCAATTTCCCCCAGAGGATTTTCATTGATAGAGTCAAAGGCTTCTAAACTGAAAGCACTTATTTTCCTTGCCCTGACACCTCTAATAATTTTGGAGCCAAAAACAACTACAACTTCTGCAATATCAGTTGTGGCTACTCTGAAAGCATTCACTAGGTTTCTTTTACCATCGCTGCCAACAACACCAATCGCAATTTGAGAGCCTGTTAAGACTACGGGTTTATCAAGCTCCTGAAGAAAGAAACTTAGAGCTGCGGCTGTATATGCCATGGTATCAGTGCCATGTGTAATTACGAAACCATCGTATTTATCATAATTGTCTACAATTGCCCTTGATATATCCAGCCAGTCCTGTGGATGAATGTCGGCACTATCAATTGATTTCAGTCTCAGGAGAGAAACCTCTGCAAAAGATTCAACTTCAGGAACAACGGACAGAAGATCGCTCGCATGTTCAATAGGGGTCATTGCCCCATCCTCATCGCGGGACATTGCTATTGTTCCTCCGGTGGAGATATGAAGTATTGAAGGTTTATCTGTCATTTAACTTTTCCTTGTACTTAAAAATCTGGCAAATCCGGCTTTGTTGACTTCATTGTAGTTGGGGGAGGCGGAAGAACTGGTTCTATCATATCAGTGGGAAATGGTGGAATAAGTTCTTCCCTTTTCATTGTATTCAGGGTGGGAAGAGCCGGTAATACAAGAGACTCACGCTTTTTGTGATTGAGCTTTTTATGATTTAAGTTTGTTTTAGTAACTGGTTTTTTGAAGTTTACAGTTAGTTTAACAAATATCAAAAGCTCTCTGGACGGAAGCTGGAATTTCAAATTTTGAATACCGTCGGAAGGAACCCTTAAGGTAATCATATATTTATCTTTTTCTGGAAATTTCTTCCTCAGGATTTCAAGCCCATCACTTTTTTCCCCGGGAGAGGCACTTATTTTTCTGGCATCCGAACCTGGAATATAAAGCTGGATGGTGACATGTCTACGGGAACGTCTTGTAATATCAAATGAGATATCAACTGTTGTACCAGCACAGGTATGGCGTTTTTTCCCTGGTTCAGAAAAACTAAACTCGCATTTTTTATTAAGATCCTTCTTTTCCGGGGGTACAACAACTTTCTTCTCATCAACCTTTACGTCTCTGGTTTTTTCTTCAGGTGGCGTATTTCCGGGTTTAGTTTCTTTTTGCTGGACTATTTCAGGTGGGGTTTTATCAGATGATGAACCCCGATTTAAGAATTTTACAGCACCGTATACAGATGCAGTAGCCAGCATAAAGATTATTGAAATAATGGTATACAGTTTTGCTTTGGATGGTTTTATCTGAAACTCGTTGACTTCGTGGCCTCTGAAATTACTGGCACTTGCTGTAAGGTTTGAATCTGCCGATTCAGAGGATTTCTCCACCTCCTTTAAAGCAACCTGTAATGCTTCGATAAGATCCTGTGCAGTATTGTATCTGTCAACAGGTTTTTTTTCCAGAAGCCTCAATATAACGAGTTCAAGAGCTGTTGGAATCTGTGGATTAACAGATGATGGCACAGGTGGAATGTCTTTTATATGTCTGACAAGTATTTCGAGACCGCTTGCATTTTCAAAAGGCAGGTGGCCTGTGGCCATTCGGTACATAATTACACCCAGAGAATAGAGATCAGTTCGAAAATCAAGAGGTTCGCCTCCTGCCTGCTCTGGGCTGATATAGGCAGGTGTTCCAAAAATTGTTCCAGTTTTAGTAAGCTGGCTCAATTCCTCATCACTGTGTAAAATTTTTGCTATACCGAAATCAAGTACCTTAACAGTTTCTCCTGATGTGCCATGTTTCAGAAGTGCAATATTTTCAGGTTTTAAATCACGGTGAACTACATGATTTTTATGTGCTTCCAGAAGAGCAGTAGCTATTTGAATTGAAATTTTTATTACTCTTGCAGGATCAAGTGCTCCCTGAGTGGCAATAATTGTTTCGAGAGATGCCCCTTCAACATATTCCATTACCATGTAGGGTGTTCTGGTTCCGTCCATTTCACCAACCAGATGAATTGTGATGATGTTTGGATGATTCAATCTGGCAGCGGCACGAGCCTCACGATGAAATCTCTGAACGACCTTATCATCAATAGCCAGTTTTTGTTTCAGTACTTTAACTGCCACATGTCTGTCCACTGAAAGTTGTTTAGCAAGATAAACCTTGCCCATGCTGCCCTGACCAATCAGTTCCTGTACCTGAAACTGCCCCAGAAGTGTAATTCCTAAAAGCGGGTCCTGAATGTCAGCTAACGGGCTTCCATCCTTGGGACAGAAATGAGCTTCAGGAGGAAAGTTTTTATGACATATTGGACATACTTTCATGGCGCCACTTCCAGTGCGCAATCATGTTTCGCATAAAATTCCATCAGGTTGCTCCACTTCAAGGGTGCTTTTTTTATTTCGCCCTCAAGTCGGGATATATCAGGTATAATGCAGCCAGGAAGAGGACCTCTTATATTCTTGTGTCCTCTTTTTAACCTTGGAACTATTCCAACAGGAGCTGCAAGCCGAATCAGGTTTGTATACCCTGCTTTAGGAAGGATAACAACCTGAATATCATTAATTTTAAGAGTGAATTTGGAAGTGCTGCTGCAGCCTTCACGCCTGACTACTTTTTTTCCGGGTTCGATCAAAAACGTGTGGAGAAAATAAGACCCCCCGCTTATACAGGGAACAAATGAAAGTGATTTTTCGGTAAAAATTCTGAATGCCATGTAATCTTTTGTTTTATTTTCCAGTGTCAATAAAACACTGTGGGTATCAGTATTTCCCATTCTGTGTGTTTTTGCCACAACTGAAAGGGAAATATTTAAGCCATGAAAATCAACTGACTTCCCTGATTCCAAACTTATATTTGTTCTCATGGGGAGTATTTTAGTCCCTTTGAGATCATCTCTGGAAAGTTTCAGCCCTTTTTCTTCCCAAATCTTTTTCAAATTTTCAAAAGATTCATCAAGTTTTTTTACTTTTTTATTTGCCTCATCTATTGTTGTGGATATTTTAACATCAGGTTTTACTGCCATTTGGGAAAGAAAATAGCTGCCAAATCCAATAAGGATTAAACCGACTACTATAAAAACTATTGAAATAATTTTGTTTTCCATAAGCATTATTCAGTTCCAAAAACTCAGCTAACATTATAATGCACTTGAGTTATCATATAAATACAAAAAATAAAATAATAACCCTCCTGGGTTAAGTTTATAAAATGGTGTATAAATTCCTTTGGGTTTTACTCCCTGGCCTGATTTTTTGTATTTTGTTGTTTATG
>JAFGWM010000073.1 GCA_016937155.1 Deltaproteobacteria bacterium
CATAAACAACAAAATACAAAAAATCAGGCCAGGGAGTAAAACCCAAAGGAATTTATACACCATTTTATAAACTTAACCCAGGAGGGTGGAAGAATTGGGGGAGAGTAATGGGATTCGAACCCACGGCACCCAGGACCACAACCTAGTACTCTACCAACTGAGCTATACTCTCCGCATATTGAATCCACAGATCCAACTGAGCACCAATTATCATATTCAAAATTTGTTTGCAACATTTTTTTGAAGTGCATATTTGTTTTGCAGGTTCTTTTTCTCATGGTAAAAAACACTCTATGAAATTGCTGACTCTAATACTGATGTTAATTGTTTCCAGTCAGGCCACTGCACAAACTACTGGCCGCGAAAAACCTGTTTCTTTGAAAAAAGAATTTCTGGT
Organism: Deltaproteobacteria bacterium; assembly: GCA_016937155.1. Lineage (GTDB taxonomy): Bacteria > Myxococcota_A > Polyangia > HGW-17 > HGW-17 > JAHJMN01. The sequence continues at coordinate 398 of JAFGWM010000073.1, forward strand.
TTACACACCAAAATGGGAAAACATTAAAAGAATTCCATTGTTTGTACAAAACAAGATTGAAAAGAAGTTGATGGAATCTGATACAAAATTTGGCTGGGAGCCTAAACAGGTTGGGTTACTTCAGTACTCTATGAGATCATTTCTTAAAAAAGTTGAAAACACATATTTTTTTCAACTGAAAATATATACACTTTCCGGTGTAGAGATTGCCACCGAAACCGGAAGATGTGAAATATGCACAATTACGGAAACAGTTGACTCAATTTCAGAGTACCGAGAAAAACTTCTGGCCAAGCTTGAAAATCACTACAATCTTAATATGAAAGCATACATTGATGCAGAGAAAAAACAAAAAGCCAAAGAGCTTGCCAGAAAAGAAGAAACCGACAGGAAACGAAGGGAATATGAGAAAAAATTGAAGGAAGCATCCATTCCTCTGATAAAGGGTGAAATTCAGTCTCCTGATAATCTTAAGTTCCCAGCATGGAACCATCCACCGCCTCCATTTAAACTATGGTTCTGGTCTACTTCCGTTTTAGGGACAGCAGCTCTCATTACCGGAGTTACTCTGCTAGCTATTGATAACGGAGCTACCTGCTCCGCAGATTATACCCAAAGATGTCCAGAAAGATATGCAACTGGTGCAGCGGGTGCAGGTTTTTTAATTACAGGAGCGGCATTAGGAGGAGTTGCCACCTGGCTCTTTTTTAAAATCACTGAAAAGGGAGACACTCCTTTTTCAATTGTTCCATCAGTATCAAAAGACAACGCGGGAATTAATTTTGGTTTTTCTTTTTAGCATTATTACGGAAATGACTATGGTAAAAATATCTTTGATTATACTTACTTTGGCTGGGTTCATCTCCTGTACAGAGCCGAATCCAGATTATGATCCCAATTATGAGCCTCCATGCAAAGCCGGCACCCTCTCATGTAACGATGAATCAACAGAAATCACTGTCTGCATTAAAGATGACACTAATACCATGACGTGGCAGACAGACCGAACATGCTGGGAAGATACTCTATGCTCTGATGGCTTTTGTGCTCCTGAAAGCTCAATTTCCACCTGTGAAACTCAATCCGAATGTCCACCTACATACATTTGCACAGCTCTGGCTGATTCGAAGACTTCTATTAACAGTTATTGTATAAAAAATGTCAATCCCGAAGGAAGAGATGGAGGATATGCCTGTTCATCACATGATTCATGCAAAAGCGGGTGGTGCTTCAGAAACACATGTTTCACTCCCTGTATGACATCTGATGACTGCCCTCTTGATACTGAATGTACTACCCTGAATATCACAATCGACAATATCCAGGATTCAGTTTTGGGATGTACTATCCAGAAATAAATCACTAAAGGTGAAGAATGAACTTTTTCAGCCCCACAGCCAGAGCAAATGCACTTAAACCTGAAATCAAAAAGCTGGTTTGGGAACCGTGGAAACAATGGTGGGAGGATGAATCCATTAGAGAGCGGCACATCAACTCGATTGTTCGCTCCTGTTCTAATCTGTTGAACTTCATATGGCGCCACTGGGGAAATCAGGAAGATGTGTTTAATGACATAGAGAAGGCTCTCCTTTTTGCAATTAAAGCCCATGCCCGACAGAGCCCGCGAAAAACTGGTGAGCCATATGTAAGCCATCCAATCAGTGTTGCTACGAATTGTGCAGAACACGGAATTGATCGTGAAGGAATAATCAGTGCTCTTTTGCATGATGTAATTGAAGATACCGAGTACTCTGAAGAAGAAATTATCAGAACATTCGGCACTGATGTTGGAGAAATTGTAAACGGTCTCAGCAAAGTCAAAAGTCACGATAAACATCTCATGGACAAAGACAAGGTGCAGACATTTTTTAAAATTATGGGGGCATCAGGACAGGATAATCTAATTAGAACGGTACTCATTAAACTGCTGGATCGCCTTGATAATATGAAAACAGTTGAAGTATTCAGAGTTGAAAAAAGGCAAAGATACGCACGGGAAACTATTTATATTTATTCATCTCTTGCAACTATACTTGGAATGAGAGAAATTGCCACTGAGTTGACCACCAAAAGTATGAAACCTTTTTTTACCAATGATTATGCTAGAGTGGCAGCTAAAAGCACCGAACGTCAAAACAGATATATAGCAGACAGAAATGAAATACAGGATCTTCTTAAAAATATCATAGGTGAAAGGGTAAATGTAAAATTTCATCCACTGTATCCAACCATGGCGGATTTTCTTGACCCTTTGACAAAATCTCTGAAATTTGATGGAATTCCGCTTAAATTAAGGGTAAGAGTTCCTACCATACCAGACATGTACGTTGTTTTAGGAATGATTCATGGGGCCAATGCGATACAGGATTCACCTCAAAATTCAGGGCATCTCCATGTCATCCCCGACAGCTGGAAAGACTACGTTGTAAGTCCTCTGGCTAATGGATATAAAGCATTGACAACTCAGATATTTTTTAAAAATCATCCATGGCTCCTTGAGATTGTTTCGATGGAGACAGAGGGAACAATTGACTGGGGCATATTAAGTGACTTTAAAAATCCTGAACTTCGAAAGTTCTACTTCAAAAGTTTAAACGCATTTCTCAATAATATCATTGATATTGAAAATATGAGATACAGTGATCTGCAAAATGAAGCAGCAAACGCAATAAGCGATATCCAGGTGAGATGCAGGAATAATTTATTCATGCGAATTCCAGTGGGTTCAACTGTCCTTGACGTTGCCTATATTCTTGATGGGGATCTGGGACTTTACTGCAAAGGAGCCAATCTTAACGGTCGCGAAGTAGACAGACTTCATAAGTTAAGACATGGCGATAATGTTGAAATTATCACCCAGACTGAACCGGTTATAAGCGAAAAATTCCTCACTGTTATGAAGAGCAGAAATGCTATTGACAACTATAGAAAAACAGTTCGTCTTTACTACATTGGTAAAGCCTATGAACTAGGTAAAGGGGTTTGTCTGAGGTTCCTTGAAGTTAATCAGATGAATGAATTAGATATATTTGATGAATCCGGTGAGCCGTCAATCCTCTCAATCGATGAAATAATTGATATCGGTCTTGGAAAAATCACTGCATCCGAGGTTTTTGAATCTCACGGAATTTATATTCCATATCAGGGTCTTTTTAAAAAAGTGGTCAAAAAACTGCCGCGAAAGATAGACAGTTTTCACGACCTGATGTATCAGTACCCCGATTGCTGCAACATCGTTCCTTTGGTGGATGAAAATGCTGTTATGCAGCACATGAAAAGTACTGATGACCTTAACCATCTGGGTCTTATTCAGGTTCATTCTTCAAGTTGTCCTGTTCTGACTGAGGATTTACCTCAGATTCCAGTGGAATGGGATCTGGAATTTCCACCCAGGGTTATCCTTGAAGTTTATGTAAATGATACAATCGGGTTAGTTGGGAAAATCACCAGCCTGATTGGAAAGTATCATCTTAATATTACAGCTCTTAAGGCTGACAGCACACCGGTTAAAAACGACTGGGTCAAAATTTTTATCACCCTTCACCTCAGAGAGGGTGAACAGGCGGAAATTGATCATAAGCGTTTTACCACCTGTATCAGGACTTTGAAGAAAATAAAGGAAGTACGCAGTATTTCTTTGGCAAGGGAGTAGATAATGCCAGTAAATATTAGTGATGTAATGTCCGGAAAGAAAATTGAGTTAATACCGAGAGATCCTGGTAAAATAGGCATTTATGTCTGTGGCGTCACTGTTTATGATCGTTGTCACATAGGACATCTACGCAGTATGCTTTCATTTGATTCAATAATCCGGCATCTGGAATACAGGGGTTATATTGTTAACTATGTAAGAAATTTCACTGATATTGATGATAAAATTTTAAATCGGGCAGAAGAAATTATTGAAGGAGAGAATGGTGACTGGCGAAAACACGAAAGATATTTGACTTATACAGAAAATGAATGGAATCAGAGACTTGATGATGATAGAAAAATCAGAGAAATAAATAAATCCTCTGGAAACCCTCTGGCTCTTGATGTTTCTGATTACTTTATCAGCCAGTTTGAAGCAGATATATCACCATACGGAATGCGTGCACCGGATGTACAGCCTCGGGTCTCAACCCACATGGATGACATCATAGACTTAATCCGGAAAATCATTGCAAACGGATTTGGCTATGAAAGCGGAGGTGATGTCTATTTTGATGTGGAAGCCTATCACTCCGAAACCGGGAATTATGGTGTGCTCAGCCGGAGAGATTACAGTCAACTGCGTGAAGGAGCACGAGTTTCTCCAGGAGACCTCAAAAAGAATGGGGTGGATTTCGCCTTATGGAAAGCGGCCAGAGCGGGAGAAGTATCCTGGGACAGTCCCTGGGGAAAGGGACGACCCGGATGGCATATTGAATGCAGTGCGATGAGTTGTAATTACCTTGGAACATCCTTTGATATTCATGGTGGTGGTAAGGATCTAATCTTCCCTCATCACGAGAATGAGATTGCTCAGAGTGAAGCAGGATACAGAGAAAAATTTGCCAGGAACTGGATGCATAATGGATTTGTCACTGTTGATGGCGTGAAAATGTCCAAAAGCCTCGGTAATTTTCTCAGTCTGGATGACGCCGCCCAGTTAGCTCAGCCGGAAACATGGAGATTTCTTGTCCTTAGCGTGCATTATTCAAGTCCCATTGATTTTTCAAGAACCAGAAAAAATGCTGAAGGAGAAATCATACGGGGTTCAGTAGATGTTGCTGCAGAAAGAGTACAGTATTTTTACCAGACCATAGCCCGAGTTAATGAGTTACTGGAAAACATTGAAATAATGAGTGATGTGCCTTCCATCAAGCCCGAAATCGCAGGCAGACTCGTGGAAAAGTTCAATAATGCAATGGATGATGATATCAATACAGCAGTTGCCATAACTTATCTTGGGGAAGCAGCAAAAGCTATAAATGAGCTGGCCTCGATGAAGAAAAAGGAAGTTCGCAAAATTGGAGAAGAATCATACTACTTCACCCTGAGTGAACTGAGAAGAGAATTAATGATATGTGCTTCAGTCCTCGGAATTTTTCAGCGTAATCCAAATGAATTTCTGGAAGAAATGAAAAATTTTGAAATAAAAAGAAGGGGCCTCACCCATAATGAAATTCAGTCTGTCATCGATCTTAGAAAAGAAGCTAAGGATAACAGAAATTTCAATAAGGCAGATGAACTTAGAGATTCACTTCTGGAAAAAGGTATTATGATAAAAGACATGCCCGGATTTACAACCTGGGATATTCGTTTCTAGAACTTCCCCCTCCCATTCAGTGGTTTAATGAAATATAAAGCAATAGCCGGTTTATTAACTTTGACACTTTTGATTCTAACCGGAATCATTTTTAGAGATAATTTGACTGTTTTCTTTTCCAAAAGGCCCATCACCTTTATTTTCATTGCTTTTTTGTCTGAGTGCCTTTTTCTTCCAAGAATATCAATTCTTATTGCCGCTGGTCTGTTTTTTTCAACTCTCAGTGGCACCTTCTTTACAATTATTTCTGATATCCTTGCTGGAGTTTTTCTCTGGTGGATCGGAAAATCATCCTTTTCTGAGTTCATTAATAAATTCTCCAGAGGTAAAATTGAAACTTTCAGGCAATCCTTGATAATTTCCAAACCGGCAACTTTCATCGCTCTGATGAGAATAATGCCTTTAGCCCACTACAGTACTGTCAGTGTCATCAGTGGAAGTGCAGATGTACCATTTATCCCTTATCTTGTTGGCACTTTTCTTGGATTGATCCCAACAGCACTGATATACACATATTTAGCAGATTCTGCTCTGAGGGGAAATCACTGGCGTATAATGATTGCCATAACGATACTTGTTCTATTTGTTATTTCAGCATTTTTTTTTACTGCCAGTAAAAAATTCAGAACTGAAGGAAAACACTGTGAAAAAAAATAGACGTTTTATAAATATAATCAATGCAACACACCATAATCTAAAGGGATTTGATTTACTTATTCCCAGAGAAGAATTAACTGTTGTATGTGGCCCCAGTGGAAGCGGCAAAAGTACTCTGGCGTTTGATATTGTCTATGCAGAAGGACAAAGAAGATACGTGGAATCACTAAGTGCATACGCAAGACAATTTCTACCACAACTGGACAAACCAAGAGTTGAAAAAATTGAGGGTTTATCACCCGCAATAAGCATTGAACAGCATACTCTCAGTAAAAATCCCAGATCAACTGTTGCTACTGTAACTGAAATTTATGATTTTTTGAGAGTTTTATGGGCCAGACTGGGAACTGCACATTGCATTGTATGTAACAAGCCCCTCATATCACTTACTCCGGATGCAATAATTTCCGGAATTGTAGAAAAATATTCCGGTGAAACCATTACTCTGCTTGCTGTTTTAAGTGTAAACCAGAAAGGAACCCACAGGGCACTTTTTGAGTCTCTTCTGTCAAAGGGTTTTTCAAGGGTAAGAATCAATAACGAAATTTTTCATATTGAAGATGCTCCTGCACTTGATAAAAAGAAAAAGCACTATATCGAACTGGTAATTGACAGGATAAAAGTCACAGATAAAAACCGCAGCAGACTTGCTGATGGAGTCAGTCAGGCCCTTAAGGAAGGAAATGAAACTTTTCAAGTACTTGCTGACAACAAAATAGATACATTCACCACATCAGGAGGATGCGCTGAACATAATTTTTCTGTTGAAAATGCCGCACCATCCCTGTTTTCTTTCAATACACCAGTAGGATTCTGCCCGGAATGTTTCGGCATTGGAAGTGTTAATTTTTACGACGAGGAATTACTGTTTGAAAACGATTCCCTGTCAATTGAAACCGGTGCTCTTGATTTTTTGGATACCAGTGTAGTAAGAGGAATAAAACCAAAACTTGATTTACTCGGAAAAAAGTACTCATTCTCACTGGATACACCAATAAAAAATTTTACTCCCGCCGCAAGGGAAACACTTTTCTCGGGTGACCCAAAACTCAAATGGCATGGACTGAATAAAATTCTGAAAACAAGTGAAAGGTTTGGAGGAATTTTTCAGGATAAAATGGCAAAATACAGAAAAAAAATGGTTTGTCCGGTTTGTCATGGTAGCCGTCTCAATAAAAAAGCGTTGAGCATAAAAATTAATGATCTCAATATTTTTCAATTTACAAACCTGAGTGTAATTAGAGCGATTAACTGGGTTGATGAATTGAAATTTCCTGAATATCTTCAATCCATAAGTACTCCCCTCCTCACCGAGCTTACTCACAGGCTGTCTTTTCTGAATCGTGTTGGACTCGGATATATTACTCTTTCCAGAGAAATGGCAACTTTAAGTGGTGGGGAAGCCCAAAGGATCAGACTTGCAAGCCAACTGGGCACTGGTCTCACAGGAGTCACTTATGTTCTTGATGAACCATCCATTGGACTCCACCAGATGGATAACAAGCGTCTTATTGAGACATTGGTAGAACTCAGAGACCGTGGAAACACAGTGATAGTTGTGGAACATGATGAACAGACTATTTTAAGTGCCGATAACATAGTTGAACTTGGACCCGGAAGTGGAAGTATGGGCGGTGAAGTGGTGTTTAAGGGAACAGTGGAAAAACTGAAATCAGATAGATCTTCTCTCACAGCAAAATACCTGAGGGGAGAAATGTATATTGAGAAACCAGAATCCAGAAGAAAACATGAAGAATATATATTACTTAAAGGTGTAAAAACGAACAATATTCAAAATCTTGATGTTGCATTCCCAACGGGATGCATCACATGCGTAACAGGTGTAAGTGGAAGTGGCAAAAGCTCTCTGGTGGTTGATACACTGCATCGCGAGCTACAGGCAAGATTGAGAAAAAATAACGATCATTGCCCTACTGTTGATGATATATTTTTTCCTGAAAAACTGAACCGGGTGGTTATTATCGATCAGAGCCCAATAGGCAGAACGCCCAGATCCAATCCGGCTACTTACACGAAGGTTCTTGATGACATAAGGGATATCTTTGCTGGTTTACCGGAAAGTAAAGTTAATGGGTTTAAAAAGGGCAGGTTCAGTTTCAATGTGCCTGGCGGAAGATGTGAAAAATGCGCCGGTGATGGTGAAATAAGGGTGGAAATGCTGTTTCTGCCTGATGTATTTATTCAGTGTGATGAATGTAATGGGGACAGATATAATAAAGAAACTCTAAAAGTGAAATACAGGAATAAAAATATCAGTGATGTTTTAAAGATGACCGTTCAGGAAGCATATGATTTTTTTGAACCATGGGCATCTCTCAGGAGGAAAATCGGCATTCTCATGGATGTTGGTCTGGACTACATTCAATTAGGCCAGAGCGCAACAACACTCAGCGGCGGTGAAGCTCAGAGGATAAAAATATCAAGAGAACTGGGAAAAACCCATCTTCCTGGAACTGTCTATATTCTCGATGAACCAACAACCGGTCTGCACATGCATGAAGTAGGAAAGCTTATTGATGTTCTTAATTCACTTGTTGAGAGGGGTGCCACTGTAATTCTCATCGAACACAATCTGGATGTGATAAAAGCAAGTGATTATGTTATTGATATGGGGCCTGGAGGGGGCGAAAACGGTGGTCTGATAGTCAGTTCAGGCACCCCTGAGGATATAATCAATGATCCTAAAAGTGTAACTGGTGAATTTTTACAAAATATTCATGATAAATTTCAATAAGTCTCAGTAAACAATGAAACATATTTATAACTATTTACTTCTAAACCGTATTTATCAAAAGGATTTCTGTAAACATGAAAAAAGAGGTTAGACAAAACAAAGCTGTTTCGAAATTTTTTGCAGGTTTTTTTCCTGAACTTGAATTCAGAGAAGTTTTCCTTACGGTAAGCGCTAGTATTTTACTGATCCTGTTTCTTTATCAGGGAAAAGCTGCGGGATTTTTTAAATATATGCCTGCTATGGCTGAATCTCTTAGTCGTCCACATGCAGGACTTGCATCCTGGGCGTGGTCACATATAGCAAGTTTTCTGCTGCTTTTTATTACTCCACTTGTAATTATAACTGCCGTTTTTAAAGAAAAACCATCCGATTACGGTTTAAATATAAAAGGTACCATAAAGGAATTTAAGATTGTTCTGATTCTTTTTCTACTGTTCCTCCCGTTACTCATCTGGGTTTCCACAACACCTTCTTTTCAGGCAAAATACCCTAAACTAAAGATAATTAAAGATAACCTCGGCTACTTTACGATTTATCAGATGCTGTATCTGATAAAATGGATCAGTTGGGAATTCTTTTTCAGGGGGTTTTTACTTTTTGGTTTTAAAAAGAAATACGGCGAAGGGGCAGTCCTTTTTTCTACTATGCCGTTTGTTATTGTTCATCTTGGAAAACCTCAGGGTGAAATCTTCGGTGCAATTCTGGCGGGTTTTATTCTTTGTCGCCTTGCTCTTAACGGACGTTCAATATTTCCCGGGGTCTGGCTTCACTTCATGGTAGCGGGAACCATGGATTTCCTGACCTGCACCTTTTGGAAATGAGCTCAGTCTTCAGTGCTTTTTAGAGTTCGGGAGAAGAAAAATCTAAAAAATTATCAGGACAACTGCTTGATTCACCCCATAAAACATTCTGATAATCTGTTCCATCACCAAAACTTACAGCCTCTTCCATATATACAGAGGAGAATGTATCATTCCAGCATTCAGTCTTGGTATAATCTGTAATATCCAGAGTTTCAAGATCACCCTCGGTAACCATTACATCACATCTGCCATCGCCAGAATCATTCCAGCGACTTCTCAGTTCAAGATGCTCTATCGCTGTGTATTCGCTGTACTCTACTGAATCAGCATGTACATCCCCCCATGTCTCGAAATCGAAATATCCTTCTCCTGAAGACTCAGCTACATAATGGTACTCCGCTGTGGTTGGGCCATTTCCATTTTCATCGGTGAATTCATCAAATGAAACACGATTGTTTTTTCCACCATTGCTATAGTCATAAATCACACTGATGCTTCCTCTTTGAGTGATTGCAGGATCAACTGCACCGGCTGCATCAAAATTAAATTCCATAGTCCCACTGTTAAAAAGAGATGTGCTTCCACCGTCAATATGGCCGGTATATACATCAACATATTCTCCAACCGGATTTCTGGTCCTCATTTGAAGTCTGTAGTTAAAACCTGAATCGTCATCCTTATTCACCACAAAACGGTACTCAGTGTAACTGAGTCCATCATCCGGAAGCCACGGACCCCAAATTGCTTCGGATTCATCCGCCTGTGTAGGCTTAAATGAAATAATAGTTTTTACAACCAGTAGCCAGTTCAGTACTGCGTAATTGATATCTCGGGTTACTTTCAGAGTCATTGAATAATGTTCAGACAGATCATTCAGATCCTTTTTTGTTTCAGATGGAATATCCAGACTTATCATATCAGATTCTGGAAGAGCCTCTCTAAATTCTCCTGAAATATCACCTGTTTCACAACCAGAAACGATTCCCAAGCTAACCAGTATAAATATCGATAACATTATTTTTTTCATAGTTCTTCTCCTTTAAGAATTCAGCCTGTTAATCCTAAGATTGCTGTTTTAAACACTTATAAACCAGGACAATCAATTGGACATATAATTGCACTGTACCCCATTTTTTTTAATTTACCTGTTTTTTCATAGAGGAACAATTGAAAACTTATGTTTTTATGTGTTTTTTTTGCCTCTGAAAAAAATTTGACTTTGAGTTTATACTTTTATCAAGAACAGACTCTCTGAAAATATGGTTCAGTCTGCTGTAATCAGCTTTTATTAACAGTTCAGCATTCTGAATTTTCCTTTGTTCCTTCAGATACCTGAATATCCACGATGCCAGAGAATCCCTTGAAAATTTATGCGTCTGGCCTGATTCCTTCCACAGCCATTCGGAAAAATCCCACAATCCTGAGAAAGGATTCTCTCCGAATATTTCAGATGCACAAATGAGAAAATTACCCGAGTTGCCAATGAGATCTAAATATCTGGCGAATCGTTTTAATGCCTGAACAGTTTTGAAACTCAATGTATCATTCTGCAGAATTTCATATGGAGGATTCTCGCTGTAAACCATTTTAAATTCATCGGTATGTGCTGAAATCAATGTTCCATTAAGTCTTTTGAGTATTCCGAACTGAATTTCTTCCACTCCAGTAGAATGGAGCATATTGAAACTTTCACCTATACTTTCAAGAGTTTCACCTGGCAGTCCTGCAATAAGATCAGCATGAATGTGAATATGCTCCATACCAACGAGCAGCTTCAGATTTTCCAGAACTTTAACATTTTGCTGCTTTCTTCCGATTCTTTTATTCACTTCCTCATTGAAAGTTTGAACACCCAGTTCCAGTTGAATCTTTGCCGGTGCAAGATCCTTTAAACACATGATGAAACTCTCTGGAATTCTGTCAGGATTCAATTCAAAATGTATCGAAATACCAGAAGTTTTTCTTTCAAGAAACCATGCATATAAACTTTTCCAAGGACCATACAGAATTGATCTATCCAAAAATTTAAAATGTCTGACTCCCTTTGCGTAAAGAAAATCGAGATATTCGATTACCCTTTCAACAGGAAATTTCCTGATTGAATTGTCAATTCCACTTGAACAAAAATGGCACTCAAACGGGCACCCTCTTGAAGTTTCGATGTAAATTAACTTTGTTGCAAAATCGTTTTCTGAGTAGGATGAAACCGGATACAAAATCCTGTCAAGAGAAGTAATTTCACCTTTGATAATTTTTTCAATAGGAAAATCACCAACTGTTATGGAATCCAGCAGATTGTAAAAACTGGTTTCACCCTCTCCAGTTATCAGATAGTCAATGTTACTGAAAAGTTCGGTTTTCTGATACTCCCATGATACTTCAGGACCTCCAGCTATCAGGATAATCTTCGGAAAAAGATCATGAAGAGTTTTAACAACTCTCGAAATAATTTCCACGTTCCAGATATAGACACTGAATCCTGCAACATCACAACCGGTATCAACAATCTTCTCTACTATGTCTGAAACTCGTTCATCAAGAGTAAATTCCAGGATTGTAATATCATCCTTGTACTGACGGGCATTTTCTCTAAGGCTTCTCAGAGCTGCACTTGAGTGGTAGTATCTTGCATTGACGGAAATTAAAGCAAACCTAGACATATTAATCCTGAAATTAGTCAACTTGAATAAAATACAGCAATATATTATCTTGTCACCATGAATAGTTTCAAAAGCCTTATTGCAGCAACCGTAGTTTTATCCTGCTTTCCATTAATAGCACATGCCCAAATTGTTAATGTTCAGGATTTGTTCATTAACCAGACTGGAGAAGGCCTTAGACTCGGAATGACAACAAAGGGTGAATTTAAATCCGGAAATGTCGACTATGCATATCTTTACGCATCCCTGCTTGGAAGATATCTCAAAGGGAAGCATACCCTTCTTGCAACAGCCAACATTGAATATGCTGAAAAATCAAAGGATTCTTTCACCAACAGGCATTTTGAGCATTTCAGATACCGGTATGCAGTGTTGAATCCAATTGGATTTGAGATTTTCACACAGCATGAATTCAATGAATTCAGAAGAATAAGCAACAGAATTCTTCTTGGAACCGGTGTGACCTGGAGGATTCTGAAAACAAGAATGTTCTATCTTTTTGCTGGTTCTGACTACATGTATGAATATAATCGACTGAGTGATGGCGAGTTTGCAGACTCAGGCGAACTGTGGAAATTTCATCGCTGGGATAATTACCTTACTTTTCAGTTCATTCCGAAAAAAGGCATGAAGTTTTTAACAACCATTTATTATCAGCCTGATCTGGAGAATTTCTCTGACTACAATCTTCTGGCGGACACCGACCTTAGTATATCCCTGAATAAATGGCTCAGTCTTGTAGTAAGTTATAATTTTTCCAGGCAGAATAATCCACCTGAAGGAGTCAAAAAAACCGATAACGTCCTTCTTGTGGGATTTGCATTTAAACTTGGTCCATATCTAAAAAATTGAGATCCAATTGAATCAAAAAACCGGAGGGTGAAAAAAAAGTCGTTATTTTGCTTTGCGCTGTGACAATTTTTACACAAATCGGTTGCACTATTCTGAGAATTTACATTCATAATTTTTTATTTTTTTTAAAAGACTAAATTTTTTCCATGAAATATCGATACTTTTAAACTATATTAAGTACTGTTCAAACAGTAATCTTGGTTCTGGCACTAAAATTGCTTTTTCTAAACTCCATTGGAGGTTGCCATGAAGAAATTATCTTTAATCACTGCTGTTATAGTTTCCACGTTATTCTACTCAGGAGCAGCAAGTTCTCAGGTACTCATTATTATCGAAGACGACCCGGGATACAGAGCTCCCGAAAAAAAACCATGTCCACCCCCGCCTGTTGTCAGAAGAGTCAGGCGTGTTGCACCTCCTGTTGAGGTTCAGGCTCCTATTTATCCGGCTGTTCCTTCTAATCTGGCAAATCAGTCGGCGAATAATTATTCGAACAATTCTTGGGCTCTGGGTATTTTCAGAGCAGCCAGTGCATCCGATGACCCATACGAAGGTGGCGGTGTTTTTCTCCAGTATATGTTTGATCATAAAATAGGACTTGAAGGAAGTGTTTACGGACTTGCAGGTAACTATGACTATGATTATTACAAGGAAAGCACAAGAGTTACCCTCAGTGGTCTCTATTTTCTGGGAAGTGGAGCCAAACAAACAGGCGTATCTTGGTATCTCAAAGGTGGCCTTCTCTGGAATACAGTGACTGAATATTCTGATTATGATTATTATGAATACTCCGACTCCACCACACATTTTGAAGGTGGTATAGGATTTCAGTGGAGAATTTTTGGAGGATGGTTAAGTCTGGGTATGGAATCCACATTGTCCATTCCAATGGATGAAGATGGTGAAGATGATACATTAAAAATGAGTGCTTCACCTTCTCTCAACTTCAGATTCTTTACTGCCATCCATTTTTAATTCAACTATTAAGATTCCCTTTCACCAACTTTATATCAATACTAAAAATCAATCATTGCAGTACACTGCAGCAGGTGCTCCTCGGGAGATACTGACAGCTCTCTTGCGTAACCATAAGCAACACTCTGCCATACTTTATCTCCGATCCTGGCTCTGAACTGCCTGTGCAGGTGACCTGAAAAAACATGTTTAACCTTGTCGTGTTTCATAATCACGTTACCCAAAACATCACTTCCCTGATATCCCAGAATATTTTCCTCAATACTATCAGCTATTTTTGCAGGAAAGGGCACAGTATGAACTGTTACTGCAATACGGTCCACATGGGTTTCCAAATCATAAAGCTGCCTTTCAAGATCCTCAGCCATCTTCTCCACGACATCAGATGGAGATGCCAGTCCGGGGAAAAAACACAATTTTTCATCCGGCGTTTTTTGGCCGCTGGCTGGAAAAGCATCATACCACCCCGTTGTTCCTGCAAAGCCAATACCATTGATAATTACCCCACCCGATGGCAGATAATCACATCCGCTTCTCAAAACAGTGCCTCTGATATATTTTCTATACATTTCAGTTGTGTCGACTGCACCTAGGGTATCTGAGTGCCACAGATCATGATTACCGGGAACAAATAAAAGTCTTGAAGTATGCTCCTTCAGAATTTTTAGAAGCCCCCCAAGACGTGAGGAGCCATTAAAAAGATCACCACCAACCACTAAAACTTCTGGTTTGTGTTTTTTAAGAAAATCAACAAAAACGTTAAGAAGTCCCGGATTATGATCAAAATGCAGGTCACTGATAAAAAACACTTTCATAGACTTCTCCTGACTTGGATCAGACAAAGGTTTCGAAAAACGCAATATTGTCCTAAACAGGGATATTAGTTAAAAACAAATAAAATTCAAAAAACGTGTGCAGGTATTTGCATCTGTATCTTTTAATAGTATAATGTCACAAATTGGAGGAGGAACCATAATGAGAACACTTACTTTAACTTTTCTTTTATTTTTTTCCGCACTTATAATTGCAGGTTGTGATGATACTTCATCAAGTAATAATGTTGTATCAGAAATTTGTGACAACGGCGAAGATGATGATGGTGACGGTTATATTGATTGTCAGGATCAAAACTGCTTCACGGATCCCGCATGCGAAGAAGGTGTGGAAATCTGTGACAATGGCGAAGACGACGATGGCGATGGCTACACTGACTGTGATGATTATGATTGCGCTGATTCATGTACCTTTCTTGAAATCTGTGACAATGATGAGGATGACGATGGCGATGGTTTTACCGACTGCGATGATCAGGATTGCTGGTCCAAACAAATCTGCAATGTTACGGATGAAATCTGCAACAATGATAAGGATGATGATCTCGATGGACTGATCGACTGTGAGGACGACGACTGCACTGATTATCCCGGATGTGAAGTCGTTACAGACGAGATCTGTGACAATGGTGAAGATGACGATGGTGATGGTTATACTGACTGCGATGATTATGATTGTGCTGATTCATGCATCTATCTTGAAATCTGTGACAATGACGAGGACGACGATGGCGATGGTTTCATTGACTGCGATGATCAGGATTGCTGGGAAAATCAGATTTGCAACATCTCAGATGAAGTCTGCAACAATGATAAAGATGACGATCTCGACGGTCTCGTTGACTGTGATGATGACGACTGCTTTGAGCATCCTTCCTGTATAACTCAGGTAGAACATTGTGGAAACGGTGTTGATGATGACGGCGATGAGTATGTTGACTGCGATGATCCCGACTGTTCTGATGACTGGGAATTTTGTGGTGGTGGATCTGAAAATTGCTACAACGGTGAAGATGATAATGATAATGGTCTGATTGACTGCGAAGATCCAGAGTGTTTTGAAGCTCCAGGCTGCACTGTGGTATTCCCTGAAATTTGTGACAACGGTGAAGATGATGATAATGACGGCCTCATTGACTGTGAAGATTCAGATTGTTTCTTTGATCCGATATGTTTGGGTACAGAAACAGAAACAGACTGTTCAAACTGGACCGACGACGATGGCGACGGTTATGGCGACTGCAAGGATATGGACTGCATCGGTGATGTGGATTGTGGTGAATGTAATGCCATGGACAACTCGGGATGTGCTGATACAGAAACATGTTATTTCGACAGGGGTTCAGAATATCAGGGAATGTGTTACTCTGAGCAGGGTACTTCGGACATCAATGAAAACTGTTCCACAGAGACTGACTGTATGCCGGGACTATTCTGTAATCGTCAGAACAACAGATGCACCCAGCTTTGCCTGCTTCAGGAAGGATGTGCACTACCCAATGGAACTACAACAACATGTTCGGAAGTTTACACCTGGAACAATTCCCCATACGGATACTGCCAGTAATTTCTGAATTTCCCCTTTTTAAATCTATTAAAAATTCAACTTTGGAAGACAGCGGTGCAGGAACTGCACAGTCCCTGTACATAAAATACACACCCTGATTAATTTATTGATGAGTTTATTACTAAAAATATTTTTTAAGATGCTCAAGGGCTCTGTCCAGATCCCCAAAACTGCATATTCTTACATACTGATGACTGCCGAAAACAGGACCACTCATTGACCTACCTTCTTCATCCACCATTTCTGTAAAGGTGAAATCCTCAAGCCCCAGAGTTTCATGGTATGTACCAATATAAAATGTCCCTGTGGCATCTTCATACTGAACACCGTATTTATATCCTGCCAGATAACATCCCTGAAGCCCCTGTTTTACTATGGAAAATGGTATTCCATCCACAAGCCTGAAATTGTTCTTCAGTTTTATAAACATCTCATTAGCCACATCTCTTCGTAAAACGGGCTCTTCACGAAGAATCTCGAAATCATTCAACTGCTGCAAAAACTCTTCTGCAGTGACACCGCCATCAACCCTAAGGTTTGATGCAGCCAGCCACCAGCAGGTTTCCGAATTAAAATGCATATCTTCAGATTCACTTATTATCTGTTCAACACCTTCAACAGTGTAGGCGGCGTGAAGGATACTTATAAGATGCTGCTTATCACGGGGAATTAAATCAAGGGCTGCTGCTATTCCTGCATCAAAGCCGGATGCCCGATGTCCTATAACCGGAATCCGCCCAAGCATTGAGGCTTCAACATCAATCTCATCTGACCATCCACCCTGCCGGGCAACTCTATACATATTAGAACTTACTACCTGTCGAATACTTTCCAATTCAAACATATGCGCCTCTCAGGTATCAACTCGGTTATTTTTCAACTTAACTGTCTTATAGCACTCCAGTCGCAATTTGTACATACCCCTATGAAATGAAATTTTTAAGCTTCGAACAGGTCTCCTTGACAACATTACATATGGTGTTATTCCCCCTGAATGAAAAATTTTTATACTGGTTCCCGGTTTCCACTCACAGGCAATGATAGAAGTATAGTCAACGTTTTTTCCAGTCCCAGTTTTTTAGCCTGGCGGCTGGCATCTGAAATCACCGACCCTACTGTAGTTATTTTGCCGGATGAGGAAAGTGCCTTTTCTTTTTCGGATTCTCTTGAATTTTTTCTTGGAAAACCCCAAGCCGATAATAAACAGCATGTAATAACTATCCCGGATACCCAGGAAAGTGTTTATACAGATATTCTTCCTGATACTCTCACCACTGCGAGAAAAATTGGAACCCTTTCCCATCTTTTTTTTCAGCAGGAGTATAAATTTCTGATTGGCAGTATAAGTTCTTTTGGAAAAAAGACTATCTCTAAATTACAGATGAATAAACTCAGTGTAATGCTGGCTGAAGGATTGAACCTTCCTCAGGAAGAACTTTCAGGCATCTGCATAAGTGGAGGGTATGAACATGTCGAAACTGTTGAAGATGAAGGCACTTACTCTATTCGTGGTCAGGTAGCTGATATTTTTGTTCCTATGTTTCCATATCCATTCAGACTGGTTTATGATGATGAAATTATAGAAAGTATCTACTGGTTTGATCCTGAAACACAAAAAAGACTTAGAATAGCTGATGTGGATGAAGAAATCTATATTCACCCTGTTACTGAATCAGTACTTTCTGAACCTGAAGGTTTCAGAGAACGTCTTTTTCATTTAGCTGACAGTCAGATGATTCCAGCAACCAAAACCAAATTTATTCAGGAAAGAGTTGAAGAGCATCAGGATTTCTTTGGAAAACAGGCGCTTTTACCAATTATTAACAACCAAATGGACTCTCCTCTGAATTTTCTCGAAAATTGCCGGATAATCATAATAGAAGAGGATTTATGCAGACTGAATTACACCACCAGATTAAGTTCTGAATACAAAGCGATGGAGGAACGGCTAAAATCAAACGAATTAAGTGTTCCTGTGGACTGGTGGTATCAGGATTCCGAGCATCTTTTCAACAGCATAAAAAAATATCAGGGGTTCGCCATAAGCTCTGGGGAAACTTCCAGCAACACTTGTATAGAAGTTACTGATCACTTCCAACTATCACTTCAATTAAAAAACATGAGAGCCAGAGGAGAAAGCACAGGAGAGTTTCTTAAAAACAAACTCAGAGAGCTGGAGAAATCCGGTCAACTCATTGTAATTTCAGTTTCCACTGAACCACCAGAATCAGTTCTTGTAAAAACGCTGACTGATCACGGCCTTAAATTGAATTTTCTTGAGGAAAACAAGCAAATTGGACAATACCCGGAGACCTCAGGAATCTACTCAAAACGAGGATATATCAGAAATGGGTTTACCTCTGAAACTCATCATCTGTCACTGTTCACTGAAAGTGAGTTATTCGGTGAAAAAATTACCAGAAGGAAGAAAAGAAAAAAAGCCATCAATGAACAGTTCAATATTCAGGACATAAAAGATGGGGATTATGTTGTTCATGAATTTCATGGTATTGGCCTCTATCGCGGACTTTTCAGAATGTCTCCAGGAAATATTGAAGGGGATTACGTATGTATTGAGTATGAATCAGGGGATAAACTTTATCTTCCGGCACACAGGATATCTACTGTCACCCCATACAGAGGAGGTGAAAAGACTTCTGTAAAACTCGATAAACTGGGGGGTAAAACCTGGGCAAAAACCAGATCCAAAGCCGCAGAGAAAATAGTTGATCTGGCTGACAAACTTCTGGAAGTGGCAACCGAACGGAATAGTGTAACTGGAATTTCCATGAAAGGAGACAATGAGCTTTTAAATGAACTCGAAATCACCTTCCCTTGGGAAGAAACTGAAGATCAGATGAAAGCCATAAACTCAGTTCTTAAGGATCTTTCAGAGTCACATCCCATGGATCGACTAATCTGTGGTGATGTTGGGTTCGGAAAAACCGAGGTTGCTATGAGAGCGGCTTTTGCAGCAGCTACCAGTGGATATCAGGTTGCAGTTCTTGCTCCTACCACTCTTTTATGTGAACAGCATTACAGAACATTCTCAGAAAGATTTTCTGCCTTCCCCGTAACAATAAGAAAACTCAGTCGTTTCAATTCAAAAAATGAAAGAAAAAGTGTACTTGATGAATCTGCTAATGGCAAACTGGACATCCTTATTGCAACACATAGACTGCTTTCCCCGGATATTCATTTTAAAAATCTTGGCCTGCTTATAGTCGATGAGGAGCAAAAATTTGGAGTTGCTCAGAAAGAGAAACTCCGATTTAATAACACTGCCCTGAATGTTCTGTATCTTAGCGCAACTCCCATACCGAGAACACTCAATATGGGATTGACCGGTTTGAAGGATATCAGCCTGATTACTACACCACCGAGGGAGAGACAGCCTATAAAAACCAATATTGGTGTGATTTCTGGAAATGTTATCACCAGTGCAGTGTTGAAAGAACTCAACCGGGGTGGTCAGGTGTTTTTTGTGACACCAAGGATCAGTTCAACCCAGTTGACTAAAACTATACATGAATGGGAAGAATACCTGCATGAACTTATCCCAGAGATAAAAACCGGTGTAATCCACGGCAAAATGAAACCATCAGATATTGAATCTGTAATGTTTAATTTTCTTGAGGGAAAGATAAATACCCTTGTAAGTACAGGGATTATTGAATCTGGACTTGATATTTCTCGTGCCAACACATTAATTGTAACTGATGCCCACCTTTTCGGGCTTTCTCAACTTTATCAGTTAAGAGGACGGGTTGGCAGAGGCACTGTAAAAGCTAATGCCTGGTTTCTTGTTCCTCAGAATATTTCCCTTACGGATAACGCAAGGCTACGCCTGATGGCCTTACAAAGATATTCACATCTTGGAAGTGGGTTCAATCTTGCCAGTGAGGATCTTGAAATAAGAGGAAGCGGCGATTTACTCGGGTCGAAACAGAGTGGCACCATTGCAGCAGTCGGATTTAACACTTATATTCAACTGATAGAGGAAGCCAGGCAGAAGTTATCAGGTCTGAAACCAATTCCAGTAAACGATCCTGATCTGAATCTGGATTTTGATTTTTATATTGATGACAGCTACATAAGTGATCCCACTGACCGTTTGGTAGTATACAGAACCATGACCAGCTTTGGAAATGAAACTGAACTTGCAGATTATCTTGAAGTACTGCAGGACAGATATGGCGTAATGCCCGAAGAGATGAAAAACCTTACTGTGGCTATGAGAATGAAAATTCCACTCAGAAGAATAAATGCCGTTGGAATAAATCTTAAAGGAAACAGGTTGATATTGACCCTGAATGAGAGTGCCAACATCAACGTTACAACTCTCCTGGAAATTATAAATTCCAGACCGATGTTTTCATTCATGGGTGAAAACAAAATTCTGGTGAAACTTTCTACAGATGGAACTGAAAACGGCAGATTTGACGAGATTATATCTGTCTTGCGATCTTTTTCTACATGTGCTAGTTAGTGCGCTTATAAGGCATATTATTTTGTGTCCGAAAAGGAGTTTTTTCATGTCAACAAGAATAACCAGAACTGGTATTTTACTGATTGCAGCAGTGATTATCACCGCCTGCAGCCCCAAAAAGGAAGCACCCTCATTTTATGTTGAACCTACCGCTGAACAGGAAAAAGCTAAATTAGTCAAAGGCGAAGCCTACCGTGGTAAAGATGGTAAACTTTATATGCCCGTAAAGACAGGTCAGGCTGCTCCAAAACCAGCAGCAGGTCAGGCTGAAAACAAAAAAAATGGAAAGCCTTTCCAGGCAGTGGACGGCAAAAACTACTACTTTGTGGACAAGGCCCATTCTGAACTGGGTATTAAATCCACCGCAAAAACTTCAGTTGCAAAAAAAAACCCGGTTAAGCCTGCGGGGCTTACTCCCGAACAAAGAGCCCAGGTAATAGCAGAAGTTGACGGTGAAAAAATAACTGTTGGAGAACTTTTCGACAAAATCAACAGCCGTCCCCCTGCATGGAGAAGAATGTTTGCGACAAATGATAAAAAAGAGGCTTTTCTGGAGAACAACATTATTAATGAAATCCTTCTTTACAAAGCAGCATCCAAGGCCGGCCTTGATAAGGATCCCACCGTTGATGAAGCCAGAAAGAAAAGAATGGTTGATATTCTCAGAAGAGAAAAATTTTCAGAACTCAAAAAGAATATCAAGGTTGAAGAAGCTGATCTTAAGAAATTTTACGATGAAAACATTGCCCAGTTTAAACAGCCTGAAGGAATCATTGGAGCCCACATTCTTGTGAAAACTGAAAAAGAGGCTCAGGATATATACAAACAGCTGGTTGAAATTGAAAAGAAGAATGATCCTAAAAAAGGAAAGATATGGAGAGAACTGGTTAAAAAGCATTCCCTTGATCTCGCATCAAAGGATAAAGGCGGCCTTCTTGGTGACAAAAAAACCAGAGTTATTATAAAAGACGACAAAAATCATGATAAAGCCATTGTTGATGGAGTATGGGCCATCAAAGAAAACGGTTTTGTTGGCGCCCCGGTAAAAACAGCAAAAGGCTGGCATGTACTGAAAAGATATAACAAAAGAAAAGCGCTTAACATCGATTATGGAATGGCAAAAAAAAGACTTCGCAGACTTGTGGAACGACAGAAAGTAACTGAAGCTTTCACCAAGTGGATGGAAGGTCTGAGAAAAAAATATAATGCCAAAATAATTGAGGAGAATTTCAAGCTGGTTACTGTCAATCTTGAGATTCCTAAAAAAGAAACTGAAGCAGTGGCAGCTCCTGCTGATAATAAAGAAAAGAAATAAGAAAGATATAAAGGTGTAATTATGAAAAATACGGTTAAATATATCGTCACTGCAGTACTTTCAATTTCAGTTCTTACGGGCCTCTCTGTGATGGTTGGCCATGCGGAAACTGCAAACAAAAAACCAGTGCCAGCAGTCACCGGTGATAAAGCAAAACCTGTTGCCACAATAGGAACAAATATCATTACTGTTTCAGATGTTGAAAATAAAATAAATGCACAAATTCCATTCATCAGAAAACGATTTGCGCAGGATGCCGAAAAGAAAAAATTCATAGAGTCTCTGATTGATCAGGAAGTACTTGCTCTTGAAGCGGCTGCAATGGGCATTGACAAGAAAAAAGAAGTAATTGACTCACTGAAACGTGTCATGATCCACAGACAGCGTCAGATTATTCTGGAATCCAGGGTTAAAATCACAGACATCACTGATGAAGAAGTTAAGAATTATTACGATAAGCATATAACCGAGTTCAAACGACCTGAAAGAAGACGGGCTGCAGTAATATACTTCAAGGATGAAGCTGCTGCCAAACCCGTAATTGATGAACTCAAAAAAAATAAAAACGATCTTCGCAGTTTCCAGGCCCTTGTTAAGAAACATTCAATTGACGCTGATTCTAAAAAACGCGGTGGACTACTGCCTCTTTTTGATCAGGAATCGAAAGCAGTGGATGCAGAACTGGTGAAAGCAACTTTTGCAATTGCAAAAACAGGGGATCTTAGTTCTCTTGTCAAAACTGCAAAGGGTCAGGCTCTTATCAGACTCTCCGGAATCAGTCCAAAACTCGAAAAAGACGTCAAAGAGGTTTCAGATCTTATTAAGAAACGTATTCTTAAAGAGAAACAGCAAAAAGCTTACGCCGAGTATCTGGCTGAACTCAAGAAGAGCAGTACCGTAAAAGTCTATAAAGAAAAATTTGATATGGTAAAAATCGACACTTCGAGAAAAAGTCCCCTTGGGAAGGATTTTCATAAACCGGGAAAAAGAAACTTCAGAGTTCCTGGGAAACAGGGACAAGGCAGGGGTCGAAAACACATAATGGGAATGCCACATGGCAAAAAACATGGAAACCACAATCACTAATTCTTTCCATTACTATTTCTAAGTGCTATTAGATACCTGCAGGAGGACCTGATGAAGTATCTGTTTATTTTAATGCTTTTAGCCCCCAAACCTGTACTGGTTGAAGGTGTTGCAGCTGTTGTAGGAAAGAAAATAATTCTGGTTTCCGAGATTAAGGAAAAACTTGCACTTCAGAAAAACCAGATCTGCAGTATTGCTGATAAAAAAGCACAAAAAAGTACGATTGACGCTTTGTGGAAAAGTGCTCTTGAGGAAGAAATAAGTCAGGTTTTAATGCAAATTGAGGGGCAGAGCCATAACATTTACATCGGCTCTGAACAGATTGACAGAGCTATCAGATTGATTCTGCAACAGAATAAGTTTACAAGTGTTGAACAACTGAAAGCAAAATTGGCTGAAAAAAACTACCCGTTTCTTCTCTGGAGAAAAGATGTGAAGAGACACCTTCTGATGACTGAACTTGCATCTAATCTTGTTTATACGAAAGTACACATTGATGATGAAGCAGTAAAAAGTTTTTACAGACAAAAGGTCAGGGAAGCCAATGCAGAAGCAAAAGTCAAGGTTATGGAAATTCGGATTCCTTCCTCCAGATATATAAAACTTAAGGAACAGATAAAAAAAGATCTTTCATCTGGAAATGATTTTTCTATCATAATGGAAAAATACAAAAAACTTGGATTTGTGGCAGCTGTTCGTGAAAATGTAAGTCCTGGATACTTTCCACCTGTTGTAGATCAGTTACTCTTCAAAACAAAATCACTGAAAGCAGGCTCAATTGCCGGCCCTGTTCTGACAGAGGAATCTGCTTATATTATTAAAATAATAGAAAAAAATGAAAGTGGTTTTGTGAGTTTCAAGAATGTCAAAGCAAAACTGAAGAGAGAACTCACAGCACGGATGAAAAGAAAAAAAATGAATGAATGGGTTAAATCACTAAGAACAAAACATCTGGTGGATATCAGAATAAGTTCGCCACCTGTATCCTTAATCTGTAAATGATGCGTATACTCTTATTGCCAACAAAAAAAGAATAACTATAATAAGTTTCAACGGGGTAATTCGAAAGGAGTACTAAAACATGGCTTATGCTAAATTTGAAAAAGTAACTAACTCAGTGGCAAGATCAAGTGGAGAAACCAAAGCTGCTTTTATTGCAAAGGTTTATCAACTTCTTTTTGCAAATATCATGGCTGCAATAATTTTTGGATTTATTGCATACTTCACAATGCCCATTTCCAGAGGCCTGTTTTATGGCTTCAGTTTTGGAGCTCTGGGTATACTGCTTCTCGCACCATTTGTTGCTAAAACACAGGGTGCCAATCTTGTAATGTTCTTCATTTATGCACTACTGGAAGGTGGCGTTCTTGGAATTGCAGCAAAAATTTATGCAGCAGCCGGATTAAGTTACATATTCCTTCAGGCCGCTATTTTAACCACACTTGTATTTGGTGGACTTACAGCATATGCACACATTTCCAAAAAGGATTTCAGTTTCCTGGGCGGTTTCCTTTTTGTAGCTGTTTTATTGCTTTTCGGCGCTGGAATAATGTCCATCTTCTTCAAAAGTTATCTGTTCCACCTGATAGTATCAAGTGCGGGTGTTGCAATTTTCTCTCTGTACATACTTTTTGATACATCCAGAATTATTCATCGTTCAGAGGAGGGTGAAGAAGTCTTCGCCGCGTGGATGCTGTTTATTGATGTAGTGGGACTTTTCTGGTACATACTCTGGCTACTCACAATACTCAGCGGTGATAACTAGACCTCCACGCTCATCTTTGGATACATCTCTCCCAACAAGGAGTATTAAATGAGAATTTTATTTGTAATAGCCATGGGTTCGGTGTTTTTGAGCGGTTCCTGCGTAACGAAATCAAAATACACCACTCAAGTTGAAAAATACAAGCAGTTGAAAATGAATTACTCTTCTCTTGAGCAGGAAAAAGAGGGTATTCGGAAAAAACTAGACCTGAAAACAGCTGAACTGAAAAGGCTTTTAAAACAGTACAACGAGGTTACAGCAAGTATCAAGACGGTTAAATCAAAATTAAAAGGTGCTAAAGGACTAGCAGGAGAACTGGAAAATAAACTTAAAGCAACCAAACTTGAGCTTGAAGAACTTCGAAAAGCCCGTGAAGAAGCTGAAGAACGTGCCCAGACACTTAAAAAGCTTACGGAACAGTTCAAGTCTCTAATAAAAGCAGGAAACCTTGAAGTCATCAATCGTAACGGACGACTTATTATCAAACTGAAAGCCGCTGTTCTTTTTTCCCCAGGTCAGGTTAAGGTCAAATCTGAGGGGAAAAAAGCCCTCAAGGATATCGCTGTTTTCCTGGCCCGCATAAAGGGAAAACATTTCCAGGTTGCCGGTCATACTGATAATGACCCCATTAAAAAAAGTCGCTACAAGGATAACTGGCTGCTCAGTTCTTATCGAGCTGTAAATGTTGTCAGAACCCTCGAAGAGGCAGGCGTTCCTGGTAAAATGCTAAGTGCTGCAGGTTATAGCGAATACCAGCAGCTTAAACCGAATGACAGCGATGAAAATAAAAAGTTCAACAGACGAATTGAAATCCAGATCATTCCTGAAATTCCATCTTTCATGCAATAGGTCAACCGGGGAATATCATGTCAAAAAGGGATTATTATGAAATACTTGGCGTAGCTAAAAATGCTACGTCAGCAGAAATTAAAAAAGCATACCGTAAACTCGCCACCGCCTATCATCCTGACAGAAACCCTGATGATCCGGAATCTGAAGAAAAATTCAAGGAAGCAGCTGAAGCATATGCTGTTCTGAGTGATAATGAAAAACGGCAGATGTATGACACTTATGGCCATGACGCTCCGGGTGGGGGAAGTCCATTTGGAGGATTTTCCAGTATGGACGATATTTTCAGCAGTCTCGGCGATATTTTTGGTGATTTTTTCAACTTTGGTGGTGGGGGCCGGCAAAGAAGAAGACGTGGTGAAAATATTGGAATTTCCCAGCAACTTTCGTTTCGGGAATCACTTTTTGGATGCACTAAATCAGTTTCAGTTGAGAAATTTGATATTTGTGAATCATGCAAGGGCTCCGGAGCAAAAACTCCAGACGCATTTTCCGAGTGCAAAACATGTCAGGGACAGGGTCAGGTTGTCCATAGACAGGGATTTTTTGCTTTTGCCACAACATGTCCTGACTGCTCCGGTCAGGGAAGGATCATCAGAGAAAAGTGTCCTGACTGTAAAGGTTCAGGTAAAATAAAAAGAAAAGAAAATATTAAGGTCAAAATACCCGCTGGTGTGATGTCAGGTCAGAGAATCAAACTTACCGGAAAAGGTCAGAGTGCTCCGGATGCAATCCCTGGAGACCTCTATATAGAGCTTCTTGTGAAAGAGGATGAACTTTTCGAAAGACATGGCTACGACCTTGTTGCTCCACTTCCGGTTTCATTTCCTCAGGCTGCCCTTGGAGTAAAAATCCCCTTTAAAATTCCTTTATCCATTGAAGATGATGAAGAAATTGAGATTAATATTGCTAAAGGTACTCAGCCAAACGAAATAATCACAATTCCTGGAAAAGGGGTCACGATACTCAGTGAAAACACTAAAGGAGATCTTCATCTTCAGGTTATACTTGTGATTCCTGAATCTCTATCCAAAGAGGAAGAAGATCTGATTCGCAAACTAGCTGATGTATCCAAGTCACCTGTCGCATCCAAAAAGAATATATTTAAAAAGATTTTCGGAAACGATTAAACAATCTTTATACCATATCTGCTTTTTTTTATTAACAGATCCTAATATTTACTGTACAATTTATGGACTTGAATTATCGTTGTGGTACAATTCACTACAACTGGTAAAAATGTGTGCGATTTATAATTAAATTGACCCACACGTTGACGGGGATTTTTATATGTCAGAAGATAAGAGAACTCCTAAGAAAAAAACACCTAAGTACACTAAAACCATCACCAATGGAACGCCAATCAGACCTGCTCCTGTTGTTCCTATGGAAGAACAGGAAACCCAGCTTCAGCCGAGCGTTGACGATGCGGAAGCCCAGGACAATGACTGGGTTATTTCATTCAGTGGAGATGCGGCTTCGAAATCTGATAGCCGGGTAAGCGTCACTCAGCCGATTATTGCTGACTCAAGACTTGGAAACAAAGTTATTGAGGGTGGAAAGGCTAAATTTGGAGGGAACAGAGGCAAACAGGGTTCCACTGCAACCGGATTTCCCAGAAATGAAGATGTATTTGCACCGGGAACAATGGTTTTCAAATATGAAATAATCAAGCTACTCGGAAGAGGTGGTATGGGCGCAGTCTATGTTGCACACGATACCAAACTCGGCCGAAAAGTAGCTATCAAATTTCTCTCGAAGAAAATTTCCGGCAAAGAAAAATTCAGAAAAAGATTTATGATAGAGGCTCAGGTCACGGCAAAACTGAACCATGAAAATGTCGTTACCATATATGATGCCGGTGAATTTCAGGGAAGTTCATATCTTGTTCTTGAGTTTCTCGAGGGAGACCCGCTGACTAAAATCATGAAAGGAAGAAAACTTCCAGCTGCACAGGCTTTACATTATGCAATTCCTGTGGTGAAAGCACTGCAGGCAGCTCACACTAAAGGTATTATTCACCGGGATCTGAAACCGGATAATATTTTTGTAATGAAGGATGGTGGTGTTAAGGTTCTTGACTTCGGACTGGCGAAAATGCTCGATACAGAAGAGGAAGCCAGCGGAAAAGACGCAATTGCCAAGCAACTTGCCTCCGAGACAGGAAGTGGACGGCAGGATCTCACAAAAGCCGGTGCCATTATGGGTACTTACGCTTACATGTCCCCTGAGCAATGGGGAATGGACAAGGTGGATGCTCTCAGTGATATATATGCGTTTGGTGTTATTCTTTTTGAAATGCTGACTGGAGAACACCCCGTGGGAACCAGAGCTGCCCAGACTCTGGCGGAAAGCGCATCCCGTCTGGACAACCAGCTTCGTGGAGTTCGTGAAATTGACCCAACCATTTCGGGAGAAATTTCTGAAATTGTTTCCAAGTGTCTCCAGAAGAGAAAAGTCCACCGCTATCAGAATCTTCAGGAAATCCTTGTGGATCTTGAAAATGCTGATCCCAACAGACAAGCGGGAAGACGACTCAGTGAGTCGGAGTCACCATATCCCGGTCTCTCCTCATTTCAGGAAAGAGATGCTGATAAATTCTTTGGTAGGGATGCTGAAATAAATCGTTTTGTAATAAAATTGAGAGAAAACAGTATTCTTGCAGTCATCGGACCTTCAGGGGCTGGAAAGAGCTCCTTCATCAGAGCAGGTGTTATTCCTCAGATAAAGCGAACAGGTCGAAAGCCCTGGGATATGATTGTAATCCGTCCGGGACGTGATCCGTTTGCCGGTCTGGCTGGAAGCCTGCTAAAGGGTGGCTCATCCACTGCCACTTCCAGTGCGGTACATGAGGAACATGCTCTGGCAAAACAACTGAGAAATGAACCGGGACAGCTTGGGACTCTTCTTAGAGCCAGAGCTCGAACAACCGGTCATCCTGTAATGCTCTTTGTTGATCAGTTTGAAGAAACATTCACTCTTGTTGCCAGTGATGATGCAATGAAGTTTACAACTGCACTTGCGGGTGCTGCAGAGGATCCTGAGGTTCCCGTTCGCGTGGTTGTAGCCATGAGAAGTGATTTTCTTGATCGCGTGGCGGAATATGAAGAACTGATGGAAGCCATAACGAAGGATGTAACAATCCTTCAGTCTCCTGGACCAACAGGGCTGCATGAAGCTATCATCCGACCGGCAAGTCTTATGGGCTACAGTTTTGAAGACCCACAAATGGTCGAAGAAATGGTTGGAAGCCTCAAGGATGAACCGGCTGCACTGCCACTTTTGCAGTTCACCGCTTCGAAATTGTGGGAAAGTCGTGACAAATCCAGAAAAATCCTCCCCCGACGGGTATATGAGGAAATGGGTGGTGTTGGAGGCGCCCTTGCGAGACATGCTGACAGTGTTCTGTCAGGAATGACCAGCGCTGATCAGCATTCATGTAAGAGACTGTTCCAAAGACTTGTCACCAGTGACGGCACCAGAACAGTAATAACGGTCAGTGAAATCAGCAGTTTCATGGGACCTGAAGTTGCTGCACGTATATTGAGAACTCTCGCTGCCGCAAGATTGCTGACAATTAGCACAATTGGTGAACACAGTGAGGATGCACAGGTTGAAATTGTTCATGAAAGCCTGATTTCAAGATGGGCTACATTAAAAAGATGGCTTGAAGAAGACAATGAAAATATTGCCATGCTTCAGAGTCTCAGGGAGGCCTCCAAGCAATGGGATCTCAAAGGCCGACCCAATGGACTTTTATGGACAGGTGACACACTCGAAGAAGCACGATTGTGGCGTAAAAAATATCAGGGAGAGCTGACAACACTCGAAACTGTCTATCTGGAAGCAGCATTGAGACTTGCTGACAGAAGCGCCAGAAGAAAAAAATACCTGATCATTACGGCAATAACAATTATGGCTTTTGTCACCATAGGAGCCATTGCCGCACTGTTTGCCATTAGAGGCGCAGAAAAAAATGCAAGAATTGCAGCTAAAAACGCAAAACTTGAAGCGAGAAAAGCAGAGGCCGCAGAAAAAGAAGTTAAGCAGAAAATGGTTCTGCTGGCAGAAGAAACTAAGAAGGCAAAAAGAGCCGAAAATCTTGCATCACAACGACTTCAGGAAGTCGTAAATGCCCGTGAGCAGGAAAAGAAGGCTCAGAAAAAACTCGAGGAATCCAATTCAAAGCTACTTGTTGCATTGCAGAATGCTGAACTGGCAACCAAACGTGCTGAAGCTGCAACAAGAAGAGCACGAAGGGCGGCATATCTTGTTCGCCTGAGTGCAACGAGTGAGCGAAAAGCTAGAATTGAGGCGGAAAACGCAAAAAAACAGGTTCAGGAGATGTTGCAGAAGGAAAGAGAGACTGTACGCAGACTTCAGGCTCTCAGATCAAAAATTATACAAAAACTTCCTGAACGTTTGAATTAATTTACAGCGTTGAATAAAAATTCAGATATACTAGATTGACGGCATATAATTTATGGATGGTATACTCAATATGAAAGCGACTATTTTTGTACTTTTGTTCCCAATACTGATTCCTGCACATGCTTCTGCTCAGGATCTGCCAATTGCTCTTGACGAAAAAGGCCCGAAGAAAGCACAGGGAGTTAAGGTTGTTTCAACTAAAATAGAAGCTCCTCTCCAAAGCAAAACATATGCAGAAAAAACTGAATCATCTCAGGCGGAAAAAGCGAGAGCTATCTTTAAGCGCGCCAACAAATATTTTGAGGACAGAAATCTTCCAGTAGCACTTAGTCTTTATAAAAAAGCCTATAATTTATGGCCCCATCCAAGGATTATCTTCAATATGGGTGTAACTCTCGGAATGATGAGTAAACCCCTGGAAGCCGCGTTGATGTTCAAGGCTGTTCTTGAACTGGGGCCTGAACCGGTGGAAGCTCATCGGTATAAAGAAGCGAAGGAACGTTATCTTGAGCTTATGGGTACTCTGGCAATTCTTAGAATTTCTTCTCAGCAATCTGGTACTAAAGTGTACGTTGACGGTAACCTTGTTGCAACCGCGCCTTTTACAAAAGAGATTCTACTGACTGGTGGACGACACCTGGTAACAGCAAATCTTACTGGTCATATTGCATTCAACAGGGACATATTCCTGCCGTCAGGGATAATAGCTGAAAAAATAGTTACCCTTAACAAATTTGAACCCATTGTTAAATTCAAAAAAGTTAAAAGATACGGAAATATATGGCCGATTGTTGCAGCTGGAGCCAGTGCTGTACTTCTAGGTTCAGGAGGCTTTCTGGTGTATCAGGGAAGATCGGAAATAGATGATCTTCAGGCAGAGGTCAACCTGATTGCGGGACAGAGCATTGAGCAGGGAACCATACTTGCTTTTGACTATGATCTTTCAAAACAGGATGGCCCTTTACTCAAACAGAATGTTGGAAGTGCAATGATTGGTGTGGGAATTACAGGTGCAATTACCGCTGCTGTACTTTATTTTTTCCAGGAAAAACAGGTTCAGTACACGGTTACACCAGACTCAAATGTGGAAAAAACACATACACTTGAATAGCCGGAGAGAGAATTATGAATCGCATCTTATTTTTCATTTTATTACTTGCTTTTTCTTTTTCTAATTCATGCAGCAAGGAGCTGGCTATTGTCGAGTGCCCCAATGGGACATTCTGTCCGGACGGTACAAAATGTCTTGAAAGCGGAGTTGATGAAAATGGCGATCCTTCGTTTACCTGTACAAACGCCGGTTGCGGAAACAACGTCGTGGAAGTCACAAATGACGAAGCCACATCGGAAGATTGCGATCTTGGAAGTTTTAACTCCAATGCCGCCAACGCTGATTGCCGTGAAAACTGTAAATTTCAGGACTGCGGTGATGGAATCATTGATGACGAAAAGGGTGAAGCCTGTGACCTTGGCAGTGATATAAACACTGTTCACAATGCCACACCGGAGGATCCCATCCCTGATGTTTGCAGAGCTTTTCCAAATCCCGACTTCAATCCGGACAGACCTCAGGATGCCCCGGAGCATGTTTGTGCCTTACCCGAGTGCGGTGATGGGATCAGGGATCTTGCATCCAACACTGGTCCTCAGGGAGCTGCAGCTGAAGAGTGCGATGAAGGGGATCCCGACAATCCTCTTATAGATGGTGGTCTTAATGGAATAGGACCTGAAGCTACATGTACATCAGACTGTGCGCTGGCAAAATGTGGCGATGAAATAATAAATTCCAGTATAAGAGATGGCTACATTGATCCAACAGTGGAAGAATGCGATCTTGGTGAAGCAAATTCAGATACTGCAGATACATGCCGTACAAACTGTCTCAATCCTTACTGCGGTGATGGAATCCGTGATTATAACTCAGGTACAGGACCCGATGGCGGAGCCGAAGAATGTGATGAGGGAAATGGAAACTCGGATGATCCCAACTCCGTATGCAGAACGGATTGTTCTCTTGCCACATGTGGTGATCATATCACTGATACAAATACTGAAGAATGTGATGAGGGAGAAGACAATGCCAATGAGCGCAACCAGTGCCGTACAGACTGTACCCTGCCCTATTGTGGTGATGGTATCCTGGACATAAATTACGGTGAAGAATGTGACACCGGAGTTTTGGGCACCGTGGATGGATGCAGTGACAACTGTGAAGTTGAATCCGGATGGACTTGTGACCCTGACACCGATCCTTCCTTCTGTCAGGAGGGCTGCGGTGATGGACTGATTCGTGGTATTGAAGCACTTGAGGGCCATTGTGATGACGGTAATGAGTTGTCATCTGATGGCTGCAGTGCAACATGTATTATTGAAACAGGGTGGCTCTGTGATACATCAAACACTGAAGTCCCCAGCCCATGTGTTCCTGATTGCGGTGACACCATCAGAGTCGGACCTGAAGACGATCCGGGAAGATGTGATGATGGAAATACAACTCCTGGTGATGGATGCAACGGAGCATGTTATGTAGAAGTTGGCTGGATTTGTAACTCAGCAGAGCCAACGGTCTGTCTTCCTGACTGCGGTGACGGAAGATCCCGGGGATTTGAGCAGACTGCAGGTTTCTGTGATGACGGAAACAACATTCCCGGCGACGGATGCGATGAAAACTGTGTGGTTGAAACCGGCTGGGGTTGCACTACCGGTAACTATGATCTCCCATCAAGCTGCAACCCAACCTGTGGAGACGGGCTGATAGTACATCCATACGAGGAATGTGACGGTACAAATCTTGATTCAAAGACATGCAGCAGTGACTGGAATTTCACTCACGGAACACTTCAGTGTACTGGATGTATGTTTGACTTCACTCTATGCGTGGGTACCTGCGGAAATGGAACAAAGGAAGACAGTGAAATATGTGATGACGGTTACACAGATGCATGTGGTACCTGCAACGGAAGCTGCACCGACTGGGGCTCCGGCTCTATACCCGGAGATGGTCAGAGATGTCCGGAAACTGAAGAGTGTGATACAGGTGTTCAAGGCACAGTTGATGGTTGCAGTGATACCGGTACAATAGATCCAGGCTGGGAATGCAACACTGCTGTTACCCCCAATGTGTGTAATCCAATTTGTGGGGATGGTCAGGTTCTGGGTGGTGAGGTCTGCGATACCGGTAATCTGAATGGACGCACATGTACATCAGAGTACGGTTATACCAATCCAGCCGGTCTTCTCTGCAACTCCACATGTGATGGTTTTGAAAACCCGGGAAACTGTGACAATACTTGTCCGGACGGCAAACTGGAACCTGGTGAAACATGCGATGATGGTGGTACTGTGCCTTCTGATGGTTGCAGTGCAGTGTGTCAGATAGAGGATTACTGGCAATGCAATACAGCAGTAAGTCCCAATGTCTGTACTCCGATATGCGGGGATGGTCATATCAGAGGAGCAGAAGCCAGTTCTACAGGCTGTGATGATGGCAATTTAATCGATAATGACGGGTGTACCAATTGCCATGTTGACCCTGGTTATGAATGCACAGGTGAACCCTCAATCTGTAATGAGAAATGTGGGGATGGTCTTAAAGTTGGAAGTGAATTCTGTGATTTGGGTGTACTGAATCAGCCTGGAGATACATGCTCAACAGTATATGGATACTCAAACCCTGCGGGACTTGCCTGCAACGCAACATGTACCGGCTATACAGATTCAGGATGTAACTACACCTGTCCCGATGGCCATCGTGAGCCTGGAGAACAGTGTGATGATAATAATCTGTTAAACACTGATGGTTGTACCCAGTTCTGCGCAACTGAACCCGGTTGGACGTGTACCGAGAATGTCTTGGGGTTATCCACTTGCACCCCTGATTGTGGTGACAGTCTCAGGGTTGGTTCGGAAACCTGTGATGATGGAAACACAACATCTTCAGATGGTTGCAGCAACACATGTCAGGAAGAAACCGGCTGGACTTGTACTGGTA
>JAFGWM010000074.1 GCA_016937155.1 Deltaproteobacteria bacterium
CTAGGTGGTTCTGTTGTTCACTTCAGATATATGTGGGCAGGTCAAAAAACCTTTACATATTTTCCAACTGATGATTTCATGCCTCCATCTATTTTCCTTCACGTAAATGCCAAGCTATATCCATGTGTACAGGAGGGTGAAAGCCCATGGTTCAGATGTCCTATTCCCAATGATGAATTCTTTGATGGATCTAAATGGCGAGCAGTTGATAATAGTCATTCAGATGCGGAGTGGAATACTGTTGAGCAGAAACCAACATTTCCAACTAAACCCGGTAATTACTGGATTAGATGGTATGATGGCAAACCTGATATATCATCTCAGGCAGTTTTTAAAACTACCACATATTACCCAGATGGTGTGGAGTGGGCAGAGACTGGTTCGTGGGGAGATGATTTCTGTTTTAATGCAGATGCTACTAATGATGCTAGACCTTCAATCGAATCTGATGGCTTTTTTCCATGGAACGAGACGAATTACTCATATGGTTTTGGGCAGTCCATAGCTAAATGGTATAATAATTCTGGAGATATACAGGACTTAATGAACCATATTGTGTGGGAGCGTTATCTGGTTTGGAAAGAAAAATATGTCAAATATGGCGATGATGCCTGTGGAGAAGGTACTGCACGAGTGGACTCTTCGGATTCTGTGTCTGCTACTGTTAGCGAAGGTCAGGGATATGGAATGGCAATTACTGCTGCTATTGGTGATAAAGAGCTGTTTGGAAAACTGTGGAACTTTGTAAATCACTTTTTAGGACAAGGTGAAAAATATTGCGGCGGTCTCATGGGATGGAGCTGGAAAAGTCCTGATGACTGTAGAGAATACGGCGAAAATTCCACAGGTGATGGTTCCAGTGATAGTGCTTTTGATGGTGATGTTGATATTGCCATAGGTCTTGTATATGCAGCATGGCAGTGGCCCGAATACACACAGGATGCAGTTGACTGGCTCATGAAAATGGAGTGTGAAATTAATACTGCCTATGATGGTACATGGTACTATCCGGCCCCTGGGGATACCTGGAATAAAAATTGTGGGGATTATCCGGATAATGGTCCATGTACATATACTCCTGGTGTTGATGGTGATGTTAATATGTCTTATAATCCTCCAGGATATTTCAGGGTATTTGGAGAGTTCCTTGCTGCAAATCTTTCTCCATCTGCATATACAATGGCAGACAGATTGAATCATCTGGATTTCTGGTATCACACAGCAGAAACTACCTGGGAGATGGTTGAACGTTGCTATGATGATAAAGGTGTTCATCCCGCTCTTCTTAATGATTTTGGTTCTTATGAACATCCGTGCGGTCGTGCAACAGATAATTATAATTGGGCAAGAGGTTTGTGGCGTCTTGCTGTAGATGCCGCCTGGTATGGAAATGATGATACATTCTTCAGTGTTGCCCCATCCTCATCAAGACATTTTGATGGCAAGAGTGAAATGGCCGCAAAAATGGATGCAATTCAGCAGTATTATGCAATCGATTTTCCGAAAAATAATCCTCCAGAAGATTTTGCAAATATTTTTTCAACAATTTGTGCGAAGCTTAATCCTTCAGGAAGTACAACTGATTGCGATCCAGGGTTAGATCATAATTCATATAAGGTTACAACTGGATTGACATCTTTTGCAACTTTTTTTGATAATGATGGAAAAACTACAGATCTGATGCGTCGCCAGGCTCTTGAAGAGGCCGTATCAGTGTCAATTGAAGATGCAAAGTATTATCAGGAGACTCTTGGTGTTTATCAGTTGTTATTTTTAACAGGTAATTTTCCAAGACCATATTCGAAAATTGATACCTCAATTTCCATTGACTAATATAGAAGGGTTCATTTAAATGCTTAAATCTAAATTTATTTTTCAATTTATCCTAATATTAACAGCACTCTCTTTTGCCGGGTGTTCAAGTGATGATTCTGACAGTGGAACAGGTGCTGATTTAAGTGATACAGAAACAGCAACATCAGCAGATTCTGCAGATTCAGATACAATGCCACCCACACCTTATGATGATGTTGATTGTGAGGCAGCAAACCAGAATTCTGAAAACTGTGAAAATCTGATATGCATGAATCTGGAGTTTTATCTTCCCCTTTTTGACGGATGCTCACTTGATACAGAAGAATTATGCACTGCAAAAATTAATTGTTACGATACCCTTGCAGAGTGTATGAAAACCGCCTGCCCTCCAGGCACAAAGGTTCCGGAAACTCACGATGAAAAAAGTGAAGCCGGTATTTATCTGTGTAAATCCAACTTTGACTCCTGTCTTTTAATGCTTGAATAATTTTGAGTTTTATATCTTACGATTTTTTAAATATTCTTCAGGTGTCAAAATTGTTAACTCTTTTTCTTTATAATCTTTAATCTTTCTCGTTAACAGAATACCAATTTGGTTTTCCCGTGCAGCAAAATATTGTATTCCATCTTCAAAATCAGAAAAGCTTGAATTTAAGGCTAAATCTACGATTTTTTCTTCAATGGTTATAACTCTAATAATTATTCTTAGCTTTCGTAATAACTCTTTTGCTTTAACTATTCCTAAGATTTTACGAAGTATATAGTACACGTTGGCAAAAACAAGCGACGTGGTTACAAGTTTTATTCTGCCTGTATCTCCTAAAGTAAATACTTCTGCCGCATATTTATAAAATGGTTTGCGTTCACATAAGAGGTCTAGAATTATATCAGAATCAATAAATACTTTTTTA
>JAFGWM010000075.1 GCA_016937155.1 Deltaproteobacteria bacterium
AGGAAACATGCGTCATATGATATTTGATCTTTCAGGAGATACTCCATCGGTAATATGGGATGGAAGAAATCTTGAAGAAGAAAACGGGGCCGCCTCATCCCGGAAACAAAGAAAAAATAACCTTCCATTTCCATATATTCATCACAATCGTCGTAAAGATCCCTAGCGAACCATCAGATCGCTTTCTTCTTGAGCATGAGAAACACTTTCCCTGTATGCTTCCGATCGATCATGAACGTGTTTTCGAACCACGAATTCAGGTGGAGGGAAAAGTTTGAATATTGAGGGTATCAACCTTTGACAACACTTGTTTTGCAGCTTCTTTACAGACATCTGTAGATAACCTGGCATAGATCATTGTCATTTTTAAGGACTGGTGACCCATTAAAGTCATTATTGTATAGAGTGGGATCCCATCAATAGCAAGCCAGCTCGCAAGAGTATGTCGCAAAGTGTGGAAAACAACTTTGTCTCTAGGGTCATTAATATTTTTATTAAAAAGTCGATTTGCAACTCTTCCCCAGGTGTTATTTACTTCTCGCATCTGATTTCCCAGCTTATTTGGGAATACGAACTCATTATCAGAATATTCTCTCTTCTTTTTTATTAACTCATACAGGGCTCCATCAACGTGCACAAAACGTGAAATTTTATTTTTTGGATCTTTAATATGAAATGTCTTGGCATAATTGTCAAAATCAGTCCATTTTAATGAAGCAATTTCACCGAATCTGCATCCTGTCCCCGCTACTCCCAACTAAAAAGGTCTGGACAATAGTTCAGGCCTTTTTTTTTATCTGTCAGATAAAGAACTATGGGTCGGTTTATTTCCACGTTAATCATTACTTCTTGCCTATCCCTGAACTGCTGTATTTTTTAATCAGTTTTTGCTCTTGGGTTAAGTAGAAATGTCGACATAATAAGACGAATAGCGGTTATATTGGATTAAGTGCGATTCTGAAATAACGGGTTGTAAGTCTTTCTCTTGAAATGAGTACAGACTGGTCAACATTGGCTGGAGGTTAAAATGACTTTATTCAGACATTTTCTGTTTTCTATCGTCCCCTTCTTATAGGCTGGACGGTGCTAATTCTGATTGGTCTCAGTATTTTCCACCTTTGGAGTGGAAATGTTGGACGCGCTGTTGGTATAGGGATAATACTGTTCGCAGTGGGTGTTCTGATGGTGGACCACACTTCGGAACAAAATGCCCGAACATATTATGCAGAAATAGAAAAGAGATTAAGTTAATAAAACTGTTTTCTGTGCCTTTTTTGTGAGGGCAAAATATTTAATCAGATTAAGAAAAAACTGACCAACGGGTAAGTAATGGTTTATTCTTAAAACAGGCCTAATTTAACTCAGTTATTTTAAATTTTCGGTTTATGGGCTATGTATTATGAGAGTTGAGTTTTAGAATATTTTAAGAAACATTTGGTGGAATATAGATAAAACCAAATTCTACAGGAGGCTTTAAATGCTGAAGTATTTACTTTTTCTATGCTTTGCCGTAGCAGCACTTCAGGGCTGCCTGATTACACACCGGGCTGGTCTGGCTACAAATTATGCCCAAAAATCTGATGAGCAAAGTGTTGAAGCTGCATATACATTCGGATTTGGAATTCCTTTGATAGGTCCCTATACCGTAGATAAGGTTGGTGTTGACAAGGCAATAAAGGGTGAAGGCTTTTGCGATGCGCTCTTATTCACTCTGGGGTTTTCTGGTGGTATCAGTAGTAATACTGATAAAAACAATCCCCATGATGCCGGTAAAAATGGTACAGAAGTTGGGAGTTACCTTCCCGGAGTGGAATATATTCAGATAAGCAAAAAAAGAAATAATTACTTTCTTCCTGAAGGGCTTCGTCTGGGAGTTAATCTTGGGATAAGAAAAACTTCATTTGAGGAGGCAAGATTTCTTATTCAGGGAACAGTTGGATTGTTTCAGTATATTGCAGAATCAAATAATGCAATTTCTGTGGATTTTATTGCAGGCTGGCTTTTTGGAGACAATCCTGGTGCATTTGGTGGCATAAGTATTTCCTACCAGATCCATAAATACTACGAAAAACCAACCCTCAGACCCTGATTCACCAAACTTCACCAACAAAAACCTTCTCATAAAAATAACTGAATTTCAGTTTTTTATGTCTTCCTGTATTTTATTTACAGGATTCAGGTATGAAATGGTTTTGAGGTTAATATGGCAATAAAAAAATACCCTTGGGTATTTGAGCTTCACTATTTTATATTTTGTTTTGATTTGAAGAGTTGTTTTATTATTCTCATTAATGAAAATTTTCTCTTCTTTTTAACTTTTTTATCAGTCTTTTTTATCGGTTCCTCATGGATATTCAGGATATCTTTAATGTTGAGAGTTACAGGGCCTTCCGGATTAACCGGTTTTTTCTTTTTCGGTTTTTTAAAGATATTTCTTAATTCCTCAAGTGTGTAGGACTTGAGATCATCCAGAGTATCCAGAGAGTCCAGATCAATGTAGATCTGCTCAATATGATTGTTTGCAATTGAATCATCAGGATCTCTTGGTTTCGCTGCCATAAGGGTTCCGCGCTTTTTATTGTTCATATAAAGTACAATTCCCTCAAAATCCAGTTCATACTCAGAAGCTTTTTTCAGCATCCTTTTAAGCGGGCCGTATTCGAGACCTCTAAATCCTTCCGGCTCATAATCCAGAACTGGGATTGTTATTCTACCAATTTTTTCCCCGTGTAGTTTTCGCTCCTCTTTTCTTTCATGTTCCTCTATTTTTTTTACTTTTATATCAGTCCTTATTCTGACTTCCACCTCACAGGGTTTAAAAGCAACTTCTCTAAGATCCTTTTTGCATTTCGGGCAACTTACAAAGGTGTTTGTATATTTCAGCCATTCAAGATAGGGAGTGTTGATTATTTCTCCATCTTCAGTGCGTTCAACAACACTTACATGTTCAATGGGAATTCCCCAACCGTTCAGAGGTACTTCATTATGCCAATTGTACATACTGGTTCCATAGCTGGTTCTTATACGTCCTCTTGTCCCTTTCTTTATTTCTGCACAATCCCGATCAGCCTGAATGATAATGTACATTGGGTAGCCAATATTCCATTCCAATTCATGGTCCCATGTTCTTTTGGCCGGAATTTCTTCATCTGTAACTATTGGAAATTCGCTAAGTAACATGTTGATTCTCCCTTGATGAAAAATGAACGACCTAAAAAAATACGGTCTATTCTTTAAGGCAGTTATTGTGACTGATTTGACAGATATTTGGGGTAAAGAAAAGAATATGCGTGAATTGAAAAAGCGTATATTGTGTGCTAGATGAAGGATACGGAGGTCTTCATGAAAATAATAGGGCTTTTTATTACTGTTTTGGGTTTGTTTTTGATGTCCAGTTGTGATGATGACACTGAAAAATCCAATAATACGGTGAATAACACAACAAATAATGTCACCAACAACATCACAAATAATTTAACAAACAACACCACCAACAATGTTACCAACAACACAACGAACAATAATACCAATAACAATACCGGCCTTGACTATGAGATTATTGAGGAGGAAACCAGAAACGTTGAAGGTGAGATGATACATTACCAGCTTTTAAGAATACTGCCCGAAGGAAAATCTCCGGTATATGGTTTTTTTGCTTATCCTGCTGATGTATCCGAACAGATTCCATGTGTTATGGCAACAATGCCCTATGATGTAATAGACTGGACCGGCGAGGAAGTGGATGAAAATCAGGCTCTTATTTCAACTCCGGTCACAGTTGACCAGTTGCTTGATACTTCTTTTCTCTACGCTTTTCATGATTTTGCCTTTTTTGCCGCATTCGGGCGGTTTTATACAGGTGAAAGCATAGAAAATGATGTGGATGACATGGCTGTTTCTCTGGATTTTCTTGGAGTTCACGAATATGTGGATAATACCAGAATTGGAATTTACGGTGGCAGCTGGGGTGGCTTTGAATCACTTTATGGAGCTGCTAATTCTAAAATCCCCCCTGCTGCAGGAGTTGCTTATTTTCCGGTCAGTGATTTCAGTGAAATGGTGGAGCATCTTATAACTATCCCTGAAAGAGTGGCAAACGCTGAAAAAGTAGCTGAATATGAAAACTTTTTTGCTCCGTATCTTGAAAGAATCTATCTTACCACTGGTGGTGCTCCCGGTACAGAAGGTGCTGATTATACAGGGTATAACAGACAGCATCTTGTTGATAATATAACTACCCCATTTATGATCTGGCATGAAATGCATGATACTCTGGTACCTTTTGAACAGAGTGTGAAATTAGCTGAGGAACTGCCTGAATACATAAATCCCATCTGGTACTACTATGATGAGGACCTGGATCTGGAAACTGAACCACTGGGGCATGGGTTTTTTTCGGATACAATCTATTCCTTCCAGATTGCCTGGATTTTTACGAGGCTGGCACGGGAAAATCAAACAATATATACAATTCATGATCAGGAAAAATTCAATGAATTTATGAGTTATATTCACAGCCTCAGTGCCAGAGGATTTGACAATACATTTATCATTCCGGTTTTAAAAACATACATGGACAGCAGAGTAATGATGTTTCAGGGTGAAGGTCTGCCAATATTTGCTGCATCAGAAGTTCTGACCGAAGCATTTAATACAATCTGGTGCCTTGACCCGGTAATTAGCAGTGCTGAGCTTGAAGCACTTTTCGATTCTGAAATTCTTCCATCCTCTCAATGCCGGTGACTTGAAAAATTTTTCAATGGGGAATTATTTTGCCTCAGGAACAGGAAGCCACAAGGTTTCTGAATTTCCCTGACTGGTTTTTACGCTGATAATTTTCTCTTCCTTGAAATTGAAAACAAAATCCACTTCAGGATGCTTCAGAAAAAAGTGATGTTTTTTTTCGGCAAACATTTCAAATGGTCTTTGTCCCTTAATTTGTGTGAACAGAGCGCCGTTTTTGACAAATACTCTCATTTTCAACTTCCCCGGATTTGTAATGAAGTAGCCCTCATATTTTTTCATTTTCTCCACGGGAAGATTTATTTCCTTTTTCATAAATGGAATTTTGTAGGGTTTATTCATCAGGATGGAGTGAATATCAAAAGCAATTTTTCCGGTTTTCGTTGAAGCATTGTTTGATAAAACACTGATGCAGATGTTTTTGTCAGGAAGTATAAACAGATGAGATAAAAAACCGTTTATCGCGCCACCATGAGTAAAAACCAACTGAGAATCAATCTTTAGTATTCTCCACCCATATGCGTATCCTGACAGAAATGGAGTGAATAGAAGTTTTACGTATTTTCCATCAAGTATTTTTCCCTGTCTGACTGTGTTAACCCATTTACAAAGATCACCCGTGGTTGAATAAAATGCGCCTGCTCCGGCAG
Organism: Deltaproteobacteria bacterium; assembly: GCA_016937155.1. Classification (GTDB taxonomy): domain Bacteria; phylum Myxococcota_A; class Polyangia; order HGW-17; family HGW-17; genus JAHJMN01. The sequence continues at coordinate 5,394 of JAFGWM010000075.1, forward strand.
GAATAGACATATCATTATAGAAAGCATTTCGAAGATCACCGGTGCCTGATTTAAAATATCCGAGGGCAAGATTTTTCACGATAATCTGGTTGATTGCGAAACCGGTATTTTTCAGTCCGGCTGGTTTAATAAGTTCTTTTTCAATATAAATATTCCATGGCAGAGAACTGACTTTCTCAATAATATAAGAAAGTAAAATATAACCGGAATTACTGTAACTGAACTTTTTTCCCGGTTCAAAATTCAGTGGTTTGGTTTTAAAAAGTTTTATTATCTCCGGTAGTGTCAGTCTTTCCTTCATGATTTTCCAATATTCCCTGAATGATGTGAAGTTCTGGATTCCGCTGCTGTGTGTTAGAAGATGATGAACAGTAATTCTATTTCCTTCAGGATAATCGGGAATAAATTTATCGAGGGTATCAGTAAGGGCTAATTTCCCGTTCTGAACAAGTTTAAGGATAGCAGAGGCAGTGAACTGTTTAGTCAGGGAACCGATACGAAATTTAGTATCCATGGAGTTTTTTACATTGTGCGCAACGCTGGCGTAACCAATGGCTTTTTGATAAATCACACTGTCATTTTTTTCCACCAGGACAGTTCCCATAAAACTGTATTTAGTTTTATGGCCCTCAAGATATGCATCAATTTTCTTACTGATTGAATTTTGATTTGAGCTGGTTTTGTGGGGATGTGGTGGGTTTTCAGCACTGGTTTTTACGGGTTTGGAGGAGGTGCAGCCAATTGAAATAATAATTAAAAATAGTAATAATCTGTAATACATTCAAAGTTTCTCCCTTATCATTAACGGGTTATGCTTTCACGATGGTTTTACAATAAAAAATTCAAAATGATAACTGATAAATCAATTTTCTTCAGGGAAACAGCATTTGTGATGTCAAAAGAGCCGCAATAAATGCCAATAAATGTGATAGAACTAATTCTCAGGAGATCAAAGCCAATGTTTAAATTTATCCATGCTGCAGATATACACCTTGACTCACCAATGAGAGGACTCAGCCGGTATGAATCAGCACCGGTATCATTGCTTAAGGGGGCGACAAGAAGTGCATTTAAAAATCTTGTTGATCTGGCCATTGAAGAAAAGGTGGATTTTGTCGTTATCGCAGGGGATTTATATGATGGTGACTGGAAAGACTACAGTACCGGGATTTTTCTCAGTTCCGAGATGGGAAGACTCAAATCTGAAAATATTTCTGTATATATAGTTTATGGAAATCACGATGCTGAAAACAAAATGACAAAATCCCTGATATTTCCTGATAATGTTCATGTGTTTTCTTCAAAAAAACCGGAAAGGTTTATTATTGATGAACTGCAATTGACTATCAGCGGCAGAAGTTTCCCTGAGTCTGCGGTTTCAGGTAATTTTGCTGCTGAATACGAACAGGGAATCAGCAATTATTTCAATATTGGCATTTTGCATACCAGTTTAAACGGGGGGCTTTCCAATGATTCATATGCACCATGCAGTGTGAATGATCTGAGTGCTCTGAATTTTCAGTACTGGGCACTTGGACATGTTCATAGTCCTGTGGTTGTGAAAAGTGAAAACCCGTGGATTGTATTCCCAGGATGTACTCAGGGTCGTCATATCAGAGAAACTGGAGTTCACGGATGTAATATAGTGACTGTGGATGATGGCAGTGTAACTGATTTCAGAACAGTTCCACTGGATGTGGTGAGATGGAGTGAATGCAGGGTGGATATTTCAGAATGCGCCACATTAAATGAGCTTACCGCTAAAACAGCAGTAATTCTGGAAGATGCCCTTGATAAATCCGACAATCGAATGCTGGCAGTGAGAATTATTTTTGAAGGAAAGACTCCACTTTACCGTCACCTTGTTTCCGATTCTGATTTTGTTACCTCACAGATACGCTCAGTTTGTGCATCCATTGCAGGGGACATGATATGGCTGGAAAAAGTGATACTTAATATCCATGACAAAGTTGAGATGACTTATGATGAAAGCAGTCCCCTGGGGGCTTTTGTAAGTCAACTTGGAGGCAATAATCAGACTCCTGAAGAACTATCACTTTCTGATGCAGAAGAACTGAATATGCTTATGGAAATAATAGAAACTTTGAAGTCCAAACTTCCATCAGGGCATTTTGGGTTAGCATCTCCTTTGAATCTGAATGATGAAGAGGTGCTTAAAACTATAGTGAAGGATGCCCGAACTCTTCTCGGAGCAATGATACTGGGAAACGGGGGTGAAAAATGAAAATTCTGAAACTTGATCTCAAGGCATTTGGTCCGTTTACTGAAAAGGTTCTGGATTTTTCTGAGAAAAGTGATGGACTTCACCTTATCTACGGGGATAACGAAGCTGGAAAAAGTTCATCCCTGCGGGGTTTGATTGCATGGCTTTTTGGAATTTCCCACAATACTGCAGATAATTTTATTCACGGCAATAAACAGTTGAGAATTGGTGGCATTATTCAAAACAGTGCCGGAGACGTTCTGGAGTTTGTCCGCAGGAAGGGAAATTCAAAAACAATTCTCGATCCTACATCTGAATCCTCTCTTGATGACAGTATTTTAACCGGTTTTCTTCCTTCCGGGGTTGATGAAACGGTTTTTTCAAAGCTGTATGGTATCGACTACAACACTCTTGTGAGTGGAAGTAGTGAACTGCTTGAACAAAATGGTGATATTGGTCGGGCCCTTTTTTCAGCTTCCTTTGGAACAGATACTCTGAAGGATGTACTGGATAAACTGAGAAAATCAGCAGAAGAACTTTATAAGCCAAGAGGAAGTAATCAGAAAATCAGTGTGGTTTTCAAACAGTTTGTTCAGGCAGAAAAAGATGCGAAGAGTAATCTTCTTACACTGAGCGAGTGGAAAAGACTGATTTCGGAAGAAAAGAGACTCTCGAAGGAAATAAGTTCAGTGGAAAAAGATATTGACTCAATAATGGTGGAACTCAATAAGTTGAAACGTATAAAGAGAGTCAATCCGGTCCTTGCACAGTTGAAAAACCTGAATCTTAAACTTGAATTTCTTGAGAATATCAAAATTCTTCCTGATGATTTTGCAGTGGAGTTTGAGAAACTAAGAGCTGAAAGAACGCACTCTGAGGAATTTATTCAAAAAAATACTATTAAGCTTTTATCTGAGGAAAAGGAATATACTGAACTTAATGTGAATGATGAACTTCTGAAAAATGAAATTGAAATTAGGGAATTATTCAGTCAACTCGGAGCTGTCAGGAAATCAGTCAGTGATCTGGGTACTCAGCAGGGGAAAATGCGAACCCTGAAAAATGAAGCTGTAACTTTACTTAAGGGTGTGAGGCCGGATGTTTCATTTGATGAATGCGAAAAGCTGTCACCACTTCTTAATAACGGTAAATGGATTCACTCACTGGTATCCCAAAAAGGGGTTATAACAGAAAGAATCAACAAATCTCTATCAGAAATTACTGAAATCAGAGAACAGATTGGACGGATTAAATCGCAGAAACCTCTGGAGGTTATGGATGAAAAATTATTTGAGGAACTTACCTCAGTTATTCGCAGTGTCAGGAACAAATCTGACATCCAGAATCAACTCAATCAGTTGATTGCCTCCACCGATGAGATGGAGAAAAAATGCGAACATGATATGGGCCGTCTTGGCCGGTTCAATGGTACTTTGAAAGAGCTTGCATCAATAAGAACCATTGAAATTGAAACGCTCAACCGTTATGAGCAGGTTTTTGAGGAAGTTAACACCCTGATTCAATCTGAAAATCGTAAAAAACAGGAAATGAAGGAAAAACTTGATGAGGCTTCAAGGGAACTGAATGAGTTACTTCATTCCGAGGATATTCCATCCCCTGAGGATTTGAAAAATGCCAGAATCAGGAGAGATGATAAGTGGATAGCACTCAGAAACGCAGTTGAAAACAAAACAGTTGAGACTCCGATTGGTGATTTATCCAAACCCATGTCAGAGTATGAAGTTCTGGTTCAAAAAGCAGATGAAATATCAGATCTGCTGCGTGAGGAAAATGATCGTGTTTTTAGAAAGCTGGAACTTGAAAAGTCAATCAGGACCATTGCTTCACGGATAGAAGAATATGAAAAAACTCTTTCAGGTGAGAAAAGGAAATCTGAGCTTTTAAAGGAATGGAATGAACTGTGGCTTGGCTACAGCATAAATCCTGGAACTCCAAGGGAAATGCAGCAGTGGAATTACAAAATGGAAGCACTGGTGAACGCTTTTTACACCCTGGAAAAATCCCGTCGTGAACTGAGGAAAGTTCTCGAAGAACACAATAAGTATGTTGATTCTATGACATCGGTTTTAGCCAGAATTAACCCTGGATTTGAAAAGGGAGAGCGGTGTCTTGATGATCTTCGGGAGGTCTGTGAGATGCAAATCGGAAGGCATCAGGATATTATCAGGAAAAAAGAGATAAATGAGGTAAAACTCAAGGAACTCATCGAGAAGGAATCAGTTGTTTCAGGTAAGCATTTAACCTCTGTTTCTGAAATGAAAACCTGGTCGGAGGAATGGAACCGTGCCATAGAGGGCCTCGGACTTGAAGATAATGCTGCAACGGAGAAAGCTGTTGAAACCTTCGATCAACTTGTTTCATTTTTTGATAAATACAATCAGTTGTCTGAGGTGAAAAGAAGAATCTGGGGAATGAACAAGGACCGACAGGAATTTGAAGAACTTGTAACTGACTTTATTGAAAAGAAAAATATTCAGGTTGCTGTCTCAGATCCTCTGGTAATTGCGCAGCAACTGAATGATGAACTTAATCAGGCCAGAGAAGATTTATCAAAAGCCACGAAAATTGATAAGGCAATCAGGGAACTGAAAACTGAAATAAAAACATCAGAAATTATTCTGGAAAACTGTAGTAAAGGAATAAAGCGATTGATGAAGAATGCGGCAACAGCAAGTGAGGGAGAAGTCATTGAGAAAATAGAAAAATCAAAGGAAAAAAGGAGTATTCTCTCAGATGTTGAGCGTCTTGAGGAGGAACTTACACGAAGTGGCGATGGTATGGCTGTTTCCCAACTAGATGATGAGGTTTCCGGCTTTGATATCGATATGCTGGAAAGCAAAAGAGAGCAAATTGAGTATAAACTTAAAGATATGCAGAAAAACCGGGATACACTGAGGGGGGATTACACACTGATAACAAGCAGTATAAAATCAAAGGATGGTTCAGATAAATCAGCTTCATCTGAACAGGAAGCTCAGGAGTACTTATCGGAATTATATGAACTCACCGGAGATTACCTCAGACAGATGATGGCAGCAAAAATTCTCGAAACCAGTATTGAGGAATACCGCAAAAAAAATCAGGCTCCGGTTCTCTCAAGGGCTGGAGAAATTTTTTCAAAACTCACACTTAATTCATTTGTGTCTTTAAGGGATGATATCACTTCAGATGGAAAGCTGTTTCTATCAGGTGTAAGAAGAGATAATTCAGAAGTTAATGTTAATTCCATGAGTGATGGAACCCGTGATCAACTCTTTTTGGCACTTAGACTTGCAACCATGGAAAATCAAATGAGAGTATCCGAGGCCGTTCCACTTATTGTAGATGATATTCTCATTGGATTTGATGACAGAAGAACCCGGGTATGTCTGGATATTCTCAGTGAACTGAGTGAAAAAACGCAGATTCTACTTTTTACTCATCACCACAGGGTGGTTGAACTAGCTGAAAAGATGGACACCAAATCAACAACGGTTCACTATCTGTGAGGGAAAAGGTTTTTTACGGATAATTTCAGTTGAGTTGATAAGAAATGGTAAGTTACTGTAACTTTTTAAAATAATTATAAATTATATCTCTGACAATGGAGCCTGAGGCATCTTCAGAAGCTAGGTTTGCGGAAAATGCCAGAGTTTTATTATTACATATAATAAACCCGGTATACCATCCCAGTTTCTGCGAACCTTCGACTTTTCCAGATGAACCGGTTTTCCCATATAAATTACATTTTCCAATTTTTTTGAAAAACATCAGTTCTTTAAGAATATTAATCTGTTCAGGTGAAAAAGGCAGTTTTTCTGTGAGTAGCTCAGTTATTAAAACAGCCTGATTTACAGCTGATATCATGATAGTTCTGTGGTTTTTACGTGGAAGCCAGAAGTCTGTTATCCCCGAGGAAATATTCCTGTCACCGTAGTTGATGGTATCCAGATGCTTTTTCATTCTTACGGCCCCGATTCGGGAGGCTAAATTCTGAAAAGCCGGTACACATGAAACTCTGAAGGCCTCCTTCAGTGTCAGGTCACGATTCCAGGCGTCAAAAAATCTTTTTTTGCCATCCCACTTATAAAAGGCCTCTGATGGTTTTTTTATCAGACCCTCCTTCAGACCGATAAGAGTATTCCAGATTTTGAATGTGCTGCAGGGAGATAGAGCCTTTTTCGCATAATCAGGATTTATCATTGATGTCTTTCCTGTCTTTATATCAATGATAACCAGAGTTCCTTTTTGCCCTTTGAAAATATCAGTTGATGCCGGTGAAGTATTTTTACTGTTATTCTCAGAAACACTGCAACCGGAAAAAATAAAAGTTATCAGTAAAGTTATATTTATAGATCTCATTTATATCACCATTTTCAGGAATTATAACACTCCGGGTTTTGTTCAGTATATGCTCTGTTAAAAAAAATAAAAAGTCAAATAATCAACTTCAGACCCCTGTAACTTTCATGGAATAGGTATTTACTGAAAGGAGTCTGAAAATGGAGCTCTAGACCGCTTCATGAATAATACGATACTAAAGTTTGTTAATTACAGGTAGCCAGTCAGTCAGGGAATCAGGGAGTCAGAAGCTGGGGTGTTTACTTTTAAGGTAAGTGCTTTTGTGGCAATAATACCGCTTTCAATGGTGGTTCCTGCAAAAAAGAAGAAATATTGGTTGATCTATAATAAAAAAAGTATTTCATTTGATCCGTGTAAGAATGAAAATCCATAAAACAGGAGAATTGATATGAGAAAAAAATTTGGGTTTATAATTTTGATGAGTGCTTTTTTTGTACTGGGATGTGATGATGATTCCTCCAATAATACCACGAACAACACCACGAACAACACAACGAACAACGTCACCAATAACGTGACAAATAATGTAACAAATAACACCACAAATAACACCACCAACAATACTACCAACAACACCACAAATAACACCACCAACAATATCACGGTGTATGAAGGTCGGTCACTGGATGTTCTTTTTATGGTGGATTCAAGTATCTCCATGGAAGATGAACAGATCAAACTCATACAGAATTTCCAGTCATTTATTACAGGACTGAAGGAAATTGATGGTGGAATGCCCGATGTTCATATCGGAGTAATATCACCTGATTTAGGAACGCTTCCTTATAACATAAGTGGCTGTGAAGGTGTTGGTGATGATGGAAAACTTTTACGTAGTGACTGTGTCAACCCCGTTGGACAGCCTTATATTGTTGATGTGGCGCCCATAGGGTGCAGTGTGGAAAGAAATACCCAGACAGGTGTATGCAGCAGTCATGACTGTGAGGCATCAAACTGCTCAGGTAATATGTTTATTACTGATGGCGCAAGTACTGAGCCGGATGGTCTAAATCTTGTGGAGGATGAAAACGGGTGTCCACGATGCAGGAATTATTCAGGTGAAACAATGGAACAGGTTTTTAGCTGCATAGCTGATACCGGGACTTCAGGATGTGGATTTGAACAACCACTGGAAGCTGTATACCGCGCTCTTCAGGATGGAAGTAACGGTCTTTTCCTTCGTCCTGAGTCCACGTTGGCCATTATCATGATTACTGATGAGGATGATTGCAGTGCTAATTCCACCAGAACGATTTTTGATGATTCCAGTGTATCAATCACAAGTACACTCGGACCGCTGACTTCATTCAGATGTACAGAATTTGGTATTTCGTGCGAGCAGAATTGGCAGCGTGTTTTTACGGGAGATTCACTTGAATATACCAATTGTGAATCCAGAACTGAAACGGATCCCATGAATTTACTTTATCCTATAAGCAGATATGTGTCATTTCTGAACTATCTGAGAAGTCCATCCAATATAGTGACTGCAGTGATTGCCGGACCTACCGATAATGGTAGTATGACTGTTTCAGCAGATACTTACGGGAATCCGTTTCTTGAGCCATCATGTACTTCTGCACCTTCAGGATCTGGTGCTGTTCCAGCTCTGAGACTTCGTGAGTTAGTCGAATATTATTCCAGTGAGCAGGAAATGGACTGGGCATATACAAGTATCTGCAATGAAGACTACTCAGGTGCTTTGGCAGGAGTTGCCTCGAAATTAAACACTATATTTTCCAGTGAAAAAAAATAAATTAAGTTCAGATTTGCCTTCTTTATAGTTTAATTCTCCAGGAATAAACATTTAGTTTATGGAACAATCAGTTGATTTTTATTTTTAGGCGGAAACGCCCGGTTTTCTGTTTTATCTTCAGGTTGGAAACATAATCTCACGCTGAATGTCATCTAAACCTGCATCTGAAGGATCATCACTGAAAGTGATTTCGGTTACATCTCTACGGCACTTGGAGCTGTTTGCGGTTTTTGCATACAGTATCCCAGTTGCACCATCTTTGCTATAAATAATAAAATCACTGTAATCCATGGCATAACCGGCTGCCTTGTGTTTCAGAATTTTAATATTTGCTATGTGAAGCATATAGCTATAATCGGGTTTGATATTTGTTATTTCAATATCTGAAAATGGATTTTCTTTGGCAAAGTTTTCTCTTTCCTCCCTCAATTCACGTCCTTTTCTCTGTTCATTCATCATTCTTTGAAAACCCCAAATATCAAATTCACAAATCTGCTCCATGACTGTCTCAAGATGTTTCCCGCATCTGGGACAAATTAGTTCTATCCCCACATGGCTCATCCAGTCGAAATATGGTGTGGATTTTACGGAACCATCTATTCTTCTTTCAACTACATTCACGTATTTATAATTTACCTGCCAGGCATTGAATGTAATTGTCCTGTGCATCTGATAGGTAAGACCGGGGAATGTCTCCAGTTTACCTCTGGTTCCTTTTTTGATGTCGTTGGAATCTTCGGTTATTTCAAGGATAAATGGATTGATGGATTCAGTAAGCAGATCATGATAGATTCGAGTTTTTGCTGAAGGATTATCACTGTTATAGAAGTTCTTTTCAACTTCCAGTGGAAGTTCTTCATCTGTAATTACAGGCCAGTCATAGTTGCACATGATTCTCAATCCTTTCATTTCAAATTCACAGTTTTCAAAGTCAACTCAGCAGTTATGTCTCGACTCAATCTTTTTTCAGATATGTTATCGATTCCATTGCTATAAGAATTCCAGGACATGATTTTTCCTTCCTAACTATAAAGGCACAAGTCAAAAGAAAATTGACAATTTTATAAAAAAAACATAACCATTTTATTCTATTAAAGATGAATCAATTTCCTGGTTTACACCAACTGCATCCGGTGTTTGCCAGCGATTCGGAAGAAGCTCTGGAAGCTCGATATCTTAATATTCTGGTTTGATTTTCATTATTCGAAGTAGAATATCAGGGATGTATCTTCCACAAAACTACTAGATCCTCTTTATTTGGGACTCCACCCAATTTTTCGTAATAAGACAATAGGTCTTTTAAATAAATTTCCTTTATCCTGCTAATATCATTATTGTAATACAATATATTCCAAAGTGTTGTTGAAAAGGAGATATGATTCAAATCTTTACAGTGATACATAAATCGTTTGCGTTCAAATTTTTCAAAAGGATTCTGGAGTAAACTTTTTTTCATTATACTGCGGTCTTCAAGAAGTTCAGAATTATTGTAAGGACAATTTTCCCGGTCTACTGCAAGGCCCAATTTTATGCGGTCTCTGTAAAATTTAATATATAAATCAAGCAATTTATCAAGATTGCATTCACCAGTATTATCAACAATGCTTAACATTGAAAGCATCATAATGATTTTGTAGGACATGGTATAATCACCTTCGTTTATAAATTCGAAGAAATCATCATACTGGGTTGTATTATCATGATGCCTGAGGTTCATCGTTTTAATTATATGGTCAAGTTGATGCGGTGCAAAATAACTCAGTTCCTTTTTTCCGAATGGTACAGTAACATCCGGAGTAATTTTGTGATTTTTAATCCATTTTTTAACAGTGCCGGTGGAAACAAATAGCTCCCGGGCCAACTGTTCTTCACTTAAATGATCAGGAAATTCCTTTTCAAATGTAAAAATATTTATTTTTTCCAGTTTTCTTTCTTCTTCATATAGCCCATCAATAATTAGTTCCTCATTATAACCTGAATCATTGGTATCATCCCGTTCAATACTTACAGTGAAGAAGAAAAAACCTCTGGATTTGATCAGCCCGGCAATTCTGGATGTTACATGGATGAGCTCTGTTTCAGTTAAATGCATTAATGCAGCAATTGAATAAACTCCGTCGTAATTTCCATAAAGTTTGTGAAGGTCCTGTTGAAGTATAATCTGTCGCAAATGATTGGTAAGTTCTGGATGTAAATCAAGTGCTGCATCGATCATTTCCTGCGAACCGTCCACTGCCG
>JAFGWM010000076.1 GCA_016937155.1 Deltaproteobacteria bacterium
AAGGCAAACGGAACTAATTTTTCAAAACGCAACCCTGGGAGGGAGGAAAAATATGGGAAATGGTGAAACCTAACCCGGGTGGGTGGTGTTATAGAAGTTGAGGAGGCCGTTTGTTGAGGAGTCGTGGGTAGTAACAGTGTTTGAGGAATTCATGTCTTTTAGAATTTCCTTTGCCAGAACTTTTCCAAGTTCAACTCCCCACTGATCGAATGAATTTATGTTCCAGATAATTCCTTGAACAAATATTTTGTGTTCATACATGGCAATAAGCATTCCAAGAGTAAATGGATCCAGTCTGCGGAATAGAAAAGAAGATGTGGGAATATTTCCTGGAAATGTTTTTGCTTTACTAAGCTTACGTCTAGTTTCCCCGTGATAACCCAATTCAGTTAATTCCTTAACTGCTTCTTCAGTAGTTTTCCCTCTCATTAAAGCTTCTGTCTGAGCAAAAAAATTAGATAACAATAGAGAATGATGAGCCCCAGTATTATTGTGTGAAAAAACAGGGGCCAGAAAATCACATGGGATCATTCTTGTTCCCTGATGAATCAGTTGATAAAAAGCATGCTGTCCATTTGTTCCTGGCTCACCCCAAATCACTGGTCCTGTATCACAATCAACATCAAAGCCATCTTTATTTACTGATTTTCCGTTACTTTCCATATCACCCTGCTGAAAATAAGCTGGGAAACGATCCATCGTCTGATCATATGGTAAAATTGCGTGAGTGGATGATTTGAAAAAATTGTTATACCAGATCCCAAGTAGAGCCATTATAACAGGAATATTTTTTCTGAACTCAGTGTTTCTAAAATGTAAATCCATTGAATGAGCTCCTTTAAGGAGTTCATAAAAATTTTCCATTCCAACTGCAAGAGCAATACTCAGCCCGATTGCGCTCCAAAGTGAATATCTCCCCCCTACCCAGTCCCAGAATTCAAACATATTATCTGGATTTATACCAAATTCCTGAACCTTTTCAGTGTTTGTGGACATTGCAATAAAATGGCTGGACACATACTCCAACTTAGAAGCTTGATTCAGAAACCAGTCCCTAGCAGTATGTGCATTTGCCATAGTTTCCTGTGTTGTAAAAGTTTTTGATGCAATGAGAAAAAGAGTGGTATCAGGTTGCAGATTTTTCAGAGTATTTATTATATGTGTTCCATCAACATTAGACACAAAATGAAATTGTATGTCTTCGGTAACATACGGAGCGAGAGCATGAACAACCATCTTCGGGCCTAAGTCACTGCCTCCTATTCCAATATTAACCACATCAGTTATTTTTTTACCAGTATACCCTCTCCAAGCGCCACTTCTGACCATTTGAGTAAATTTTTCCATCTTACCCAGAACTCTGTAAATATCATCCATGATGTTTTTGCCATCAACAATGATTCTCTTATCAGATCTGTTTCTTAAAGCAGTATGAAGAACACTTCTGTCTTCTGTATTATTAATCTTTTCCCCGAGGAACATTTTTTCTATGTTTTCAGCCAGTTTTGCTTCAGTGGCAAGTTCGACCAGTAATTTTACAGTTTCATCGTTGATTCGATGTTTTGAAAAATCGAAGAGCATATCATTAATGATGATACTGTATTTTTTAAATCTATCAGGATCACTTTCAAACATATCTCTCATATGTATGGGTGAAATCTTATTATAGTGGTTCTCTAATAATTTCCATGAGTTCAACTCTGTTGGTTTAGTCATTTATTGCTCCTGAATTATTTACATTAAAACGTTTAACTTCAATATGACAGTATGGAGTTTTCCCTGTTTTTGTATAATAGTTTTGGTGATAATTTTCTCCACTCCAGAATTTTCCCCCATTGGATAATTCAGTTGCGACATCATATCCGTTGGCCTCAAGCTCAAAAATAAGATTATCCAGAGTATTTTTTTCAGTTTCTGTCTCGTAGAATACAGCACTCCTGTACTGGGATCCGATATCAGGTCCCTGTCTGTCAATCTGAGTAGGATCATGTATTTCGAAAAATCTTCTGGCCAGAGTCTCATAGTCAGTCAAATTTTCATTGTATGTAATCTTTACAGTTTCAGCATGTCCAGTTTGTCCTGAACACACCTCCTCATAGGTAGGATTTTCCACATTTCCTCCCATGTAACCACTTTCTACACTTAAAACTCCTGGTATACGAAACATATGATATTCAACACCCCAGAAACATCCTCCAGCAAAATATGCATTTTTCATTTTATCTCCCGGTTTATGCCAGATAACGGCCTCATTCTGGAAAAGTATAAAAAAAAATATTACGATAGCAAATACTTAAAATAAAATTTACTGCAATGTAGACATCTATCCCCCTAAATTCTTCTGTAAAGCACTAATAATTAGAAAATCGCAGCATGAGACTGATTTCGAGTATCAACAGTCCTTGTGGATATACAATCCCACACAGGACATACATGTTTACACAGAGTACAGCCAACACATCTTGTTTCATCCACCGAAGCTTTTCTCAGACGAGTATCGAAAACAATTGCCTGATTCGCTCCATCCTGACATGAAATATAACACTGACCACAGCCTATACACTTTTCTGAATCAATTACACTGACAACCTGATGCCTGGTATCAAAATTACTTGGGTCAATCAGTTTCGTAGCGGCGCTACCCTTTATTTCACTCAGTGAATTGATTCCATGATCGATCATGTAATCAGAGAGCCCTTCAATCATGTCTTCAACAATTCTGTATCCATAGCGCATTATCGCTGTTGTAACCTGAATAGTATCCCCTCCTAAAAGAATATACTGTAGAGCATCAACCCATGTTTCAATTCCGCCTATTGCGCTGATCGGAAGGGCAAGATCCTTACTATTATACAGTTCAGATACAAATCTTAAACCAATAGGTTTTGCAGCAGGTCCACTGAATCCTGTAATTCCTGACTGATGATTGATCGTGGGCATAGGTACCTTCTGGTCGATATCAATATCAGTTATTGCTCTTATGGTATTTATAGCAGCAATAGCATCTGCTCCACCACGTTTAGCCGCCAGTGCTACTGGAATCATATCTGTTATATTTGGAGTCATTTTAGCCATTACAGGGATGCTACAGTGTTTTTTTACAACACCTGTGAAATGTTCAACCAGATTGTAGTCCTGTCCAATTCTATGTCCAGCATCTTTTCTGGCCATCTGTGGACATGAAAAATTTAATTCAAGCATATCCGCTCCGGCATCTTCTGAGCGTTTTGCTAAAATTTCCCAATCTGAATCCGAAAATCCCATAATAGATGAAATTAGAACTCTGGATGGATATTTCCTTTTTAGTTCTTTAATATCCATAATATTGTCGTCAAGAGTACGATCTGTAATCTGTTCAGCATTCTGAAGGCCAACAAATCTTTTATCATTGTAATGATAGGCATTTAGCCTTGGGGAAGGCATTACAATTTTGAAGGAGGTATCAACATTCAGAGTTTTATATACTATTCCTCCCCATCCTGCATCAAAAGCTCTTGAACACATCTCGGCGTGATTACCCACTGGACTGGACGAGAGGCAAAATGGATTTTCGAAATTAACACCACAAAAATTAACAGATAAATCAGCCTTTTTCATATTTCACCTCTAGCAAGAAATTTATCAATATGCTCCGCAAGTTTTTTGCCCTCTCCAACAGCTCTCACCACAGTTGCACCTCCATTGACCACATCACCAACAGCAAATGTACAGCCAGAACTGGCCCACATTTTTTCATCACCTTCAGCAACGAAGCAGGATTTTGGCCCCAATTTCAATTCACTAAACAGATTATAATAGTCGGGTTTTGTTCCGATTGCCTGCACTACATAGTCAACAGGAATTGAAAAATCGGTTCCTTCAACTTCAGTAGCGTTAGAAGGATTGAAATTTTCCGGTTCCTTCCAGGCAATTTCCATTCCTCTAAGCAGCGATACTTTGCCATCCTTCATATCAATGGACTTAATCATGGAGGATGATTTGAAAATAACATTCATTCTCTGTGCAAGCCGAATTTCTTCTTTGTCAGCAGGTAAATCATCACCCTCTTCAAGAGAAATCATATATACTTTTGCAGCACCCAGAGCTTTCGCACTTACACAGCAGTCAACAGCAACGGAACCACCACCTACTACTGCAATTCTCTTGTTTGCCACAGAAGTTTTCATTTCGGAATTGCTAAATTTGATTTTTTTAAGCCACGTCATGTAGTCAGTTACATTCTCAGCGTCCTGAAAAACATTCAAGCCAAATGCTTTATTAAGACCTGTTGCTACTACCAGTGCGTCAAATTCACTTTTCAGTTTATCTACTTCTTCCAGAGTGTTGATGTGCTGGTTAGTGTGAATTATAACCCCCAGATCACGAAGTTTGCCAATATCCTGGGCAATTTCATCTGCAGGCAATCTGAATTCAGGAATATTCCAAGCGGGTACTCCCCCTGCCATTTTTTCTTTCTCAAATATTTCAATTGAGTGTCCCTTTTTTGCAAGTTCATATGCAGTAGATAACCCAGCCGGACCAGCACCTATCACAGCTACTTTTTTTCCGGACCCTGATGATGATTCCAGTTTTTCAAGGTTGTTCTGTCTCCCATATTCAATAGCAAATTTCTGAAGGGCACTTATGTTAATTGGTGCTTCCAGTTTCATTGCGCTGCAGTTCATTTCGCAAAGCTTATCTGTTGGACATATATGTGCACAAGTGGATCCGAGAATATTATTATTTCTTATAGTTCGGGCAGCTCCCTTAATATTTTTAAATTTTATCTGCCTGATAAATTTACCGGGATCGGTACCAGCCGGACACCCTTTGGAACAGGGTGCATCCTCGCAAAGAAGGCACCTCTCAGCTTCACAGACTGCGTCTCGCAAGGACATTGAAGGGTGCATAGACTTAAAGTCACATATACTTTCTTTATCAATAATTCTGATCATGAGCAAAATTACCTTTCCTTTTATTTTGGATTGAGAAAAGTAACACAATTATTCATTTTAAGAAAACTATAATATAAAAATTTTTTAAATAATTTTCTTTTTTTAAGTTGAAAATGTTTATATGGATGGTTTTAGACAGGAATTTATAAAAACATAGTAGTGTGTTATCAATAGAGCGAATTTCCTTTATTATCAGAAACAACAAACGAAATTAGATTCCTGATAACAATCTTGCGAACTGCTTCCATTCCAAGTTCAGGATATGCAATAACTTCACTGGATACAATATTTTCTTTAGCGATTAGAGCGGCTGCACCACCAATTGTACCAAGGTAAAAAGAATTGTATCTGCTGCAGAGTTCAGAAATATTTTCAGACCTGTTTCCTTTGGCAAGCATTATTCTTGAGCATCCGTGAGCCATAAAGCGCTCCACATATGGATCCATCCTTTGTGCTGTTGTAGGGCCGAAACTTCCTTCAATTTCAGTATCAGGTTTTTTTGCAGGACCCGCATAATATACAGGATACTGTCTAAACCAGTCGGGTAACTGCCCTGTTTGTTCCAGTTCTTCAGCTAGTCTTGCATGAGCAATATCTCTTGCTACGACCACAGTACCGGATAATAAAACCATTTTCCCAGGCGCGAGATTATCAAGGCATGAAATTGCGTTTTCAATTCCTTCATCAAAATTGACTGACGGTATCTGTTTTCCTGATTCCAGTAAATACTTAGTGATAAATTCAGACGGATTCTTTACTACATTTTCAAGATACACACCATCTGGAGATATCTTACCTGAAAGTACTCTATGGGCACTGCAACTGACGCCAATAGATACGGGACATGAACCGGCATGCCTTGGCAATCTGATTACCCGAGCATCCATAACCAGATGTCTGCCTCCAAACTGTGCGCCCAAAGCAGTTTCTCTAGCTATCTGGATTACTCTTTTTTCCCAGAGTTTATCCCTGTATCCATAAAGTCCAGATTCAGTCATGCCATCAAAAATATCAGATGACGAAAGTTTTAAAACCTTCAGGTTTTCTTCAGGGGAAGTACCTCCTATTACAACACTCAGATGATATGGGGGACAGGCTGCGACACCAATTTTTTTAATGTTTTCAGTTAAAAAAGAAGTCAGTGCTTTATCATTCAGTAACGCTTTTGACATCTGAAAGAGAGATGTTTTATTTGAACTGCCCCCACCTTTTGCATAAAAAATAAATTCAAATTCATTGCCGCCTACAAGGCTTATATCAATTTGTGCGGGAAGATTATTGCCGCTATTTCTTTCGGAAAACATATCTGAAGGAATCATCTGAGAATATCTGAGATTTTCAGTTTCCCAGATATTTTCTGCAGCCTCTTCGATTTCTTTAATATCATTACCTGAAGTTAATACATTACTTCCCCGAAAAGCAAATACCGTTGCAGTCCCTGTGTCCTGACACAAAGGTAAAACACCGTTGGATGAAATCAAGGCATTTTTCAATAGAGCATTTACTACCAGTAAATCATTTTCCGAAGATTCAGGATCCATCAGGATTTTTATCCATCCTTCAAATTGTGATTTTTTCAGATAAAAAGAAATATCCCTGAAGGCTTCCTGACTCAGTTTCTGAATTACTCCGTCTTCAATTTTGAGAAATTGTTTTCCATCAATTTCGATTTCAGTCACCCCATATTCTGAAATCAGGCGATAATCTCTTTTCCTTGATGTGTATCCATTCAGAATTGACATTGTTTACTCCTGTATATAGGAAATATCCTCAAGTCCTGCAACTTCACGATGACCTACCATTCCCACCAACAGCCATTCTCTGCTAAGTGGTTCATATAGAAAATCTTTTTTAAGATGAAAATTTTCTATTTTACCGGTTGATTTAACATGGGTTCTGGTTCCCGTACAAAAAATATTCCAGTCCCCTATTGTTATCTGATTTTCCCCAGCATGATTTATTGGAAAGTCGCTTTCAATAACATCCAGCACCTTTTTTTCCAGTTCATCCAGATCAATTTCAGGTTTGGAGCTCAATTTTATTACGAATCCATGCTTTACATCACTGTGAAGCATTCTCCGGTTGATTCCGTAATCCTTTGCCAGAATATAACTTATAATATCCTCTGCACTATGTGACATAAGCCTGAATCGTATTGTCTTATCTACCACTTTTTTTATTTCCATTGGATTGGGACCAAAAACACCTGGCCTTACCACAAGAACCTCTTCTCCAATTCCGAACAGAATGTGAGCATTAAACCCTAACGCATCATATAAAAGATCAAAATGTTCCACAACCACTCGCCGACCGTGCATAACAGCCTTTTTTACGGAATCTGCAACCTCATGTAACTGATTAAAAGCAAGTTCATATCTTGCATCGAGATGAAAAGTATGTCCTGCAAAAAAATCATCAGGTTCAAAATCGTATAGAGGAGTTGGTCTCAGATTAACACCATCGTCATCATTTGTGAGCTCCAGGCCTGGGAAAAGGCCTTTTATAAGTGTTGACTTTCCACTTCCTTCAGAGCCAAGTATTCCGATGAGCAGGTCTGAAGGAAAAAGATATCTGGAAGAAAGTTCGCCTGCGAGCATGTAAAGACGCTGTCGTCCCCTAGGAGCGTAATAAGCGCTGAAGATAAGAGTTTCAAAATTCTGTGAATTGAAACTATATGGAGCTATTGGCATTAGAATTCCCTTTTCAGTGTCTATTCTGAGTAATCAAAAGTAATACCTAAAAGTGGTGCATGCTGCTGAGCACCATAGATATCTGTTTCTCCTGCAGCACCTGAACTGATACGTCTGACCATTGTGGCTTTTACAGCATTAGCGGGTTCAAACCAAATGATGCCAAGGATATCTGATTCATTGACTCCGTAAAGGCTGCTGATTACTTTTGTATTTATAATATTATTGTTTTTGAAATATTTATACCAGTACTCAGATTTGAAAATAATATCCAGCGTTAATTCAAAAGGTCCGGCATTCTTGGATCTTATTACCCGTGCTGTTTCTGTTATATTCATTTGCATATTATTTCCCCACTGTTTTAATAATGACCTGAAATTCAGGTTCTATTTCCATTAAGTGATATATTGAAAATTCGTATACTTCACCCATTCTGATATCTGATGGACTAAAAGGAAAAGCGAGATTCCCGGCAGTTGATATTCTATTTTCATAACCAAAATGAAGAAGTGTGGAGCGGGTAACGCTGCATAGGGTATCTGCTTTCTTCTGAGTGTCTCCGATAGCCTCAATGACCACTGCAAGCTCGTGGGATCTCATTTCTTCAGGTGGGAGAGGTTCCAAAGGACCCATAACACCGTTTTTGCCGTAAACATGAAAATATATATCTCCGTTATCTATTTTTCCCATGTTTTCCACTGCCTGCTTTACTTCCTCCAGAATCGTATCGATTGCGGAGATCATCAGTGGATCCCTAATACCCGCAATGGATATGCTGCGATAGCCCACAACTCTTGCTCCTTCAAGCTTTACTGTATTCGTTTTCTCCGGAATAAATTTAGTTCCCTTTACCATCACGGAATTTTCAGTGATTTGAGTAAAACTACAATCAGTAAGATCCAGCTCTCCACCAGGTCCTGGAAGATGGTAAGGATCGGTTTTCTCATACAGGGTGTGGGCAGCAGTTGATTCACATGTGAACTTACGGGAGGGATTCAGTGGCTCCAAAATAAATGAATCGTTCCTGAGTCTTCCAAGAGCACAATCTGCTCCACTTCCCGGGGTAGAAGCGATAGCAGCACATTCAAGAATTTTTCCCATATGAAGTGATAATCCGACATCATATCCCTTGGAAACAGGAAGAGCAGCAAATACTGCTGGATCATACGATCTTCCTGCCAGAACAACATCGCAGCCCTGATTCAATGCTTCAATAAACGGCTTCATTCCCATCTGAGCAACTATTCCGGTTGACTGTTCAATCAGGTCTTGAGTGAGTTCTTTTACACCTTTTAAGGGGCGTATTTTATTGCTTTTTAATGCTGTTGATACTGTTTCCTTTGAGATATCTGACGGAATAACTGCCATTTTGAAAGAAATCTCATCCTCAGCAGCTATTTCATTAATTATTTCTTCACACCATTTTAAATGAGGAAGACTACCACTGCCGCCAGCTGTCCCGATTACTACCGGTACTGAATTTTCAAGACCAGCGTTAATCATAATTCGAAGATCTCTTTTTACGAATTCTCTGTCGGTAAAAGAATGTCCTGATCCCAGGTAATATGGTCCGGGATCAGTTGAACCGGCATCCACTGCAATAAGATTTGGTTTTTCATCTATACCTCTTTTAAAAGATTCGATGGGAAATCCATAACCCAGAATTGCAGTCGGAGAGAGAACAACAAATTCATCATATTTGGTAATTTCCGGTGTCATCTTATACTCCATGCCTGTATTTTAAAACACTGATAAGTCGTTCCATTTCGTTTTTTACAATTGTGAAGCCCTCATCAAACCCCATTCCCGGTTTAGCGAGAAGCCTGTCTGCTCTCGCAGCAACGGCAAGGTGTACACTCATTCTTGCACTCACATCGGTTTCGTTACAACTGCCCCCCTGATAAGCTTCGACGCCGTTTTTGTGACAATAAATAATACTTTCCACCACATTTTGGATTCCCCCAAGATCCGGTGTCTTTATTTGAACCATATCGCAAGCACCGGCATCCACGAAATCTATAACATCTTCATATGTGTTGCACCATTCATCAGCTACAATTTTTACTCTGCTTCCGTTATTTTTCAGGCCATTTACGATCTCACTCAACGCCTGAATTGTCCCTTTTTTTTCCTCAAGGTCACATGGCCCTTCAATGTAGAGAGGAAGTCCACCTGCAGCCTCCTCGAGAGAGGAAATATATTCTATAATTTTATGCATGTTACCATCAAAAGCCAGTCCAATGGTCCCGTACACATCAAGATGGAGCGCAGGTTTATATTCGCTTCTAATCCTGAGAGTTTTCACTCTGGCTGCCAGCCATTTAATATATTCTCTAAGTTTTTCACCATCCCTGCCAAGTTTAGAATCAATATTATTAATAAGACCATGAGGTAAAACATCAACGTTTTTTAAAATCATCTTATCGACATTTTCATATCGTGAATCTCCGGTCTGACCAAATATATCAACAGGTTTAGCAATTACCGGCAGACCGTACTCATTACAAATAACCTCAGTTGCTGTGATATGTGAAGATTTCGCCCTTGCATCAAGGAGTGCTTGAGACAGACCGTACCTTAATGCAGTATGCAAACGTTTTCCGTCTATTTCCAGATACATAAATTTTTCAGTCATTTCCCTGAAAGAGGATAATTCAAGCCCTTCAAGCATGGGCCGCACATGAGTCTTTAAAAAAGGAATATAATTTGCACTGAGAAACAGGGGATCACGCCCACCCGCTCCACTGTACTGAACAGCCGCACATTCACCGGTTGCAGTCTGTCCATCTTCCAGGATAAGTTGAATACCAACAGATTGTCCGGCCTCTCTTATCCTTGTGAACCCAGGTGTTACAGATTCTCCCACATATACAAAACCATCCTGTGACGCTCCTTGTTTAATGGCCCTCTGGTCATCAAAGAAAAATGAGCTGATACCCGGAGAAAACAATGCTTTTATAATTTTCATCTTGGCCTCCCAACCAGTTTACCTTTGCTGATTGCATAAATATCGTCTGTAACCATCTGAAAACAGACATTTCTCCCCTCAGAGTGAGCCCTCAACTCAAGTTTTGCTCTGTGTAATTCCTTGATTTCTTCAGAAACGTGTGTATTTCCCCAGTTATAAACACGAATAAATCCTTCATTGTCCCGCATGGGTAATAATTTACCATAGTTACACACAGCCGGAGCAAATGGCACATCAATTACTCCAAACTTGAAAGCAGGCACTATACCATCATCAATATCCCCTGCTCCAAGCTCAAGCACCCTGTTCATAACTGAGTTAACTTCTGATTTAATTAAATCAATTTCCCTTCTATAGGTGGGACCTACAGGAAGTTTTTGCTCATAAAGCATACTTATTGCCTGTCTGGAAGCTAAAAGACCCTGTGCATTAGCTTCTCTTGTAGGTATCCCCATGGCTTCATGTGGAGTTTTAACTATTATCTTATCCGCTCCTGCTAAACGACCGACAGTTGCTCCCCATGTAATTACAGAGAATGCTTTTGCTTCATTTTCAGGAAACCCACCCATCCATTGATGAAAAACAGTAGTCAGATGATAATCTGTAAACCCTTCACTTTGGAAATATTCATCAGCCAGCTCTCTGAGAGCTATAATTGCACTGACATCCTGAACGAGATTTCCACCCTGCCCATATCCCAGTGTAATGGATTTTACCCCCTGTCTTAAAGCAAGTATTCCTTCGATTATTCCAATTACAATTGATATAAATGGCGGCACCAGAGTTCCGGTGAGAGGTCCGAATGGTTCACGATTAATTGATACTCCATTATCTTCGTAATAACCCACAAGACGGTCCACATATTTCCAGTATTCAATAGATTTTTCCAGTGGAACCTTTTTTGCGTAGGGAATGTTATAACTTATTCCTCCCCCTTCAAATGATGTAAAGCCTGATGCAAGGCTAATTTCAGCCAGAAGTCGCGCATCCGGAGTTCCATGCCTGACCTGTACAGGTTTTTTTAAACTTTCAATTACTCTTCTGCATCCGGCAATACCGTGATTCACTGCCGGGAAACCGTTTAAAAGTGAAGTTCCGGCAGAATATGATTTTTCGATCCCTGACTGTGCTTCATTATACCGGTTCTGTCGTGTATACGCATCAATTGTGGTTGGCAGAAGGTCAGCGCCACCTTCATTCTCAAGATATTTCAGAAGAGAAATATGCTCATCAATGAGTGCAACTCCAGCTCTCGGCTGAATAAGAGTATCCCCTCTCCTGGAGGCTGCCTTCATGGTTGATGCGAAATTTCTACTATCATCAAGAGATTTCTGATAAGCAAGACCTTCCTCAAGAATGACATCTTTTCCCGTTGACCAGGCTTTTAGCACATCTGATCTTTCCATCATGAACTCATCAAAATTTTGTTTTGTATTCTTCAAAATTATTTCTCCTGTAATTATCCACTCAGGGACTCAACTGCAAAAGCTGCTGCTGCCTCTGGAAAATCTTCTGCAAAATTCCCGATAAGAGGCCATAAATATTTATCGTCAAAATAAATATCAGGTGATTGTGGAATCAGTTTTTCCTTAGAATCCACTATTAATGGCAGACCCGGAAAACTGGAACTGTAGATACTGAAATCAGAAAACTGAGACAAATATCCTCCTGTCAGTACTAACTTTTTTAATTTTTTAAGGTTTCTTCCTTTTTGAACGGAAATTTCCCCTTCTGTAGTCCACACTTTCTCAATTTCACCACAGTGTCTGAGCATAGAATTCCTTATACAGATTCTTGCCAGTTCACGATCCATGTACTTTTCTTCCTTCGATTGACTGATTTTAGAAAAATCCTGAGAAATTTGTTTTACCCAGTTCTGAATTCCGGTGTTATCTGTCTCAGGATTCTGGTCCATATTTTCAATAGTATTCTTAGAACTTACCCTCATGCCAAGATCACCCTCGACAGTTCGCTTAATGAGTGGCTCCGGTAAACCTCTGAAAACAATACCTGAAGTATAATCTTCAGTTGAGCTTGAATAGACATCAGTGGTGGCGCCACCAAGATCAACTGCACCAAAAAAGCCCCAGTTTTCATTGAAGCGTGTAATTGAATCCACAAGATTCATCATTGACACAGGGGTAGGAACTGGATCACACCCAAGAATTTCCCTGACTTTTCCGAGACCTTTCCCCTCTACGATTTCGGATAAAAAAACCTTTCGGATAATATCAGATGCTTTTTCACCTTGAAAAGAACCCAGAGAGGGCATTATATTTTCAGTAACAACCACTCGATTTTTAAAAATTTTTGATATAATTTCCTGTATGTGGCTGTTCCCGGCATAAACTACTGTACCGGGAAATCTGGATTCTTGTACTGTAGTTGCCGCTCTGATTATTTTTTCTTCATGTCCACCATCTGTCCCTCCGGTGATTAATATAATATCCGGGTGTTTGCTCAGTATTTCATTCATACCTGACTGAGTTAAACCATTAGCGTGTACACTTATTAGTTTTCCTCCACTTGACCAGGCTGCAAGTTTACCAGCATAAAGACTTAAATCCTGTACAAGACCAATTACGCTGATTCCAAGTCCACCCTTTGCACTTGATGAAAAACGCACCATATCCGGTGTTTTTGAAGTCAGGCGGGATTTTATTTCAAAAACACCTTCAGAGAGGTTTTCCTGCGTAGTGGGAATTGCGTCTCTGGAGACCAGTTTCATAACTCCATTTTCCATACTAAATAGAGCCCCTTTAGTCCAGGTGGAGCCGATATCAATACTTAGAAGGTACATCAATTTCGTTTTCACCCCAGTTTCAGATCCTCAATCAGTAAATTATTTACAACTTCAAGATCAGTATCAGGTGAAAATACCCTGTCGTACCCCATTTTTAGAAATTTGGTTTCAACACTTTTAAATGGCGTCTTCCCAACCACGAGATTCCCCCCAACATAAAGAAGAATGTCATCAAGTCCGCGCTCAATACATTTATCCCGTAACCCCTCACAGTCTATTTCTCCATGGCCGTAGAGAGACGATACCATAATAACGCCGGCACCGGTTTCCTGAGCGGCATCAATAAACTCCTCCTGACTTACCATTACACCAAGATTGTGTACTTTATATCCTTTTTCAGTGAAAAAATAATCCAGGATCCTGTTTCCCACACTGTGACAATCGAATCCTATTACACCTAGAACAATTTGTTTTCTATCCATATTTTAAAGACCTTTCAAAGATTCCTGAATCAGGTTATCAAGAGCCTTTTCCAGCAATACCATGGAGCCCCCATCAATCTGGTACTCAAATCTTATAACTGAACCTCCTCTTTGTCTGAAATTATTGATATCCTTTAACTGGGTGACACTCAATCCAAGAGCAGAAATAACAGGAAGAACAAGAACGTCATATCCTGTATTTATCTTCTGATTAAAATTTTTATCCTCTTTTTCCAGCCGCTCCATGTGAATATTCGGATAAAACTTTTTCACCCAGAATTTTACTATTTCAAAGAATTTCTGACTTATACAGATAACTCCCAGTCTTGTTTTAACGGATAGTTTTCCAATCTGAAAAATTGTTTCTGGGGAAGGCATAACTCCAATCTGCAGTATTTTCTCTGAATATTCCGGAGCTATCATGCTTACTTCATCAAAATGGTTTGATGTTGTGATAATTAGCTCATAATTGGCAAGGACCTTATCAGGCGATTGTTTCAGATCCTCCAGCAGAATACTTCTAAAATTAACATGGGATAATGTTCCCAGTTGCTGGAGATATACCTCAAGGGCTTCGGGGTTGCAGTCGACTGCCAACACT
This sequence comes from Deltaproteobacteria bacterium, assembly GCA_016937155.1. Lineage (GTDB taxonomy): Bacteria > Myxococcota_A > Polyangia > HGW-17 > HGW-17 > JAHJMN01. Next base: position 14,419 of record JAFGWM010000076.1, read on the forward strand.
GAAAGTTTTGATAAAATGATCTGTCTGTTTTCAAGTTCTGACATGAAAAGAGCACCGGATTCTCGGTGAGAAAAATTTAATTTTTCAAGTGAATAAATAAGGCTACGAATCATATCCATTGCAGTTTCTAAACGGTCTCCTGAACTGCCAGTTTTATAATCAGTTACAAAAGTTCCTTTACCTTTGACAGCTTTTAGAATTCCTCTTGATACCAGATTTGACAGGGCTTTTTTTACTGTCCCCCTTGCTATTCCTGACAAGGACGATATTTCTCTTTCAGAAGGAAGTTTGTCACCGGTATCGAAAAGTCCTTCACGGATTTTGGATTCCACCAGATGTTCAAGTTGTAAAAATAAGGGTACAGTGGATTCAGCATCAATGGTCCACGCGTGGTACATAATGGTATATCTCCAGACACACAGGTATATACCAATGAATTTTTGGAAGTCAACGATTTTAATAATTATTAAAAAATATTTTTTTGAATTGAAAACAAATCAATTTGTATTGAGGTCTCTGAATTCCATAACAAGTGGAATCCAGTTTTATCACTTTAAAATCACTCCCCTAAATGGAATTGAAGAAAGAAAATTAAATAAAGATCATACTATTACCAATGATTCTAATATTTTCCATTAGTTTTGGATACAGCAGACACTCTCCCGTTATTAAATACAAAATCTCACCTTCTCACTACAAAAATGTGGAACCTTCATTTCTTGTAAGAGCCATTGAATCTAAATCTGAATCTGAATCTGAGATGAAAACAGCCATTCGCGCTTATAAAAAGGAATTTAATCTAAAAGCAATCAGAAAACTGGATTATGACCTAGGTGAATCCTGGAAAAAACACCTGAAATTCAGATTAAAAGAGCTGCTTTTATGAGTACACATAAAAACCTGGCTATTGATGCTGATAATCCGAAATCAATTGAAAAAGCAAAAAGAGCTCCTGGTTGCTACTCTGTACGAAAAATATCGGAATCTTCTTCTTGAGCATCACCACCTGATATTAAGACTCTATCATTGGAAATAGCTATCTTATCAGGCTGCTTACTATGAGGAAATCGTTCTGGCCATGCATAAATCTGCCACCTCTACGAAACCATCTGTTGAAAGTAAATAGTCACAATATGCTATAGCTCTGGAACAAATTCCCTTCTGAACAGTATAAAATTCATTCTTTTTAATCAATAATTGTGTGTTACAATGCAAGTCCGGAGTGATCTGAGAATGTCTAGTAATATATCCTTGGAGTTTTCCAGAGAAGCCAATAATTTCGGAATGATTGCAGAAATTCTTGGACTTTCAGTTCATTCCTTTAACAGGCATTCAAATTCCACTCTTAAAAAAGTTCTCAGTGATCTTCCATGCTGTATATGCGGGTACAACGAAGAAGGTGTACTTACTTATATTGGCTCAAGCCATGATATGATAAAAACTGTTCTTGAAAATCTCGATAACAATTTTCACTGTATTACTTCATATATTGTTCTGGGAGTTCAAAATCCTGAATTACTTTCAAAAGTTCTTCTTACCATATATGCCAGAGCTTATCAGAAATTTCCTGATTTAAATTCAGACATGAGCTATCAGCAACTTGCTGATAATCTTCCCGAAGATGATTTTACCGTATTTGCTGCAAAACTATTGTTCTGTTTTATAAGACCACCTGATATTCAATCATTTCAGGTTAATTTTTCGAGATACACTGTATTCGGGCTTGATGAGCTGTTTAATCTCAGTGTTGAAAACTCAAGAACAATAGAAGTAGAGACAATTCATCACATTGATGTTGATGATCCCAAATGGGAGGAAACTGTAAAAGCCTTCGAAACCAGCTATAATCAAAGGAAAACCAGAATCAGTAAAAGTCAGCATCTTTCGCAGGAGATGAAAATCGTGTATCTGGAGGAACTGGAGAGCGAATACTCCCATTTTTTTGAAAAGACCAACCCTGATTTTGAAAAATGATTTTTTAAAGGTTTGCTTGTAACTTATCCCTGCTTATGGAGTATCTTGTGTTGCAACTGTGACACCTTATTTCCAGTGGAAATGGGCCGTTTTCCTTGATATCTTTTCTGTCATCAGGAGGTAACATTGTAAGATAAGTCAGCATCTGTTTTTCTGAACATCGACAGAAGAACTCTACCCGTTTGGACTCCAGAATTTTCGGTCCATACTCAGCGAATTCCTTTAGGACTAATTCGTCTGCTCCGAATCCCTGAGAAAATAGTTTTCCGGGTGACTCCATTTTCAGTAATGTATTTTCAAGATTTTCAATTGAACTTTCTGATGCTCCGGGAAGTGCCTGAAGGAAAATTCCACCAGCTCCTGTTATATCACCTGCTCTGTCATAATGGATACTAAGTTGAAACGCAGATGGTGTTTGTTCAGATTCATTAAAATAATTTGCAAGGTCTTCAGCTATAGACCGATACTTAAGTGGTACCTGGCCCTCATATGGCTGTTTTGCATTTTCCAGATACTTAATTATTGATATGTACCCGCTCCCTAAATATTCACTTATGTCTAAATTCTCAAGTACACCATTTACAGGGATTGACTGATTCTTCAGATAACCTCTTATTTCTCCATAAGAATTGGAATCAACAACGATACCCCCGACAGGTCCATCGCAGGATATTTTGAGTGTAAGTCTGTCATTGCCCTTAACCTGAGATGAAAGAAGTGCCGCTGCTGTATATGACTGACCGAGAATATAGGATTCAAGTATACCCAACTCAAAATTATCCCGCATCTCATTTACCATCAGTGTTGACTGAACTATGGCTCCCCTTATACTGCCTTTTTCAAGAATAAAGTTGAATAATTTATCCTTTGCCCTTTTTTCAAGTAATTCTTTAGGTGTATATTTTTGATAGGATTGTTTTTCCATATTTTCCTCCAAAGCCCGCAAGTCAGAAGATGATAAACTACATCTTCAGTTCAAAGTCAATCCACCCTGATAATTTTAATGGTTGAGTATAGAGAGTTTTCAATCAGCAGTAAAACTGACATTCAGAGTGTATGAGCCGCTCTGTTCCACACCGGAAGAATTAACCCAGGAGTCTGCAACAATAAGATATCTTCCAGGTGCTACATCAAATGTGAAGTCAGTATGTCCTCTGGTTAGACATGCATCAGGATCGTCCATAACCAGAAGATGAATATCAATATCAGCCCCATCAGGACAATCAACAGAAACACTTAAAGTACCATAGCTTGAAATTTTAACTTCATAAACATACTCCGGTCCACTTTCATTGGCAGTTGAACAGCCATAAACATCAAAATATGAATGAGATGATAGTCCAGTGCTTGCACTGTGAGAGAATGGAAGCGAATTAATTTTCCAAGGGCAATCATGACTGCCATCGGGAGTACAGGATAATCCCCAGACTTCGCGAGCTATATCTCTTGAGTCAATCAGATAATAATGAACAAGGTTTCCACTTCCAGTCCATGCATTGTTTATAAATTCAGTCCAGTTGGCCATGCCGGGAATAACCTGACATCCTGCGCTCCAGGCACCGACTCTTGCTGTTCCCAGTGGTGCGCTTACACTTCCCATATGAATATTATGGCCACTTCCGGTTCTTATATAATCAGCTCCGCCTCCACTGATCCATCCATTTCGATCGTTGTCCCAGTGTCCATTGGCGTTAGAATCATCTGCTGTGTTATAAACCCATCCCCAGTTGTATTCGAAAATGGTAAGAGCATTGTACTCTCTGTGAACACCATTCTGATATCTGTATTTTCTGTTTGGAAGAAGACTGCTGGTGGATCCGCTTGCATAATTATTGTCACCGGTATCGGTGTTTATGGGGAACTCTCTGACGTGCTTTGTTCCAGTAGAGTCAATCCACATCAATACAATCGTATCATTAAAATAGTCGGGATTATTCTTGTGCCATGAGAAGGTGCCGGGATACGCTCCCCTGATACCTACAACATTTCTGAAATTTGCTGTTACCGTCATTTGTACACCAAGAGTTTCCTCAACAATTTCACGGTAAAGATCGAATGCTTCAGATTCTGTAAGCATTTCAGCTCCCACCGGCGTTTCATAACATCTTTCTCCTGACCAGGCTGAACCCCTGGAAAAAAGTGGCATATTGTCAGAATATCCCGGCATTACAATCCAGCGGGGTTCTTCACTTTCAGTGAGTTTTTTGTAATAAAAATCCGGAAGGGGTTCCGGGTAAATTATGGAGCCATCTCCTGAAGGGATTTTAGAAAAATCCCAAATATCAGACTGAATAATTCCAAGTTTTTCTTCAGGTATTACATTTTTATAAATTCCACTGACCGCAGCAGGGAAGTCAGTATTATAAGTGAAATTACATGATAAAACTTCAGGGGTTTCACAGTAATGCTGACTGGTACAAAGTTGATCTCCTGTACAATCCTGGGAATCATAACATCGCCCGGGAGAAAGAACACACTCTGTAACTCCGCAATACTCCCATGATTCACAATCCTGAGGATCACAGGTTTCTGAAGTTGTATTATTAGTGCTGGTGTTATTGGTGCCAGTGGTATTATTTGTCGCGACATTGTTAGTGTTGTCGATATTAGTTGTATTCACTGTATTGCTGTTGTTGTTTGTACTGACATTATTGGTACCAGTGACGTTATTATCATCATTGTTTGATCCGGTTTCAGGTGAACAGCCAAGGAAAAATATCGAAGTAAACAGGAAAAAACTGAAATTTTTCATTTGAAACCTCCAGTGGAATAATAATACAGGCACAAAGCACCCGAGAATCGTTAATATATGCTAAAACAGGAAAAAACATATCCGTAATCTGACCCCTCACCTTAGTTTCAGAGCGACAATCAGGAATTTTCTTTGCCCTTACTTTTAAATCCGATTAATCTAAAATGGTTTAAATCCGATTAATCTAATGTGATGTAAATTTGAGGAGATTATATATGGCAATATCTCATGTCACCAATACGGATATTCATAAGATACTTATTGAAAACACACACGATGTAATCTGGACAATGACTCTCGATTCCGAGATAACTTTTGTTAATAATGCCATAAAACTTTTCGGTTATTCTCCTGATGAATATATTGGGACCTACCTGTATCAGCATGTTTCCACTGAAAATTTAAAAATTCTCATGGAAATTCTTCAACGGAGAATATCTTCTCCCCCTTCTGAGCAGAGTGAACTTATAGAAACTTTTTTAAATCATCGTGATGGTCATGCTGTTCCAGTGGAAATACATGCATGGATAAACTTTGATGAATCTGGAAATCCTATTCAAATACAAGGATTAACCCGAGATCTTACCGAGAAAACCAGGGTTCTAAACTATATAAAAGAGTCCGAAGAAAAATATCGTATTTTATTTGAAAATACCCCTACTGGTATTTTTAAAACATCATCTGATGGCAGACCCCTAATAATTAATCCAGCAATGGCCAGAATGCTTGGATTCGAGTCCGTTCAGGAGACTCTGGATAATTACCACAGTCTTTCCGCAGATTATTATGTTAAACCGGAACTCAGAATTGATTTTCTTAAAAAACTAAAGAAAAATGGTAGTGTGAACAGTTTTGAATATGAAGCATATACAGCAGATAAGAAAACTATCTGGCTATCGATGAATGCCTGGATTTCAGAACATCTTCCCGATGGCTCATTCACAATTGAAGGCTTCTGCACAGATATTACACAATTTAGAAAGTCAGCTAAAGGGCTCAAACTCAGTCTTAACAGGTTCAAGGATATGGCTGAAATGCTTCCGGTAGCTATCTGTGAAACTGATAGTGAAGGATTTATTACTTTTGCGAATTCCAAGGCAGGAGAACTGTTCGGATATGATACAGAATCAAATCTTGGAAGATTTACTGTATGGCAGTTAATAGCACCGGAGGATCTGGAAAAAGCGGTGGATGGGTTCAATGTCGTACTGAAAAGTGGACAGAACTTTGTTGGAAGTGCTGAATATATTGGCATCAGAAGTGATGGGAGCCGCTTTCCCATGATACTCCACAGCGCTCCCCTTTACAATGATGACAACGTTGTAGGATTACGTTCCGCTATCACGGATATCTCTCAGCAGAAAACTATTGAACAGAATCTCAGACGGATTGAATGGATGATATCCGGCAAACAGGAGAAATCCACTGATGAACTGCCAACCAGAGAATTATTTGTTTTTGACGATTCAATGATGAGTTCCCCTTCAAAAGGAATTCTAACTGAAATGGTTGGAGTGAAGGCAATAGAAAGTATTGCTGGTGAATTTAATGTTCTGCTGGGGAGCTGTGTTTCCGTATATGAGAAAAATGGTGACAGAGCATTCAGTAATGCTTCTTCATCATGGTGTCACCTGTTGAACAGGACCTCGTATAAAAACTGTTTTGCCAAGAATCAGATCCTGGCCGATGGTAAAATGTGTCTATGCATGGAAAGCGAATGGCTCTATGCCAATAAACTGAGTATTGAACAGGGAATTCCAATGGATATCGACTGTAGCGGAGGAATTAGGATTCATTCTGTTCCTATTCATGTGGATGGAGAATTTGCAGGCTCCATCAGTTTTGGGTATGGAGATCCTCCATCTGATACCGAGACCCTGAAAAAGCTAAGTATCACATATGGGATAACACCTGATATTCTTTTGGATCATGCAAAATCGTACGGTTCCAGACCACCATTTATCATTGAAATGGCCAAGAGGAGACTTGAATCTGCGGCAAAACTGATCGGAACAATGGCGGAGGCAAAACTGGCAGAGAAACGCAGATTAGCTGCGGAAGAAAAACTGCTTCAGGCTCAGAAACTGGAATCAATAGGAAGACTGGCTGGAGGAGTTTCTCATGATTTCAATAACATGCTGAATGTTATTCTGGGTAATGCAGAGCTTCTTTATGACTCACTGCCATCAGATAGCCCATGGAGGGAAGATGCCATGGAAATTATTGATGCTGCGAAACGAAGTTCTGAATTAACAAGGCAACTGCTTGCCTTTGCACGTAAGCAAAATATTACACCTAAAAAACTGGATCTGAATGATACCATATCTGGAACCCTGAAAATGCTGGGAAGACTTGTTCATGAAACAATAGAGTTAATCTGGAAACCAGGTAAATCATTACCTCCTGTCCTGATGGATCCTTCTCAGATGGATCAGATTCTTGCAAATCTGGTGGTCAATGCCAGGGATGCAATTTCGAATTCAGGGAGCATTACAATTGAAACATCCAGAGGTATGTTGCCTGAAAATATTGTTGGGGATACATCGGGTGTTCAAAGAAATATTTTTGCATCATTAAAAATATCGGATACTGGAGTGGGAATGGATTCAGAGGTAATCCAGAATATTTTTGAACCATTTTTTACCACTAAGGATAAGGGACGTGGAACCGGGTTGGGTTTGGCGACTGTATATGGAATAGTTAGACAAAACAAAGGTTTTATTCATGTAGACTCTGAACCTGGAAAAGGAACATCATTTACGATTTTTTTTCCTGGTATGGATTATGAAATAAATGAATCCAATGAAAATTCATTCACTGGAGAACTTCCAAAGGGTACCGAAAAGATTCTTCTGGTAGAGGATGAAACTGCACTTTTAAAACATACTAAAAGAGTACTTGAGAATCAGGGATATAGCGTACTTTTTGCATCCACACCAGGGGAAGCGATAGAAATAGCCAACAAAAACCATATGGATTTAGACATGCTGCTTACTGATGTAATACTACCTGATATGAGCGGAAAAGAACTCTATTCCATATTAATTGAAAAGAAAAAAAACCTCAGGTGTCTGTTCATTTCAGGTTATAGTGGGGAAATAATTTCTGTGAAAGGAATACTCGAAAAGGACATAAATTTTTTACAAAAGCCCTTTACCACTAAAGCACTTTTAAAAAAGATAAGAAGTATTTTTGATGAAAAATAATTTATTTTTCTCTTTCAAAAGGCCATGCCATTATGCCGCCCTCAAGAACTTTAACATTTGTATATCCGGCACTTTGAAGTATGAGAGCAGCTTCATATCCTCGGAGTGAGATTTTACAGAAGCAGATAATTTCTCTGTTTTTATCCTCAGGAAGTTCAATGAGCCGCTTTCTTAACTGACCCAGTGGAATAAGCACCTCTCCTATTCCAAGCCTCATAGTTTCGTACTCATCCGGTCCTCTAGCATCAAGAATAAATGGATTTCCGATATTTTTGCATTTCATTTCTCTCAGTCTTCTGGCCGTAATCCCTCTAAGCATTCCTTTTAATTTATTTTCCATTATGTGTGATGATGCAATGAAATGATCTATCGCCAGAGAAAAGGGTGGCGCATATGGAAGATCCAGATCCTTGAGATCACAAACAGTAAGATTTCCTCTGATGGCTATTGCTGCCTGAGCCAGCTGTTTGGATACATCCCCTGGGCCAGCGCACTGATACCCTATGAGCCTGCCAGTACTTTTTTCTACAATCATTTTGGATACAAGAAGCTTTCCTGACATAAACCCAGGCTTGTCTGGACTTGCATTAACAACCGTTTCATATTCGAACCCGGATTTCTCTGCGCATCTTTCATTCAAACCAGTGCTTCCTGCGGCAAAATCAAAAATTTTACAGATTCCAGTCTGTATAGTTCCTGAATATTTTTCTACATTCCCTTTAACCATATTAGTCGCAGCAATTCTACCCTGTAGATTAGCTAAATCCCCCATCGGGCTGTATGACTGTGTTTCAGTTATTCTGTGTTTGATTTCCACGCAGTCGCCTGCGGCATATATATCTTTTACACTGGTTTCCATATACTCATCAACAATAATACCACCAAATTCGCCTATTGAAATTCCAGCGTTTTTTGCCAGTCCTGATTCCGGCTTAACACCTGTTGCTATTACAGCCAGCTCACATGGAATTTCTGTTCCGCTCTTTAACTTTACAGCAGTTAACTTACCGTTTTCACCAATAAATCTGTCAAGTCCGGTTTCTGTATAAACATTAACACCTTTTGATTTAAGGTGATTTTCAACCAGTTTTGCAATTTCCCAGTCCAAAAATGGTAGAATCTGATCCATTAACTCCACTATCGTGATCTCTATCCCAGCGAGTTCAAGTGCCTCGGCAGTTTCAATACCAATCAGGCCTCCACCAATCACAACAGCTTTTTTTACCCTGTTATCATCTTTAATTTTTTTAAGGTAATCAGCATCCTTTATTGACTGCAGAGTTGTAATTCCATCGAGATCGGTTCCCTGTACAGGAGGAATCCTGGGAGTACTTCCCGTGGAAATAAGCAGCTTGTCATATGAAACTGATGAGACTTCATCAGTTTTATTATTCCTGTAGTGAACCTGTTTATTTTCAGTATCAATACTGATAACTTCACAGCTTGTCAGTGCATTTATTCCCTTTGCATTCATAAAAAATGACGGATCCCGGACAACTCCGGTGGGAGTGCATAAGAGCATTTTTCGCTCATCAAATACCCCGCCCACATAATATGGATATCCACAACTGGCCATAGATAAATCAGGGCCTTTTTCAAGAATAGTCACTTCCGATTCTTCACTTAATCTTCTTGCTCTAGCCGCAGTTTTTGGGCCTGCAGCACTACCACCGATGACAACTATTTTTTGTTGAATATTCATATTGTTACCTTTCTATTAAAAACGAATTCAAAGACAGCATATGCCCTTAATAACATATCCTGTTATTTTGTTAACAATTAATTGTGAATTTTTTAAACTTTCCACTAATTTCAACTACTGTCTGAAAACAATTATAAATTTGAGTAATGAGGCGAGAAAATTCTCAAAGCAGCTGTATAAGCATTTTTTTTCAACATGCTGGTTATATTTTTGAATATTTCAAGTACTATTACATCTACTGTCAAGTTGAATAAAACTGAGAGCCAAGGAGTGTTCCATGAGATTGTTTCCAGTAGTTTTAATTGGTATATATACAACATCCTGTTTTTTTACGAAAACCAGTAACTCAGAAAGAGAAAAATATATTGAGTATCAGCTCTCTCTGGCTAGAGAGAGAGCAAAAAAGCAGAAAGAGGATCAGAAAAGACTGCAGCAGCAGAAAATACAGCAGGATCAGCAGAAAAAAATTCAGTTTGAAAATCAGTACAGAAATCATCTTGCACAGAAAGCGGCAGGAGTGCTCTCATCATCAAGAAATGCATTTGGTGATACCGATCTCTATTTTCTCAGTTGGAACTACAGTTATTCTCAACTTAATCTGAGTAATACCGCAGTCACGGATGAAGGACTTGTTTATCTCAGAGGAATTAAATCCCTCCAGACTCTCTATCTAAATTCTACTGCTGTAACGGATAAGGGGTTGAAACATGTGGGGAGTATGAATAACCTTAGGGTACTGTACCTTGATGGAACAAATATAACCGATAATGGCCTTAAACATCTTAAAAACTTAAGATCCCTGTATCAGATTTATATTACCAACACAAAGATCAGGGGTATAGGATTAAGATATCTGAAAAACTTGTCGATATCTACTCTTAATCTACATGGGAAATATTTTGATGATTCAGCTCTTAAAGGAGTTTCTGAATTAAAAAAACTATTCTATCTTAGTATCGTAGGTACTTCAATAACTGGGGAAGGCCTTAAATATCTAAAAAATGCTTTAACCCTTTCGACTATTCATCTTGCAAAACTGTCAGTAAAAGAGGAATACCTCAGATATTTTCCTGATATACCATCTTTAAAAACGATATCCTTTGATGAATCCATTCCCCCCTCTATTTTTAAATATATAGCTCAACTTAAAATTACCTCTTTCAGTTTTCCTCCAGCTGGAGTTCAACCTGATGACAAAATTCTGGGGATGCTTGCTGCATCAAAAACAATAAATACTCTCTACATTATTGGTGACAAGTACACCGACAAAGGATTGTCCTACATTTTTAGAATGAAAAATCTCAGAAAAGTAATTATCTCAGGGAAAATGCCAGGTCAAAGGGCTTTACATTTTCTGTGGAAAAGTAAGCTTGAGAAAGTATATCTAAGTAAAAACGCTCCAATATCAGGATATGCATCCAATTCAACTATAAAGAGTTTTACTGCACTAAAAGTTGCTGTAACTCCATCAGTTATTGGAACACTTAAAGGTTTAAAAAAACTTGAACATCTTAATCTTGGTATAAAGGGTCTTGACATAAAACTGATCTCACATTTTTCAAAATTAAAACATCTTAAATCCCTTAGTATAACCTGTCTGGATCCAAAGTATGTAAAGGACGATGAAGTAAATATGTTCAGAAGCAAGTTATCTGAAGTTCTTTATAATACCCGCATATATTTGAACTGTTACAAGAGCAGATACAGGAGATATCCAATCGACAGAGCGCCATCCAAAGCAAAGTAAAAAAAATAATTTACTCTGGAATAATCATATTCATTGTTCTTATACCTGAAATGTTACCTGAATTATAAGCTACCACAACAAGCTGCCTTGTCCCTCCAAAGTCGAAATTATGTTCGATTCTAAAAATATCCGAAGTGGAGTAATCAGAACCCAAAAACCATCTGTCAACATAAAGGTCCACTCTATCCGCTCCCGGGGCACTGATTGTGAAATTAACCTGAGGAAGAACTGCTGCATCACACTGAACAATAATTTCAATGCCACTATCAGGGGAAAGCATAACACCGGCATCCTCAGAATTTTTAACGGCCAGAATTCCTTTCTGAATAAGATTTCCAAGATCCGCATCCGTAGTGGTATTATATGGCAAACTGGCTGCAACAAACCATCGTTCACCACTTGAAGGATCAACGACCAGACCATGCTCAAGACGATCATCACCGCTGACCTGTCCAAGTTTGTTATAAATCAGCACATCAGTGCCAAAAAGTTCCTACATTTCGGGTGTAATCTTATCAGGAGAAACAAGAAGGGCATCCATCAGTAAAGCATGATCATGGCTGGACAGATTCCACGAATCAGGAAAATCCAATTCATCCATCACCACTCTTCTTAAAATATCAGTCATTTCAGATAAGGTAATACAATTGGCATCTTCAGGACAAACTGAATATATCTGACTTGATGATCGTGATGGAATTATTCCAGATAATGTGCCCTCGCTATAAGTAATTTCAGGTGAATGCCTGAGGTCAGATTCAGGAAAAGGATGAGTATAGCGCCTTTGGAGAATCATATCAGGGTAGCCTGCATCTTCAGTCAGATACTGGTCGTTGACTTCAGTAAATCCTGCAATCAGCATTAGTCTATTGTAGGAAACATTATCACTGTTTATAATAGCTGTTTCGTAGAGATTTCTCAATGTGCCAGAGTAATTTCCGTCATCATCAGAAAAAGATAAAACAGCATCCCCTGTAAGCCCATATTCAGCAACTTTTTTCAATGCAAATACTGATGCTGCAAGTTTTACTGTGGATGCTGGCCAGAAATTTCCATAGCTGTACGTAAAACCCGTACCACCCATAGAAAACCACTTAATTCCCGTAATGGAATTAAATTCAACAACTTTTCCTATCAGAAGGTAGGCTCCCTGTGGAGGTAACCAGGATATTTCGTTAAAATATTCTGTAATGAGAGTACGGTCAGTGGAATTAACCATCTTTTCATAATATGTACCTGATTCAAGTCCATCATCCCTCAGAATATCGGGATCTGAGTCACCAGAATCTAATGAATCAGGTTGTGCATCCTGTACATCAACTCCAGTATCACCTGAATCAGAACCGGCATCTTCAATGGAATCCGAAATATCCCCATCGGAAATATCCGAATCAGAGTAAGTGGAATCTGCATCAACTGAAGAATCCGATTCAATCTTTGGGATATCAAGAGTTTTTGGTGAACAGCCAAAGATAAAAAATAAAGAAAATACAATTAAACAAAGTAAATTTTTCATAATTAGTTCTCTAAATACAATCGGGGTCATCATCCTCACACTGAGTGATTACGATAAAATAGGGCCCCGAATGTTCTATCCCTGAGGATACATATGTGTCAGCAACAATATAATAGATTCCAGGATTGAATGTCCCGGAAATTATTTTGTCATTTCTTAAAATACAAAAATTATTAACTGGTTCATCTTCAAGAAGGTGAATATCACTATCACTATCTCCAGTACTGAAAAGCATAATTCTCAGCGAAGCAGGCTGCTCCAGTGTCAACATATAGTAGATTTCATTACCACTTTCGTCCTGCCCATTGTCACAACTGCTATATGAATCAATCAGTTTAGAGCCATTTAACGAGGTATCATCGTTGTGAGAAAATGGCAATTGATCTATTATATAGGGGTCCTCTGCAATACCACTTCCAGTGTAAATACTGGAAAAATTATCAACAGCATCAGTCCCCAGGATCATGTTTTTATAAATATATGAAAGCAGTTCTAACGTATAAAGATTCCGGTTGTTATAATTGTACTGCAATCCCGATGAGTTAAAGATACATGGTTCTATTTTGCCATTATAGTAAACATTTCCATGAATTCCATCACTCACTAGCCCGAAATCATCCAGACTGTTTGAAAGATAATACAGGTTTAAAAAGGGAAGTTGATATTTTTCAGATATGGCTCTTGTAACCTCATTATACACATAAGCCCACCTTGAAGCTGAAATGTTATCATTCCGGGGATTTAATCCTGTAATAAGTGGAACTACTCCTTTTTCAATGCTGTGTTCCAGCAGTGCAATGAAGTTTTTTACGAATGGCCACATCGCACTTTCATAAGTTGTCCCCATATTCATGTCATTTGTACCATAATTTATTATTGCAAACCGCGGATTGATAGCGGATATTTCAGAATCGTATGGTGACGGTTCACCTGTCATTGCCCACAGTGCGGTCCGTCCCGATTCCGCACTTAGAGTAATTCTGTCAAAAGGAGTGGTTCCGGATATCTGAACATTCCGATAGTATTCCAGTGTGCCATATAGATCAGTATTATTGTCTAGATCAAGTTGATAAGTTGTAGCGCTCACATCTGCAAAACAGTGCAACAGATTTGTACTTACAGTTCCACTGGCTCCCGCTTTCATAAAAACACTCTGGTCCGAGGTCGGATTATTCAAAATGATAGAATTTATATTTTTTTTAACATATGAAGTAAAGGGAGATAGAGCTCTATTTGTGGGATATCTTGTGGGTAATTCAGTTCCTGTATCCACTGTATCTCCAGTGTGGTCTGTAATACTATCATCAATAATATCAGAGAGATTATACGAATCACCAGCATCTGATGTGTCATTACTGTCATTAATAATGTTTATTTGTGTATTGTTACATGAAAGCAATATAATCAGCAATGCTACAGAAAGAATGATTCTCATCAGAGAGCCTTCCAGTGGTAAAATTAATTCAAGTCTTTTTATAGTGGGATTACGGGAAATATCAAGTCCTGTTATGTTTTATAAGAAATCGCCTGCCGTGATTTTTTAGATTCCAGTTTGATACTATCTCCCAGTTCTGTTTTTCATCAAGTTGATCCTCACTGGCTAAAAACCAAAGATTTTCGGCATTATCTGACATTAAATCAAGCCATTCATTTTTAGCCATAAGAGCCCTGCAGACTGCATTATCCCAGGATGTATCCATAGATTTTTCCATTCTTTCATTTCTAATCTGCAGAGTTGTCCCAGTGATATTTTTGATATGATTTAAGAATGCAAATTTTCTGTCAATTACTTCAAAAAGTGTGAATTTGTGTTCAGGAAGAAGAATTGCTGCACATAGCCCTGGAAAGCCACCTCCACTTCCCACATCCACCCATGTTCCTGATATATCAACAATCGATTTTGCAAAGTATGCACTGTCAATAAAATGGTAGTCGATTTCCTTTTCACGCCTTGAAACGAGGTTCACCCGCCTGTTCCATCTTACAAGCTCTGAGCGGTAAATCTCAAGTTTTTCGATTTGTTCTGGGGAAAATTCACTAACTGGAAAATAATTAGAGAGAGGGATCAAAGCAGGAAATAGTGACTACTCGTCACCCTTTTTCAGAGCGTCCTGCAGTTTCTGACCAAATACATCGCCAAGTGTTGATTTTGGTCCAGCAGCGCCACCCTGCATATTAGAGAGCTGCTCAACTCTGCGTGCAGCTTTAATTGAAAGACTGATACGTCTTTCTTCAGGATCGAGACCAATAACTGCCACATCAACTTCATCGCCAGGATTAAGAACTTCTTTTGGATCTTCAATATGATCTTCACTTATCTCACTGATATGAACCAGACCATCAACGCCCTCTTCCAGTTCAATGAAAGCACCGAAATCAAGAACCTTAAGAATGTGACCCTTTACAACTGTTCCAACTGCATACTGTGAAGGGATTCTGCTCCAAGGATCGGCTACAAGCTGTTTAATTCCAAGACTGATTTTGGGTTTTTCCTGTTCGATATCAATGTTGAGAACAACAACATCCACATCATCACCCTTGGTGAATAGTTCAGATGGATGACGAACTTTCTGCGTCCAACTGAGGTCACTGATATGAACCAAACCATCAATTCCTTCTTCAATTTCAATAAAGATACCGAAATCGGCAATATTTCTAACTTTACCTGATACACGGCATCCAACTGGATATTTTTCTCTGAGTACATCGTAAGGATTTGGTTCAAGCTGTTTCATACCAAGACTGATTCTTGCGTTCTCAGTATCTATGTCAAGAACGGCAGCTTCAACTATATCGCCTTTTTCAACCATCTGACTCGGGTGCTTGACATGTTTTGTCCAGCTCATCTCACTTACATGAATGAGTCCTTCGATACCTTCTTCAAGCTCAACAAAAGCGCCGTAATCTTTTAGGCTAACCACCTTACCACGAACAACTGTCCCTGGTTTGTATCTTTCCTGGGCACTAATCCATGGATCCTCAGTAATCTGTTTGATACCGAGTGATACTTTTTCGCTGTCCGGATCATATTTTAAGATTTTCACATTGATTTTGTCATTAACGCGAATGAGTTCTTTAGGATTTGTAACTCTGCCCCATGACATATCAGTAATATGGAGAAGACCATCTACACCGCCCAGATCGATGAAAGCACCATAATCGGTAACATTTTTAACTGTTCCTTCAACGACTTCACCTTCCTTGAGAATGGAGAGGGTATTGGCTTTCTGCTCATCCCTCTCCTTTTCAAGAATGGCCCGTCTGCTGAGAACTATGTTCCCGCGTTTCTTATTAAATTTAATGATCTTGAATCTGTATGTTTTGCCTACAAACTGATCAAGATTCTGAACCGGACGAAGGTCAACCTGACTTCCCGGTAAAAATGCTTTCACACCACCACGGATAAGAACGCTGAGTCCGCCTTTAACTTTCTGCTTAACAACACCCTCAATTTCGCTTTCCTTGTCGAGAGCACTGGAAATTTCATCCCAGACTTTCATCTTGTCAGCTTTTTCTTTTGAGAGCTGCACCATATCGTCACGGCTCTGAAGTTCCTCAACGAAAACTTCAATTTCATCGCCAACTTTGTAATTGAAAGAACCATCAACTTCTTCAAATTCAGAGAGGGATATTTCACCTTCTGATTTATAGCCGATGTCAACGATTACTTTCTCTTCTTTTTTTCTGATTTCGATAATTTTACCGTTGATCAACTGACCCTGTGAAATCTGTCGATCGGACTGTTCAAGCATCTGCTCGAAAGATAGTGCGCTGTCGTTACTTTTTGAATTTTGTGTCATTTCTCCATTGAACCTCTTGATTAGATTCTCCCTTTGTCCTTAAACTCCGGAAGTAGGCGAGAAATACTACCTATCGATAGAGTTGTCAACAAGCTATTCAGATTTTTTTCAGGAAATTTAAAAATTTGTGATTTTTTCTGTACTGACTAATAAGATTAGTCCCCCAGGACATATGCAAAAATAAGAGGCGCCACAATACTGGCATCAGATTGGATATTGTACTTTGGGGCATCTGCTGCAAGCTTGAACCACGTGATTTTTTCATTCGGTACAGCGCCGCTGTATCCGCCGTATGATGTTGTGGCATCTGTAATCTGAGCGAAATAACCCCAGAGTTTTGCATCTTTAATCTCAAGGTCCTGCACAATCAGTGGAACCGCACAGATTGCAAAATCACCTGCTATACCCCCACCAATCTGAAAGAATCCAATTGAAGATGTTTTTTGTGTTTCAAGATACCATTCAACAAGATGCTGCATCTGCTCAGTGCCGGTTCTGATAACATTATGGTGAGGAACTTCTCCTGTGATAACCATTGCCGCAAATATATTGCCGAGAGTTGAATCTTCGTATCCAGGCACAAACACGGGAATGTTCATTTCACAGGCTGCAAGAAGCCAACTGTTTTCCGGTGGAATCTGGTAATGCTGTTCAAACACACCGGATCTTATCAACTGATACATATATTCATAGGGAAAATAACTTTTCCCTTCATCTGCAGCCTTATTCCAAAGTTTTACCATTTCTTCCTGAAGAATTCGAAAAACATTTTCAGGAATAGCAGTATCAGTAACACGATTATAACCTTCATCACGGATTGCCAGTTCCTGTTGAGGAGATAAACAGTAATACTCCGGCAATGGTTTGTAATTGTTATGTTCAACCAGATTGAAGATATCCTCTTCAAGATTAGCTGCTGTACAGCTTATTCCATGAACTTTCCCTTCACGTATCATTCTCGCAAGAATAATACCCAGTTCACCGGTACTCATAGCACCGGCCAGAGTCATGAACATTTTTCCACCATTATCAAGATGATTACAGTATCCCTTTGCAGCACTAAGGGCTTCTCTTGCATTATAGTGTTTAAAATGTTTTTCTAAAAATTCACTGACTTTTCCCATTATAACTCCTTTTAATACCTGTACATTTCAGGTTTAAATGGTCCATCCACGCTGACTCCGATATAGTCAGCCTGAACTTCGGAAAGCTTTGTAAGTTTTACGCCCAGTTTATTGAGATGCAACTTTGCAACTTCCTCATCAAGTTTTTTGGACAATGTATAAACTTTCTTTTCAAAATCGTTTTTAGCAAGCTCGATCTGGGCCAGACACTGATTTGAAAATGAAGTACTCATAACAAAACTTGGATGTCCGGTGGCACATCCGAGATTAACAAGACGACCTTCAGCCAGTACAATAATACTGTTTCCGCTACCCATTAACCATTGATCCACCTGTGGTTTTACAGGTATTCGAGTACAAACACCACCGTTTTCAAGGTAAGTCATTTCAATTTCACTGTCAAAATGGCCGATGTTGCATAATATTGCTCCATCTTTCATTCTTTCCATGTGCTCACCCCGAATCACATGATAATTTCCAGTGGCGGTGACAAAAATATCAGCCTGTTCAACAACATCTTCCACTGTTTTAACTTCATATCCTTCCATTGCAGCCTGAAGGGCACAAATTGGATCTATTTCGGTAACTATAACTCTGGCACCAAAGCCACGCATTGACTGTGCACAACCCTTACCAACATCACCATAACCGCACACTACGACCGTTTTGCCGGCAACCATTATGTCTGTTGCTCGTTTTATTCCATCAGCAAGACTTTCACGACAACCATATAGATTATCAAATTTAGATTTGGTAACACTATCGTTAACATTAATTGCCGGAAACAGTAATTCTCCCGTCTCCATCATTTTGTACAGACGATGAACTCCGGTTGTGGTTTCTTCAGAGACTCCCCTCAAGGCTGAAGCCATCAGAGTCCATTTATCAGAGGAATTCTTCAGGCCTTTTGCAATACGATCCATTACAATTCCAAATTCTTTGTTATCAGGAACAATATCTAAAATAGTCGGATCTTTCTCAGCTTTTACGCCCTGATGAATCAGAAGGGTTGCATCACCCCCATCATCCACTATTAAATCTGGACCTGTTCCATCTGGCCAGGTAAGCGCCATTTCAGTACACCACCAGTATTCCTCAAGGGTTTCGCCCTTCCATGCATAAACATTTGCAAGTCCGAGTTTAACCACGGCGCTGGCAGCATGATCCTGTGTGGAAAAAATATTGCAACTGGCCCAGCGAATATCAGCTCCAAGTACGTGAAGCGTTTCGATGAGCATGGCAGTTTGAATAGTCATATGGAGACTTCCCATAACTTTCAGACCTTTAAGAGGTTTCTCCTTGCCATATTTCTCTCTTATTGCCATTAAGCCCGGCATTTCATTTCTGGAAAGTTCCATCTCCTTAATACCCCAATCAGCCAGATCCATATCGGCCACTTTGTAGTCAAGGTCTTTATCAATTGGTCTGTATTCCATATTCCTTCTCCATAATCGTTAATAGGATTTATTTTGCTCAGTATCCGGCTTCAGCTGCCAAAACTTTCGAGGGACACTAAACCAGATTTTCATTTAAATCAATTGTGAAGAATTACTCTATTCATCACCGCAGGTAACAGTATAGGATGAGCAGTCAGGCTGTGAAGTACTGGGGGAATCCAGTTCAATTTTCAGGTAAAAAGTCAGTGAATCACCATTTCCCGGGCCTATGGGTTCAAGATCAATTGTCTGTGTCTGCCCGGGGTACACAGTCACGCAGTAATCACTATTCCAGGATGATTCAGATGTACTTGTTCCTGCACACATTTTGAGACGATTTCCTGAAGACGGCACACTCAAAGTGGCATATGGATATGACAGGCATGTGATACCCCATGGGTTTTCATAGTCAAATTTGAAATAATCCGCACTTCCATAACCGTTTTCATCCACAGGTATCTTCACGTTTGATTTTGAAATACTGAAATCGCAGTCATCACCGCCACCGAGCAAAAGTGCAGAACTTGTTGTTGTACCGCTTTCAGTATCATCCTCGCATTCACATCCTGTCGAATTTTCTCCATCAGTATCAAAATATCCATCCTCACATGTCAGTACACACTGAGCATTGAGACACTCAACATCGCTGCCTTCAATATCACCACCACTGCATGGTGTGTCACACTGCTCACAATGCTCGGGAGTTCCGATGAGGCCCTCATCTATTGAACCATTACAGTTATTATCAACCCCGTCACATACTTCTTCTGATGGAACCAGAGCACTACAGTCGGACCAGCCTGCATCACCAAGGCACTGTTTCACTCCACTACAGCTTCCGTATGTATTTTCATTTGTGCAGCTTACAGTCAGACCTACACTCCCAGCGGTACAGTCACAGCCTCCTGTCTGTGGAACGCAAACATTTCCGGAATAACCGGCAATGGATGTTTTAGGAAGACAGATATAGCCCTCGTTACATTTTCCACCAATACTACAGTCACTTAGACATACCCCTGAATCACCCACAGTCACACATCTGTCTGAATACTGTCCGCAGTGAGAATCTATTTCGCAATCAGTGCACTGAAAACCACTTTCATCAGGAAAACACAAGGAAAGTGAAACATCATCCCTTGAACTCTGCCGGCATGTAAAATCAGCAGGACAGTTTTGAGTGGTGCATTCATCTGTACAGTGCAGTGAAAAATCTGCAGCCCAAAGTATACAGTGCATACTGTTGCAGTCCTCATCTCTGGTACAGGAATCACCGAATTCACCATTTGATGTATTGTTGGTTGAGTTATTGGTGCTATTATTTGTACTGCTTGTAGAGCCGCCGGCACACCCCACAAGAATGAACGATCCAATCAAAAAACGTCTCAATTTCATGTCAGTCGTCCTTTATGGTTAATTGATATGCCATACAGTTCGGCTCACCTTCATTGGTAAGAGATACTCTCACGTAATAGACACCATCGCTGTCGTATGGTCTTATTGTCAAAGAATTCCCTGCAGTGATGTTCTGACAGTTCCAGGTAGATTCATCAGTTTTATTGGCACCACTTACACATAGGGTGTGTGATGGGGAAGGACTGTAAACTCTTAATTCAACCTGAAGATTTTCCTGACAATTCCATACATTATTATAATTAAACTTAAAATAGTCAGCATGTGCTGTATTTTCATAGTCAGCAGGAATTTTAGCTGTTGTAAACTGCTGTGTAAAATCACAATCACTGTATGCGCCTAAAGAGATGGCTGCTTCTCCTGATACAGCGCCCTGGGTATCATCAGCACATTCACACCCATCCTGAGAATTAGAGTTGGCATCATAATAATTTGAATAACAGGCCACACCACAACTTCCATCAATGCATACAGCTTCTGTACCGGCTAATCCACTACCCTGACATACATCATAACACATTGAGCAATGATCTGCTGTTCCCAACAGACCCTCGTCTATTTCACCATCGCAGTTGTTGTCCTCGCCATCACATGTTTCAGGGCCTGGAATCTGACCAACACAATTACTCCATCCAAGTTCACCATGACATTCAATCACTCCTGAACAGCTTCCATAATCATTGGAATTAGAGCATGAACGCTGCACTCCCTCCCGGAAAATATTGCATGTACAGTCATTTGTATCAGGAATGCAAAGCTGTTCTCCATCAGTCTGTGGAACACATGAGAATCCATCAGGACAATCATCCATGGAACAATCCATCAGACAATAATTCCCGGTACCAACCGTTCTGCAAACGCCTCCGATTGATTCACACTGTGAATCATTTGAGCATGAATGACAAACCGCATCCTCATTAATTTCTCTGCACAGGCCCATTGGCGGGTCAGTTTCTTCAGGAGCACAGTAAAATCCATCTGCACAATCATCAGCATCGTAACAATACCGAGTGCACCCCGTACCGCCATTCATATCAATACATCTCCCGGATTCACACTGACTTGAAGCAGCACAGGGAACTGCAAAATCGCTTACTACGCCATAATTAAAATCACTGGATGAACTCCCGCCATCAGGACATCCCTGAAGAAAAAGAATAGTAAATGCTACTGGAAGAAATTTTAATCTGTTCATGATCTCCTCACCACTTATCATTTATACCAGAAAATGCAGAACATGCACATTACAATTATAAATTCATGAAAATGATGCAATGCTGCAAGTGCGTCATAATAATTGATTAAATTATGATTCCCAGCGCTCTCTACAATGAAACTGTTTCAAATTCAACTTTTTTTATTAACTGCAACCTTCAACCTTGCCGGAGTACCAAAAGCGGTGACATTTGACGGTATATGACTCAACACAGTACTGCCAGCCCCGATTATTGTATTTTCCCCTATTTTTATTTCCTGAATAACGGTTGCCCCTGCTCCAATGAATGTTAATTTTCCACAGGTCACGCCTCCGCATAAAGTGGTGTGCGGAGCAACATGTGTAAAATCACCAAGTTCACAGTCATGATCAACCACTGCCCCAGAGTTAATTATAACACCTTCTCCCAGTGTGGTTCCAGGTCCTACTACAGCACCGGCACAGATACAGCATCCCCTCCCCAGGTGGACTCCAGGGCTTACAATAGATTCAGGATGCACGACACTTATTATGGGTATGGAATGTTCAAGAAATAATTCAGTCAGTTCTTTTCTGAGTTTATTGTCTCCAATTGCTATAACTGCAGCGTCAAAAGGATAAGGCTTTTTTCCCAGTAGCTTATGGGTTCCAAAATAAGGTCTTCCATTATGCATGCTGCCGCTGCGGCTTTCATCCTTATCCATGAATCCTGCTACTGGAATCTGTTTTATAGCAAGAATTTCATATACAACTTTAGAATGGCCACCGGTTCCATAGATCACAACGCTGGGATTATCACGTGACATTACAATCTCCTGTATTTAAGGGATGATAATCCTGGGATGTTTTCCGGTCAACAAGAACAGTCTCTTTTATTTCTTTTTAGGAACCGTGGTTCGTCCAGATTTGGTGCTGGTTACAGCCTTTTTGGTATTGAGTGGTACTTTATTTGAGGGAGGTTTGTGAATGTCAGTGGATGTTTTTTCAATGTAACTGGTTTTTCTCCAGTTTAACTCAATATCCACTGAACCATCCAGTTGAAAAGTCTGGGTTTGAGGGTCATATCCTGCCTTATATGCTCTGAGCAGTACTTTTACACCTCTGGGTGCTCTTACTGAAAACGGGGTTTTTTGTTTTGTTGCTAAAGCTTTACCATCGACGAGTATATCAACTTCTACTCCGGCAGAAGTACTGGTAACTGATATCTCGTATGTTCTGGTCGAATTTTTCTTCATTGAATGTACAGTCTGGATTTCCACAACAGTTTCTTTTTTTGTTTCCTGAACCTCAATTTGTGGCTGTCTATTGAGAAATGAGACAACTCTTTTCCAGATAACCCAGCCTAACACTCCAGCTCCCGCAACCATCAGAACCATGAAAAACAGAAAAAGTTTTCCCTCCCTGTCTTTTGGAGCCTGATAAGTGGTAGGCTGTTTGTCTACCCCTGACATTCCTTTACGTATTCTTGAAAGTTCATCGTCAATATTTTCGACTTTATCAATACTGACCATCTCAGCTATGAGATCCGGACTTACAAGAGCAGCGGCTTCTTTTAAATCATCAAAAAGCTCCGTAACACTGTTTTGTCTCTCATTTGGATTTTTTTCCAGCGTTCTGTTTACAACTTCACATACCTTAAGAGGTAAGCCTCGTGTAACCTTCTCAAGCTTCAAGGGTGGTTCACTTACCTGCTTAAAAAGTAACTCTCGGGGTGTTTTTGCGTTCAGGGGAAATTTATCAGAAAGCATTTTAAAAAGAATTACGCCAAGAGAATAAATGTCACTGCATGCACCAATCTCTTCAACACTTCCACTTGCCTGTTCAGGACTCATGTAAAGGGGTGTCCCCATTACCATTCCCTTGCTTGTGGCATATTTACTTTTTATTGTGCCTCCCATTAATTTTGCAATACCAAAATCAAGTATTTTAACATCAAATCGGCCATCTGATTCTTCAACAATAATATTATCCGGCTTCAAATCTCTGTGAATTATTCCATGATCGTGTGCAGCCTGAAGTCCATTTGCTATACCCTTAAGTATTTTAAGGGTTTCCCTGATAGAAAGAGGTGCTCTTTTTTTAATGATTTCTGCAAGTTCAACACCGTGGAGTAATTCCATAGTGAAGTATGCCCGTCCATCTTTCAATTCCCCGAAATCATATATCTGTATAATATTCGGATGATTAATCAGATTTACAGCTCTAGCCTCAGCATTGAATCTTTTCAGCATTTCTTCATCGGCACTGAAAGCGGGATCCAGTACTTTGATTGCAACTTCCCTTTCTATACTGGGGTGTTTTCCAAGATAAACATCACCGAAGGCACCACTTCCAATAAGTGAATGAATCCTGTAGTTACCAACAAACTCACCAATCAGGCCATCTTCAGGTTCTGTTTCCTGGCGTTTTTTTTGTGACATCTTTACCTGTTTTCTTTCCTCGCCTGACTGCCTTTGCAGAATTGCGTGGGGGAACAAGGGTATACCGTTGTTTCAATTTCCCTGCCGGTGTTCGTTCAACAAACAACTTTTCTCCCGTAAACGGATGCACCCCGGTATAAAACATAACCGAAGAAACCGTGGATGGCAGAGGAATAAAATCCTGAGCCTGTTCTACCATAAGTTTTTCTTTCTTCAAAAACCTCGATGCATTAATCATAAAAGAAAATGTACAACCAGGGTGAGAAGACATCACATATGGCACAAGAAACTGATTATTTTTTCTGTACTTACGAAACTTTTTGAGAAAGGAGAGGAAGACATGATTTTGCGGCTTATTCATAAGCCTTAATACATCATCTTCTGTGTGTTCAGGAGCAATCTTTAAAAGCCCACCAACATGTTCTTCAAGAAGTTGACTTATATAAGTATCATCATCAATGCACAGATCAAAGCGAATTCCACTTGCGATAAATACTCTCTTCACTCCTGGAACATTGCTGACTGCAGTATACAAGTCAAGAAGTTGAGAGTGATCCTTGTCTAAAAACTTGCATGGTTTAGGCATAAGGCAGCCTTTTCTGGAGCAGCCCTTCATTTTACCATCATTTTTACAACCCATTTTATACATATTTGCACTAGGGCCCCCAAGATCCGTAATTACTCCCTTGAATTCCGGAATTTTCGTAAGTATTTCTACTTCCCTTATTATTGAATTCTTACTTCTGGACTGAATAATTCCTCCCTGATTTACATATATGCTGCAGAAATGACACCCACCGAAACAACCACGGTGAATTGTAATACTCCATCTCACAGTTTCAAGGGCGGGAACTTTCTGCTGATAATCGATATGTTGAGTTCTGGAAAAGGGAAGACTATATATTTCATCAAGCATATCAGTATCAATTGGAGCCGCAGGTGGATTTATTCTGACCCAGCGACTCAGATGTTTCTGCCAGAGAATGCGCCCTGTCCACGGATTCTGGTTTTTATAAAAAACATTAAAGGCCCTGACGAATTCCTCTTTATCTGAAACACATCTTTCCAGGGGCGGCAGTTCGATTCCCGATTCATTTATTTGATCAAAAACAGCAGTACCCGGTATTTCCTTGAAACTGTTATCTGTTATGACTGATTTTCTTGAGCCATGATGTCTTTCAACTACTTTAAGCAGTTCCTTTAACTGAGTTTCAGCATTACCATAAATAAGCATGTCGACTTTTGAATCAGCTAGGATGCTTCCTTTGATAGAATCTGACCAGTAGTCATAATGAGAAATAAGCCTTCCTGAGACTTCAATACCGCCTGCAATAACAAGTATGTTTTTCCATATCTGACGACATAAACCTGCATATACTATTGTTGCTCGGTTTGGTCTTGCACCGTGTTTTCCCCCTGGTGTATACGGGTCATCATGACGTAATTTTATTGTAGCAGTGTAATGGTGCAGCATTGAATCAAGATTTCCCGCTGTAACAGCAGCAAACAGGGCAGGCCTTCCCAGATGCGCTAAACTGGACGAATTTTTCCAGTCAGGCTGGGAAATAATACCAACCCGGTATCCAAGATGTTCAATCCATCGTCCAATAATTGCTGCGCCAAAGGAAGGATGATCCACATAGGCATCACCAGTGATAATGATCACATCCAGATATGATTTAGACGGGTCAAAATCTTTTATGGAAGAGAGATAACCCCTAGCGACCAGATCCTCAGTGGATACTGGCAGAAAATCGCTTCTGTTCATTTTTCCCTTATTTGTTAACACTCTGAAGTTTTAGTCAGTACAAGCACAATACCTGGACTGTGAGGACCTAAAAAAACATCCGGGGTAATAAAACTTCCGGATACAGAATTAACCTGAAAACCGCAATCTCTTACAATATCATTTAATTCACCTGTGGTGTAGGCTCTCACAAGAATTTTATGATTTCTCTGTCTTCCATTATAGAAAGCAGTATTTCTTTTTATTGAAACACAGCCGTTTTCCTGAAGGAAATAGCTCTCATCCATAACCATACATCCATTTCCTTCCCACCATATTCTGGATGGAAGCACACTGACTGCAAAATCTCGGTTCACTGCCTGAATAACGGCTTTCCCTCCAGTTTTAAGATGTCTGTTCATTAATCTAATAATTTCAAGGTTTTCAGAATCACTGAAATAACCAAAGCTTCCGCCTATAAGGTAGACACCGTCAAACTGCTCTTTAGTATGAAAGTCTCTCATATCCTTTTTCAGAAAATTAACATTTACACCCAGTTCCTTTGCAACCTGAGATGCCTGAAGCAAAAATGGGACACTTGTATCAATTCCCGTGATTTCTGCACCAGTGGAAGATAGTGCAATTGCATGCCGTCCGTCTCCACAACCTATATCCAGTATTGATTTGCCATCCTCCAAAGGAAGATTGTTTTTCAGGAAATCGACCTCAATCTCAGTAAGTTTTCTCGAAGGAGGACGAAGTGTCATCAGATATTCATCATCAAAAAAGTTATCACTCCAACTGGCTTCTTTTTTCACAGGAGTTGGTGGTGGTTTTTTCTCCTGTGTGGCGGCAACGGGGGTTGGCGGGGGTTTAGGCGCTTCGTCATCCACCTGAATTACCATCTCACCGATATCCTCCACATCATCATCATCTGCATGAGACGTTTCTTCAATAATAACGTCATCATCAACTATTGATATTTCATCTGAAACTTCCGAGGAATTAATATATCCGGCATTTATTGAAAGTTCGGGGATACTGACATTCATTCCAGTGAGTCCAAGCATGGAGATATAAGCATGGACCTCATCATCAGTTTCAAGCTCTACACCAATATTTTCAAGTTCTTCCCTGGTAAACAGAATTCTTTCCATATTTCCCGCCCTTTTGCCGTATCTTACCACCTGTATTAAGAAAATGAAAAGAAAAATTATATGGAATCAGTGTAATATACCAATTTGTCTACCCATTGTCAGGGGCATACCTGTTTCAAGTGCAGGTAATAATTCTCCCATATCTTTTTCAAGAACGACCACAACCGTTGAACCAAGATGGAAGATACCCAGTTCATCACCCCTCTTTTTTTCAACTTTTGAGAAATGCTCTTTATCAAAAATCTTCCAGTCGGGATGAGTTCCTTCCACCAGAGGAAGATAACTTAAGGACATATTGCCAACCCCCATGGCTGCAATCATCACAACTGCAGCTTTCCTTCCGGTAGGAGCTTCACACACAGTAACTATCCTTTCGTTTATGCAGTAGAGATTCTGTACATTCAACGTTGAAAATTCACCAACCGGAAAGCACTGTCCGTCTATGTGGCGGAACGATATAACAGTCCCATCCAGAGGAAAGTGAACCCTGTGATAGTCATGAGGACTCAGATATACAGTAAAATATTTACCATAATTCAATTCCTTTCCAAGAATCCGGTCTCCTAAAAGCTCCGAAAGGGTATAATTTATACCTTTGGCCTGAATTAAGGTATCCTCCTGGACAGTACCAAAAGAGGCAAGGTGTCCATCTGAAGGGGAAACAATGCTACCAGGAGCCATATCAACAGTTCTTGCTCCCGCTTTGAGTCTGCGGGTAAACAGAGCATCAAGAGTAGGATAGTTTTCAATATCCAGTTCAGCTTCATCCCTCATTAAGGATACTGCATGAGAAAACACTCTGTTCTGAAGCCTGGAAACCATGGAAGGAAACCTGATAGCGGCCCATTTGCCAACGGCGGAACTGAATGCTTTTTTAGGAAATAATTCAAGTGCTTTTAATTTGATTTCATCTACTGAATGCTTCATTTTTCACCCCTTCAGAGTAGTCAATCTAACACTCAAACAGGAATAATCAATACCCCGTCTATCCTGATAATGTTGAGTATGCCTGTACAATCGACATTAATATGTTACATTATTCAGCTGATAATGATGTTATTTTCTATTTATCCTTATATTTCACTTCTAAGACCTTCCCAGTGGGTTAAAAACCTACTGGTGTTTTCCCCTATGGTTTTTGCAGGTGCTGCAACTGAAATTAACAGTATTCTATACTCATCAGTCGCTTTTTTTCTGTTCTGCCTGAATAGTGGCAGTGTGTATATATTAAATGATTATAATGACATCCAGAGAGATAGAATTCATCCCACAAAAAGATTACGACCACTTGCTTCAGGAGAAATATCGAAATCTGCCTCACTTGTTTTTCTCGTTGTAATTCTTTCACTTATGCTAACTGGCGCCTCATTGCTTTCAGTTAATTTTCTTCTGACAACGCTTGGGTATTTCTCGTTAAATATACTTTATACATTCAGACTCAAACATGTTCCCTGGCTTGATATTATTAGTATTTCCACTGGGTTTATCCTTCGGATTCTTGCAGGAGCTGTTGCTGTGGGAGTTTCACTTTCAATGTGGTTGATTGTGAATACTTTTTTCCTGGCTGCATTACTTGGATTTGGCAAAAGATATCATGAACTTCTAGTTTTGGGAAGCCAGGCCAGTGAAACACGCCCCGTACTTGCATTTTATAAATTGAAGACATTAAGAGATGTGTTGAGATCACTTCCAGTTATTATTTCATTAAGTTTTCTGGGCTGGTGCTTTGCCCCTGACAGATTGAGTGGAGCTGATCCACTTCTTCTGGCACTTACAACTCCAGTGATCACTTTTGCACTGTACAGATTTTATCTGATATGCTCCAGCACTGAATCGAAATCAAGTCCAACTGAAAACATGCTTAAGGATATACCACTTATAATTGCCAGTGTAATCTGGAGTTCATCAATAATCTTGATTTTTTATTTTATATAGTTTTTGTGTCGTCACTGAACCAGGATCTTGGAACATTAATATCTTTCCACACTCTTATAGCATATCGGTCAGTCATTCCCGCAAGATAGTCAACAACAGCCTGCTCTTCTGATATATTCCGATTGAGTAAAAATGGATTTTCTATGTAATAAAACCATAAGTCACTCAAAAGTCGCTGGGCCTTTTCAAATTCGGTTCTTAACTGGGGCTTCATGTAACAGGAATCATATAAGAAATCTCTCATTAAACTCAGTGCTTCATGCATGTCATCAGACATTGATATATCACCACCATTGTCAATATCGCTTGAATTAATGACATCAAGAACAAGACTGCTAATTCTGGTGCGATGAGAATCTCCCAGTTTTTTAATAATTTTTAAGGGAAGCTCGTCATTGGCAATTACTCCGGCTCGCATACCATCTTCAAGATCATGATTTACGTATGCAATTATATCCGCAAGACGAACCACCTGACCCTCAAGAGTTGAGGGTAGTACAGACTGACGATCTGTAAGTATAGGGCCCTTACCTTTAGAATGTTTTAGTATTCCGTTTTTCACATCCTCAGTAAGATTAAGTCCTTTGCCATTATTTTCAACAACTTCCACAACTCTAAGGCTTTGTATGCTATGATGGAAACCTTTTGAACATAATTTAGCAAGGATGCCTTCCCCACTATGGCCAAAGGGAGTATGACCAAGATCGTGCCCTAGCGATATTGCCTCACATAAATCCTCATTCAACTTCAGAGCAACACATATGGTTCTTGCAATCTGGCTTACCTCGAGGGTATGAGTAAGCCTGTTTCGATAATGATCACCATCAGGATTCAGAAAAACCTGAGTTTTTCTTCCCAGTCGCCTGAATGCTTTTGAGTGAATTATCCTGTCCCTGTCTCTCTGAAAAGCAGTTCTGACAGAACACTGCTCCTCTTTAACAGCTCTTTGAGCATCTGCGCTTTTTGCAGCTCTCGGATGAAGGTTTTTTAGTTCATACTCTTCAGTCAGAAGCCTTATAGTCATCTTCTTTTTCCACGGTTTGAAGATGATCTGCCTGATCCTCCCCTGCCCTTTGTGGTACCATGATGGTTCCCTGAAGATGATTTTTGATGGTCTGAGGAATTTCTATGATTACGTCTGTTTCCTGCATTTCCCTGCCTTTTTGAGCCTTCGCTACGGGAAACATCATGGCTGTCAAAATTTCTGGATTTATCTGTGCTGCGTCCTCTGCTTACTGGATTTTTACCGGATTTCTCGACCTTTTTTATTTCCTTCATAAAAAAGTCTACCTTTATATCTCTTTCAGGTAGAAGAGCAGTTATCCCTTCCGGCATTTCAAAGGAGATTTGTCCCTGTGCTATGTCACATTTCGCTACCATTATTTTGACTTTGTCACCAGGCAATACAACTGTATTTTCTTTCATTCCTTTTGCTATACCAAGTTCCTGTATAAATTCCCAGATTTCATCATCAAGCCAGTCATATCTTGTAAGTCCTTCAATAAATGGGTGTTCAATGGTGGAAAAGATACCAAAAGTGGTAATTCCGGATACAACGGCTTCATAGACATCCCCTATATGGGGTCTCATAAACCAGGCTCGGTATATATCAGTGACTTTTCGCTCCAGTTCCACTGCTTTTCGCTCTGCAGCTGTGGTAAAAAAGCTGACTCTGGATGCTTCCTCTGGTGACTGTAGCCCGTGATTTACTTCATTTCCAATTACTTTTCCTTTTGCAAACCAGTATGCCTTTAAGGCTCTATGTACAGCAAGATCAGGATAACGCCTGATTGGGGATGTAAAATGAAGATATGTTTCACTTGCAAGAGCAAAATGACCTACATTTTTCTCACTGTATACTGCCTGTTTCATGCTTCGCAAAAGGTTATAAAATAATGGTCTGGGTGATTCATGACTCATAATCAGTTTTATTATTTCTGACATATCATCAGTATGAATATCACTTGCCTTAATCCCCATCAATGTTGCAAAAACCTTAAAATGCCCCATTTTTTCTTCATCAGGCACCTCATGAATTCTCCATGGTACATTTAACTTTTCTTTAGTAACAAAATCACCCACAGCTTCATTTGCAGCAAGCATTGCCTCTTCAACAACATTATACGCAGCTTTAAGATGCGGGTCAGGTCTTAAATTTAGAACATCTCTTACTCTTAAAGGATCATCTTCATCAAGAATGACTTTTGCTTCAGGAATATCCAGCTCAAGAGCACCATTTTCCAGTCTTCTTTTATGTAAAATACCAGCAAGTTCATAAAGAAGCATAATCTGTTCTTTAGCTTGTATCTGTGGGAGCACTTCACCTGTTTCCCAATTCTCAGGATCAGTTTTTATGACAAGGGCAACATCCTCATAACAGAGTCTTGCATGACTTTTCATTACCGCCGGGAATATTTCATATTCCAGTCTCTTTCCTTTTTCAGAAAAAATAATTTTTGCCACCATACAAAGTCTTTCAACATCAGGCTTCAGGCTGCATATTCCACTTGAAAGACTAGAATGAAGCATCGGAATGGATCTGTCAGGAATATAAATACTTAATCCTCTTTTTCTTGCTTCAACATCAACCGGGGTTTCAGGAACTACATAATGGGAAACATCTGCAATGGCAACATGAAGAGTGTATTTACCCCCTGCTTTTTCAACATGAACTGCATCATCAAAATCTCTTGCATCCTTGGGATCGATTGTCATGAGAGGAAGTGAACGCAAATCAACTCTACCTGCTTTATCAGATACACTCACCTCTGCTGGAACACACTTCACATAATCCTCAATTTCTTCATTCCACTTATCTAAAATACCACTGAGAATTACAGTTTTTTCCACCTCAGTTGTCAGAATTCCTGGTTCACCAATAATTCTGTCAATTGATACCCACATGGGATCAGTTCGACTTTCGGGATAAACATCTATCTGTGCAAGAACAACTTTATCATTTGCATTTCTTGCTGGTTTTCCTTTGATCATTACTTTGTGGTTTATACGTGGGTCATCAGGCTCAAGGTAAAATGATTTACCTTTTTTCTTCAGTATTCCTGCGAGTTTCTCCCTGCCACGCCGGGTTATTTCATCCACACGTCCCTCAGGGCCTCTGTTTCCTGGCCATCTGGAAACAAAGACAGTATCACCGTCCAGAGCTGGTCCAATATTTTCAGGAGAGACATAAATATCCTCAAGATTTTCTCCTGCTCTGACAAAACCACTTCCACCCGCAGTAATTCTAATTTCACCCTCCACCGTACCGAAACTTTTTCTCACACTCTCATTTTTCAATGAATAGCGTCCTCCCCCTGTCTTGATAAAAATCCCCTCCTCAGTCAGTTCATCAGCCAGTTCCCTGATAAGAGTTCTGTCCTTTCTCGTTGATTCAGTACCCTTTAAAAAATCGGTAAGTGTAGCCTTCCCGTTTTCAGTGCATATCAGTGTGATTATATTTTTCAGTTCGGTTCGTTCTTTGTCGTTCATTTTTCACCAGAATCTGCATAAAGCAGTGTTCCCTTCCATGTTCCGAGAATTATCCCGTTATCCATGATTGAAACTGTTGTATCCGGAATATCCTTTAAACGTATATTCCATTTTAAATTACCACTGGAGTTGAGATGAAAAATATTTCTGTTCTCACAACCAAAGATGGTTTCTCCAGTGTCGTTCACTGAAATGCCGGCCAGTACTCTTCCACCGGCATTGTATCTCCATTTAATGTTTCCCTTCAAATCAATTGCATAAATATATCCGTCATTTCCACCCCAGTATATTGTATCCTCAGAAAATGCGCCACTATGACGAAAATCATCACTTCCGATAAATTTCCAGACCAGTTTGCCCGTTTCCCTGTTCAGAGCATGAATTGCGTTGTCATCACACCCTGTTATTACAAGACAACCAGCAAGAAGAGGTCGGGAATCACACTGTCCCCTCACTGAATACCTGAAACGTTCTTTTCCAGAAGATGAGATACTGATTATTTCACCACCGAGAGTCGCAAAAAATAAATTACCTTCGTTATCGGCTGTTATACCGCCTCTGACATGACTCTTTACCTTAAACAGAAAAATAACCTTTCCTTCTGGTGATACAGATGCAACACCTGCACCGCCAACAATAACATTTCCTGTAGAATCGAGAAACAGCGAGCCATCAATATCACATCTGACTTTTTCAGGATCTGCTCCTTTTGCTGGTGAGCATTCCCAGATTCGTATTTTCCACAACAGCTTGCCTGAATCTACTGAAATAGCGTAAAGATGGTCATCATCGCTTCCTGAATACAAAGTTTTCCCATCTCTGGATAGTATTGGATCTCCCCAGATTTTATCCCCGGTTTTATATTTCCAGTTGGTTTTAAAATTACCATCTATTAAAGAAACGCTGTTAATATTTCCGGTGTGGTCCCCGAAGAAAATTTTATTTCCATTAATTAGAGGAGTTGATGTAATCCTACTGAATTTTCCCATTTTAATAAAATTTGAGGGTTTTTTGTTTAAATTGAATTTCTGTCGATTCCAGTATTTCTTTTTCCCATTTAAAATTCGACCTGCAACAAGATCCAGTGAACAGTTATAGTTCTTTTTCATAGGTTTAGGTGGTTTAGAACTTATAGTTTTATCTTCCTTATTTTGTATTTTACATGGTGGACAGGAAGTACCTTTTGGTGCAGGACAGGCAGTTACCTTGGTATTCTGACATGATACGAAAAACAGAAACAGCAATAAAAAAGATGCATTAGAAATTCTCATCACTCCCCTTATACTCCTGAATTGTATTTTTGTATAAGAAAATAACCGGGTTGTATATTTATCAGTTGTACGAAACCCTGATATATCCATCAGATGATTTTACTCTGACTTTTGCTGGCTTACGGAAGGTGTATAAAATAAATCTCTCCCCATTTTTCTTCTTTATAACTTTTACTTTTCTTAAAATTTTCCTGTCAGGAGAGTGAATTCCTTTTAAAAGTTCTGACTTCGCAGTTGTATCAATTACTATTCCTGGAGGTGATGCCAGAAAATAATGAGAAATTCTTCCTGCGCTGCCACCTAGCGGAATACTGATTTGCTTTATTTTCCCATTCAATTTGGCAGAGAGTGCTCTTACCGAATTTTCTTTTTTTAGCAAAGTTGGCGATTTATTTTCGGAAGTTTTTACCTCCGGTTCAGAAATGGTTTTAACTGTTGGGTTATGAACAACCTTTACCGGATAAGGTGTTCCCTTTTCGTATGGGATTGCCATATTTCCATTTATCATCCCCGCAAGTTCAGAATCGTTTGGCTCTGAAGCTACTTTGCCGGATGAACCGGATGACCACGCTCCATAACCAAAAAATATGATTCCAGCTATTAACACAATTCCTGTGGCCAGTTTTGTCAGTGGCCATGGACTTTTTACACCGGCTATTGGAAATGTATCATTTCTTACCATTGGAGCCGGAAACCGCATTTCAGAACTTAACTCAGGAATTGTATTTCCGGATTCTCTGTATTTACGGTTAAAATCCTCTATTTTATTTTTTTCAATTGCCGGCTCGAAATTACAAACTGGATTCTTTTCAGAGGATTCAGGTTGTAAATCAGGGTTAATGGAACTACTGACACCATCTGTTGGAGGAGGCGGAACGTAATCAGTTGTTGAAGTTGAAGACATTTCTTCGCTTTCAAAAATCCCCTCTTCCTCCTCATGCCAGCACTGAAGAGGTTGAGTTGAACGTCGGACAATTTCTTCACCCCAGCTTTCCAGAGAAAATTCTATGCCCATTTTCACAGATGGTATTCCACCAACATTTTCAGGTTCAAATTTCAGCCAACTGATTCGTCCTTCCTCCATTTGCCCGTTAGGCCCATCGCAGATTATTTTCTGCCCCGTTTTGAGAAAAGGAAGAGCAACCGTCAGATGCATCCCCGCAGCATTATGAGAAATGAGATTGCCCGAGAGATGCTGGGTTTCTGGAATCTGAATATTTACTTTTGGCGGTGAAAATCGCATAGCATCATCAGGCAAAGAGTTGAACGTACTGTAATGTCTGGCATATTCATTATGCATCGTTATAATACGTCTTATTCTTTCCAGATATTCATCCTTTATATCTATGAATTTTAATCCCATACCCGGAGTTGGCATACTACCCTCAGGACCGGGTCTGGACCAGATTACTCTGGCTCTAACCACTATTTCCTCTGGAGCATCTCCCGGATCAAACCTGACAAGTATCTCGGTTCCTGTATCCAAAGGATAGGAGGTTTGAACAAAAATTCCCCCTTCACCCAAATCGAGCATTGAAAGAATCTGATGAGGTGAATCATCAGAACTTTGACATTCGACAGCACCAAGCACTGGAATTCTCTGATTGTGGTCTTCACTGGTAACAATAACCATGATCAATATCTCCTGGTTTTTGCTAACACAGTTTTTATTGTTTCTCAAAAAGTTGAACTTTTTAGGGTTCTTTCCGAAAGTGGATGTGGCTCACACGGCCGAGATGAATCTGACCTTCTTAAATAATCCTGATACCCAAGCTATACCTTTCCGAGTGTTTGATATGTGGGCTGGCCTAATATTCTGAATTTTAATAATCCTATTCCTATTCACCCACCCTTGGTTAGTTTTTCCCTCTTTTTCCCTCCTCTCTTTCAACCCACCCAGGTTAGTTTTTTTCACCTCTTTCCTCCTCTCTTCTTACACGCCCAGGTTAGTTTTTCCC
>JAFGWM010000077.1 GCA_016937155.1 Deltaproteobacteria bacterium
GGGCAAAATCGATGGGATAACTGTATTCTGAAACGGCAAATCCTAGTTAAAACGATACAAAATAAGCGCGAGAAACCACAAAATTCAGCAACAGAAACAGATGGGAAAAAACCAGGAAGGAAAAATAAGAAATATACCCATTCTCATAAAAACTAACCTGGGTTAATAAATTATATTGGATTAAAGACTCCTAAAAATGGTTATCCTTGATTCTAATCAAGGAAACAATAAGTTAAATGAACTAAGAATAGAACAACATTTGAACATTGTCATCACTCCTGATGACAAGTGATTTATCACAGAAAGGATTTTTAAATGAGTATGTTTTGTTATCAGTGTCAGGAAGCAGCAAAAGGTACCGGATGTAATATAAAAGGAGTTTGTGGGAAAACTGAAGAGACAGCTAATTATCAGGATACACTTATATATATCTTAAAAGGAATTTCCAGGGTACAGGTAGCATCTGAACACGCTGTTGATAGTGAAGTAGGAAGTTTTATTGCTGATGCACTTTTTGCTACTATAACTAATGCCAACTTTGATACTGAAAGATTCATTAACCTCATTAACGAAGGCATCAGTATAAGAAACCGATTGATTAGAGAATTTTCAGTGAATGACCACCATGACACTGTCACATGGAAGCCAGAACGGGATAGTGACTATTATAATCATTTTGATATTTCATCCATACTTTCAGTTACTAATGAGGATATTCGTTCACTAAGAGAATTATTGATTTACGGTCTTAAAGGAGTTGCAGCTTATATGACCCATGCAACTACTCTAGGTAAAAATAATACGGAAATATATAATTTTATGATTAAAGCACTAGACTCTACAACCAGAGATCTCACGGTAAACGAACTGGTGTCGCTAGTAATGGAATGTGGAAAATTTGCAGTTGATACGATGGCTCTACTTGATAGTGCAAACACTGAATCGTATGGAAATCCTGAAATTACAGAAGTAAATATTGGGACAAAATCTAACCCCGGTATACTTATCAGCGGCCATGATCTAAAAGATATGGAACTCCTTCTCAAACAAACAGAAGGCACAGGTATTGATATTTACACCCATAGTGAAATGCTTCCGGCAAATTACTATCCTGCTTTTAAAAAATATAAACATTTTGTTGGCAATTATGGAAATGCCTGGTGGAAACAAGGCGAAGAGTTTGAAACGTTTAATGGTCCAATACTAATGACAACAAACTGTATTGTTCCTGTTAAGGATTCATACAAAAATCGCATTTTCACAACAGGTATGGCAGGATATCCCGGCGTAAAGCACATCAGCGAAATTAATGGAACGAAAGATTTTGGTGAAATTATAAAACTTGCAAAATCATGCAATCCGCCTGTTCAGATTGAACAGGGTAAAATTATTGGTGGGTTTGCACATCATCAGGTTTTGTCACTTGCTGACAAAATAATTGATGCGGTAAAAACCGGTGCTATTAAAAAATTTGTAGTTATGGCTGGATGCGATGGTAGACATAAAAGTAGAGAATATTACACAGAAGTTGCGAACATCCTTCCAAAGGATTCTGTTATACTGACAGCAGGTTGTGCAAAGTATAGATATAACAAACTTAACCTGGGTGATATTGGTGGAATTCCCAGAGTGCTTGATGCAGGACAGTGTAATGATAGTTATTCACTTGCTGTAATAGCATTAAAACTTAAAGAAGTATTTGAACTTGCAGATATTAATGATCTTCCGATTGAATATGACATTGCATGGTATGAGCAAAAGGCAGTTGCAGTACTTCTGGCACTGCTTTATCTTGGCGTAAA
Organism: Deltaproteobacteria bacterium; assembly: GCA_016937155.1. Lineage (GTDB taxonomy): Bacteria > Myxococcota_A > Polyangia > HGW-17 > HGW-17 > JAHJMN01. The sequence continues at coordinate 1,803 of JAFGWM010000077.1, forward strand.
AAACATAAGATTAGGACCAACACTTCCTGCTTTTCTATCACCAAATGTGGCTAATGTACTTATTGAAACCTTTGGTATTAAAGGAATAAACACTGCCAAAGCAGATGTTTCTGAAATGATGAGTTAGCGGAAAACCACTTGCTTTTGTAACTGGGTGCTTCTTATTGAGTTCTTATCTGAACAATCCAGTTTTAGAAAATATCTGCCACTAAGTTTACGTGGAATTCTGAAAACAGTATTAATACGCATGGGAGAAATTGAGTGATACCACGTATTTTTTACCTGAAAGGCTGAACTTTTATACTCAGGAGCCTCCAAAAGGGGCTTTGTGACTGAAAAAACACATTCGCTTGAAGTTTCAAAGTAATCAAGGGTATGACCAGCAACAGTTTTCGACAATTTATTAGCTTTCATTCCTTCCATCACAAAGGATGCATGAATAGTTCCCGGAACCCTTAAAACTGGATTTTTATCAGTAATAAAAATTCCATTATTTCCTAACTGCAGCTTTTTCACTGTATACCCACTGGCAGGTTTTAACTCCCTGCCACCCACATTGAATACTGCTTCATATTCGAAGAATCTGGAATCCATTTTCATTCTTAGTTTAACTGCATATTTGCCTGCTGGAGCAAACTCAGGTACGGTAAAAGGAAAAGAAATCGCAGTTCCATTTGGATGAATCTCACGCTTGGTATTTTTTTTAATAAAATAGATCCCCTTATCTGGACCGGTAATACCAACATCTATGACAACACTACCCTTACCAAAGAACATTGCACTGAGCATTCCTTCATCCTGCCGATACCATATTTTACCAGGATTTGCATCCGGATTCAGAATCATAACATTCGCAATAGGTCCGGGTGATACCACCTTTATTCCCTCACCTGTTTTTATCCTTTTTCCTTCTGTTTCAATGCTTACAAGCATCTGATAATTCGATGCTTCTTCTGGAGCAATCAGTGTAAAAACTTTCCACATGTTTATTCGATGCTTATCTACTGTGATATCTTTTGCAACTGTTGAAAGTACACTGCCCCCCTTACGTCTTATCTGAAGATTGACTGAAACCTTTTGGCCCTTTTTTACTCCACCAAGTAGAATGTATACCGGAAATTTTCTTCCTGAACTTATTTTCTCAGGGTAAATAACTTCCCTTAACTGAAAACCCTTTCCGGCATATTCTCTTGATGAAACTTCAAAAGGTGCAATTATAGTGCCTGATTTGCCAGTCTGAGAAATGTCTGCCTGAATAGAGTACATTCCCGTAGGCCAGTCGGAACCAGTGTTTAGCACTAAGCCAACAATTCCATTCGAACCTTTTACACTACTTCCCTTTAACAACGTCCTACTGTCCTTGTAATAAACTCCCTCAGGACCAACTATTTTAACATCAGCTTTCAGGTTCTCATTTTTTATAAGCCCTTTTATATTAATAAAACAGCTTAATTTTTCACCAGCCTTTACCGGTCCTTTTTTCCCACCACCTGAAACAATCAGCCCTTCAACCACTTTATATTTTCCAGAAATAACCCAGGCACTTTCCGACTTATCTTTTTTTGGTGCTAATTCAAGATTTGCTTTTTTCTGAACATCAATACTTTTGTTATTTTTTTCTTTATCCTTTTCACAGGATAAAAAAAGAAAAGAAATACAAAACAAAAAGAATCCTGTGCTTTCCTTAAAATTAGAATTCAGGAGTGACATGGACCAACTCCTCTGAAAAGTACAGTACTCCTTTTATGAAAATCACTTTTTTCAGGGTGATCAAGATTATAGTGAAGCCCCCTGCTTTCCTGCCGCCTCTGGGCTCCGTGTACGATAATATCTGCAACAAGTGCCAGATTCCTTAATTCAAGCAACTCCGGTGTTACAAGAAAATCCCAATAATAATTCCTTATTTCATCTCTGATTAGATCTATTCTGGCCTTGGCTCTGGCCAGTCTTCGGTCACTTCTAACTATTCCAACGTAATTCCACATTGTTCTTCTGATTTCGTCCCAGTTCTGGGAAACAACAACACCCTCATCACTCGAAACTGCGTGTCCGGACTTCCATGGTATAATTCCTCCAGGTCTGACAAGTTCACATTCTTTCACAGCATCAGAAGCTCTATGGGCAAAAACAAGGGCTTCCAGTAGTGAATTTGATGCCATTCGGCATGCTCCATGCAATCCTGTATGTGATGCCTCTCCGATTGCAAAAAGATTCTGAATATTTGTTCTACCATTTTGGTCAACAGCAATTCCTCCACAGCTGTAATGAGCAGCAGGAACTACTGGAATAGGTGATTCCCGCATATCAATACCAAATTCTATAAGTTTCTTAAAAATATTTGGAAATCTATGTTCAAGAAATACTCCATCAAGATGAGTCATATCGAGCAGTGCACTGTCGTCACCCGATTTTTTCAGCTCCGAGTCAATAGCCCTTGCCACCACATCTCTAGGAGCAAGCTCACCACGGCTATGGTAACTACTCATAAATGCAGTTCCATCCATACGTCTCAAAACGCCGCCTTCTCCTCTTAAAGCCTCACTGATGAGAAAACTTTTTGCGTTTGGATGGTATAAACAGGTGGGATGAAACTGGTAAAACTCCATATTTTCAATTTCTGCCCCTGCTCGATACGCAAGCGCAATACCATCGCCTACACTTGTATCCGGGTTGGATGTGTAAAGATAAACCTTCCCTGCGCCCCCTGATGCAATAATAGTTGAACGGGCTATTATTGTATCTATAGTATTAGTTTCTCTGTCCAGAACAAACGCACCAAAACAGGAATTTCCGCCACCATATTTGGACATTGAAAGCAGATCAACAGCCATGGTGTTCTCAATTATTCTAATACTGGTATTACGCCTTACACTTGCTTCAAGTCTGGCCATAAGCCCTTCACCAGTAAAATCTTCAATATGAACAACCCGTCTTTTTGTGTGTCCACCCTCAAGGCCCAAATCAAACTTGCCTTCCTTTTGGCCACTAAAGACTACTCCAAAATTGTCCACAAGATCCTTAATTCTGTCGGGACCGCTTTCCACAGTAAGACGAACAACATCCTCATTGCAAAGTCCGGCACCAGTAATCAGGGTATCGTTTACGTGCGCTTCAAAGGAATCATCATCTCCTAGAACACTTGCTATACCTGCCTGTGCAAGAACAGTTGTTCCATCCCTGAGACTTCTTTTTGTCACAATTGTCACTTTACCGTGCTTACTGGCGTGTGAAGCGAAATAAAGCCCCGCAAGGCCGCTACCTATTACTAAATAATCTGTATCTATAATTTTTGGCATTCTCATGGTATTCAGTAATATTACTCCCAGAATTGTTCGCAACTATTTTTATTTTCTGAAGTGAAAAAAACTCCCTGATATGCAATAAATACCTGTTAAGCAGTCTTTGAATAGAATTCTGCAATTATTATAAAGGATTATTTTTGTATGAAACCTGTCTTACTGGAATTTACCCTCCCTCTTTTAGGTAAAATAACATTTCCCGCCTATTTCACCATGCTTGCAATTGCCTTTATTGTTGGACTTATACTGCTGGAAAGAGCTGCAAGGAGCTTAAGGATATCTCCACTCAGACTTTATGATATGGGAATTTTCATTGTGGTAATTTCTCTTTTTGGCGCCAGATTCTTGCATGTAATTGCCGATGGACAGTTGACTGATTATGTAAATCTGTGTGTTGCCCCCCAGAAAGTAGAGGTGCCTGTTGGCAAAGGAGGGCCAAAAACCTATGTATGCTCATCATCATCTGAATGCGGTGACGGATTCTTATGTGACGGGGAATCAAAAAAATGCTATCCGGAGAGGGATTGTCTTACGGTATTTAAGGTATGGAGAGGAGGACTGGTATTTTATGGCGGATTTATTTTCGCCTCTCTTTTCACTGTCTGGTATCTCCGAAGATTCAAACTGCCTTCGTGGAAAGTACTTGATGTATTTGGCTATATAATGCCTCTAGGTCTTTTTATTGCGAGACTGGGGTGTCTGCTGAATGGCTGCTGTTATGGAAAAATCACAAGTGTACCATGGGCTATAAGATATGGCCGCTGGAGAGGGCCATGGGAAGATCACCTTAAGGCTGGACAAATAGATATTACATCTGAATTTTCAAAACATGTACATCCCACCCAGCTCTATCATAGTGCAGCTAGTTTACTAATCTTTCTGATAGCTTATTTTATTATCAGAAAGAGGAAGACATGGGATGGTCAGGTTTTGGCTTTTTTCCTCGTTGGATATTCAATCCAGAGATTTATTATTGAGTTTTTCAGAAATGACCCCCGTGGAAGTGCACTCCATCTTAGTACTTCACAGCTAATATCACTTGCTGTAATTGCCGTGGGACTCTGGATATACTGGAAAAAACCATCAATACATAACGGACTTAAAAATGCATCCGAAACTATCCCCTCAGATAATTGAAATATTTCAAACAAATTCAGTAAATGAAACTCGAAAACTGTCTGAAAAACTTGGTAAAGTTCTTAAAGCAGGAGACAATGTGGCTCTCACTGGAAATCTTGGAGCCGGAAAAACTCATATGGCACAAGGAATTGCGTTAGGAGTGGGTCTTACCAGTGACAATTATATAACAAGTCCAACTTTCACATTAATTGATGAACATTATCTGAATGATATCATCTTTTATCATATGGATCTTTACCGCCTAAATGACATCGATGAACTTCTTGAACTGGATTTCCATGATATCATCCGGAGCGGAAATATTTCTGTGGTGGAGTGGTGGGACCTTTTCCCTGAAACAATTCCTTCTAACACCCTGATTGTAGCGATTGATATAATATCTGAAAATTCAAGGGAAATTTTAATGGCATCCGGAAAACCTGAAAACTGGACAGACAGATTGTCAAATATCAGATAATTTCTCTATTATTCAGCTTCCTGTTTCAATTTTCTAGTGTTAGTTATCTACCAGTCAATACTTTTCGGGGAAACCTGAAGGAACATTTTTTGGAGGTCAGATATGCCAGTAAATCTTAGAGGACGCCACTTTTTAAAACTGCTTGATTTCAAACCTGAAGAAATTGCATTTCTTCTTACCCTGTCCAAAAAACTTAAGGAAGACAAAATGGTAGGGACTAGACATCGTCTTCTTGATGGAAAAAACATTGCGCTTATCTTTGAGAAAGCATCCACAAGGACTAGATGTGCATTTGTTGCAGCATGCATTGATGAAGGTGCCCACCCTGAATATCTTGGAAAAGGAGATATTCAACTGGGAAAGAAAGAAACTGTAAAGGATACTGCAAGAGTTCTTGGAAGATATTTTGACGGAATAGAATTCCGTGGTTTCTCACAAAAAACTGTTGAGGAACTGGCTGAATTTGCTGGAGTACCGGTGTGGAATGGCCTGACTGATCTTTATCATCCCACTCAGATTCTAGCTGATTTTCTAACTGTAATGGAAAACTTTGGAAAACTGGAAGGAATCACCCTTGCTTATGTCGGCGATGGCAGAAACAATATGGCCAGAAGTCTCCTTATCGGAGGAATGAAAATGGGGATGAACATTAAAATAGTTGCCCCGGAATCACTGTTTCCTGATGATGAACTGATTTCCAAGGCCACTGAAATTGCATCTGAAACAGGAGCTTCATTTGAACTCACCAGTAGCGTGGATAAGGGTGTAAATGGCGCACACGTTATCTACACAGATGTGTGGGTAAGTATGGGTGAGGAAAGCCAATGGAACGAAAGACTTAACCTCCTCATGCCATATCAGGTTAACGAATCAATGATGAAAAAAACCGGACGGGATGACACTATTTTCCTTCATTGTCTCCCTGCTTTTCATAATAATGATACTGAACTTTCAAAAGAGACAGGAGCTCTGGAAGTCACTGAAGAAGTATTTGAAGGAAAGGCCTCAAGAGTTTTCGATCAGGCGGAGAACAGAATGCACACAATCAAGGCCGTCATGGTTTCCACACTTGGTGCCTAAATCTATAAAATTCCCAGTTTTAAAACAGCAGCAGTTATTCCCCAAGTAAGGCCAAAACTTACGGCAGGGGTACCAATCCACCCAAAAATAATTTTAACCAGTGTTGAGGTATTTACTGTCTTAACCCCACGAATAATGCCAATACCTAAAACAGCACCAACAACTGCCTGAGATGTGGATACAGGCACACCAACTTCTGCATAAATATGAACTGTTATTGCCTCAGATAAAACAACAACAAACGCGCTGAAAGCATTAAGCTTTACCAGCCCTGCCCCAACGGTCATCATAACATTTCTTGAAAATGTAAGTATCCCCAAACCAATGGATAATCCACCAATGAGTGCTCCCATTGATGGTGATAATTCACCGGAGGCAACAAAAGGGCCGGTGACATTTGCCACATTGTTTGCACCAAGAGCATAAGCGCCATAACTTCCAGCAGCTATAAGACCTATCCTCAAGACCTTGTCATACATAAACAGTGAGAAATCAATTCTGTTAAAAATCTCCCCAAGGATGAAGTAAAGTAAAATTGCCACCAGCATAGCTCCCAAAGGAGTTCCTACCCAGCATAAAACCACTTTTGTGAGGCCGCCCCATTCAATTGAATTCCTGAGTACACCCATAGCAACCATTGACCCGACAACTGCCTGAGAAGTTGAAACGGGAAGTCCCCAAATTGTCATAATAGTTACTGTAACTGCTGCACTCAAAGATACAATAAACGCAAAATTAAGCCCATAAGTGCTTAATCCTTTATATGTATGCATTCCACCCGTACCCTGTAATAAGGCTCCAAGAAGAACAAACACACTGCATAATACCGCTGCAGTCCAGAATTTTACCATTCTGGAGGCAACGGCTGTTCCAAAAACATTTGATGCATCATTTGCACCCAGTGACCATCCTAAAAAAACGCCTGAAATTAACTGCCACATTGATCAACCCTCAAATTCTTCGTTTAATGGCAATGATACTCATTCGATCAGCACTGTCCTGACATCTGTCACTGATTCGGTTGATAGAACTGATTATTGCTTTAAGTTGATTTTTATGTGCAAGTTCCAGATCAGATTTAAAAATGGACAGCACTATATCCTGCTGCATTGTGTCAGCTTTTGATTCACGGGAATCTATCTCTTTATCGATGTAAAGGGTTTCTCTCGGATTGTTCAAAATAGCATCAACAGCTTTTCGTATAAGAGAATATGCCTCCAGATTCACTTCAAGAAGATCAGGAATAATTTTTTTTACAAATTCAGTGATCTCAGGTCTTTCAAGATAGAATATATTAATGGAACCTTCAGCAGCTCCAGGAATATTATCAATCGATTCAAGCATTCCCAGAAGATCACCTCTGGACTCCGGTAAAAGTGCTTTGCCATAAAGTTTGAACTCTATTTCGCGCCGGATATCATCAGCACGGCTCTCAGCCTGATGTGTTTTTTTATTCAGTGTTATAAATGTGTCCGTACAACCATTTGTGATATAGTCTTCTATACCGTTACTGCAGGATTGAATGCACTCATCAACACTGAGCATATAGTTTTCTATCATTTCTTCTACGGATTTGGATTTACTCCAGAAAAATGGTGCCATATTTTCCTCCACGCAAAACGCTCACTATATCAAAGAATTCAATAATTACAATATTTCACAATTAATTTTGAAGAAAATCATTCAGAAAAAAAGCTTTCGAGAAACACCACAGTAGCTGATATACAAACCAGGAGCAGTATAGAGAATGTAAAAGGATGGTTCCACGGGTGTTTCATATGCCCACTCAATAAAAGACCCATTGGAAATCCTATAGTTGTACCAGTAAGAGTCTTCAGAAATGGTGTTCCTATACTCCTTCGTTTCATATGTTCATATGCCCAGTGCACCCATCCCGTGGAAGCAACACCCCAGAATATTACTGCTCTCATAAGGAGAGATAGCTCCAGATTGAAAATTAAATCCAGTCCAACTGCCATGGCCATGGTAGTGTAAACTCCCAGACAGCGGGCGCATATCCAGTACTTTTTTGATCCAAAACCAATTGCAACGCATTTGTGATCACAATCTCTATGATTGTGGTGAGCCAGTATGAAGCGATAAATTGGTCTGACTTTAGAGATCATCATCCAGTATGTCTTTCGGAGTTCCATTTGATGATGGATTTTCTATTTTTTGTTTCGGGATAGTGTTTTCAGTCTTTTTATCCACAGGTTTTTTGATCTTCAATTTCAGTGCTTTTACTTTATTTTTATTTAATTTAAGAACAATACTGTATTCACCATCCATAAAATACCCTGGCTTCGGGAGCCCGATAGGATGTATCACCACACCTGGTTCATCTACACTGCTGAAACGTTCTCTAATAAGAACGGACTTATTTTCGCTATCCCTGTAATACCAGTGTGAGGAGACTTCAGTTCCATAGGGGGCTTTATCCAGAGTAATCTTCAGTATCAGTGTATTTTCCCCTGTGAGAGTATCAGAGCAATTTTCCCCTGAGCAAACAACAGCCTGAGAAATTTCAGCTTCACCAACAACAAAATGAAAACCACAACCGGAAAAGAATATCAGGACTAGAACTGGTAAAAACTTCATCACTCGAAAATGCCTCAGATAAGAGCATGTTTCAAGTAAATTCCTTAAATATCAGCGTATCGGACCCTGTTTACCTGAAACATTTACCAGTCTCAATTCATAAGGCACTTTTGAATTCTCAGAGGAATTTTCCCTGTCCATAATTTTTATGTAGTAAGTCTTATGAGGATGAACAGGAGTTTTAACTGAACGCTGACCGTTATAAACTCCTCTGGTATCACCTGTGACCATATTTCCATAGCTGTCATAAAGCTCCAGAACAGGATTTATTCCCTCACCACCAACCAGTGAAGCCTTTAAAACAGGGGGATTTTTTAAAGTTCCAGGAAAAGAAAACTTAAAATAATCAACATCACCTTTTGGGAAAATATATGCCTTGACTGGCTGATCCACTTTAATGGGATTAGCTGAATTTATTTTATTATTGGGCTCTTTTTCATCACCCTGACTTGCCATTCTTCCTGAGAATTCCAGTTCGTATGGAGTATGAGGATGCCCTCCATTCAGGGATCGGATCTCGATGAAATGCTTTCCTTTTGATAAAAACTGATGTTCGATTTTAAGTGGTTCGTCTCCTTTTGATCTGGCACATATTTTCTTTTTACCCCACAGACAAATCTCGAGTTTGAGCCCTGTAGGTGGGACCAACCTGAAACTTACCAGTGAATCCTTTTGTAGAAATGTAGAAAAGACATCAGTATCTTTACCATGATCGATAAACCCCTGAATTTTACCATCGGAAAATCTAGCTGTATTTGCAGTTTTTCTTAAATCATTCGGCTCTTTTTCCATGTATTCTGAAGGAGATTCAATTGATATTTTAAAGCTGTATTTGTCTTTAAGAGAATACCTTCCACTGGATGACATAACACCTATGTAATCAAAAAATCTGGCACTGTATTGCCTCAAAATCAGTTTATCATTTTTCTTTGATGTAATATTAAAGATACTTCCTTTATCCTTATCTTTCCAGAATGAGAGGGTCATTGCAGTAGAAGGAATTGGATTAAGTTCAATTCTATAAATCATATCCCTGTTTGAAATTTTATAAAAATCTACATCTTTTGACGAACTGATAAAACCAAGAACTGATTTACCAAGAACAATCTTATTAGCCTGAACTCTTCTATCATTGGGTTCGATTTCATCCCCATCAACAGGTGTTGATAACTTCCAGAAAAGGGTATAGGGAGTTTTTAGATTGAATTGATTAACTCCGGTTTTCTTCAGGGAACCAATTCTAAAATGATATTTTCCGGGATTCAGAGTTACGTTAACTATCAGTTCCTCTGAATTTTCACCGTTGATATCCTGCAGTACTATTTTATTTCTTTCACTATCAAAAAGCGCAATGAAGGTATCCACTCCAGGTACCGCAGTTAGCCTTGCCCATAGTATTTTTTTTTCTTTCCCAGGAACATCAATAATATAGACATCCCTGTCACCCCTGATTCCCTCAGGAAACTTTTTTTCCCGGTTAATAAAACCTCTTACACCTGCACCCTGTGGAAGATACTGTGCCCATGCCGGATAATCATTAGGCTCCTTTTCATCTATCAGAGGCACCATCTCCTGGCTTGAATTTTCCTTTTGAGATGGCATCGAAAGATGCACCTTATGATATAAATCCTCTTTTCTTCTGGATTTTTTACGATGTGTTTCTTTTCCCGAGCATGAAACCGACAGGAAAAAAATTAGCAGTATTGAGATTCGATTCATTCTTTCCGGATCTAGCGGCTTAAAATACTTATAAGTTTGTCCGTCACATCAAGACTGGGTTTAGCATATAAAAGAACCTGTGGATTAGCCGGATCATGCGCAATAATGAAGGCATAGCCATTTGCAGCAGCTACACTTGCTGCGGCTTTCTTCAGTTTGTTGCTGAACGGTTCAGCTATTTTTTGAAAATCACCAGCAAGTTTCTGCTGTACCTTTGCCAGTTTTACCTGAATTTTCTTAACTTTTTCTACCCATGCATCATATTTTCCCTTTAAAACCCCAAGTCTTTTCTTTCTTTCCTTGGCATTAAGAACACTCTGATTTTCCTGAAAATTCTTCCACTCTTTTTCGATTGTAGCCTTTTCAACCTGAAGTGGTCTCTCAGCAGATTTTCTTTCGTTCTCGAACTTCAGTTGAAGTGCTTTCTGCTTTGCTAAAACTGCCTTGCCTGAAGATGAGTTTTTCAGAACTTTTGAGGGGTTGAACCACGCAATACCCTGTCCATAAGCACTGGTGACAAAACCCATAACCAAGGCAAAAATTATAATACTTGTAATTCTCATGAAAAATAACTCCTTTATCTTAAATCAAACTAACAACTGATAGTATTACTTTCTCAGTACAACAATATTCAATTTTTATTCTCCGCTATCCAACCGCATTATCACTTTCTCAGTAATATCCACTGTATCATCCGCGAAAAGAACAACACCTCTGAATAGTGAGAAAACAATATTCAATTTTTTCTCAACAGCAAGCTGAGATGAAATATTCTTTACTTTTGTGAGAATTTTTCCCGCATAATCTTCATTCAGTTTTTCCACTTCCCTCTGAAACTGTCCCCTCAGTCTTGCACACTTATGAACCAGATTATTTTTTAATTCCTCAGTTTTTAAAAATTTTTCAGAATTTTCGGTTTTAAGTTTTTTTAATTCCAGTGAAATTGCCTTCATCGGCTCTGAACACTCAGTTTCCCACTTTTTCTCACGTTTTGCTATTTCCTGAGCTATCAATTTCTGATGCTTCTTTCCCCAACTGGATGTATCCATAACCGTTTTCATGTTCACCACTCCTATTTTGACAGATTTAGGAGCACAGCCAATAACAGAGGTTGAAAAAAGAAAAATAATCAGTGAACGGTACATCAGAACGAATTTCCTATGTTAAATTCAAAAACAATGGGTTTTTCACCAGGCTGAGGATCAATAGGAATACCCCACTCAAATCTTAGAATGCCAAGGAATGTATACCATCTGAGTCCAAATCCCCAACTGGCCCTGAGATCTGTAAGAGAAAAATTCTCATCATCATCAAACGCATTACCTGCATCCACAAAGAAAACACCCTTTATCATCATTTCCTTGAACAAATCAAATTCAAGCTCCCAGTTAAAAACAAGACTCTTATCACCACCTTTTCTAAATGAGAATAGTGCAGCACCAGGATCGGGAGACACAGGAACCTGAATTTTTGGTCCTATACTATAGGGAGTAAACCCACGGATTGTATTAATTCCACCGAGGAAAAACCGTTCAAATATTGGCACACCGCTTTTCTCAGTTGATGTGATCATTCCAATATCCGCATTTGCCTTTAACACAAAAGGTCCCCAGATTGGATAATAGCCTCTGACAAAAGACCGATATCTGTTGAATATATTTTGTGAACCAAATTCATCTCTGGCCACTTCAACACTTGCATTAAATAAAACGCCCTTGGTTGGGAACATCCTGTTGTTTCTCTTGTCCCAGGTAACTGCACCTTTCACACTGGAAGTAATTCCATCCTTAAAAAGATTTGCAATATATGCTGTGGATGGAATTGTAAGCCTTGAAGTACTTCCCCACAAAACCCCCCCGGAAGATGTATCAATACTTACGTCCTCAAGTTTATATGTCAGGAAAACACGCCAGAACGGAGTTAAAGCATATCCCCATGTTAAAGTACCACCATTAGTTGTACGGTTGAAACTTTCAAACGCATAAAGGCTGTTATAAAGAGAAAATGAAAAATACCAGTCAGTATCAAGAAAATGTGGTTCAATAAATCTGAGTGTAAAAAACTGTCTCAGGGAAGAGAGAGCTCCCTGAAGCATGAGAGTCTGACCTCTTCCAAGGAAATTTTGCTGTGTAATCTGAGCCTGAGCAATAAAATTCTCAACTGTGGAAAACCCTGCACCAATATTAAAAGTACCCGTTGAGGTTTCAACAACCTTAATAACGATTATAATCTGATCATCACTACTGCCTTTACGGGTTTTTAACTTAATGTCCTTAAAATATCCAAGGCGGTAAATTCGTTTCTGTGAAACTTCTATTCTGGTGGAAGAATACTTATCCCCTTCATTGATAATTATCTCCCTGCGGATAACTTTATCTCTGGTCTTGGTATTTCCTTCTATTTCTATACGCTCTATATAAACAAGCTTATTGGGCTTTATTTTAAAATCAACACTCACCGTGAGATTTCTATCATCGATTGGGGAAACCGGAATTACATTTACATAAGCATAACCCATATCCCGGTAATAAGTAGTGAGCCTCTTGAGATCCATGGCCAGCTGTCCACGGTTAAACCACTGACCTCTCCGACTCTTGATAAGATTGCGATGAATATTTTTTAACTCTTCAATCGCTTTTTTATCCCCTGCCTTAATTTTTTTCATTAACTTCGGTGAACCAAGAAGATCACCGCTTATATTAATGTTTTCTATTCTGTATCTTTTCCCCTCTTCAATAGGAATATGAATATAAACTTTATTCTGAGCACTTGAAAACTCAATTTCCGGGGGACCTACTTTTGCTTTGATAAATCCGCTGTTAAAATAGAGGTTCTGTATTTTGAGAAGATCCGTCTTTAACTCGCTCTCCTTGAAAACACCGCTTTTGTCATTAATAAAACTGAAAACCCCCGGGGGTTTTGTCTCAATACCGTTTCTCAGAAGTTTGGATTCATAAGTGAGATTTCCACTGAAGGAAACACCCCCGACCTTAACTCTGGGACCCTCATTTATGTAATAGTGAATTTCCGCAGTATTTTTCTTTCCCGCCTTTATTCCCATTCTTACTCTCGCGAGATAAAAGCCGTCTTCCTGATACCGCTGTTTTATTTTAACACTGTTGTCCTTTGCTGCACTTTCATCAAGAATGATTCCAGGCTTAATAGTCACAACCTTATTTATGGTTTCAAGATCAATCTCCTTATTTCCATGCACAATAATTGATTTTATTGAAGGTTTCTCCTTGATTATGAAAACAAGAATAATCCCCCGTGATGTTTCAACTTTTTCCACCTGCACATGGCTGAACTTTCCCATATTCCAGATAGCTCGCACATCTCTGGCCAGCTGTTCAGTGCTGAAAAAAGTCCCTTTTTTTGAAGATGTTACATTCAAAATTGCAACTTTTTCAGCTAGAAAATTCCCTCTTACTTCTACCTCAATTATTTTAGGTCTGCGCGTTCCCTTGAATACCGGCAGATCTGTTGCAACCTGAGCCAGAGAATAGCCAGACGACAGCATCAGTGAGGCGAATGTAAAAATGTTAATAATTTTAAGAAATCCCTTAATTTTATGGGACATTCTGTCAGTTTTCTCTTCGATCATCACCTGTGACTACTCCATCAGCCAGTGTAACCTGTCTGGAAAAAAGTGACGCCATTTGAGTGTTATGAGTAACCACAAACAATGTCATTCCAAGTTTTCCATTCAGATCAAAAAGCAGTTCATTAATTTTCTGCCCGGTATTTGAATCCAGATTACCGGTTGGTTCATCAGCAAGCAGTATTGAAGGTTCCATTACAATAGCCCTCGCAATTGCAACCCTCTGCTGTTCCCCACCACTGAGCTGTCCGGGTCTGTGTGTCAGACGGTGGTCAAGCCCTACTACATCAAGTGCTTTTTTTGCTTTACTGCGGGCTTTTTCTCTGTCCATCTTTCTGATAAGACATGGAATCATAACATTCTCAACTGCAGTAAATGCCTGAAGCAAATGATGAAACTGGAAAACAAATCCTATCTTTTCTGCCCGGTATGCAGCAAGTTCCTTACTTGAGTATTTTGCAATATCACTACCCTCAAAAAAAATATTCCCACCACTTGGAGTATCCAAACCTCCAAGCAGGTGCAGCAAAGTACTCTTTCCAGCGCCGCTTGCCCCAAGTACTGCAATACTCTCACCGTGAAGAATATCCAGATCAACAGAATTCAATATTCTCAGTGTCTTACCACCATGATCAAAGCTTTTTACAAGTTTTTTAACACCAAGAAGAATATTACTCATATAAGAATTCCAGAAATATCACCACACAACCGACAGGAACTGAAAGTTATTCCCGCTACCTGAATCCCGGATACGATAAACCAGATCAGGGTCATTGTGTCAATTCAATAAAAAACCAGTTTTGAGTTACCCATATTGAAGTGGAGATCCTTACGGATAACAACCTTGGATTCAGAAGAGACATTATGTACCAAAATTTTTGCATTCTTGCCAATAATATTAATAATTTTATCATTATCTCCACATATTATTTCTCCATGGTGTCTGGAAATACCATTTCCTTTCAGTTTCAGGTAACAGTCACTTCCCCTGCCGAAGTAAATCTGTCCAGTCTGAGGCAGTGTAAAACTATCAATAAGTTCGTCATCATTACTCATCAGACTGCAATATATCAATTCGGGAAATGCTGGCATTTCAATCAGTTCCACGTAATATTCGTTATCGGATATTTTTAGAACAAAATGACCGGTGAAAACTCTCTGTTCCAAATATTCAACTTTTTCCCCGTTAAAAAAGATATCCTCAAAAGAAAGATTCTGAAAAAACCTGTGACGATACCCCAGAAAAACTCTAAAAATATCACCGATTGATTTTATATGTGGAATAATAAACCTACGATTTTTTCCGGAAATGAGCTCGTTTCCATGAAAAAACCATATAACACCTGATCTGCATTCATTTCTTAAAAGCTCAATTTTCAGTCCTCTCATTTTTTCAATGCGGGCCCCGTAAACCCTTCAGTACCATCACATTCGGCAATACCCATTGGTGTAATAACTTCATTTTGATGAACCCCCTCAACTGAAGTATTATCCCATACCACTGATGAATTAATGACCACCTCGTCTCCATAACTGATATTTTTTCCAGTAACAACGTTACCTGTACATTTCACATCCTGAGGTATTTTCTCCTCTGAAAATATCCTTCCTGATTCAGTCTCAGTAATCATGCCGGTATCGATATTATGACGTTTCAAAATGGAGATCCTTCTTTTATCAAGAAGATTAAAATTCCCCTGAAGATATCGTGAGGGAGTGGAATGTTCAAACCAGTAATCACTGTCAGACATTATAAATCCACCAATTGGAATATTTTTTCTGAAGTATTTAAGGTAGCCATCTCTTATAAGACAAGCCGGTCCTTCAGGGAAATCTTTGAAAAACTCTTTTTCGATAATCTGGATTCCAGTGAACATATACGGAGCAGATCCGGTTTCTTCACCATTTGAATTTTTTCCAAGAATTGAAGAAATCCGTCCTTCATTACATCCTACACTACCCCACTTTGATGCATCAGGATCCTTTCTAAGCACCATCGTGGCAATATTTCCACTTTCTTTATGCTGCCTAAGCAGAGAGTTGAAATCAAAATCAGTAATTATTTTTCCATTCAGAACAACAAATGGCCCGTCCCCAAGAAGTGGTAACGCGAAATTTACACCTCCACCGGTTCCCAGAACCTGCCCTGATTCTCTTGACCAGTTTATCCTGACATCCATACCACTTCCATTTCCAAGCATATCAGGCAGCATATCACCCAGATGATGACTGTTTATAACAAATTCCGAAATCCCTTCACTTTTCAAAAAATCAATAACGTATTTTATTATAGGTTTTCCTAAAACCTTTAAGGCTCCCTTGGGGAGCTGTTTACCAAGTATACCAAGCCTTGTTCCATACCCCGCTGCGAGAATCATCGCTTTCATCTTACATCTCCCACTTGACGTGAATCATTAACCAGATTGTTGCCACAATTACGAAACCCACAATAGAAGCAATAATCACCCCAAACGCGATTGCTTTTCGCCGGGCATCAATCTCATCACGGGATTTATGCAGATTAGCCCAGAATGACTCGTTCCCGTCAGAATCCGCCATTATAGAGCTCATATCCATTATGGATTTCTGTCTTTGGCGGATGGAATAGAATACTGCAAAAAATACAGTAAGAACAAGAATAATACCACTTAAAGCTATTATTGAGAGTATTACCAGTTGCCCACCCCGTTTTGTACGGTTAAGCTTTGATTCTCGTAATTTTCTTGTATCCTTCAGAAGTTTTACCTCATAATGATACCGATCAAGAAGTCCCCCAAAAAAATGAATATCATCCTGAACACTATATCCACTTTTCCAGACAAGACCATTTTCTGAAATATATCTGAGATAATCAGATGTGGGATCATCCATCTGTTTAATTTTAAGAGCCTCAACTACAGCTTCATTGACGATTTTGGGATCGTTCAGATAGGGGTGTACCCAAAAAGTTGTGTTAGCCATTGAATTATGAAGGGGCAGATATGACAAACTGGACTGTGCTTTGTACATTCCATAAAGACCGCCAGTATCAATTGTCGCCATACCTTCATAATCTGCCAGAGGTACTGTATAACCTTTAACCCACTGGGATTTACTGTAAATATCAAGCCAGAATGGACCATTACCAAGACCTGTAACCGGAAAACTGATGTTCTTTTCAGGAGGTACAATTCGTGAAAAATATCCGATGAAAACATCATCCTCAAGACCACCAATATCAAATTCTGTTTGGGGACCGGTTCTAACAGAATCTCCCTCTTTTATTGAATAATTAATTTTAAAGGATACACCACTGGTCATGGGGTAAACAGTAAGTGAATCCAACCCAAGACTGTCGGTGGTCAACTTGAACGGAATCTTTTCTCCATCCTTTATTTCCACCATACATTTTGGGAGTTCCTTTGGTACAAGATAAGGAATGCAATCAACATTTTTAGGAATTCTTATAGTTCCGCTTTTTACCTCAAGTGATATTTCAGCTCTTAATGGCTTACCAGATTTTTCATGAGCTTTGACATAGAGAATATCACGAATTCTGTTTCGGAATCCCCTTCCATTATATGGATGAAGACTGATTACATTTCCAAGAGAATCTACTTTTGAGGATGAAGAACTGAGTTGAGTGTAATTTGTATCCTGCTCACCGCCTTCTTCTTCCAGAATTCTGGGAAGTTCAGGTGGATTTGAACTTAATTTTATAATCGACTTCCAGTTTTCAGTTCCAGTTTCTGTGGTTATGTTCCAGTTTATTTTATAGTCGCCCTCTTTTAGGGGGGGAAAAAGAACATTCAGATTAACTGCTTTTTCACCAGGTTCCATAGTAGCTTTACCTAGCATAACTTTGTTATCATCAACATCAATGGATAACTCAACCTGTAGTTTTTCAACAGGTTTTGATAGCTTACCTTTTCGGGCAATGATTCTGAATGCACCACTTGATCCGGCTTTGAAAGAGTCATTCCCATAAATTCTTACCCAACCGGAAATATTCATTCTTGAAATAAAAATACCAAGACTCATGAGGAAAGTTGCTGCAACCGGTAATCCGATAAGAAGAATTTTCTTCATGGGAGATGCCTTGAACGATATGGAAGTATTGTCTTTCATTTTGACTCCCTTTTGCCTTTTTTGGCAGTCCTGAAAAAGCATCTTACGAACGCGTCACAGTCTTTTATCCTGAGACAACTGTTAATTCTCCGGGCATCACCGAAATCACCTTTTCTTGACCTGCATGGTTCAATAACCACCTCATCCAGAAGGTGAGAATAGTTACCAACGGATTTTTTTTCCGTGGAATAAACTGCATCAAAGTCTGCCTTACACCCCAGCATTTTTTCCTTCAATTTGTCACAATCAACAGTTTTAGAACATCCTGAAACCAATAACAGTATTGTAATTACAGGTTTTTTCATCAGTAAATTTTATTTCAGAACAGTTTTAAGGCAGGCATGAACATCCACACAACTGGATGCCTCGAGGCATTTATTGATATTTTTCGCCCTGCTGTCTCTTCCTGAAGAAGCACTGCATTTTTCAACGAAAAAGGAGTCAATTGCTTCAGCATAGGAAGCAGCAGTTGATTTTTTATCGGCTGCAAACTCTTTCTTCTCAAGTGGTCTTCCGGATGGATTAACCTTACTGTAATTATCCATCATACAACTTGTAAGTCTCTGTTTGAGTTTCTCACAATCAACTTTTTCCTTGCATGCACTACCACCCATCAGGGTTATACCAAGAATGCAACAGACAACAGTTCTTCCCATTATGGTCACCGTCCTTTCAGCATACGGCAATTTAACATAAGTGATGGATATTGCAATATCTATGTGATCGGTAAAGATTCAAGCGATAAGGAGGGAATTAGTAACATACACAGTCATCACCACTGGCGAAATACTCGCATGTACCGCCAACATAACCAAGATCATAGCAGTCGAGATCACAGTCAGTGATATAATCCCAGTCACAGTCATTTGTACAGCCTTCACCAAGGTCAATGGCATTAAGACATGTTGGAAGATCACCGTACATACATTCGCATGAGTCTTCAACTACACAGGAGGAAGCTCCAAAAGCCAGAAATACGCTGATAAAAGCAATAGACAACAGTTTTTTCATATTAATATTCTCCTTTCAATGGTTAATTTTCATTGCCCTATGTATAGCACAGATAAAATAAAAAACATGCTGTTTCAGGCAAACTGCTTAAATTTTTCAAAAAACTTATTCAGAAGCTGTCTTCTTTCAGGATGGAGATAATCAAAATTCTCTCCCCTGTCAATTACTTCCCAGAAATCCTTGGTCTGAACGCTTAGAAGTTCACTTCGGATACTCCTCATTCTTTCCTCGGGTTCATTTTTCATATCCATATAAATCCTGTGTGCACGTTCTTCATCACCCATAAGAAGAAAGTAGGTAGCCATTTTTATCTGAGCTTTCCTTACTCCTCTTAGCCCCTTTTCCTGCATTTCCCCCTCAGCTTCCTTGTCAACTTCCAGTAAAACCTCCAAAAGATCATCCCCCACAAGAGCACCTGCGCTGAATGCCAGTTCACAAAGCGTGGTAAGATCATACGCTATAGTTTCCGTTATAAACGGAACATTCATATTGAATGCAAGCTGTCCGTAATATTTGAAATAACCTGCAATTTCCAGAACCTGATCATCCATACCAGCTCTGAGTACACTTTCACTGAGTAGACGATACTGATGAAACACATTATATGCCGTTCTGATATCTTTGGCATTGAGTGTGGCCCGTATAAAAGTATTGAAAAATTTTATTACAAGTTTAAGAACTTCTGAATCATCTCTGGATATAGCTTCTTCACCAAGATATCTTGTATCAATAGCGATGATATAATCTATATCTCGCATCCTGTTCAGGCTTTCATTATATATCATCTGATACTGTCTTAAAACCTTGTATTCCAGCCATATACGCTTTCCGGCAATATCATCAAGAATTTCCCTGTGCATGGAAATGAAATCCGGATTTGTCCTGAGGTTCGGCCCGAGAAAGAACCATTCCGCATCCAGTTCTCTTTTCATCTCGAGATAATCCTTGAGAAGATCTCTCAAAGAATCTATCGACCCGGTTGCCAGCCCTTTATCCTTCTGCTCTATTGCGTTCATTGCAATATCTGCCAGTTGCTCCACCCCCTGAAGTACCTGAAGCTGCGTTTCTTCAACACATCCGGTGGATTTCAGATGAACCAATTGATTAAAAGCCTGACGTTCAATACCTCTGACGATATTTCCAGGTTCCAGAAATTTGAAGACATACAGAAAATATGGAGCAATAAGAAGCAGACTTATTGTCATAAGAATAACATTCAAAATACTACCCGCCACTGGAATAAAAGTCAGAGCAGGATTTGAGGAATCTCCTCTTATTACAAAGTTTACCCAAAGGCAGTAGACAGCACTAACCACAAAAAATGCCAGTATCGAAAGATTAGTGCGATCTTTAAAAAACATTTCAGTAATTCTGGGAGTATACCTGGTTGCAGCCAGTTGAACGATAATAGATGCAACCGTAATGACAATACCAAGTATGGCAGCAATGACCTCACCCATACCACCAAGAACCTGCCTGGCGTCATCAATACTCATTTTATGAAAAATCTCGAAAAAGCCCAACTGGCCCCTAACCCCAAGGAGAAAATAATCCAGAACAAACACAATGCCAAAAACCACAAGTGGCACCACACCCAGTGCAAGAGTAGAAACTGCCCATGTGGAAACTCTTGTGGTAGATTTCATCATTTCACCTTGCCAGTAACCAGGAATTCTTTTAATACTTGTCTGGCCCTTTGGATAATTTTCCTGTTTTGACAAAAATCCTTTTCAGGACTGTCTGCGGGTAGATTTAATCAAACAAAGGCCTATTAGTAAACAGATATTTTTGAGGTTTTAGATATGAGTGAAATTAAAGAAGAGATTCAAAACATTATTATTGATGTTTCCGGTTTTGAAGGACAGATTGATCCTGAAACTGATCTTGTTGGCAAACGAATTATAAAAAGTGTAATGCTTCTGGAAATAATCTCAATTATTGAAGAGGATTATGATCTGGAAGTAACCGCTCAGGATGTTTATGATGGTCACTTCAAATCCTTAAATTCTATGGTTGCATTTGTGCAGTCAAAATAAACTTAACGGAGATGCGGAAAATGATGACTAGAAAACACGTATTGTTCACATTTGCAGTTATTATGGCTGTTGCCGGGTGTGCAAAACCAAATCCATGGAAAATAACCCCCACAATGGATCTTGATGACCCTTCCGGTTCACCATCCATCTCAAAAGTTATCGATGGTGGAAGCAGACATATCCCATGGACTGGAATCACCAAACCGTTTACATCAGATGGAGTGTTCACAACTGGAGAATCAATGATTGTTCGCGGAACAAATTTCGGAAGGCTGCCTACAGTAAGTGTCTGTGACAAACCAGCAGAAATCAAAGGAAGAACCCAGGACGGTGGCATAATAACCAGAATACCTGTTGGTATAACCCCGGGAAACTGTGAAGTTGTTGTGGCTACAGAAAAAGGCACTTCAGGGAAAAAAATTAAGGTTTCAAGATACAGCGCAATAAGTATTCCTGGTGAAAACAGCTTTGCTGTTATGGATTATAATGGAAATCAGGAAATTTCCCGGTTTTCAGAAGGTGATGCAAAAGCACTTATCTTCAGTCCATCCTCACCATTTTTGTATGCAGCAGTGGAAAATAACTGTAAGGCTGAAAAATGTACCAATAATCTTATAACAGTTGAGCTTTCCACCGGAAGTAAACCCTCTATTAAAAGCAGGGAAAAACTTCCCGGAGGAAAGATTATCAGTTTAGGATATTCAAAAATCAGTAAAACACTTACAGCCGTCTGCACAGGAGGAATTCAAATATTTTCAACAAAAATTCCTGAATCTCCAGTCGGATATTCCGTTCAGAAGTGGCCTGAATCCATTGTCATTGCAGATATACTAAAGGCTTCGGTTTCCCCGGATGGAAAAACTGTTGCAATTCTTCAGAAAGGAAAAAACTCTGCTTTTCTGATAGATGTGCAGGTTCCTGACTTTATCAGACCTGCCGGGCCAACGGTTCTTCTTCAGAATGAAAAAGCTGCACTCCTTAAAAATATCTTCAGTTACAGTGATGGTTCATCCAGTTATCTTACAGCTCTCAGTGGAGATACATCAGCTTCTCTGGTGGTGGGTTATCACCCAAGCGACATGATAACCGCACAAATCAAAAGTGCTAAGAATTCCACTGTAAAACCCGAGATACTCAATATTACAAAGACTTCTCTCATGACGGAAAAATACACACCGGTATCATTTAAACTGGTTTTCCATGGAATGAATTCTGCAGAGGATGCCGGACATTCAAAATGGAAAAGATACTTCTATTTTTCAATGGCTCATTCTGAACTTCTTGTTTTAGGAAGGTTTAATCTATCCACACCAACTGGTGCACAAAAAGCAATGGAAGTTATGAGTAAATACAAGGAAACAGCACTGATTAACAGACTTGATGAAAAAAATAATCCTAAAAAAATAACTGCAACAACAGGTGTCTACGGGGCAATCTCAGTAAGACCTGATGGTAAATCTTTTCTTGGAATTAACTGTTTGCCCATAATAAATCCCAAGGATTTCAGTTCCACAGTAAAATGCAGCGTTCATTCAATAGATTTAAGAACCGGTAAAAAAACTGAATTCGGAAAAGGGACATTAAAACCCGAACAATTCATCCCACCTTTCACTTTTGGGACAGTAGCATTTCAGGATTGAATATGAGAAAAAAAATTACCATACCTGAAATTATTGCAATGAAAGGAACTGAAAGGATCAGTTGCATTACAGCATATGATCATGCCTTTGCGAGATTTGCCCAGCAGTCAGGCATTGACCTCATTTTAGTGGGTGACAGTCTTGGGATGGTTTTTCAGGGGAAAGAGACAACTCTTGAAGTTACCTGTGAACAAATGATTTATCATTCCAGAATAGTCGCAAATGCTGTTTCCATACCTGTAGTTATTGCTGACCTTCCATTTTTATCATCCAGAATAAGCATAGAAAATCTTGTCGAAAACTCACTCAGACTTATTACTGAGGGAAGGGCCCATGGGGTCAAAATAGAAGGAGCCTCTGATTTCATTCTGAAGGGCATAAACCATCTCACATCAAGTGGAGTTCCAGTTATGGGTCACCTCGGGCTGACACCACAGTCCTACCATCAGTTGGGGGGATTTAAAAAACAAGGGTTGAATTCCAGTGATGCTGAAGTTATGCTGAACAATGCAAAATCACTGGAGAAATCAGGAGTATTTTCCATTGTTCTGGAGTCAATCCCGGAATCACTGGGAGAATTAATTACTAATTCAGTCAGTATTCCCACAATAGGAATTGGTGCAGGAGCCGGATGCGACGGGCAGGTTCTTGTTATAAACGATCTTTTGGGTATGGATGAGCGTTTTTCCCCTTCCTTTGTAAAAAAATATGCCAACTTACATGAAATTATTACAACCGCTCTTTCAAAATACAACAGCGAAGTCAAAAACGGGGCTTTCCCCACAAAAAAATAACAGCATGAAAATATTTAAAACAAAAACTGAAATCAGAAACTATACCAGACTCAGAAAATTAAACGGTGAAATATGTGGATTTGTACCAACCATGGGATATTTGCATCAGGGACATCTATCTCTTATGGACATTTCCATTACAAGAAGTGATTTCACTGTTGTATCAATATTTGTCAACCCGATGCAGTTTTCCCCCACCGAGGATCTGGAAACATACCCTGTGGATATTGAAACTGACCTGAATCTTCTCCGTGAAAAGGGTGTTGCTGCTGTTTTTATTCCTTCGGTTTCTGAAATATACGGTGAATCTTTTCAGACCCAGGTCAGTGTAACCCGAATCAGCCTTCCTCTTTGTGGAGCTTCCCGTGGTGTTTCACATTTTACTGGAGTTTCCACAGTGGTTCTCAAACTGTTCAACATAATCAATCCCGATATTGCAGTGTTCGGAAAAAAAGATTTCCAGCAACTGGCTGTTATTAAAAGAATGGTGAAAGATCTGGATCTCGAAGTTGAAATCATCTCTGGAGAAACTGTAAGGGAAAAAAATGGTCTTGCCATGAGTTCCCGGAACTCCTATCTCAATGCAAATGAGAGAAAGCAGGCTCCTGTTATTCAGGAAGCACTGAAGGAAGGAAAATTTTTTCGGTTGAACACTTCCACTGATTCTGTTTCAGTTGAGAAACACATAATAAACCAAATCCGTAGTAATGCACCGGACAGCAGGATTGACTACATAAAATGCCTTGATGCCGATACCCTTGAGGATACTTCTCCTGAAACAGATAATATTCTTCTGGCTGCCGCTGTTTTTCTTGGTAAAACCAGACTCATCGACAACATAGTTTTTTCTGTAAAGTCAGTGGAAAAATCATAATTCTATTTTGAAATACTTGTTTTTATTAACATCAGGTATTAATATTCCATCAGCTGGGCATTTTCCCGGCAGGACAGATTGTGAATATAACATTTTTTCTGATTTCCATCATATTAATTTTTTAACGAGGTAATAAACAATGAAAGAACATCTGCCTTTTCAGGCTCAATGGTCAGTAAAAGTACTACAATGGCTTGTTACAAGAAATCTGAGCCTTGAAGAACTGTTAACAGATGAAGATGTACTGGCTGGTGTAGTCAGTTTTTTTACAAAAAAAGTACAGTGTGACAACGATCCTCAGGCACCTCAGGATGAAGGAGAAATCAATAAACTGGCCGAGGAACTTGATTTTGTAAAATGTCGCCTTGCGGGGGCAGATCAGCAAAGACAAAATGAAGTCACCAGACTTGAAGACAGGAATGCTGAATTACGTGAAGAGATAGTTAAACTCACTCAAAAGCTAAAAGCTTCTGAAAAAGAAATTTTTGAATCCCGGTTTTCCGTTGGGAAAGTCAAAGCTGAATTAAGAAAAACAGAAGAGGAAGCTAGGGATTTCCGGAGAGATAATGATAAAAAAGACAATAAAATTAAAGAACTTGAGCAGCAAATCCAAAATTTTGAAGACCAGAGATCCAGAGTCGACAAAAATGCTTCGGAGGTACATCGAAAACTTGATGAACAGAAACGGAACCATCAGTCCCAACTGGAAAACGCAAGACAGCAGTATACTAAAGAGAAATCTAAGTTGGAGTTCCTTGTTGAGGAAAGGGATAATGCGCTCAGTGAGGCCCGTGAGGGGCAGGCTGCAGCAACCAGAGAAATTGAAAATATGAGGAAAGAGCTTGATAAAGCTGAAAACAGACTCTCCCTCCTTGAAATGGAAGCAATTGAAAAAGGCGTTCCAATGATCCGTGTTGGGGACAACCCGGTTGTAGGTCATACGGTAGCCGAAGCAATGAAAAAGGAAAATGGCAAAGTAGCTGTTATTGATGAAGAGGATGTGGATAATGACAACTGGTCTAAAAAAAGCAAAAAGAACAACCGCACTCCCGAACCCTCTTCATCCATTCAACTTGGAAAAAATGGTGAAGGACTGGATCTTTCAAATGATACCAGACTTCCAGAGCTTCATTCCATTGAACTTGATGAATCAACAACAGAATCAGCATCAGAAGATTTTTCTCTTGATGAAATAGACTACACCGGTTCTTCATACAGCCTTGGAGAAACTTCCAGTATAAAATCCGAACCTGAACAGAAACAACTGGAAACTAAAAAATCAACGAAGAGCAGACATCGAAAAAATACTAAATCTCCTGCAAAGAATTTGAAAACTGATTCAAAGATGGAGAAACCTAAGATTAAGAAAACTGAAGTACAAGCCGGTGCTAAAGTTAAACCAGTAAAAACAGTTGAAAAAGTCGCCCCGGGGAAAGTTACCAAAGAGGCATCCAAAGATCGAACCAAAACACCTGTAAAAGAAACAGGTAGGAATAATCAGCAGGTAATGAAACAACCACCCGCTTCCTTACCGGTTAAACCTCTGGATGCTCTACCAGTAAATAACTCTAAAAAGATTGAGACAAATTCTTCTCAAAAGAAAAAAGCAGTATCTGAATCAGTAGCAAAGCATTCTGAGAAAAGTTCAAAATCAGCTGAAATTGAAAGTCCGAAAAAAACTCCTGCAAAGGCAAAAAGTAGGAGAAAACCAACAGAATCTTCAAAAACATCCACTGAAAACTCAGCCGTCGAAACCAGGAAGACCGCTGAAAAAGTTGATGTGAATGAAGATAAAAAAACAGATATCAAAGCTGCTCCTAAAACCACAGATAAAAAATCGTCATCTGCCAGAGCTGGAAAAACAACTTCAAAAGGTTCATCAAAATCAGGGAAAACCAGTAAAACAAAAAAGACAGATGAAAAATCCACGGTTGAATCAGACGCAAAGAATTCTGTAAAACCCAAGCCGGAAAAAGAAAAATAATTTTCAGGTGCAGTTGCCCGGTATTCACTCCGGGCAACTGATTTTCCCTAATATGCAAATACAGCGAGTACTTTTGTGGTAAAACTTTCCTCCGGTATGTGTTTGTATCTTTTAAGAATTTTTAGTTTTGTGATAAGTTTTTAGTAAAATGGACGATGACTTCCAACAACAATTAATCGATCATTTTCATCCAGTTTAAAAGAACCCTGAGGTGCAAATATATTCTTTTCATCTCTTCTGATTCCAATAACTGCCAGGCCCTTTTCTTCTACATTATCACGTATTTCACCGAAAGTGGTTATTTCAGGAGGTTTTATAATATAAATCTGATTTCCATACTCATTACTCGTTAGTTCAGTTATTACACTGTGAACACCAGGATCAAGAACCTCCTGAATCATCATCTGGGATGATAACGAGCTTATTGAAACAATGGAATCGCATCCGGCTCTTTTAAAAAATATTTCATTTTCAGGATTTATACAGTGAACAACTGTAAAACATTCAGGTGAAGTTCTTTCAATAGTAAGTACTATAGCGAGATTTCTCAAATCAGAATTTTTTATATCACTGGTGATTGCGTTTATAATAATTCCTGAAGATTCCTTATAGTTTGCCTTTATCAGTGTAGCCTCACGTGAAAGATCACCTCTCACAAAGAAAACCCTCAACTGAGACAGTTCTTCCGGTAATTGTTCCAAGGATTCATCAATAAGAACAATATCGGAATTCTTTGTTTTGAGATCCTGCCTGATTTCGCTGACAAGCTTCATAGTCTCCCCAAAATTATTATAGTTACAAATAATTATATGATTCTTAAAAACTATCTGTTTCATACCCTTCATCTCTCTGATTTTTGATTCAACAATCTTTGAAGCTGCCAGCGATAACATATAACCAAGTACACCAACTCCTAAAAGCATGGTAGGCACACCGATAAAAACTCTTCCTTCAAACGTGGATGGGAAATAATCACCATATCCAACTGTCGTCATTGTTACCAGTGACCACCAGAGAGAATCAATCCACTTAAGATCAGGTTTTACAGGCAATTCATAATATAAAAAACCAGTTGAACTATAAATTATAAGTGAAATCAGAAAAAATGTAGTTACAAACCATGGTCTTCTGACTCCTTCCCTTGCGTAACTTAAAAAATGAAAAAGATATTTAATCATCTTTTTCTCTCCGAATACCACATTTGTTTCAATGATATGGCAAGACTTCTGGACTTCTCATGACTCCAGATTCCCAACCCTGAATTCACTGCCTGATGCTCAATTTTAAGATATTCCTTCTCACGGCTGAATTCATATCTTGTGTAAACCATCGTGAGACCCCTCTTCAGTATTTCTTTTGCAATATCGACTGAATATTTTTCAGTCTCCCTGCCAGAATCCACGTGAACATACGCAAGAAGGCGTCCCCTTTTGTCCTTAGCTTTCTCCATCAGAATTATTTTTGCTTTTTTCCCCTCATAATTTGATTTAATAAAATTGAAACACTGCTCACCAAAACGGGGAAATAAAAATGCTCCGGCGAATGGATCAAAAGATTTTATACCAAGAAGCCTAACCAAGGTCCGCTTGCCAGCTTTATTTGATACAGACATCTCATCAGCATCCACTACTTTTTCAATTTTTACAATTTCCCCGGATTTAAAAAGATCCGGATTTTTAGAAATCAGTCTGGATTTGAACTGCCACGAACCGATAATGAATCTAACTGAAAAAGCCAGAAGTAAAATACTCAATCCCAGTACAAAATATCGATCCATGTGGATTAGAAATTTTTTAAATTTAGAATTACCAGTCATATCAAACCGGACTCTAATCCTTTAAGACAATTTTGTAAAAAGCTTTCGGAAAAGGTGTTTTATTGTTTTATGATTAATCACTTCTTCAGGCATACCATTGTAAATTTCATTGTGAATGATATAACTCTGAGCTCATAAAGGAGAACTAATTCTCAGGAAAGGAAATCCCATGAAAAAATTCATAGTTTATTTTATGGTTCTTGCTTTAGGCGGATGTAATAATTCCTCCAAAGGATCTGGACAGAAAACAACTGAAAATAAAATTGTAAACACTTCTGGAGATCAAAAGAAAACACCAGAAGTTGAAAACAAAAAGCAAACTGAAGTTAAAAAATCAATAATTATAGAGCCCGAAATATGGAATACTGTTGCTGAAGTGGAAAAGGCCTGCTCCAGTCATTTAGGTATAGCTCAAACACATCAGAAAGTACTCGAAGGAAATACTCTTGATGGTAAAGTTAAAGCACTTGATGTAATGAATGAACTTCTGATTGAGATGGACAGAATTCTTCCTGCAGCTGAACTCATAGCTAATGCTCATGAAAATAAAAAAGTCCGTGAAGCAGCAGAAAAATGCGAACAAAAAGCCAAAAAATTTGCCAGTAATTTAAAACTGAATCAGGCTGTTTATAAAACACTTAAAAGTACACCGGAAAATTCACTGGATCCATTATCCAAAAGGTTCAGAAGCCGGATTCTTCTGGATTACAAACGCAGCGGTGTTGATAGAGATGAAAAAACCCGTTCACAACTTGCACTCATTGAAGGCAAAATAGTAAAACTTTCTCAGGAATATGGAAAAAATCTGAGGGGTGACAAAAAAACTGTATCTGTAAAAAAATCTGAACTTAAAGGACTTCCTGAGGATTTCATCAAATCGAGAAAAACAGACAAAAAAGGTAATTTGATTATTTCCACTGACTATCCTGATTTCTTTCCTGTTCAAAAATATGCAATCAGTGAGAAACTACGAAAGAACCTCTACACAAAATTTCTTAGCAGGGGATATCCTGCAAATGAAAAAGTCCTTCAGGAAATACTAACTCTCAGAAATCAGTATGCCACAATTCTGGGATATTCTTCCTGGTCACAGTACATGGCTGAGGATAAAATGGTTAAAACATCCAAGGCTGTTAAGGATTTTATTGATAAAGTAGCTGATATTTCCAGAAAACGCATGAAAGAAGATTTAAAAGCTCTTCTTACGAGGAAAAAGAAGGATAACCGAAGAGCCAGAAATGTTGGTGTCTATGATCGTTTTTATTATGTACAAAAAATTCAGTCTGAAAAATATGGCGTTAATCCTCAGGAAGTAAGAGCCCATTTCAATTTTAACAGTGTAAAACAGGGTGTTCTTGATACAGCCCAAAAAATGTATGGAGTAAAATTCCTGAAAGTTGAAAACGCAAAAGTGTGGCATAAAAGTGTTGAAGCTTACAATATTATGGAAAACGGCAGAATAATCGCAAGATTTTACCTTGATATGCATTCAAGAGATGGGAAATACGGTCATGCAGCCGAATTCCCCATTTACAGCGGAGTTTCAGGAATCCAGCTTCCCAGTGCAGCTTTGGTTACAAATTTTCCGGATCCTTCAAAACATGCTGATGGTGTAGCACTCATGGAACACGGTCAGGTGACAACATTTTTTCACGAGTTTGGCCACCTTATGCATCAGTTGTTCAGTGGGAATCATAAATGGATAAATCAGTCAGGGATAAACTGTGAGTGGGATTTTGTTGAAGCTCCTTCCCAAATGATGGAGGAATGGGCATGGGATACAGATGTTCTCAGTAAATTTGCTTTTCATAATAAAACAAAAAAACCAATTTCCAAAGAGTTGGTGGAAAAAATGAAAAAAGCCAATGAATTCGGAAAAGGAGTTCATATTATGAGGCAGATGTTTTATGCAGCTCTCAGCCATACTTATCATGACAGAATACCGGGAAAACCGGATCTGATGAAAATTCTCAGGAATGTTCAGAAAAAATACAGTCCGTGGGATTATCTTCCAAAAACTGCCACTTATGCAAACTTCGGTCATCTTGTGGGCTATTCTTCCCAGTACTATACTTACATGTGGTCTCTTGTTATAGCTAAAGACCTTTTTACAAAATTTACAAAAGATGGATTGATGAACACTGACACCGCAAAACTGTATAGAGACAAGGTACTTGCAAAAGGTGGCAGCAGGGACGCTGCTGATATGGTCAGTGACTTCCTTGGAAGACCCTACAATTTTGAGGCTTTCAAAAAATACCTGCTGAAATAAATTTCCTTATCCTCTCAGTAAATAAATACCATCCAATTCACTTATTTTAATCTGCGCAAAACTCTTTCAATATCCTTATAGAAAGGATCCTTTTTATCAGCGGTTTTCAGAAACATTTCAAAATACGGGATTGCTTTTTTATACTTACCTCTCAACTGCCATGTACTCCCAGCCACCAAGAGAGCCCAGCTGTTTTCAGGATTCAATTTTAATACTTTTTCAACTGTTGACAGTGCTAGTTCGTCCTTTTTTGATGCATGATAAGCCAGAGACAGAAGTGCCATGGTATAACTGTCCTCTTCCTTTTTACTGATACTGTAACTGAACATTTTAACAGCCTCAGAATACTTTGATCTTGAGAGTGCATTCAAGCCATCTCTTACACATTGCGGGCAGCCACTGTTTTCAATTCCATCATCTCTGTGTTTTGAAAGAGCATGTTTTACAAGGAGATTCTCGGTTGGTATCCCTTCTCCGGCACTTAACACCGGCTGTTTATTATCCTTTTTAACTGTTTTTGGTTTTTCAACTTTGGGGAGTTGTTTTTTCACATTAATCTGGCTGTCCCCTATTGTTTTTTCCTTTTTCGGGGTGACCACAATATTTTTTTCCTTTGAAACATTCATCTCTGAGTCAGAATCCCGGCCAAACCAGTAATAAGCAATAGCACCAATAATTATAAACAGGCCAAAAAGCCCTATTGTCAAACCTGTTTTTCTCGACCTGACAACGCTGAAGTCAGGTTGAAATTCATTTTCAGTTAACTTTTGTTCAGAGTTATCTTTTTCAGAAGAGGAATTTTCAGAAAAGGAATTATAAACATCCTCAAAATCACTGTCATCATTTAAAACAGTATCAGATGAACCAGGTATGTAGGCATCAGGAAAAAGAACGTCACTCTCACCTGTTTCATGTCTGTAGACGTTTTTGCCTTCCTCATCAAGGGCAAGACTGGCATCTATATCCAGCAAACTGGTTTTCTTTGTGTGTAAATCAGTTTTCGGTTTTTGCTCTATATGTATCATAGGATCAGAAATTTCTGCCGGATGTTCTGATTCAACACTTTCAGATATTTTAATTTCTTCTGATTTTTCCTTAGATATATCATGAGAATTATCCTCAGGCTTATCTTCTGCTTTCTCAGACTCATAAATTATTTCCTGAGGATCTTTCATTAAACTTAAAATAAAACTGGCTGTTCTGGAATCATGTTCTGAAAGCAGCCGAAATGCTCCACTGGCAAGTGCCTGCCTTTTTCTGATAGAAATTGTATCAGAAAGAATCATTGGAATTATTTCAGTCAACTCTTCCTCATTTGTTATACATACTACTCTATCAAAATTTCTTGCTCCAAACCTTAAAACTGTTTCAGTTTCCAGAACTGAAGCTTCCAGAACATTATTCTGTGGTTTCAAAGGGGTTACAAGCAACAGTAATTCAGTTTCCTTTCCTTCAAAATTCATTTGAATATGATTTCTTAAAATTGCCGGTGCCTGACCTGGTTTTAAAACATCCACCTTCATTTTTCGGGACTGGAATTCATCAGCATTTCTTTCACTGCAGTAAACCCTGACACTTTTTCCAAGAAGTGTTGCGGTAGCTAAAACGACATTTTCAGTGACATCAGATGTTACAATTGCTCTGGTAATTGTGCTCATAATTATTTTCCGGTTTATTCTGCATAATTAACTATTACTGTCTTATCCCACGAAACATACTTTCGGCTGTTTTTTTTAAATCATTAACCGGATTTCGGAAGTAACTCAGTATACTAAAATTTCCTAAAGGGTTTTGCATGGACATAACAGAAGTATTAAATTAGAGTGATAACCATTATCTATATTATCCTTGGTTGAAATTAAGGAGTAACATGGCAAAAGTAGTTTTTAAAAAAGTAGTTAAGTCGTATGGGGAAGTTACAGTTGTTCCTGAGCTTGATCTTGAAATTGAAGATGGAAGGTTCACTGTGCTTGTGGGTCCCAGCGGATGCGGAAAATCAACTACACTCAGAATGATTGCAGGACTTGAAGAAGTCACTTCCGGTGATCTGCTGATTGGCGAACGAAAGGTAAACAATGTTCTTCCCAGAGACAGGGATATTGCCATGGTTTTCCAGAGTTATGCACTCTATCCCCATATGACTGTAAGGGAAAACATGGCTTTTGGGCTGAAGTTGAGAAAAATTCCACAAAAGGAAATTGCCGCTAGAGTTGATGAAGTTGCTACAATGCTCTCTTTAAATGAATATCTGGATAGAAAACCAAAAGCTCTCAGCGGTGGCCAGCGTCAGAGAGTTGCCATGGGAAGAGCTATAGTAAGGCGTCCCAGTGTCTTTCTTTTTGACGAACCTCTTTCCAATCTTGATGCAAAACTCAGGGGGGAGATGAGACGGGAAATTGCAAAGCTTCACCAGACGATTAAGACAACAATTGTATATGTAACCCATGATCAGGTTGAAGCAATGACTCTTGCAGACAATATTGTTGTTATGGAAAAGGGAATTATCCGTCAAAAAGGTCAGCCACTGGAACTTTATCATAAACCTGCAAATAGGTTTGTTGCCGGATTTATAGGATCTCCAACAATGAATTTTGTCGACTGTAAAGTTGAAAATGGAAAACTTTCCAGTGAATCTTTTTCCATAAAAATACCGGATAATTTTAATACTGAAAATCACCAGAAAGTTACACTGGGTATTAGACCTGAAGATGTCATGCATGTAGAAAAGAAAGAGGATGGCGTAATCGAGGGAACCGCGGAAATAGTTGAACCCCTTGGAGCTGAAATTCTTGTTACATTTAACACAGACTCTGCATCAATCATGGCTGGTTTTGAACCTACCTTCAAAATTGCTGTGGGTGACAAAGTAATGTTGAAATTCCCTCCAGATAAAATCCATATTTTTGCTGCAGATTCCATGGGCGATTCTCTCAGGAGGGCATGATGGATACTTTGAAAAAATGGGGACCTCTATCAGTTGTAATTGCAGTTGTTGTGCTGCTTACAGGTCTTCAGAGCTACCTAAGATTCAGTGCTGTAAAAAACAGATCCTCCCGGATAGTGTTGTGGCACTCCTACATTGGGAAAGAAGCTGATGCACTTAAAGAAGTAATCTCTCGGTATAACAGCGATCCCAGCCTTAACGGAGGATTTCAGATAGAAGTACTGAGTGTCAGTTTCAATAATCTCCCGGATAAACTTACAAACTCCCTTCCACGGGGACAGGGTCCTGATATTTTCATATACGGGCATGATCGACTTGAAGACTGGAAACTCAAGGGTCTTCTGGCTCCTCTGGATTTCTGGGCGGATGGAAATTTGCTTAATAACTTCTTTCCTGAAAAAACTATTGATGCATTTATTTCTGAGAACAGGCTGTACGGAATTCCCCTTACAGCTAAAAATCTTGCACTATACTACCGCGTTCTTCCTGATGGCAGAAATCCTGGAAAAGAAATAAAAATGCTACAGGACAAAGGTCAGTGGAATTTTAAAAATTTTGTAAAACTGGCCAAATCATATACCGGAAACTGTAAGTGGAAAAACGATTCCAACTGTTATGGCCTTGGATATCTGGCAGATGATGCATACCATCATGCCCCCTGGCTTCATTCGGTCAACGGAAGATTTGTAACTCAGGATGGCAAGATTAATATCACTTCTCATCAGGGAATCAGAGCAGCTAAAATGGCCTGGGATTTGGCAGGGGATCACAAAAATGCTGTATGCCCTCCAGAACTGACATATCCTCTTATGAGTGACCTTTTCAATCGGGGTGAAATCGCTATGGTCATTTCAGGTCCCTGGTTCATGAGTCAACTTGATCTTAATAAAATCAAAATTGGTGTCACATCACTTCCTGAAGGTGATTCAGCTCCGGCTTCACCATTCCTTACAATAGAGGGTATGTATCTGAGTTCTAAAAGTGAAAACCCTCTCGCTGCCTTCCGGGCTATCAGATTTCTCACAGGTGAGTTCAGTTCGGAAATAAGGGCAAAAAAAGCCGGCCAGCTCCCTGTGCTGAAAACAGTGTCTCAAAAACTTAAAGCTTTATGCTCATCAGACTCAGGATGTGCATACAATAAATTCCATTTTGAGGAATTCCTGAAAGTTGCCAGAAACGCTATAATTATGCCTGGAAGCGCTCAGGCCAGAATAATGTGGCCACCTTATACAAAAGCACTCAGCGCAATAATTCGAAGAAATGTATCCCCTGAAAAAGCTTTGAAGGAAGCTGCATGGGAAACGGACAAATACCTTGGTGCATGTCTCAGGAGGGGAAAATGAAGTTCTACTGTCCTATTCCCGGAAAACAGCGAAAAATTATAGCTTTTACTCTGATGTCTGTTTCAATTCTGTTGTTTTCTGGTCTTTACGTTGTGATGAGAGTTCAGAACAGATTTCTGGAAAATAACGCCACCCAAAACGCAATGAGACATATGGTGAATGCCTACAGTGGAAAAAGTCCTGATTCAGAAGGGCTTGCTGGATTTTATATCATCAATTACAAAACCACATATAATGGAAAATTACCTTCATTCAGTTTTATTTCAGGATTTGATAAGGCTAATCCCCAAAGACAGTTTTCAGGGCCACTATCAAAATATGCTGAAAAATCAAATAATAAGAGAATAATAGCTCTAACAAGAAAAATACACGACATTGGCTCACAGGTAATAACAACCGGAAAGTACTTTAAAAAATTTGAGACCTCCCCTGGCAAACCCCCCGTAATTCTTCTGGGTGAAAAAACCAGTAGGAATCAGGTTACTGTTGTTTTTATGCCACTAACATCCCGAGGACCATCTATTCCATGGCTTTCTCTGGTACTTGCCCTTACTTTGGCTATTTTACTTGCAGCATTTTTAAAAGATCCCTTCGGACCTCTCTGGGGCACATTACTTTTCGGAATTGTCTGGGGTCTGGGAGTATCAGCCTATAGACTGAACCCCGACTTTGGTGCTTTTCAATATCTATCTCTGGGATTAAAGGGATTTTCAAGAGGGTACTTCCCCGTAGCATGGATTATTGTGTTTTCAGTTTCTTTCCTCCTTTCACTTTCCTGGTTCACAGGCCATGGGAAAAGATTCTTTCGTGCCATTAAAGATTTTAAAATGGCCTATACATATATTTTTCCTGCTATGGCAGGGATGATGGTTCTTGTACTGATACCGTTCGCTGCAGGTCTTGCTCTGGGTTTCTTCAACCACTGTCGTGGACAATTTCAGTTTGTTGGAATTTCCAATTTCATTGAGATACTCAGCGGTGGCGGAAGCAGTATAACAAATCCGTTGAATTTCTGGTTTACTCTGGGTGTTACAATACTCTGGACATCCGTAAATGTATTTTTACATGTTGGAATCGGGCTTGGTATTGCTCTGCTGCTGAAAGATCCATTACTTAAAATGAAGGGAATCTATAGAGTCCTTTTAATAATCCCATGGGCAATGCCAAACTATATCACTGCACTGATGTGGAAAGGAATGTTCCAGCAACAGTATGGTGCCCTTAATATTCTGCTGGACAATATTGGAATTGGTTCAATCAGTTGGTTCTCCAGTTTCTGGCCGGCGTTCATGGCTAACGTAATCACAAATACATGGCTGGGCTTCCCTTTTATGATGGTTGTTTCACTTGGAGCTCTTCAATCCATTCCTGCTTCACTTTATGAAGCTGCTCAGGTGGATGGAGCATCAAAATGGCAACAATTCCGGATGATCACTCTTCCACTTTTACGCCCTGCTCTTTTCCCTGCAATAGTTCTGGGTTCCATTTGGACATTCAACATGTTTAATATCATTTATCTGGTCAGCGGGGGAGAACCCGGAGGAGCTACTGATATATTAATAACAGAAGCATACCAGTGGGCATTTAAAAGAGGGGAAAGATATGGTCTTGCCGCAGCCTATGCTTCTCTAATTTTTGTTATTCTGTACCTTTATACCAAAGCCGCAAATAAAATCACAAGAGCAGCGGAGGATATATAATGAACAAAAACTCCAGAATGCGAATGATACTGACACATCTGTTTCTCATTGTTTTCACAATTCTGACACTTTACCCGGTAATGCTTGTGGTTCGTAAAAGTATAACTCCTGGAGATAATTTTTCCAGGAGCCTGAACCCTGTTCCGTCGGAAATAACAATGAAACACTACAAGGATGTGGTCACAAGCACTGACAGTGCAGGAAGAGCCCTTTTTGCCCGTCAGTTTCTCAACAGTCTTGTCGTTTCAATGATTACTACCCTTGCGGGAATGTTTCTGGCGTCCACAGCAGCATACAGTTTTTCAAGATTCAGATTTGCTGGTAGACAGATAGGACTGACTATGTTTCTGGTGGTTCAGATGTTCCCCGCCACTCTGATAATGATTCCTCTGTATGTAATTCTTGATAAACTGGGGCTTTTAAATTCAATTTCAGGACTGATACTTGTATACAGTACCACTGCTATTCCTTTTTGTGTATGGATGCTGAAAGGATACTTTGACACAATTCCCCGGGAGCTTGAAGAGGCAGCTTGGATTGATGGTGCCACAAGATTTTCCATGTTCTGGAGAGTTGTTTTGCCATTAAGTAAACCTGCACTTGCTGTAACAGCTCTCTTCAGTTTCATGACTGCATGGAATGAATACATTTTAGCTGAAACCTTCCTGAATGAGGAAACTGCCTACACTCTCCCAGTGATGCTGCAACACTATGTTGGTTCACACAGTACTTCCTGGGGTAAATTTGCCGCTGGAAGTGTAATAGTCAGTATTCCCATTATGGTGCTGTTTTACGTACTTCAAAAACATCTGGTGGGTGGACTTACCGCAGGGGGTGTTAAAGGATAAAAAAAACCCCCGGATTATTCCGGGGGTCTACGCATGGAGGTTCATCACTATGACAATTGAAGGAGAAGATGTCACAATCTCTACTTGTTAGATATAGCCCATTATGTTAGAGTTGTCTACAATTATTTTTAA
>JAFGWM010000078.1 GCA_016937155.1 Deltaproteobacteria bacterium
CCGACCGTGTTGTCATCCAGAAGATCCTTCATCTGGATAACTGCAACTCCGCCACCTTCAGAGGCTTCGAGACGGGACCTGAACGAGCATCCCATCTGCACGGTTGCCAGCTTTTTTATTTTCATCTTCATTTATTCACCTTACAATATGCTGTAATGTTATTTCTGCATAATATACGAATATGCGAGATGTTTGTCAACCCCATTTTGCAAAAATACCATTTCTGCACTTTCACCTCCATTTGCCAGAGGTGATCCGCTCCGCATCATGACCGGGGTTGTAGTGGTACAACCAAGCAGGCCGGATCAAATCGTTGACCTCCACCGCCACCAGAACCCGCGTATAAACACAGCGGCCATTGGGATCAAATGCCTCCAGCCGATCGATGGGCGGCAGATCAAAGCCGGGATTGGCGAAGATCATCAGCTCACCATGAACAAGATCCCAGTCGCCTTCCGGGCGGGGCATTCCATTTTCTGGCAGCTCGATGGCGTTCTGGGTTCTGGTATCGGCCAGAGGATCGGCGGTGCCGGCGGCCAGTATGCTGCTCTCCGGTACTTCCAAGGCGGGGAATCCAGCGGGCAGCTGGTATAGCCTGCCCCAAGTAGTGGCGGGTTCAATATTGATAGCCCGGGTGCAGAACCGGTCAAAGTTCCGCCGTCCGCAATCCCCAATCCGCAATGATAAAATAGTGGAGGCGCCGGGAGTCGAACCCGGGTCCGAAGGTGGTCCACAGGAGCTTCTACGTTATAGTCACTGATTTAATTTAGTCACACCAAACGTCCAGAGACAGACTTTTAATATGACGAGCCATATTAATCTTATTTCCCGTTATATGACGTGGGGGAAACCAGCCGGCATTGATGACGCCCCCTCCCGGTGCCACCGGCAGAGCCCCGAGGGAGACGCTCGCAATTAAGCAGCGAGTGCTAAAGAATTATCTTCGGCAATTGAAAATTTTCCGCCTGTTTAACGAGGGCCATGCGGAGACCTCGAACGCCACTCAAGCTTTCCAAACCCCCGTCGAAACCGTTTCGCCCCCGAGAGTTACAGTGAAATATATGGGGCTGAATTGATAAAAAGTCAAGGAATTATAAATTATAATGCCAGTAATTTTATACTGAAAAAACTAACCTGGGGGGGAATTGGGGCAACTCATGACCTGCTTTTTCAGGTTGTCCGGTAAAGACCCCGATGTCTATTCTTTCTGGGAAAGTAGGCTCCATGGTATTGCTCAAAAAACAAATTTAAATAATCATTAAATTTTAAAAAATACAAAAATATCAATACAATATGTGGTTTTATTTATTGCTGGTTTGTGTTTTATAAATATCTTATGCTGTTTATAATTTGCATAGTCTGCAAAACAAACATTAAACGTTGAAAATCTATTGGAAAAGTGAAAAAATATTCAATTTATTATTTGCAAAAAAGTGTAAAAAAGATTACAAATAAAAAATGGGAAAAAGGAGCCAGCCATGAAACACAACTTAAAAACATTTTTTTCATGTATGCTGTTGTCATCGGTATTATTCATTCCTGGTATTTCATCAGCAATCGTCAGAGATACAGTTTATCTTGAAGCGATGCCTTCAGAACCTCTTTATTATGAGGAGCCTGACTTCTATGAAGAGGCAGAAGTTGAGCGCAGTGTGTATCCCTCCGATGAGGCATTTCTGGAAGTATCATACTGTCCTTCATCTCCTTCAACTCCTTTACCGGCGGATAGTGAATTCGATTCATCTCCAAGCAGTTATTTGAATGTTTGTATTGCTGAAGGTGAAGAATTTATACCCGAGGATCCGCCGTACCGTGATCCCAGGTGTCCGATTGCAGGTTCTTGGTATGATGGTGCGAACTGCTTTGTAGCAGCTGTGCCATCTGGACTAACTGGATTTGTTTATAATAACAATCTTTATACATCCCCTGTACGGAAGTATTGTCCCGTGGGTTCATACGATGGTGCGAACTGCTATAAAAGCGCAGTACCTTATGATTCCGTTAATGCTTTTGTATCAGGTATGAACTGGTATTATTATTCCAATTATTCCACCTGTAGTCAGGGTATAAAAGTTGGTACCTGGCTTCTTACAAAAGCAATTTGTTATGTTGGTACTGCCCCTTCTGGAAGTGCAGGTGCTTTTATCTGGGGAAATGCATTCTATTATCAGCCACTGGTTTCCAGTCCAGCTTGTGTAATAGGTTCCTATGATTCTGCCAATTGTTATGTGGCAACTCCTCCTTATGGTACTCAAGCTTTTATATGGGAAGGAAACCTTTACCATACGCCATATAGTGGTCCTCCCGTTGAACTATGGGGTAGTCAGAGCCGTTTACGTGGAGTAATGGCAACTATTTATATCCATGGACGTAATGCCGGTGGAAGTGGTCCGATTTACGGATGGGGTTACAGCGCTTGGAATTATAGTGCAAAAGGTCCTCAGCCAATCTGGCTGGCGTGGGATTCAACTCAGAGAATTTCCAGTGGTATCGCCGGTGTAATGGGAAATCTTGATATAGCATGTAAAGGTCCGGATCTCCCCTGTCATGTGGTTTGCCATAGTGCTGGCTGCCTGATGGTTACAAGAATTTTAGCAGAAAATCCAGGTAGATATAATATCGCAAGTTTGACAGCAATCTCCGGGGCTCAGGGTGGTAGTGAAATAGCAAATATAGCAAGTGCTCTTCCCTGGTATATTAAAGATCTTGCTGCCTATTTCAAAGTACTACTCCCACTGGATGCGGATCTTACAACTTCTGCAGCTCGAAATATGTTTGATCACAACCAGACAAGTGGTGTTCCAGTTGTTACAGCTTCTGGTAACTGGAAACCTCTCGAATACGCCGATAGCTGCAGTTGGTGGATGTGGGTTATTGCATCTCCATATTGTGGTGGTGTTGAAGCATGGAATGGTGTTGTATCCCTGGTTAACGGATTTATGTCTGATATATTTAATGGTGGACATGATGGTGTTCTTGCATATCACTCGTCTGCCGGATTTAAAACAGTTACCGGTTCATCCAATGCTTGCAACCCATCAGGTTATGGATACTGGACAAACTACACGAGTGTAAATCGCCGTGGTGGATGTTATGAAGGTCTTAATGATATGTTCCACTCCGATGGATATAAATATTTGAATGCCTGGGGAACAGTTCCTCCATAAGGAATGATTATTATAATCTTTCCTTCTAAATCTCCCCGTATTATAAACTAAATCGGATATTGAAAATGAAACAAACAAATCATTCTAATAAAAATGTAAAAAAATATCTGATAATATGGATTGGGGCTGTTGCTGCTATTATCGTACTTGTGTTAATGATCTATGGATCGAGTAAAAAAGACAAAAATAATAAAAAAATTGACGTAAATACAAACCATGAAAGTATGACTTCATTTGATAGACAGCATCATGGCATAAAGTCTTCTCCCCAAATGGTTAAATTACCTGATGGTGCAGACAATGGACTTGCTGGAGTTGTAACTGATGATAATGTTTATGGAAATAGTAAATCAGTAAAACGGCTGCTAAATTTATATAAAAAATCCAGACGATATGGGCTATCAACTTTTAAACTTACGAGTGATATGGTTGATATTTTAAAGCCAAATAGATTTCATGCTGTTACAGCTCCATTTACTACTCGTGCAGATTCTGCTGATGGTCAATTCAGCGACGATCCGGAAGAAAGAATATATTTCCGTTTTGAAACAGACAGGTTTAGCTTCATGGAGGATGAAAAAATAGAAATACGCCTTGCTGTTTACCGCGGAGAAAAATCAAAAAAACCATTAAAAGCAGTTTTATCCGATGTTTCAGTTTCTAAAAATAATGAACAGGGAGTGTTTGAGCTTCTTACAACAACTAATATGGGGGAATATTCTCCCCGATTTCCTGGTGATAGTCAGTATGTTGGTAATTTTATTCCTTCTAAATTTATCCCTGATTTTTTCGATGGATACCTGAAGTTCTCTGTGAAATGGCAGATTGAAGGTGAAAATCCATCTGTTAGTGAAATCCTGGTGCACTATACTAGATTTCCTCCGGCGGAGTTTACAGGAAATATGCGGGATGAAATAGTTGATGGTTCATTGAAATTAACAGCAGGATTGAATGTAAGGAAAGCAGGTAAGTACATTTTAACAGCTCTTTTATATGATTCAGATGGTAAAAATCCAATAGCCTATTCCAATATTGCAGTTCAACTGGGAGAAGGAGAAACTCAGGCGGAATTTATATTTTATGGTATTGTCTTCAGGGATTTAGCAATAGCTGGGCCCTATAAAATTACTAAATTATCAGGATATTTATCTGGTGTTTCAGCATTTGGTAAGGGCCCGCTACTTAAGGATTGGACTGGAAGTTTTCAAACACAGCCATATAAACTGGATGAATTCACAAATTTACCTTTTACTGATCCCGTTACTCAAAGCACAATAAATGCATACGAAAAGCAAATCAAAGAACTTGAACTAAAAGAAAGTCAATCTAATTGATTTTAAAGATCTATTACACTCAATACAAAAAATAGTGTGAACCTGAAAATAATTAAAATTGTATCTATTTCCTGCCTGATGCTAAATCCCGCTTCATGTCAGTCACACGAAAAGTTCGTTCCATTAAAGAAAATTATGAAGTACCGGATGAAAAAACAGGCGGATTTTCCGATAGTCATAATCTTTCTTGTCCAGATACTTGTGGCGCATGCTGCAAAAAAAAAATATTGAAGCTTCTGTACTTGGGTTCTTCCTCT
Organism: Deltaproteobacteria bacterium; assembly: GCA_016937155.1. Classification (GTDB taxonomy): domain Bacteria; phylum Myxococcota_A; class Polyangia; order HGW-17; family HGW-17; genus JAHJMN01. The sequence goes on from JAFGWM010000078.1 coordinate 4,759, forward strand.
TGCCATGTCATGGTTTGAACTGGGAATTGCCTTGGACAAAATGGAGAATTAAAGCAAAATCGTGATGGTATCTACCGCAAACCGACTCACCTGCCTTCATCAAGGCCAGCAAGCCCAAAAGACGAGGAGAAAAAAGCTCTCCGAGCAGATCTCCGCTGCCGTCATCAAGACGCTCAACGACAAAGGGATTCTCGACCGCTTCAGGGACCAGGACCCACTCCTTCAATACAGCCTCCCCCTCGCTCAAATCACCGGAGCCTCTATCCAGCACCACATCGCCCTGGGCGAAAACTCCACATCGATACTAATTACTAGAGAAAAATTGGCACCTTAATCAGCGGAATAAAGGGCAAGGTTAGAGAAAAGGGTCTTGGCAAAATTCAGGAAATGCGGTTAGTATCTCTTACGATTTTGATAGCTAGCTTTTTAATATTTTCTCAATTATTATTCAGGTTATTTCGTGCAACTTGACTTGTATCAATTGAAGACTAAAACCATAAATATTCAATCAGAAAATGGTAGGGTTTACCAATTGGAGAAAATTTATGTCCGCTGAATTTAATACTTTTCAATTATTCATCATTATTCCATTGTTTCTTCTTCAGTTATTGGGATGTGATAATGATAAAAATACTGAACCTGTCGGAGCGGTTTCAATTGAAAATTCGATGGTTGAGAAAACACCGGCATTTTACGATTCAATAACTGAAAAGTTTCATTCAACGGTTACCGTCACAATAAATGACCCTTCTGAAAATCCGATTGAGGGTGTAACTGTAAGCCTTACCCCCGACGGGACACTTGTTTCAGTGCTGGAGTCAACAGTATCAACAGATTCTCAGGGTAAAGCAGTTTTTGAAATTTATGGAAATCATACAGGCGAGCATACACTTGCAGTGGTAGCCACTCCTTTTGAAGGAGATTCCGTAAACCTGGAGGATGTGCAGATTACTCATGAAATAATTATTCTCGTTGAACCCGCCGGAGAACCTGAATATGTTTGGGATTCCGGTTCTTTTCCGTTCAAAATGATTCTTTATGATTCCACCGGTGTCATTGTCTCCGGAAATATCACATCTGATAATGATGCAGTATTCCCAGTTAGTTTAACTACTGACGGTTCCGGTCAGGCACTTTTTACAGTGGAAACAGAAGAGCGTGGTGAGATGGACATAGTATTTTCACTGGCAGGCATTATTGGTGAACTCGTTGCAAATATTACACTTTTGGAATTTGGTCACGGAAGTATTCGCCCAGCATGTCAGTATGAACCAGGATCGGGCCGTATTCCTTATTTTGAAGCACCAGTTGTTGTTTCTCCAGACTGGAGTGAGCCTGTAAAAGTTTCCAGCCCGGTAACTGATGCATGTCCAAATGATGCAATTTCCCTAAGTAACGACGGAAAAACACTGTATTTTTTCTGGTCTCCGGTTGTTGAAGGAAACAATGAACAGTTATTGCATATACACACGGGGACATACTGGGCTGACTTGACAGGTGAGGGGCCTGGAAATTTTACGACTCCACGGTTTTATGATCTGAATGGAGGTAACGGAGGCTCTGTTGATGGTGCTTTGAGTTTTACTCCAGATGGTTCAGAAGTTATTTTTCATTCGACAAGGAATGAAAATCTGGGTTTTCAGGAGAATCCGATTGTTAATGACTTTCTTGATATGTATATCGCTCCCGTCAATGATGGTGTTCCCGGTTTACCTGTGAATCCCGGGGTTTCCCTTAACTCAATTTATATCGATGGAGAGCATGGTCTTGATAGCACAGGTTCTATTCTTTACTTTTCATCTGATCGTCCCGGTGGAGAAGGGGGGATTGACATCTGGTTTTCACTGCGGAATGGTCAGACCTGGGAAAATCCAATAAATCCCGGGCCACCATTGAATACTGCACAATGGGAAGGACAGCCAAATTTTGGTGTTTCTGAGCCGGATAAAATGTACTTTGTTTCAAATCGGGACGGACCAAATGGTATTTATCAAAGTGTTTACGAAAACGGTGCATGGTCTGAACCTGAACTTCTATTCACGGGATATGTTGGTGAACCGACTATTTCACCGGATGGCAACACGATGTATTTTGTTCATGTCCTGGTTGATGAGGAAGGTGTTTATGGTTCAAATATCTGGTACTCTGTCCGTAACTGAACTCTCTATATTCAACAAACAGGGTTGGAATGAGAATTTTGCATTATGTTTGACATTAAACATCCAGCAATTCTAAAAGGTTTTCATTTTTTTTATAGATTCACCATGCCTGATTAAATCGATGTAAGACTATATTGAAACTTTCTTGTTAAATCCTGAAGGAACTGTATGGTGTTACAGGAATAGGCAAAATGAACGGTGTCAAAAAAAATCCTGAACCGGAGGAACAAAAATGTGTTCAATGAATGATGTTGATAAGTCTGCTGGCTTCAAGGTTTTACTTATTTTATCAAAAATTATATGGAAAATTTCAATAGTCTTATTCACTTTTTCAGGTGTTTTCTCATGTAGCGATCATGATAAGGATGTCAATAATATCAACGAAGATTCTGGAATTTCAGATGTTCTGCAGGATCCAGATAGTGCCTCAGATGGTGATGGCGAAATCGATGGTGGTAATGAGGAGAAGTGTCAAGCGCTTGAAATACGATTGATAGAAGTTATGGAAGACTACGCAGGTCGTGGCATGGTTGCCGGAGTTTCAAGTCCGGAATGCGGTCGATGGACGCATGGAATGGGCTACGGAGAATCGGGAGATGAAATATCCACAACTGATTTGTTTCGTATTGCCAGCGTCACCAAAACATTTACTACTGCAACTGTATTGAAACTTATGGAAGAAGGGTCTCTGGCACTGGAAGACACAATTGATATGTATGTTTCCGGTGCACCAAATGGTGATATTATTACAGTTAAAAATCTGCTGAATCATACCAGTGGGTTATTTGATATAATAGATGATACCGAATTCATGCACTCTGCATCTCAGGATCCTGAGATTCCATTCACTCCGGAAGAGCTTCTTGCAGTTTCATTTTCTCATGATCCGGTTTTTGATCCGGGGATGGCTGTCGAGTACTGCAACTCGAATTTTCATGTTTTAGGTTCAATTATCGAAGATGTGACGGGAGAACCAGCTTCAGAGGCTATTACCTCCAGAGTGATAGATCCTCTTTCACTTTCAGTTACAGTTCTCGAGGGTGAACCTCCTATGACAGATGTTATTGTGCCGGGATTCAGCGAAACAGGTGTCAATCTTACGGGAGTACTTCATCCTACTGTGCGCTGGACTGCCGGTGCCATGGTTACTTCCGTTGATGAGCTGCTCAGTTGGACAGAGTCTCTCTACGGAGGTAATCTACTTAATAACCAAACAAAGGAAAGTATGATTTTAACAACAGTGCATGCTCCTTCCGTGAGTGTGGGGCTTGGGGTTTTTATACGAAATATTGAGGGTGTGGGAGAAGTCTGGGCACACGGTGGAATTACTGCTGGATACCGTTCATATATTATGTACATACCTGAATTTGAAACTTCCGTGGTGATGATTGCAAATGATGCCGGAACCGATAATATTGGTGTTGCTGATGCTCTTGCCCTTGCAGTTTCAGAAAATCTGCACTGATGATGCGTGGTAAACCACAGAAAAAAATCTTTATAACGGGATAAGTTTTCTTTACTTAATCCTTTGTGGCATAAAGGAGAACTCTGGAACATTTGGTGCACAGATAACCATTTATAATTCCGCTGCGGTTTTTCATGCCACCCCTCAACGCTCTTGTCCTGATTTCATCATCAAGAGTGTATTCCAGACCGGATTTGACAATTCCGCCGTTTATATTGTCAGCTATAATAATTTTTGAAAGTTCGATTTTACATTCCGGACATAATCTGATCATTTGGAAACCTCCATGATTGATAACAAAATACTACTGAAAACAATAATTTTAAACTCTCGATAGCAATTTCTGAGTATTCAAGTCAATGATGCTGATTTTTTGAAAAATACATCCAAGTTATATTTGAATATATATGTCTTAAGTATATGTAAATTTACATGAAAATAAATTTTAATGAGCTAACTGTAATTAGCAGATGCGTAATTGTGAAAAATATTACAAAAAAGAGCTTGAATGAGAAAAAAAGATCGATTAGATATCGATCGGTATTAAAAAAATCAATTTCGTAATACAGCACCTGTTAAATGCAGTGTGTTTTTTCAGAAAGGAGTTATGTGATGTCAATATCCCTGTCAGTGAAAACTGCAATTGAAGAATCTGGGAATTCCAGAGAAAACCTGATGTCTGTTCTACAAATTATTCGCAGTGATCTTGGAACTCTCAGTCCTGCAATTCTTACTGAGGTTGCAGATCAGATGGGTTTGAGCAGAGCTGATGTTTATGGAACGGCTACATTCTATTCTTTTCTGGAAACGACTCCTGTTGGCAAGTATTCCATCAGGATATGCAGGAGTATAAGCTGTGATATGAAAAATAAAAACGCAGTCAGGGAAGCTCTTGAAAACCATCTTTTCATTAAAAAGGGTGAAACAACAAAAGACGGGATGTTTACTCTTACAGAAACCAATTGTTTAGGCCACTGCCATGAAGGTCCTGTGATGCTTGTAAATGATGAAATACACACTGAGTTAACACCTGATTCAGCCGTAAAAATAATTGAGGAAATACGCATCAGGGAAGGAGTTGATGAATAATGACAAGAGAACGGATTTCAAAAATGCAGGAAAAAGTAAATTTAATATTTTCTGAATGCGACTCAATGGAACTGCTGGAACAGGCTCTCAAAGTAGAACCACAGCAGATCCTGAAAATGCTTCTGACTTCATCACTCCGTGGGCGTGGAGGTGCAGGATTTCTCACATCACTCAAATGGAAATTTGCTTCCGAGGCTGATGGAAACCGGAAATTTGTTGTTGCAAATGCTGATGAGGGTGAACCCGGAACATTCAAGGACCGTGAAATACTTGACAAAGTTCCATGTAAAGTTCTGGCTGGAATGGCTATCTGTGCCCATACAATTGGTGCACGAGAAGGATATATTTACCTTAGGGGTGAATACAACTATATGAAAAAATCACTTCAGCAGAAGCTGGATGAATTCAATGATAAAATTAAAAATATGCTGGATTTTACCATTAGTATAAAAAGTGGCAGCGGGGCATATGTCTGTGGTGAAGAAACAGCACTTATTGAAAGTATGGAAGGTAAAAGGGGTGAGCCTCGCAATAAGCCTCCTTATCCGGTTACCGAAGGCTATCTCGGCTTTCCTACTGTTGTAAACAACGTTGAAACTCTAGTGTATGTGGCCATGATAATGAAGCATGGCGCTGCCCACTTTGCTTCTCTCGGTACAGAGAAATCCAAGGGTGCAAAAGTGTTCAGTGTCAGCGGAGATACTCCAATTCCAGGTATTTATGAGCTGGAAATGGGAATGAACCTAGCTGAATTTGTAGAACTTTTCGGAGATGGAGATACAAAAGCAGTTCAGGTTGGCGGTGCAAGTGGATTCTGTGTTCCACGACGAAAATTTGCTGAAACAATCATTGGTTTTGAGGGGATTCCCACTGGTGGATCCATGATGCTTTTCAATTCATCACGCAGTATGTACAATGTTTTGCACAATTATCTTGAGTTTTTCTGCGAAGAGAGCTGTGGGCAGTGTACCCCGTGTCGTGTGGGATGTCAGCAGCTTCGTAATGGAATTGAAGCAGTAAAACAAAGAAAACTGCCTCCTTCACATCTTGATGTTCTTTCAAAAATGACCCGGACAATGAAAATTGCTTCCAAATGTGGGTTAGGTCAAAGTGTGCCTAACTCTTTCAATTCCATTGTAACAAGTTTTAAAGAAGAAATTATTTATTGAGGTCTGTTATGAAAAAAATGAAATTATATATAGATAATAACGAAGTTGAAGTGATGGAAGGGACCACAATTCTTGAAGCAGCTCAAGGACTTAACATCACGATACCCACTCTTTGTCACCATGAAGACCTCTGCATCGCCGGAAACTGCAGAGTCTGTGTAGTTGAGGTGGAAGGATCGGAAATGCTGAGCGCTGCGTGTGCTACACCGGTTTCTACAGGTATGAGAATTAAAACGAATTCGCTGAAGGTAAGAGATTCAAGAAGAACAATCATAGATATGCTTCTTAGTGAACATGCCGGTGAGTGTGTGACATGTCAGCGGAGCGGAAATTGTGAACTGCAGACTCTTGCAGTTCTTTATGGCTCTCCTGACAATCATCTGATGGACATTAGTATTAAAACAGAACCGGATCGCAGTTCTTCATCAATTATTAAAGATGATTCCAAATGCATAAAATGTCAGAGATGTGTGAGAACATGTCAGGAAATTCAAAAAATTGGTGCTCTTACCATGAGTGGTAAGGGGGAACATGCAAAAGTAAGTACTTTCTTTGAGTTGCCGCTCAACACCGTGGTGTGTACAAATTGTGGTCAGTGTGTCATACGTTGTCCTACCGGGGCTCTGGTTGAAAGGACATATATAGATGAAGTCTGGGATGTAATTGGAAATTCAGATGTTCATACCGTTGTTCAGACTGCCCCAGCTGTCAGAGTTGGACTTGGTGAAGCTTTAGGGCATGATGCAGGAGGACGTTTCACCGGACAAATGGTGAGTGCACTGCGAAAACTGGGTTTTGATGCAGTTTTTGATACAAATTTCACGGCGGATCTCACAATAATTGAAGAGGGGAGTGAACTGCTCAATCGTCTGACTAATGTTATAAAAGGTAGTGGTGAAGCTCTTTTACCGATGTTTACATCCTGTTCTCCCGGATGGATAAAGTTTATTGAACACCAGTTTCCACATCTGCTGGGTCATCTGAGCACGTGTAAGAGTCCACAACAGATGTTTGGGGCACTCGCAAAAACAAGATGGTCAGAGAAAGCGCAGATCGAACCGGAAAAAATATCCAGCATATCCATTATGCCTTGTACTGCAAAGAAATTTGAGGCAGCAAGACCTGAAATGAACGACAGCGGCTATAGGGATGTGGATTATGTTCTTACCACCAGAGAGCTTGCAAAGATGATAAAACAAGCTGGGATCGATTTCGATAAACTTGATGAATCAGAGTGTGATTCACTTTTGGGAAAACATTCAGGTGCCGCAGTTATTTTTGGAGCAACCGGTGGAGTAATGGAAGCAGCAATTCGAACAGTTTACGAGCTTGTTACCGGAAGACCTGTACCCTTTGAAAACCTGAATATTACAGCTGTCAGAGGGATGGAGGGTATAAGGGAGGCTACTCTCAGGATAGAAGGAACTGTTGAAAAATATAATTTTCTCGAGGGGGTGGAACTGAAAGTAGCTGTTGCTCATGGTTTGAAAAATGCTAATGCAATTATGGAGTTAGTTTCACAGGGTAGTGCACCGTGGCATTTTGTTGAGGTGATGGCCTGTCCGGGTGGATGTCTTTCAGGTGGCGGGCAGCCAATTCCCACTTCCCCTGAAATAAGGGAAGCCAGAGCAAGGGCAATATATGAAGAGGATGAAAGTCTGCCAATTAGGAAATCTCATGAAAATCCAGAAATAACAAGAATTTACGAGGAGTTTCTTACGGATGGCCCATGTGGTCACAAAAGTCATCATCTGCTTCATACTCACTATACCCCGCGCCGTTAAAATAAATGCAGTTTTTAATACTGAAAACACAGTCTGTATAATTAAAAAACTGAATTATAATGTTTTCTCCGATATTTATAGTGTCAATGTGATAGTATGCCTCAGGAAATGATTTCCGGAGGCTTTAATGAACGAAAATACAACTCCGAAATGGCTGAATCGAGATGAATATCCTTTTGATTCCAACTGGTTCGAACTTCCAATGGGTAAAATGCATTATGTGGATGAGGGCGAAGGAGACAGTTTGGTTTTTGTACATGGTAACCCCGGTTGGTCATATGAATTTCGAAAAGTGATAAAAGCTGTTTCACGCACAATGAGATGTATTGCCTGTGATCACATTGGATTCGGGTTGTCTGATAAGCCCTTTGAATGGAATTATCTACCTTCTTCCCACGCTGATAATTTTGAAAAACTTATGCTTCACTTGGGACTGGACAATATAATTCTGGTGGTAAATGACTGGGGTGGGCCAATAGGACTTTCATTTGCTCTGAAATATCCTGAAAAAATAAAGCATATTATAATTACAAACACCTGGATGTGGTCAGCAGAGAATGACCCTTATTACAGGAAATTCAGTTCATTTATGGGTGGTCCCATAGGCCGATTTTTAATACGCAATTTTAATTTTTTCGGAAAAGTTGTGATTAAAAAATGTTATGCGGATAAAAAGAATTTTGATTCAGGAATATATGCTCACCTGAATACCAGAAATGATCGCAAGGGATGCTGGACGTTTCCGGGGCAGATTATCGGATCCTCCCGATGGCTTGAACAGTTATGGAATGATAAGGAAAAACTGGAGTCAGTCCCAAAAACCCTGATATGGGGATTGAAGGATATTGCCTTTCGGGAAAAGGAATTTGAAACATGGAGAAAATCCATGGTTTTTCAGCGTATTATTCCTCTTCTGACATCGGGACACTACCCTCATGAGGAAGATTCAAATGTAATTATTGAGGAAATTGTAAGATGCAGCGAAGAATAGCGAGTATCAGGTTTATAATTTCAAACTGAAGAATCAGGAAGAAGGGGAGTTATTTACTGGAGCAGCTGTATCCGAAGGCACTCTGCAGATAACCTACACACCAGATCAGATCCTCATTTCCTGTGGGATCACATGTGCCTATATTCTGTGAGAAAGTCTCCTGACAGTCATCGAGAATCTGCTGAGTTCCCATATCCAGAGTTGTGTATTTTTCTGCGCAGTCAACACTGAAGCTGCATCCTTCACATTCCGCAACCCATTCATCCATATAATCACAGGATGTCTGTTCACAATCTGCCGGGCAGTTTGTCCAGTTTTCACTCATTTCACAGCTTCCGTTACCGCATATCGCACCACAATCATCAGAGCATGAATCAGCATCCTCTGTTGATTCGCAGTATCCGTTTCCACATACAGCTGATGTGCAATCAGCAGGACATGTGTCATAATTTTCAGTTTCATCACATGTGCCGTTACCACAGTCGCCTGTACAATCCAGTGAACAGCTTTCCAGTGTTTCGTCACCGTTACATACGCCATCACCGCATATCGCAGGCTGTAAACAGACTAGACCCAGATACTGCTGTCCAAAACCTACACATGAACCCATATCACCCTGGAAATCCCAGCACATGTCTGAATTGAGAGCAAAAGTATCAACACATTCATCTGCTATCTGCTGCATTTCAGAGGCGAGGCCTGCATATCCGGTGTCGCATGATGTCATGGTGCAGTTATCACAGTTTGAAACCCAGTTTTGCCATGCTGAACATGTATCATTCGAATTATTGGTGGAGTTATTGGTTATGTTGTTGGATGTGTTATTAGTTGTATTGTTTGATGTATTGTTGGATGAGCTGTCGTCATCACAACCTGAAAGACCAGAAAATGCTGAAACAATAAGGATTAATGCAAGTTTTTTCATTCTATTTACCTCCGGTAATGAAAATATTTCAAGGGCTCATTTCTACACGAAAAAAATTTTTTGTACAAAAATATTGATTCAATATTAACTGCATATGAGTATACTCATTATAAATGACTGATGTATAGAAATATGGAAAATAATTGCCATGACTCCAAATGAACAGGCTTTAAGAGAAAAAATATCACTTCTGGAAAAGGAAGTTAAAGATCTCAGACTTCTTCTGGAAAACAAAGAGGAAATGCCCAAGGAATGTCCAATTCCTGATGTTATATCAGTATTCACTAATATTCCCGATGATGAAATTCTCGAGGATTATATCTGTGAGAAATTCAGAAATTTTGCCAAGGGTGAATTGGGTATTTTTCTGAGCGTCAGCGAAAGCGACATTCTTACCATCGAATCTGTTCAGGGAAACTCTGAATCGGTTGAGAATCTTGAGAGACTGATAGGCTTCTCTCCTCTTGGAATGAAATTTCCACGGAGGGTTTTTCCGGTAAAATCAACCAAAGGACACAGGAGTGTTGTTAGATATTTTGAAAACATCAGGGATGTTGCACACCCTGAATTTTCAGAGGAACTGCTCCAGAATATTCAGAATCAACTGGCTCTGGAGGGCGTATATACAATCAGGATTGAAATTGGTGACAAAACCATAGGATATGTATCAGTTTTTTGTATGAATAAATCAGACTGTACGGACTCTTTTGAAGCGGCATCAAAGTTATTGTCTATAACTCTTAAAAATCATGAAATACTCAAGGATAAGGTTCGGGAATCATTGAAGCATGAATTTGTATTTGAAAATATGCCTGTTTCAATGACTATATCCACTGTGGTTTACGATAAGGATGGTAACCCTGAAAATTTCAGATTTTTAAATGTAAACAAAATGTGGTCTGAAATTACACATGTTTCAAAAGAGGACGCTATTGGTTCCACTTTGTTTGATCTGGTCAGTGAAGCAGATATTGCTGTTTTTCATAACTTCCTGAAATGCGTGAATGAACGAAAACTTGTCAGGTTTACACATCACCTAGTTAGGTTCAATAAAACAGTTCAAATGCTCCTGGCTCCATTTGATGAAGACACAGTTATTTCCCTGTCAGTTGATATATCTGAAATGAATGATGCCTATGAAAAAATTGCAAATCTCGAAAAACAGCATCGTCTTTTACTTGAAGGTCAGAGGGATGCAGTTGTTACTTCCGATGAAAAAGGTTTTCTGACGTACTGTAGTGACGCTGTGAGAAAGTTTGGGGGGTATGATCCCCTGGAGTCTATTGGAACTCATATATCGCAATACCTGAATCTCGAAAAATATGAACTCGAAAATCTTATGAGTCAGGTGATGACATCCGACTCTCCTGTGGTTCTTGAAGCCCCATACCTGAGAAGTGATGGTACAGTTATCCCCATTGAAGTGGTGGTCAACGCAATTCATGAAGAAGGAGCACCATCACAGTTTCACTGTATTATGAGAGATATACAGTTTAAAAAACATCTTGAGACAGTAATGCAAAAAGGAGACATACTGTTAAGGGGTGTAATTAACGCGATTCCCGATCCAATAATGGTTCATGACTCCACTGGTAAAATGGCACACTGCAATATTGCAGCAAATATTTTCTGGAGGAATTCACAAAAGTCGGAGAATTCGGTATGCAGTCTTCTTTTTGATGAAGTTGTGAGAACAGGTGAAGCCCGTAAAACACAGATGTTTATCACTGAAAAAAACTCATGGTTTGATGTGCGGGCATGGCCAGTGCCTGATGAAAATGATGAAATTGATGCAGTTGTTGAACATCTCAGGGATATTACCTCTGAAAAACTCATGCAGCTTAAACTTGCGGAGAGTGAAGCTGACATGGCTGCCATTATCGACAATGTCCATGATGGTATTATTGCTCTTAACAGAGAGTTGAAAGTTCTGCTGGTTAATAAGACAGCAATGGAATTTATAAAAGTTCATGCGTCAGAGATAAAGGGTATGGATTTATCAGATGTAATTGATTTTTATACTGTAAAGACCAGAGAACCTTTAAGTTTTTCATTGTCTATGCCTCAGTTGGTGGAACTTTTCGACCAAAATGGTAACTGGCACCTCGTGGAGTTAAAGCTCGCTCTAAATAATCTCAAGGAATTTGAAGGACCGGTACACATCATCACTTTAAGGGATGAAACAGCTCTTCATGCTGCGGGAATGCAATTGGCAGCAAGTGAGAAACTCTACCGGACAATTATTCACAACTTCCCAGTGGGGATCATCAGTCTTGACAGCCATCTGATAGTGAAAGAGTGTAATGGGAAATTCGCAGCACTACTTGGAAAAGAAATTACAGAAATAATTGGAGAAAATGTTTCCTTCTTTGGGTTTAAGGGAATTGCCGACGCCTGTGAGGAGTCAATTAATGGAAGGGAAGGTTATTTTGAAGGTTCATTGTACCTGGAAAAATCTGATTCTGTAAGGGCAGTAAGTTTCAGAACCGTCTCTGTCAAAAATGAGGAAAATATCATCACCGGTGTAATCGGTTCACTTCAGGATATTACAGGACAGAAAATCAATGAAAAGATGAGGCTGGATGAGCTTAGCCGGATTAGTCGGCAAAAAGACGCACTGCTTGAAGTATCTCTTATTCCTCCGTCAACCGAGAGTAACGATGTCTATCGTACAATAACCAGAAATTGTGCTTCGACACTCGAAATTGATTTATGCGCACTATATATGGTCGACAGTATTAAGTCTGAATATAACTGTATTTCAATGTACAGTGCCCGAAGGGGGAGATATATTCCTGGGAAATTTCATAAATCAAGGGATATAGGCGGTATTCTCAGGAAATTGAGAAAATCGGATTTCATTACTGTAAATTCTGATGAAATCGAAGAAAGCGGAATTGGTTTTCATCACCGGACTTCAACTGAAATCAATCTCTTTCCAGTTAGAATTGGTGGGAAAATTTCCGGTTTTATCCTCATAGAGGATGCAGCATCTGACAGAAACTGGTTCAATGATGAGATTCATTTTATTTCTGAGCTATGTGCTCAGGTGGCACTTTTCTCAGTAAAAGAAAGCAGTGAAAAGGAAGTTACACGTCGGCATAAACTGGAAATGCGGATGCAGCAGACCCAGAAACTGGAAAGTCTTGGAATTCTCGCTGGGGGTATTGCCCATGATTTCAATAATCTCCTGATGGGAATTTTGGGTAATGCATCCCTTGCGCTGATGGAAATACCGGAATATTCTCCTGCAAGAGAAACGATTCAGTCTGTTGAAAAAACTTCAAGAAGAGCTGCGGAGTTGATAAAGCAGCTCCTTGCATACAGTGGTAAAGGAAAATTTGTTCTGGAGAAAATTGATCCCGGGGCTTTGGTGGAGGAGATGGCTCACCTTCTGGAGGTTACTATTCCCAAGAATGTTTCCATCAGATACAAGTTCCGCGAGAATGTTCCTGTAATAGAAGGTGATCCAACTAAGATTCGACAGATTGTAATGAATCTGATAACCAACGCTGCCGATGCTATTGGAAAGGTCAGTGGTCTGATAACCATATCCACCGGCAGTATGGAATGCGATGAGGAATATCTTCAGGATAATTATACTGAATATGAACTTCCACCGGGAACTTATAGTTTCATTGAAGTGAGTGATACCGGTGAAGGTATGGAGAAAGCTGTTCTGGGAAGGATATTTGATCCTTTTTATACAACAAAATTTACAGGTCGAGGGCTTGGGCTTGCGGCAGTAGTCGGAATTGTAAGGGGCCACAGAGGTGGAATTAAAGTATACAGCGAAGTTGGACAGGGTAGTACTTTTAAGGTAGTTTTTCCCTCAAAAACAGGGAGCAGAAGTGTTGAGATTTCTGCTTTGGAGGAAAAAGACGATAATGCCGGAGGTTTGATCCTGATTGTTGATGATGAAACAACTGTCAGAAATGTTGCTGCGAAAATGGTGAAGCGACTGGGATATGAAGTTATAACCGCCATAGACGGTGTTGATGGATTAAATATTTTCAAGGAACGCTGTGATGAAGTCGGGCTTGTACTGATGGATTTAACCATGCCTCATATGGATGGCGAGGAGTGTTTCAGGGAAATGCGCAATGTCAGGAGTAATGTAAAAGTAATACTAAGTTCAGGATATAACGAGCAGGAACTTATTTCACGTTTTGCAGGGAAGGGTCTCAGCGGATTTATCCAGAAACCATATTCAATCAGTCAATTAAGGGAAATTGTCGCTAACGTATTCAGGAAAAAAGTATAAAATTCATTCTTGACAAATGCAACGGACGATTTATGTTAACCGAAACGTTAAACGGTTGGGTTAAACCGTTGGAACGTTTCAGGGAGAGAAATGTCAACACTTAAGAAATATCTGACATTATTCGGTTTTATAGTAATTTCTGTAACAGGGTGTAAAACGCAAAAAAAGGCTGCGGATAATTCAGGAGAGTTCACCTACAGCGTAAGCACAGAACAGGTGTCATCACAAAAAATTTCAATGAATCTGATATTCAGCGGAAGTGCAATGCCATGGGATCAGTACATTCTTTCATTCAAGGCAAGTGGCCGATTAAGAAAACTAAATATCGAGGAAGGGCAGAGAATCAGGAAAAATGATCTAATCGGTATTATAAGTGAGGAGGATTACTGGCTTGCAACCAGACTTGCATCAATCCAGGTTAAAACTCTGGATCCTGACTATAAAAGAATCGTAAAACTGACAAAACTAAATGCTGTACCGGGAGCAGAAAAAGACAGGATGGAAGGTCGTTTAAAAGCGGCTAAAACACAACTAAAGCAGGCTGAAAGTATGCTTGCCGGAACAATTCTCAGGGCTCCGGTTGATGGCATAATAGTAAAAAAAATGGTAAATGTTGGTGATCTTATCGGACCTCAACGACCAGCTGGGGTTTTGCTGGATCTGAGTCACATGAAAGTCATTATTAATGTTCCTGAAGACAATCTTAAATTTGTGAAAAAGGGAATGAAAGTAGATGTCAATTTCAGTGGTGCTGATATAAAAACCACTGGGACTGTCCACTATATTTCATATATCGTGGACTCAATGACCAGGACCTTTCCGGTCACAATTAAAGTGAGTAATGTTAATGATTCTGATGGAATGCCCACTATACGTGCAGGAATGTCCGGGATTATTTCAATACCAAGAGCCCCCGAAGAGGGTATTTTTATTCCATACAGCAGTGTCATGAAGGATACAGACGGGGCACTTTTTGTTTTTATCGAGGTTGATAAAAGAGCATTAAAAGTTGGTGTAAAGAGTAAAAAACTGGTAAATGGATTTCTCAAAATAGATGAAGGACTGAAAGGTGGGGAAAATCTGGTTATAAGGGGTCAGCAGTTTTTGAGAAATCACAGTGCACTCATGATACGTGAAAACTCCTCCCGGCCAAAAGAGAAGGATTCCGGGATTAAGAGTACTTCCTCAAATATAACCCCAAAGGCTGATGGCGTTTCAAAATGAATCTTCCAGAACTATCCTTAAAAAAACCTACTGTAATACTGCTCATCTTTGCCGGTTTGAGTGTGTGGGGTGTTTTTTCCTTTAAAACAATATCCAGAAGAGAAGACCCGAAAATAGAGATTTCATATGCTGCTGTTCTGACAATTTATCCAGGTGCAAGTGCACTGGAAGTTGAAAGAAAAGTCACCAGGCCAATTGAGGAAAAACTTCAGTCACTTTCTTCAATCGAGGAGATAAGCAGTGTATCCAAAAGCAATGTTTCAATGATATTTTTAAAGGTAAATTATAACACTGATTTTGCTCAGCAGTGGGACCTTGTTCGCGCACGGGTTGCTCAAATAAGACCGATTCTTCCCTCCACCGTTGATGGACCTAAAGTTATTGATGATTTTGGTGATGTGGTGGGTATGATAATTTCGATTCATTCTCCATCTGCTGATCAGAAGGTGCTTGATAAGTTAAGCGAACGCCTGAAAAACCGTTTTCTGGGAATTAAGAGTGTGGGTAAAGTTGATATCAAAGGGCTTTGGGATGAGGAAATTGCAATTGAGGGGACTCTGGATGACTTTTTAAGATACAATTTCAGTCCGGTTGCTGCCCAGAAACTTCTGGGAGCACAGAATATGGGTATTCCCGGGGGCGTAAAACATGGAGATAATGTGGATTATCGTATTGTCCCTCCAACGGAATACTCAAATCTGAATGAACTCAAAAACCAGATATTTTCAGTTTCAAAAGAAAACGGTGAAGCAATAAAGCTAGGACAGGTATTTGATATTAAAAGAAGATACGCTGACCCGCAGAATATGTATTACCGAACCAACGGTGAAAACAGTGTTGTGATGAATATTACAATGAAAACCGGGTTTGATATTACAAAAATGGGGACTCAAGTCAGGAAAGTTGTTGACGAATTTAAAACCACACTGCCTGAAGGGTATAAAATCACAATTCTCCATGATCAGCCTAGGCATGTTGATGAAAATCTTGGCGGATTTCTCGCAAATCTTCTGCAGAGCCTGCTGCTGGTTGCAATTTCAATGGCTTTATTACTTGGAATAAGGTCTTCACTTTTAGTATCTCTGGGTCTTCCTCTGGCGGTTCTGATAAGTATTGCACTTATGCCCATGCTGAAAATTGATCTCGAAAGAGCAAGTGTTGCTGCTTTTATTGTTGCTCTTGGGATGCTTGTTGATAATTCCATTATTGTAGTGGATCACATTCATAATCTTCTTGATAAGGGTTATGAACTGTCAAAAGCGTGTATAAGCGGAGCCCAGGAACTGATTATGCCTGTGCTTGGAGGTACCGTTGCATCAATTCTTGCTTTTTTCCCCATGCTTTTATTACCTGATGAAATGGGTGCATATATAAGAAGTCTTCCATGGGTACTTACGTTGAGTCTTGGAGCTTCATTCTTTATCAGTGTTACCATAACTCCTTTGCTAGCTTACTTTTTTCTCAGATTTGGTAAAAAACATAAAAACCAGGAAGACAAAAAACCTAAAAAACCCGGTTTTCTCTCAAGGGGATATTTTCACCTGATGAGTTTCAGTCTACGTGCCTGGCCTCTGATAATTATTGCTGTAGGGGGGATTGTATTTGCATCCACTATACTTTTTAAAAATCTTGGAGTTTCATTTTTCCCGGTAGCTGAAAGAGATCAGTTTGTTATAGAAATCTGGACTCCGGAGGGTTCAAGTATAAAAAATACCGCAAAATATGCTGAAATGGTGGAGGATATTCTGAAAAAGGATAAAAGAGTTGTATCCACATTGACAGTAGTCGGTAACGGACTTGACAGGTTCTGGATTGCTTTGAAACCTGAACTGAATTCCTTCAATCTTTCACAGATACTGGTGAATACTAAAACTCCCGGAGATACAGTTGATATGGTGAAGGAACTTAAGGGAACACTTTCAAAGGTTCCAGGGGCTAGAATAATAGTCAAACAGCTGCTTCTGGGAATAGCGATTGATGCCCCGGTTTCCTTCAAAATTTATGGTGAAGATATTAATCAGTTGAAGAAGATAAGCGATAAAATCCAGAAAATTATGCTTAAGGATCCAGGAATTGAAAATACCAGAGATAATTTTGGAGTAAATTCTCTGGCATACAAAGTGGAGGTGGATGAGAGCAGGGCCCTAAAAACAGGTATTACAAGAGCTGAGATCGCTCTGGCACTTATTACCGCAAACAACGGGTTGCCTGTTACCAGATACACAGGAGATGATGATCCTGTAAATGTGGTACTGAAGGTCAGAGACAGTGAGATAAAAACTCCAGAGGATCTTTTGAGAATGGCAGTGAGCAGCACTGCAACCGGTGCAACTTTTCCAATCAATACTCTGGGGGTAATAAAACCCATGTGGGAACCAGGAAAAATTAACCGTGATAAGGGCCGGAGAGCAATTAACATCAACGGTTATACAAAACAGGGTGTTTTGGCTAATGATGTTCTTAAACGACTTTTACCGACTCTGAAAAAAATGAAATTTCCACAGGGATATGAATTCACTGTTGAAGGAGAAGAAAAAGAAAGAGCCAAAACCTTTGGTGATTTAACCATTGTCTTTGGGGTAACCATTTTTGCACTTTTTGCCGTTCTGGTATTTCAGTTTGGAACCCTGAGACAGGCGGTTGTTGTTTTAGGAAGTGTTCCCCTTGCTCTTATCGGCGGAATTCTCGGTCTGATTGTAACAGGGAACAGTTTTGGTTTCAGTGCTTTTATCGGGATGATTGCTCTGGCTGGAGTGGTGATAAAAAATGCTGTGGTCTGGGTTGATTTCGTGGAAACATCTGTTGCTTCAGGGATGGAATACAGAACTGCTGTTATTGAAGCAGGTGTGGCAAGACTCAGACCGATTTTACTGACAGCTGCAACCACAATTGGTGGTCTTATACCACTGGGAATAAGTAAGGATGCAATGTGGAGTCCCATGGCCTGGACACTGATGTTTGGTCTTGCGGTTTCAACAGTTCTTACTCTTATCGTCATTCCTGTGTTGTATTTTATTGTAGTAAGGCATCAAAGTGCCAGTGCTGAAAGTTGAGTGAATTATGGCTTTTTTACTTTTGATTTCTCTGTTTCTAGGGCAAACCAGTACCTTGAAATCCGAATCTGAAATTCAATCTGTTCATTCAAAAACTGGTGGTGGTAAGTCAATGAAAGTTGGGTCAGTTGAAAAAACTGAAAACGTTACAAGTGGGGTTAAAAAATTAAAGGAAGTAAAAGGGGACGGAGTAAATAACAGCAAGAAACTTCCATTTTCCAAGAGTATCAGGAACGTAGCTGAAGGATTTGCAAAAGGACATCCAAAACCCCCGAAGAAAATTTTAAAAAACTCAGGTGTGGTGATTTCCCTTAAAAAAGCAAGACTTCTGGCAGAAAAGGGTAATCTTGATATCAGACTTCTTGCCCTTAAACTGAGGGAACTGGAAATTGAAAAGAGTATTTCCAGATACAGAATGTATCCTATTATTAAAGTGGAATCCAATGCTGTACTGTGGAATGATAAATTGGAATTTAAATTTTCACTTCCTCAGGAGTTTAATGATTTTTTGGCACAGGTAAACCCGGATCTGGTTGTTGATATACCTCCGATGCTTATAAGAAAACAATTCACATGGCAGACAAGTGTCACTGTGGCTCAGCCAATAACTCCCCTGCTGTCGTTGTCCCATGTGCATAAGATGAAGAAATATGAAATTGATGCTCAAAAGATGAATATAAAAGTGGAAGGGAGGAAAATTCTGGACACTGTTGATCAGGCCTGGTTCAACTGCAAACGTGCGGAAAAGTACCTTGAAGTAATTATTGAAGCTGAAAAAATGCTTAAAGTGCAGGAAAAAAGGGTTAAAGCCCTGATAGCTGCACAGTATGCAAATTTTAGTGATATTTCAAGGGTTAAAAGTGCGATGGCAGATGTTCACGCCCAGAAGATAAAGGCATTCGCCGCTATTGTCATGTCAAGACAGTATCTGGCTTATATTCTGGGGAAGGATCCATCCAAACCACTGACCGTTGGTGAGTATCAGGCTATTTCATTTAAGCCCTTGAGTGTAAGCGGCTGTTTGAAACATGCCCGAAAAAGTCGTCCTGAGTTTAAGGTGATAGAAATGTCCAGTCTTCAACTGAGGCATGCTGTGAAAGCTACTGAATTTGATAGAATTCCAAGAATTGTAGCTGTTACACAGTATAAGAATTCTCAGGGCACAGGAAATCTTGAGCCTGAGAATCAGTGGTTTGTGGGTGCAATGCTGAGCTGGGAATTTCAATGGAAGAACAAGTGGAGAGAGAGAGATAAACTTTTACTCAAAAAAGAAAGTATTTCGATTATGATGGAAAAAGCATCCAGGGGAATTTCCCTTGAGATAAATCGTGGAAATCAGGATATAAAAACATCCAGAGCACTTGTTTCAGCTCGTAAAACTGCACTGGATGCAGCCAGGGACAGTTATGAAAAAACTCTTAAGCTATCAGGAAGCCAGATGTCCACAACCACTGATGTTTTATCCGCCAGACTTGAAGTTACAAAAGCTGCAGTAAATCTCATAAATGCAGAATTTGACTACAGATTAAGCATGGAAAAATATCACCGAAGCTGTGGATTTTAATCAGAACTTCAGAAAATTCAGATTTTATGCTGTTGTATCCACAGTGGTACCAGTTCCAGGTGGCGGTACCGTCTGGGGTATTTCCATCGCACTGTCGATCAGTTTGATCGCCTGCTCTCCTTCAAGATTCATCTGATCCTTCATTTTTCCCAAAATAGCTCCCGTGATTTTCAACTGTATTGCACTTGCTGATGAACCAATTTCCATAATGACCTCCGTTTTGGGTCATCGGATAAAAAATGATAAACTAAAACACCGTGAAATAAAAAAGTTCAGGCGAAGCTCACTAAGGAATGGATTTTGTTTCAATTTCAGTGTTCTGAAGTAATGGGAAGAGAATGATGAAACGTGTGCCTTTGCCGGTTTCACTCTCTACTTCAATTGAGCCTGAATGATCCTTTACTATTCCGTAGACTGCAGTGAGTCCTAGGCCTGTTCCCTCACCTCCAGGCTTTGTGGTGAAAAATGGTTCAAAGATGTGATGAATATGTTCAGGGGAAATTCCACTACCTGTGTCTTCGAAGGTTATTTTAAGATATTCACCGGCTTTCAGGGAAAACGGAGAATTCATGACTGCTGTCATCGATAGAGAAATTTGTTCAGTGGTAATAGTAATGGTTCCACCTTCAGGCATTGCATGCCCCGCATTTATACCCAGATTGATAACTGCATTTTCCAGAGCTGAGGCACAACCTGAAATTACAGATTCTTCAGTACACAAAATAAGCGCTGTTTTGATTTCTTTAGGAATAGTACATCGTAAAATCGCCACAGAGTTTTGTAATACTTCTTTTAAATCAGTAGGTTCAAATGAGACAGTTTCCTTTTTGCTGAAAGCCAGCAGTTTGGATGTCAATGCACTTCCACGTTTTGTTGACTGCAGTATCAGTTTTATAAGTTCAAGAGTATCTCCGTCCAGATTATTTTCCGGAAGTACCAGAATTGAGGCTGCACCGGATATCCCGGATAAAACATTATTGAAATCATGAGCAACTCCACCCACCAGTTTACCCAGAGCATCAAGACGTCTGTGGTGGTAAAGTTGCTCCATCATAACTTCTTTTGCTTTCTGGGTTTTTTTACGTTCAGTAATATCCATATTGATACAGAGCCAGGCAGGATGTTTTTCAGTTTCAGAAATTCGAACACCGCTACGGAGCACTTCAACTCTGGTTCCATCTTTTCTTATGAAGGTAAATTCTTCAGAAAAACGGGATGATGTAACAGAAAATTTCAGGTTATGTATAAATTTTTCTGATGATTCTGTGCACATGAATGAGGAAACCGGTTTCCCGATCATTTCATCCAGAGTGTATCCCAGCATTCGAGCAGAGTTATCACTGCATTCAATTATTATTCCTTTTTCATCAATAAGTTCAGCTCCATTTGGCAGAAGGTTAAAAAGCTCCATGTATCGCTGCATGGTTTTTCTGATTTCAGTATTCTGTGTTTTAATCAGTTTCTGCTGGTTGAGCATTTTCAAAAAAAAGAATCCCAGTATTCCTCCGGATATACCTCCGAATCCCAGTGGTATTATGAACCCTTTCATGTGTATTGGAGTTCCAATAATCCTTTTTTGGAGGACGGAAAACAAAGAGAGAATTACAGCACCAATAACTATCGAGAGAACAAAACAAAATCTGCACCTGATAACTGAAAGCTCTTTTTTCCTCATTTGGACTTCCTGAAAATCTTTGGAGCGTAAACAATTTATGTCGTCTGAAAAAATGTCAATTTTCCGGACAAACTACAGAACCAAGGATGCACACAGGAAAGAATCATTCTGCTGAAACACACTTTCACCTGTGTCTAAAAAGTATTAAATTGGTTACACTTCCTTTTGCCAATGGAGAATTTATAGCGTAAATTTAATTTTTTCCAAGGCTGTTTGGATATATTTCAGATTACCCTGAGTATAATCTTTGGTATTGTGTCTTTAAGGATATTCTTTTCAGGTATCCCGGGACAGATTTATAACCATATTAAAACCAGGAAAAGAGGGATTACGATGAGACCAGTTAGAGTTATTTCGAGTTTGATATTTTCTTTGATTTTAGTGGTAGGCAATGCAGTGTCAGCTTCATCAATGAGGATGCACACCGGCAAATATTCAGAAAAGGATTTCAGGATGGAATTCAAAATGAGATTTGCATCCTGGATGTACCAAAAAAATGGAAAGAGAGTTGCGGGAAGCAGCAGGAGGATTATTCTCAGATTTTTTCCTAAAATATCAACAATGCTGGATCCAGGGATAATTTTTAACGGTAAAAGTCATTATCTGAAAAAACTTGCGGATGGTTCAACAGATGTTTCACTTTCAATTGCCGTTGAGTCTTATCAAAAGGAGTATAAACTGACTCTTCAGTATATCATTCCTGCATCAATTTTTGGCAGGAGTCTTATGATTAGTAATACTTTTACTCTAACACCGGTGCTTGTAAAAGGTGGGGGTAGAGAACATAAATTGAAAATTTCAAATGACAGGAAGGTCCGGACCGGTTTTCAGGTTCTTAAAGACAGTGAGAAAAAATGGAAAAATCTGAATCGTTCCATGAAAGGAAATTATTCATATACCTTATCATTTGGAAGTTTTTCAGGTTTCGGGTCAACAACTGTCGTAACAGTAAGAAATAACAAAATATTCTCAAGAAACTTTCGCAGATGGAAGCTGGTTAACAAGGGTGGGAAAATGGTGGACCAGACCACAGCCAGCTGGATTGAAAATAAAAACGAACTGGGCAAAAAAGGAAAAGGGTTCAAAGCCTATACTATGAATAACTTTTATGAACAGGCCCGGAAAGTGCTTCAGAAAAAACTGGAAAAGTATCAGCGTATTGTTTTTTCCTTTAATTCTCAGGGAGTTCTTCTGAGGTGCTGCACAGTGGATACACGGATAGTTGATGACGTTCCCTGTGTGGGTGTCAATCTCTCATCTGTTCAAAAATAAATAAAATATAAATAATAAATTCAAAAATATATAGAGGTTTAAAGAGATTTTTTATAACGGTTCCACTGAAATTCTGAAGACTCATGATTCTGTCTCAGGCGGTTATTCCTCCTATTGTGTTTTAAAACTGACAGTACTTTAATTTTTCAGCATAAATTTAAAAAAAATATTCTTTGGTAACTTGAATGTATGTTATTAATTATGCAGTTAAATTGTAATTGTTCGAAAATAAAATAATTATTTTGAATTATGTCAGATAAATCATGATGTTAAATGATTTTCAGGCTGTTCTTGATGTGTCCAAAAACTTGAGAAATTCAGTATTTTGAGGTTATGTTGGCACAATTCGAATCAGGAGGTCCGGCGTGGCTAGAACAGAAGAAGAACATCGAGAAAATTTTGTTAATGATCCAACATCCATGGAATCCTTCAGTGCATTGAGACGTACCTATCAGGGTGATGAACGCTGGGCGGATCTTGCATGGCTTTACAGTGAAAGAGCCAGAGCTCCCCTTGAGGACAACCGAAAGGCGGACATGTTTTTCAAAGCAGCTGATCTGTATTTTGACCAACTGAATGATGATGCGGCAGGAGTGGATGCACTCTACAACGGAGTTCTTCTGGATCCGAGACACCGCAGAAACAGCAGAAAACTGAAGGAGATTCTCAAGGAAAAAAAGGATAACGAAAGATATCTGTATATTCTGGAAAAAGAAATAGAGCTTCTGGAAGAGCAGGGAACCGATAAAAGAGGTTTAAGTCAACTGCATTTTGAAGCTGGGGAATTATTTTCAGGTCTTGGTGGAAGAAATGCTGATGCCCTCAAGCATTTCAGGGAATCCTTCAGAAATGATCAGCAGAATGTTAAAGCTTTAAATTGTGCCAGTGAACTACTTGTTTCTGAAAAAATGTATGAAGAAGCTCTTCCGTTGCTGGAGTATCAACTGAAGACAATCAGAGAACCCCATGAAAGAGCTGAGAAACTTGAAATAATCGGACGGATAAAACTGGAAGAGATAAGAGATGTTATGGCGGCTGAAGCTGCATTAAAAGAGGCTATTTCTCTTGTTCCGGATAAGGTTAAATACCTTTATACCCTTGGAGAGATTTATTCAGATCGCAGATATCCTGCACAAGAGGCTCCTCTTAAAAATGCCAGAGTATTTTTGAATATAGCCAGACTCCATCAGCAGTCATCTGAAAACGAAAAAGCGGTAAATGCCCTCAAACAGTCAATATCGCTAGATCCTTTTCTTGATGAAAGTTTTTCTCTTCTGGCGACGATATATGAGCAAAATAGTGATTATCAGGCATTGAGTGATCTCCTTGATAAGGGTGGTCATATACACGAGGGGCAAACCAGACTCAGGTTACTGGTGAAAAGAGCCGCAATACTTGAAACACATCTTGGTAATCCAGGTGAGGCCAGACGTATATACTTTGAGCTTTTAGAGGAATCTCCCGAATCTATTATTCCAAGACTGGTAATGAGTCTTGAAAAAGAGGAAAACTATCAGGAACTGGCGAAACTACGGGAAAAAGAGCTCACTCTATACAGGGATAATACAAAAATTGTTGAAACAAGACTGTCCCTTGTGAGACTTTTCAGGGATCACCTTAATCGTCCGGACAAAGCAGCCGGCCATATTCATGAGATTCTGACCATTGAACCGGAAAATCTTGAAGCTCTGGATCTGTACATCACTCATTTCAGAGAGAAGGGTGATCGCAAATCCCAGGTGGATACCATGGAATTTGCCCTTGAAGTCGCCAGGAAACAGAGGGCTTCCAAGGAATATGTCATTTCAGTTCTGAAGGAGATGGCTGACATATATCACAGACATCTTGGAGATTTAGGGAAGACTGAAAGATGCCTTTCAATGCTCGCACGAATTGAACCGGAAAATGATCGGTTTCAGCAAGCACTGGCAAAAATAGTGCAGAAAAGGGAAATGTGGGAAGGTTATAAAACCGATCTCATGGCTGACATTGAAAATGCTGCCTCTCAGGGTGACAAAATATATGCCATGAAAAACCTTGCTTCAGCTCTCAGTGAACGACGTCTGGATGTTAGTCTGAATATTAAACTTTATCAGGAAATCCTTGGGATGGATCCAACGGATGAGGATGCTTTTTATGGGCTGGAGGATCTTTTCCACAGGGAAGGAGATATGGAAAGCCTTTACCGTATGTATGAGATGCGTCTGGATGGTGCAACTCCCGAGCAGCAGGAAGAGATTCTTTCCAGCATGTTTGAACTGGCACGGGAAAAACTTATGGATCCAAATCGGATTGGCAGGACAGCTGCAAAACTTCTGGAGATAGATCCTTCCCATGAAGAAGCCCTGAAGGCCTTAATTGACAGTCTTGAAGCTTTGGAAAACTGGCCGAAACTCGCCGCTGTTCTGGAAAAATATGCCAATTCTCTATATGATCCGGCAGAAAAATGTGAATATTTCATTAAAGCAGCTGATGTTTATATGGGTAAACTCAGAAATGAATCTGAGACGATCAGACTTTTATCCGGTGTGGTCAGCGAACACTGCTACATGGAAACCACTGTTCCAAGACTTCTTGAATTGTATGAAAAATCAGGTAGGTATGATGAATATGTTAAATTAGCTGAGGAATCTATTCATGGAGGCTACTGGCCTGGGGAACCGTCTGAAGAAGGTGACTCGTGGAAAAAAGTGGGCCAGGTCTTCGAGCGTAATCTGGAAAATCTGGATAAGGCTCTGGAATGCTGGCAGCGGGTTCTTGAGATTGATGAAAATGATTCCGAAGCACTTATATCACTGGCCAGAATTTCATATTTCACCGAGAGGTGGGATATTTTAGCTGAAACCATGGAAAGACAGGTATCCCTTAGTGAAAATCCCGACCAGAAGCAGAACCTTCTTGGGAAACTTGCTGACATATATATGGAAAAGCTCTCCCAGCCCGACGATGCACTTCGAATTATTGAGCAGATACCTGAATCTGACAGGGGAGAGGAACTTGAGCAGAAGCAGGCATCTCTTTATCGGGTACTTGGTGAATCTGAAAAAGCCATATCCCTTTATCAAAAATGGCTTGATAATTCGACAATACCCCAGGACAGGATACGTCTTCTCCTCGCACTTTCGGATATTTATATCAATGAGCTTCATGAAATGGATAAGGCAAGCGGTGTTCTTGATGAAGTTTTACAGCTGGAACCTTCAAATATGGAAGCGTTGAAGCTGCAAAGAAAACTGTGTGTGGAAGAAGGGAAATATGAAAGACTTTCAGAAATATTAAGAACCCTTCTGGATATTTCCAACGATGATGAAGAAATTCTTACTCTTTTTGAGGAACTTGGAGATGTTTATTCCGTCCATCTTGAGGACTTTTCCAATGGCTTTCTGAATTATTTTGAAGCTTTCCGAAGAGCTCCCCTGAATGAGGAACTGGGTGAAAAAGCTGAAAAAACTGCAAGAGATGGCCAGCTCTACAATGAACTTGTGAAGTATTACAATTATATTCTGGGTCGGACACAGGACATATATGAAGAAAAGGAATTTCTCACTAAACTAATTGAAGTTCTCGAAATTAAAATGGAGAATCCAAAGAGCGCTATGGATGTGCTCTCAAGGTATGTTCTGAAATATCCACTTGATGATGAACTTTTAGTTGAAGCTGAACGTGTGGGGAGAACCTTTGAAGAAGGGCGGTTGAGTCTTCTTTCTCTGTATGAGCATATAATCAATAATATTGATGACAGGGTCAGGAAATCTGAATTTCTGATTACAGCAGCAAAACTCTGTGAAAAGGAAATGAATGATCAACCTGGGGCTTTAAAGAGATATGAAAGAGCATACAGAGCCAATCCTTTCCATGAGGATCTCATTCCTGAAATAGAACGTCTTTCACGTAATCTTGGCGAGTGGGATATTTTCAATGCTATTCAGATTCCAGTGTTATCAGCTATGATTGATCCACTGGATAAGGTTGACCATCTGCTGAATGTTGCACAGGTTCTTGAAACAGAAGCTGGTGCTCCAGTGAGAGCTTTCAGAGTATATCTCCATGCGTTTTTAACTGAACCCGGTAACAGTAAGATAACGGATAATATCTGGCGGTTAGCTGAAAAGATAAAGCTATACACTGAAGACCAGAGGAAAGAAATTCCCATAAGGAGTGATAGTGTTCTTGTGGGTGGCATTAAAGATTTCCTGCGTGGAGAAGATGCATTCAGGGCCCAACTGGCAAAGGGTTCAACCAGAAGGCCTGAAGTAACTCAGGAAATAGATTTTGATGAACTGGAAGTGGTTGAATCATCCTTTCAGGAGCTGGATCCTGAAGATCTCAGTGAATTCAGAAAATCGGAGATGACTGGACCTACACATTCCCTTACCATGCAGGATTTGCTTGAATCCAGAACCGGAAGTTATCAGGAGGTAAGTCAGGTTATAGAGGAATATGGTGGTGATGTCAGTTATAAATCAGTCACAGAAGTGGCCAGTTCTGAGATGGGCGGAGTTATTGGAAGTAACGGAGAACTACCTCCTCCGGAATCTCCATGGGAGGAGTTTGCAAGAGCCTGGGCTATGCTTCCAAGCAAGGACACTTCTGAAAGAGTCAGCCATCTCAAGGAAATGGCAAGGATCTGGCTGGACGGAGCTCAGGAACCTCAAAAAGCATTCAATGTGTTTGGAAGAGCATTCACTATTAATCCGGCCGATGAAGAGGTGGCTTCCAATATATATGAAATTGCCGGAAAACTTCAGAGTGTTGACAAACTGGCATTTTTATATTCCAAGGTAGCCTCACAGAGCAGCAATGAACTTGCAATCGAGCTTTATAGTGTGGCCGCCGGATATTTTCGTGAGCTTGGGGATGCTCCCCATGAAGAGGATATGCTTAGAGCAATTCTAGCCCTCGAACCAGGGCACGAAAAAGCTTATGAGGATCTCCTTGAAAAACTAAGAAAAGAAAGTGCATGGAACGATATCTTAGCTCTAATGGAATGGAGATTTGATTTATTCCGTTCAGAAATGTCCCTTGAGGATATACAGAATTTCTATCTTGATATGGCCAGACTGAATGAAGAAAAGGTATTCAATCCTGATGCAGCATTGATTTTCCGTTTGAAGTATCTGGAAAATGAACCAGATCATGTTGAAAGTCTCGAAAAAGTTGTTTCTCTGGGAACCACTATCAATGCTTGGGGAAAAGTTGCAGAAGCTTTGAGAAAACTAGCTGATATCAGTGATGATGAAAGTACTATTGTTTCCACACTCATGCATCTTGCTTCAATTTCTGGAAATGAACTGGAACTTCCAGATCAGGCTATTAATGTGTACCGTGAAGTGATTTCAATAGACAGTTCAAATCTGGATGCTCTGAATGCACTGGATTCACTTTATGTGGTACATGAACTCTGGGAGGAACTGGAGAATATTCTTATAAAACTTTCTGCCATGGAGGAGGACCCCAATAAAAACAGGGTTTTCAAAGACAGAATGTGTGAAGTTCTCGAGAAGCTTGATAGAGAGGAAGAAGCCGCAGTTATATATAAGGAACTGTGGGAGCAGACCAGAGAAACACGTTATGCAGTTAGAGCATCCAACATGTACATGGAGATGGGTGAACCTTCAGCAGGAGTGGAGATTTTATCAAATCTTCTCAGCAGTGATGAGGCTCAATATGGAGCTGCCGAAAAAGCATCCATGTGGACGAATCTTGCTAAAATACAGAAAAGAAGTCTGAAGGACATGATCAGTGCAAGAAAATCACTTGAAAATGCACTGGAATTATCTCCCGATCATATAGAATCTCTAAATATGCTGAGTGAAATTCAGTATGAGGACAGGGACTGGGAAAAATTTGTACAGACTCAGTTACATATCTCGGAAGTCACCGATGATCAGGATGAAAAACAGTCATGTCTGTTTATCGCAGGGCGAACATGTCGTGATGAGTTGGCGGATATAGAAAAGGCTGAGCAGTATTTTGACAGAGTGGTAAAACTGAATGCAGGTCATATGGATGCAATTATGGCACTTCAGAGCATATATGAAATGCAGCAGAATTTCACAAGAGTTTACGAGATTATCAGTGTTAGACTGAAAAATGTCACATCTCCTTCTGAAATTGCAAAGCTTTTGAGTTCTCAGGCCTATATTGCACTTAATAACTTCAATGATGATGAGCTCGCATACAGACTTCTGACGGAAGCACTAGGACATGATCAGAGCAGTGTGGACGCAATACTGACTTTAGCTGATCTTGCTCAGGCAAGAGAAGAATGGGAACAGGCAAGTGATCTCCTGGAAAATGCCCTGAAGAAAACAAGAGATGAACCTGAAAAATCTGCCCGCCTTGGCAGGCGATATGCCCAGTTGATGGACATGCAGGGAAAAGCTGAAAACGCCGTTACTCTCCTTCAGGAGCTGGATCGAAAATATCCTGATGAGCTTTTAATTAAACTTACACTTGGAGAGATAAGATTTAAATCAGGACGCTGGAGGGAGACAGTTAAAATTCTTTCGGGTCTTGGTGATCATCCCATGGTAAGTGAATATCCCGAAGAAGTTGCAGCTGCACTATGTATGGCTGCAACAAGTGAAATGAAGCAGCGGAAGGGATTCTTGCCGAGGGAGCTATGGGAAACTGCTGTTAAGATCAAACCTGATTATCTTCCGGCTATTGAGAGTCTTATTGAATATCATCTCAGCAGGGGTGAAGAAGTTGAGGGCGCCACTTATCTCAAGGCACAGGCAGAGGCTGCGGAATCTTCAGAGGTTAGAATCAAGCTGTTCAGATCATTAGCTGATCTTTACAGGGATAAACTGAGAAAACCTGATCTGGCTCTTGACTGTTATCTGGAATGCTACAACCTGCTGGATTATGTTACTGAAGATGAACAGGAACTTCTAAAAATAATTGCTGACATCGCATCAGAGCGGGGAAGGCTTAATGAGGTTTACGAAATTCTGAAGGATCTGATCAGTTTTGTTCCTGAAAGTGAAAAGATGAATTATCTTATCATGGCCGGGGATGTGGCACTTTCCAGAGGTCTTGTGGATGAAGCAGCATCCTGGCTTGAAGACGCACAAAAAAGAGCTCCGGCAAACGAAAAGGTTCTTCTGGCTCTCAGCGAGTTATACGAAAAATCAGGAAAGACCCTTCAGGCAGTATCCACTCTGGAAACTCTTCTGGACAGAAAAACCGGACTTATGGCGGAAGAGGGCAGAAGAAGTTCAATACAGGGTCGACTTGGAAGATTATACAGTGAACTGGGTGACGATGAAAAAGCATGTCTGATTCTTGAAGAGTGCCTGGCATCAGATGAACCATGCCTTGACTATCAGAAACTGATAGTGAGTATTTACGACAGAACCGGTGTAAATCCGGAAAGACTAGCATTCCATCAGAACAAGTTATTATCCAGTCATCCTGTTAATCCTCAACTGATAAAACTTCTGGCTGATAATGCTCTTAAATCAGGGGATCATAGTGCCGGCTATCTTTATTGTCAGTTGCTGGATGTTATGCAGCAGCCTTTTGAGGAACATCAACAGTTCTATAATGAACAAAACAGCTTCATTTCCCGGGTTGAATTATCGTGGGATGGAAGACTTGATGAAAATGATCGTGAACTCCTCAGTGCAGGTGCTGATACTCATGGCATGACAGAAATTTTTGAAGCTCTATGGGAAGCGGCACCATCTATTTTCGGTACTGATCTCAGTTCACTGGGGCTTTATGCATCAGACAAAGTCAGTCCCGTTGATAAATCGGATCTCGCAATAATATACAGTGAGGTCAGTAAGGTGCTTGGGGATCGTAAAACCGGGTTATACATGGGTCGTGATAAATACAGCGGTGTTACAGTCGCCTGCCATGCACCACCACTGATAGTGATTGGTGATGATACAATAACTAACAATCCTTCCACCCTCCGTTTCCTTCTGGCCAGATCCATAATGCTTGCAAATCCAAGATTCATTATGGCTGCAGGTTTTTATCCGGAGGAATTTTCCAAATTCATCAGTGCTTTAATGAGGGCGTTTCATCCGAAATATTCGAGACGGCAGTTTAAAACTCTGGATCCAATCGATGAAAAAGCCTCGCAGTTGAAAAATCAGGTGCCCTATCGTGTAAGCAAATCTATAATTGATATGTTAGCTGAAACCGGGGAACAGGAATTTAACAGTGGGCACTGGCGCAGAAATGTCTGGATGATCGGAAACAGAGCCGGTCTGCTTCTTAGTGGAGATCTCAAAGAAGTGATTAGGCTACTGGTATATGAAGAGACTGGAGATATAACAGACGGAACTGCTACACCGGAAAAACTTCTTGAATATTCAGAAAAGGTGCCTGCTATAAGGGATATTCTCTCCTTCCATATCTCTCCCACCAATATGAAGTTGCGAGAAAAACTCCTTGGGAGATGAATAGCATCTTGCAAAGTTAATTTTGCGGACTAAACAGTAAAATCAAATCCCCATTTCAAGTACGCCTTCTTGGATCAGGCTGCTTTTTTCTTCCTTTTATTAATGGTAAAGGGAGAAAGCAAGTTGGGAGATTTATGTTGAGAGTTAGTCCTATGAGAAGTGAGTTTATCAATAGTTTAAAGGAATATGATTTCAGGAATTTTCTCATTGCCGGTTTTTCGAATCACACTGGAATTTCAGGTGGTGATTTTTTTGAAAGAATGGCCATCCCTTTTAGTGTAATCTGCAAAAATGAGAAACAAAAAGAACTCCTGGCATCTAAATCATATTCTCATCTTGAAAATGTATTCAATTCTGATGAAATAAACAGTATTCCGGTTGAATGCTCCGATGTACTCATCAGTACATCCAACCCGGACATTGAAGGTTTGATTAGTATCTGTGAAAAGGAAGGAAAACGATGGTGGACTGAACTTTCACTGGTTTTTAAACTTCTTGGTAATTCCAGGATAATAGCTGTTTCAGGGAGTGAAGGCAAAACAACCGTAAGTATGATGCTTTTTGAAATCTTGAGAGAACATATGAATATTTCACACTGTGGAATTGGTGGCAGGCCTCTTCTTGAAAATATAGAGAAATGCGAAAATTATGATTACGTTGTCATGGAAGTAAGTTGTTTCCATCTGGATTACACAACTAATTTTAAACCGTATATGACGTATATCACAAATATTGATGAGTATTTCCCCCTTAAATATGACTGTTCAAAAAACTATTTTGAAGCCTGCTCCTCAATTGTTAAAAACTGTGATATTAAAGACTTCTTTTTCAGAAATAACAATGATCTGCGTCTAAGTGATTTTTTCCCTGAAAATGTATCTGTGATAGATGTTGATACCCCCGGGAAATACTATAACAGCGTTACCAGTATGTTCACGGCGGGGGACTTTGCACTTCCGTCCAGAAACTGCAGAATTCGTGGAACCCATAATCTGAGAAATATCAGTGCTGTTATTGCAATGTCCCTTCAACTGGGTATTGAAGGTGAAACTGTTTTAAACAAAATCAGTAAATTTCAGGGAGTCAGGCACTGCTATGAATTTATTGGAAACCATATGGGTGTTGACATTTACGATGATTCAAGAGCTACCAGTCCATCAAGTGTAATGGCAGCACTTGAATCCATGGAAAGCCTGGGGGTTGTAATCATGGGGGGGAAAGCCATGGAGCAGGATTTCACTCCATTACTGAAATATTCTCATAAAATAAAAAATCTTATCACATACGGGGAAGACGGTGAACGTATAAGGGCCGTTTTCAAGTCAGTCAATTCCGGTTATTACCATAAATTTGAGGATGCTGTAAATGAGGCAGTATGCAAGGTCACAAAAGGTGATACTCTTCTTCTGAGTCCTGGATGTCCAAGTACTGATCAGTTTCTGAATTGTGAAAAACGTGGAGAACAATTCCAGAATATTGCTGTTTTAGCCGTGAATCGAAGGGTAAAAGTCTGATAATCCTATAGTGCAGTAAATGTTTTACCGTAGCAACCATTGCATATTGTATAAATCACATTGAACTGGCTGGATTCATGTGAATCAGCTTCAACCCACTGCTTGTCAACCTTAATTTTTCCGCATATGCTGCAACGAAGTGGAGCTTTTTTACCGGGGGAGTTTGTGCTTTTGAAAAACACCGGTTTTTTTCTCAGTTCAGTGGAAAGAAGGATGTGCTCGATGCAAATTTCGCCGGAACTCTCATATGTTGCATTCATGAGCATATTTCTTCTTAAATTTGGGGAATCACAGCGGTAATTCCGACTTATGGTTTCCTTTTTTAATTCCGCCAGTTTTAGAACTGTTTCAAACCACATTTTTGTTTCATAACCAGTAATGAAATCATAAATACTTCGGTTTTTGATTTTATCAAAACAGCTTGATAAGCCATCATTTTCCTGAGCAAAATTATCCCAGGTGCTGCTTACTCTGATAATTTTCATTTCATGATCAAGCCAACATGTATTTATTTCACATCCGGATTCCATGTTTTTACCTTTCGGAAAATGTATAATTTAAAAACTAATTTCCACAGAAAAAAAATCAAATTAAAAGTAGTTCTTAAATTTATTTTCGGTAATTTGACTGCAAAATTTACAAAAAATGTCTGTGTTTATACTACATATTTTCTTGACTTTGCATCAGAATGTACTAATAACAACATGTCGTTTTACTCGGATACAATTTTATTCAGGAGATGTTATATGAAGGTTTTCAGATATTCCGTTTCGTTGTTGTTTGTTTTTCTTATGACAGTGTCGTTTTCCGCATGTGACAATTCATCGGACAATAATACTGTAACAGAAGAAGATCCACTTTCTGATCTTGATGCTTTGATGGAAGGGGTCCCATCCAATTCTGAGCTTCCGGAGGACGGGAAAGCTGATGCAGTTTATCCTCCTCAGTTTGATCTTGCTGCCTACCAGTCCCCCATAAGAAGTCAGGGTAGTCGTGGAGTATGTTCCATATTTGCAACTGTAGCACTGATGGAACACCTTTACTTAAAAGAAGGCTCCATGCCCAATCCGGATTTTTCTGAACAGTTTCTTCAGTGGAGTGCAAAGGTTGAGGTGGGTTCTTTTCAGGATACTGAAGGCTCCAATGCAAACTATAATCTTCAGGCAATTTCCAGGTACGGAATTGTTACTGAGGATGTATGGCCCTATCAGACAAGATCATGGACAACATCAAATGATGAAAGATGTACCGGTGATGATCGTCCGGTTATCTGTTACACAAATGGTGATCCCACCGAAGAAATGCTTGATGCACCTCGATGGAAGCTTCCTGCAGGCCGTTATGTAAATTCGCGTGCAAAGAGTATAAAGGCTTTCATAACCGAAAACAGCAGTGGCGTTGTTGCTGGAATGACTTTCTTCTATCAGTCCTGGAATCATGGTGCTTCACCTCTGACAGTTAACAGAAACTACTACAAAGAAGGATACATTCTTTATCCAAATGAAAAAGATAAGGAAGAAAGCCTTAAAAAACGCGCAGGTCATGCGATTTTAATTCTCGGTTGGGATGATGAACTTGAAGTTTCACGCATGGATGAGAACGGTCAGGTAATGAAAGATGCAGAAGGAAACGAACTGACTGAAAAAGGTTTCTTCCTCATCAAAAACAGTTGGGGAACCGGTGGCTTCGGAGCTAATAACAAGTTTGGTTCCGGTTACGGATGGCTCTCTTACAGATATGTTGAAGAATATGCCAGTGTTTATGGTAGTGGTGTTCCTTCACTTAACATTTATGAAGTATGTGATGACGGTAAGGACAACGACTTTGATGGTAAAGTTGATTGTGATGATGAGGACTGCGCAACTGACAGTGCATGTGATCCCAGTGGACTTAAATTTTCAAACAGCACAAGTATCCCTGTGACAGATAATGACCCTGAAGGTATTTCCAGTGTAATCAGTGTTTCTCAGGAGGGCTTTGTTGATACTCTGACTGTTGACGTTGATATTACACATACATACAGTGGTGATATTATACTGAAACTTACATCCCCTGATGGAACAACAGAGGTTCTTCAGGAAAAACTTGGCGGAAGTGAAGATGATATTAAAAAATCATTCACTCCATCCGGATTTACAGGACTGTCTATAAACGGAGACTGGACACTTACAGTTATAGATACTGCTTCCAGTGACACCGGTACCCTCAACAGATGGTCAATAGAATTTAAACTTGGTGGTGAAGTTCCTCAGGAAATCTGTAATGATGGAATCGATAATGATGCCAATGGTTTTATTGATTGTGCTGATGAAGCTTGTGCTGATGATGAAACATGTCAGAGTGCAAGTGAAGTCAATATCACGAATTCAAATCCTGTTTCAATTCCTGATGAGGATCCTGATGGTGCACAGAGTACAATAAGCGTTAGTGAGGAAGGCTCAATTGAGAGTCTTCAGATTGATGTTGACATTGAACATCCCTTCAGAGCTGATCTTACTGTAAAAATTACAAGTCCTGAAGGAACCGAAGTTGTTTTATTTGATGAAGAAGAATATGAAGTGAATCTGGTTCGTACATTTAATGTTTCAGACTTCAATGGTGAATCCATAAGTGGTGACTGGATTCTTACTGTTATAGATAAATTCTCCGGTGATGAGGGAACCCTCAATAGCTGGAGACTCTATGCGGTTATTCAATAATTTTTCTCTGCTTTGATTTTCATAATTAAATCCTCCACTTTAACTCTTCCATTAAATTAAATTCTTAGAATTGCTGAATATAAAGAGTTTACTTTCTATTGAGTTTCGGACATAATCTCTTTTGGGGATTTTTTCACTCTGCATAAAAATTGGTTTTTAATGCTTTGCAGTCTTTAAAGGGCTGTGGGAAGTTGTTTGTCTTCAAAAGGAGGAGAAGTATGCGTGTCATTTCAGTTTTTTTAGTTATTTTGTCCATAATGGTGTATGGCTGTGATTCCAAGGACTCCAGTTCTGAGAATAATTTGTCAAACAACTCCAACAATACAATAAATAATGATAATACTATTTTAAACAATCAAACCAATAATGAAACAAACAATACGGTGAATAATCAGAATGACGCCGGTACAGATGGGTTCACCGATGAAATTGATTTTGATGGATGTGTAAGTGTGACTGAAGAGGCGACTCTTGGAAGGGGACCTGCTGATGTTATATTTGTCATAGACAATACTCCAAGCATGGAAAATGAAATTAATGAAGTCAGGGAAAATATGAACCAGTTTTCTCAGATGGTTTTTGATGAAGGTCTCGATCTTCACGTGGTTCTCATTTCATGTCTGAACGATGATTGCGGTTCCCACGCAGACTGGCACGGAATATGTATAGATGCTCCTCTGGGAGCTGAAGGTGGTTGTCCGGATGGTGGTCCTTATGCTGACACAAATGAGCCAATCTATTTCCATGTAAGTGAACCGATTCCGTCAACGCAGGGACTCTCAAAAGTTGTTTCTACTTATGACAGATGGTCGCATATGATTCGTGACAACAGCGCAAAACATATAGTTGTTGTTAGTGATGACAATGATGACTGGACCGCTCAGCAGTTCATTGATGAACTCACAGCTCTGGATTCAAGGTTTGTAGGTTTTCAGGCTCATGGAATTTATTCCTTCATGAGCAAGGATGCAGCATGCGAAATTTCAGATTCCGAGCCGTGCTGTACATACGCAAGTCCTGATGGTGAAGGCACAGTTTATCGTGATCTTGTGGAACTCACAGGTGGTCTTAGTGGGGATATGTGTCTCCAGGATTTTGACCCTGTATTCAATCAACTTGGTGGAGCTGTAATTGATAGTGCTGTTATGAGCTGTGACTGGGAGATTCCAGCTCCCCCTGAAGGTGAGGATCTTGATCCTGATCTGGTGAATGTTGAATATACCTCATCTTCAACGGAGTCCGTTTTTATAGGTCGTGTTAATACCGCTGATGATTGTGCCGATGTATCCCAGGGTTGGTATTACGACGATAACAATGATCCCCAGAATATTCATCTGTGTCCTTCAAGTTGTACATGGGTCCAGGGTGACACAGGAGCTGCAATAAATATACATTTCGGTTGTGAACAGATTATTGCCATAGTGGAATAATATCAGGGAACTGAGAGCCACTCGGAAGGATAGGGCACCCATGGGGTTTCGGATAGGACTGTGAGTTTTTCTGTTATTGTTTTATTTCCATTAACAGGTTTTACATGGTACCACCACCACTTTTGTGTTTCCAGGTGCCATGCCCCGAAAAAGAAATAGTTATCTGTAACTCTAATTACACCGAAATCCTTTTGTGAGTGTTTTACACTTCCTATGTTGTATACATCAAATCCCTTCCATTTGTAGTATCCACTTCCGTGGAAATGTCCGTGCAAAATAGCCAGAATGTTAAATTCTTTAATTATATTGTATAAAGACTCTGTGTATGTATCAGCAGTAAACCAGGTTTTACTGTAAGGTCCGTATAGAGGAAAATGCATAAACAGTATGACTGGTCGGTTTTTCCCGGTGCGGGCCAGGATTTTCATAAGTTTTTTCAGATCCTGCTGTGAAGGTGCTTCTCCAAGTGCCACTATCCTCAGATCATTGAAATCCCGGAAGTATAGTGTTCCACCCTGACGCTGATTCATTCTGGTAAGAGTGTAGGCTCTGTTTCTCAGATCGTGATTTCCCGGAATATCAAAAACAGGGAATTTAAGTTTTCCATCTTTTCCTGTCAGTCCGAATAACCGTGTATATTCAATCCATTGGTTGTCATATCCATTTTGTGTAAGATCTCCACAGACAATTACTCCGGAAGGGATGGGAACTTTTTGATTAAATACAGGTAGAAATTTGTCTGAAATGGTATTCATGGATTCAATCAGTTTTAATATCCATGGTCTTATTGGCGTACATGTTTTAAGTATTTTTCCATCCTTCTTCAGGCTCCAGTTGCAGCTTTTTGATCCAACATGGATGTCAGAAGCAACAAGAAGTGTTGCATCAAGATTTCCTTTTCGTGGTACTTTTTTTATTGTATGTGTTTTTCCATACCAGGTTAGTATCTCTTTGGGAAGAGTTCTCAGATATCCTATAAGAAAAAAAGTAAGAATAATAATGAGTAAACCCATTTCAATTTTAATTCTCGAACTCATTAAAAATTTTGTTTTATTCGGTTTCATTATAATAATCACCGTATAGCAATTTTGCACAGTCAGGACAGACAGTGTGAGTGACTTTGGTGTCAGTGTTCTTCAGTAGAAAATTCTCAAGAAATTCCCATTCATCATTTGAATTTCTTATCTTTCTGCAGTTAGCACATACAGGAAGGTAGGACTCAAGCTGCTTCATTTTTTTAAGAATTTTTGCTGTAAAAAAAATTACAATCGATCCGGTTATCAATACAAATACAGTTTCCAGTAATGATTCCCGCCAGTTAACAGGAGTTGCAGGGGCGCCCAGAACAAGAGCAGGAAGATCAAATAGTTCATCCAGCCACAGCATGATAATAATTACCAAAAAACCGAAAAATTCTATTAGAGGAAGATATTTAATTAAAATAGGTTCCGTGGAATTAGGTTTGGATCTGACTTTCATAATTTCTTCCTCCGGAATAAATAGTTTCGCAAGTATCATTATACCCGTGAATATTTCAAAATTTTACAAATGTTTTACGTTTTAATAATAATAATGAAAAACCAACCCGGGAGGAGAAAAACCAACCCGGGAGGAGAAAAAATAACCCGGGAGAAAAAATAACCAAGGAGGAGAAGAAATAACCAGGGAGAAAAAAACAAAGCAGGGAGAAAAACAAAGCAGGGAGAAAAACCAACCCGGGAGGAGAAAACAAAGCAGGGAGAAAAAAATAACCCGGGAGGAGAAAAAATAACCCGGGAGGAGAAAAAATAACCCGGGAGAAAAAATAACCCGGGAGGAGAAAAACAAAGCAGGGAGAAAAAAATAACCCGGGAGGAGAAAAAATAACCCGGGAGGAGAAAAACAAAGCAGGGAGAAAAACCAACCCGGGAGGAGAAAAAATAACCTGGGAGAAAAACAAA
>JAFGWM010000079.1 GCA_016937155.1 Deltaproteobacteria bacterium
ACCTGGGTGGGTTAGAAGAGAGGAGGGAAAAGAGGAAAAGAAACTAACCTGGGTGGGTTAGAAGAGAGGAGGGAAAAGAGGAAAAAAACTAACCTGGGTGGGTTAGAAGAGAGGAGGGAAAAGAGGAAAAAAACTAACCAAGGGTGGGTAGCAACAAAACAAAAATATTTCTGCAAATTATTTTTTGTTTTTTTTCTCGATATAGTTGATCATTTGTAAATATTTGTATAGTTTTGCCACGGGATGTACCTTTCAATTAAATTGGTACTCACGGAATTTGATGGTAAAACCCTCAGCAGTGCATTTCAGTGAAATTGATTCTACTAATTCATTCCTGAAGTTAAGGATAAAAGAAGGGGATTTTCGGTATAATGTTGTTTCTGCGGCTGTTCAAACCAGGGGTCGTGGAAGAGGTGAAAATTCATGGATATCCTTGTCTGGAAATATTCATTTTAGTGTTGCAATTCAAATCGCTGATTCATCCTTAGCAAAATACATGGGTCCATGGTGTTCGTATTGTACATCCAGATTACTGGAAGAGACATTCAATTTTCAGCCTGAATTGAAATGGCCAAATGATCTTCTTTTTAACGGTAAAAAGTTAGGTGGATTTCTATTGGAGTTTGTCACAACACCCCAGAATACAGAGTTCATTATCTGTGGAGTTGGAATAAATGCTAATATCACACCTACTCAAGTTAAAGATTTCTCATTTGCTCCGGTTTCCATAAAGGAAATTTCGGATAAGCCGGTTGAAACTGAAAATATTATCCTAAATCTGTCTAGTGAAATTCTTAAATTCACGCCGACTCCTAAAGTACTGGAAATAATCCATCATTTTGCCGTTAACAATACGTCAACTCTTGGAAAATTTGTTTCTGTAAAACTTCCTGGAAACAAAATAATATCAGGTACAGCGATTAAAATTACAGATACTTTCTCTCTCATAGTTGACACGGGGAAAGAATTTGTTGAAATTACCGGGGGTGATTTAAATCACTCCTCAGGGAGATAAAATGCAAACTGGCTTTAATCTGACAATAATGGGTATGGGTGTTGTATTTCTGGTTCTATCAGCCATTTGGTTATCGGTTGTTATTCTTGGCTATTTTGAGAAAAAATTTCCTGTTTCTGATACTGGAAATAATAATAAATTAGTCGGAAACAGATTACCTGTAATTGATACCGGAATTACTGAGTTAGAAATAGCTGTGATAAAAGCTGCAATTTCGCAACATACCGGTAAGCAACCTGATTCATTTGATATTAAAGTTAAAAATAAATAAACAGGAGATTATCATGGTAAAAATTACTGAAACCATTCTCAGGGATGCGCATCAATCACTTATAGCCACCAGAATGAGACTGGAAGATATGCTGGATGCTCTGGAAGATCTGGACGATGTAGGTTATCACAGCCTTGAAGTCTGGGGAGGAGCTACATTTGACAGTTGTTTAAGATTTCTTAATGAAGATCCATGGGAACGATTGCGCATTATCAGAAAACATGTGAAGAAAACCAAACTTCAAATGTTATTAAGAGGCCAAAACCTGGTTGGATATAGGCATTATGCTGATGATGTCCTTGAAAAGTTTATTGAACTTGCAGCAAAAAACGGGATTGACATATTCAGAATATTTGACGCTCTCAATGACATGAGAAACATTGGAAAAGCTATTGAAAAAGCTAAAACAACCGGAAAAGAGGTTCAGGGTTGTATTTCGTACACAATAAGTCCTGTTCACACAGAGGATAAATATCTGAGCTTTGCAAAAGAATTGAAGAGTGCCGGCTGTGATTCACTGGCAATAAAAGATATGGCTGGACTACTTGATCCAGCAGCTGCCAAAAGTCTTGTCAGTCGCCTTAAAAAAGAGGTTGAATTACCTGTTCAAGTTCATACACATTGTACCAGCGGCCTTGCAATGATGACCTACTACGCTGCGGCTCAAGCAGGAGCTGATGTACTTGATTGTGCCCTGTCTCCTCTTAGCTGGGGAACTTCCCAACCACCCACTGAAAGTATTGTTTATGCTTTGAGAGGTACTGAACTTGATACAAAAATCGACCCTTCAAAGTTTGCGCCGATTACCTCACACTTTAAAAAAGTGCGTGAAAAATATAGTGCTTTAATAAATCCGATCAGTGAGCGACTTGATGTTGATGTGCTTGCTTATCAGATCCCTGGAGGAATGCTTTCCAACCTTGTGAGCCAACTTGAAAAACAAAAGAAACTGGACAAATACGATGAGGTTCTAGCTGAAGTTCCTGTATGCCGAGCTGAACTTGGTTACCCACCTCTGGTGACACCAACCAGTCAAATAGTAGGTACTCAGGCAGTAATGAATGTTATTGCAGGAGAACGATATAAAATGGTTACCAAGGAGACAAAAGACCTAGTTAGAGGAATGTATGGAACAACTCCGGCAAAAATTTCCGATGAATTCCGAAAAAGGATTATAGGTGATGATCCAATTGTCACAAGTAGACCTGCTGACAATCTTGAACCGGAATTGCCCCAGGTTCAAAAAACATATTCAGATCTGATAACAAAACCAGAGGATGCAGTGTCACTTGCCCTCTATCAGGAAGTAGCTGCTAAATTCCTTAGGGGAGAAGCTGTTGCGGAAGAAATTCCCTCTAAGGAAATATCCACAAAACAGCCTGAATCAAGTGGTTCATCTAACCCGGGTTCTGGCTCATATGATGTTACAGTAAACGGTCGTGTTTTTCACGTCGATGTCGTACCTGCAGGCTCTAGTTCATCTGTTACATCAATACAAAGTTCTATATCAACTCCCTCTACCGGAAAGACTGTGCCCAGTCCATTACAGGGCACAGTCTTTAAAATCCTTAAGAAACAGGGAGACACTGTAAAATCGGGAGAAACTATTATTATTCTTGAAGCTATGAAGATGGAGAATGAAATTAGTTCACCATATGATGGTACAATTGGTGCGATTCTGGTTAATGAAGGACAAAGTGTTGAGTCTGACACACCACTGGCAACAATTAATTGAAAGGTCTTTAAATGCAAGGCTTTGATAAAATAATAAATTCGATGGGCGTCACCAACCTGACAATGGGTCAGATTGGTATGCTTTTTATAGGTATGATACTGCTCTATCTGGGTATTAAGCGTGGGTTTGAACCACTTTTATTAATCCCTATAGCAATGGGAGTAATTTTTGCGAATGCTCCTCTTGCAGATGTGATGGGGCACCCTAGCCTAAACCAGTCCTTTGTGCCTGAAAAGATTTCAAGTTGGGGCGTTATTTATGTTGTTTATTTTTGGGGTATAAAATCAGGACTTTTCCCCCTGCTGATTTTTATGGGTGTTGGAGCCATGACTGATTTTGGACCCCTGATTGCAAATCCTAAAACAATTTTCCTTGGTGCTGCCGCTCAATTTGGAATTTTTGCAACCCTTTTAGGAGCACTCTTTCTTGGATTTACCCTTCCAGAGGCTGCTAGCATTGGTATTATCGGTGGAGCTGATGGCCCCACTGCCATTTTCACGACATCCAAACTTGCCCCTCATTTGTTAGGACCAATTGCAGTGGCTGCATACAGTTATATGGCTCTTGTTCCAATAATACAGCCGCCCATTATGCGACTTCTGACAACTGAAAAAGAGCGGAAAACTCCGATGTCTCAACTCAGAACGGTTAGCAAACGAACCAAGATACTTTTCCCTATTATTGTCACCATTGTCACACTTCTTCTCATACCCAGTGCTGTTCCCCTTATAGGAATGCTCATGTTTGGTAATCTTTTAAAAGAATGTGGTGTTGTTGACAGATTATCTAAAACCGCAGCAAATGAACTGATAAATATTGTTACTATACTTCTTGGTATATGCGTTGGTGCAACTATGGATGCCCCTACATTTCTTAACACGAATACAATAAAAATTATCCTTTTAGGTCTTGCTGCTTTTAGCGTAGGCACAGCTTCTGGATTATTATTTGGTAAAGCTATGTATAAATTTTCTGGAGGAAAGGTGAATCCGCTTATAGGAGCCGCTGGAGTTAGTGCTGTTCCAATGGCAGCGAGGGTTGCCCAAAAAGTAGGCAGAGAATCCGATCCAAATAATTATCTATTAATGCATGCCATGGGTCCAAACGTTAGCGGTGTTATCGGAAGCGCAATTGCTGCCGGAGTTCTTATCGCTGTTGTTGGTTCGGTTCTATAAAATTCAAGAAGGCAGATATGGACAAACAGGTTATTCTTGCATCACAAAGTGCATATAAAAAAGCTCAGTTTGAAACTCTTAGAATTCCATTTGAAACGTTTTCACCGGATATTGATGAAAC
Organism: Deltaproteobacteria bacterium; assembly: GCA_016937155.1. Taxonomy (GTDB): domain Bacteria; phylum Myxococcota_A; class Polyangia; order HGW-17; family HGW-17; genus JAHJMN01. The sequence goes on from JAFGWM010000079.1 coordinate 4,318, forward strand.
AAGAAATGAAAATGAAACACCTGCAGATTTCGTAAGAAGACTTTCTGTGGAAAAAGCTCGTAAAGCGTCAGAACTTTTTCCGGAAGCAATATGTATTGGAGCTGATCAGTGCGTGAGTATAGGTAATGACATTCTTGGAAAAAGCGGCACTTACGAAGGCGCAGCCAAAAACCTTTTAAAACTTCAGGGAAAAACACATCAACTTTTCACTGGAGTATGCGTTATAAGTGGGGTTTCAGAAATTTATGATGTTGAAATTCATAACATGCACATGAGAAAACTATTAAGGGATGAAATTGCCAGATATGTAGTATCAGAGCAACCATTTGACTGTGCGGGAAGCTATAAAATTGAAGGTCTGGGAATATCCCTTTTTGAAAAAATTGAAGGAAATGATCCCAGAGCAATAATTGGGCTGCCTTTAATGAAGATCGTCGGGATTTTCAATCAAATAAATTTCAATATTCCCTAAACTTTTCAAAACATTAAAGCAATTAGTCACTACCCTCCCAGGTTAGTTTTTTGGGGAGTAATTCTCGTTTTACCTTTCCCTCCCAGGTTAGTTTTTTGGGGGTGTCTGGGGGTTATCAAGAGGAGTATAGCCTCCATCCTTTAGATTCCGAATCGCCAGATTTAATTCAAAATCATTCTCGCAATTAAATTTTGCAGTATGAGATGGGATATCTATTTCAACTGATGAAACGCCCGGTATTTGCGATAAAATATTTGTTACGTTCATTTTACAATGATTACAAGTCATATCTGGAATATTTAAAATATGTGATGGCATTTGCTGCTCACTCTCTTTTGTTACGGTTTTTTGAAAAAGTTTCTGATAAAACTCAGAACCGGTAACGGCGTGATAGAAAAGTAATCCAAAAAGAACCACACCAGAGGCATAGTCGGTAAAATTTGCCCCGGAATGTGAGTGATTTTTTACATGCAGCGAAATATCAATATTGAACAATTCTATTATTTTATCGAAAGCAATAGCACTCAATGTGCTTCCCATAAATATTACAGAGAGATAAATAATTAAATTCTTATTTCCAAGAAGTTTTCTGATTGTGGTTATTGCAACTGCATTTGTAGCCGGTCCCGCAATCAAAAAAGCCAGAGTAGCTCCTGGTGAAAAACCTGAAACTGCCATTGCTGCTGCAATTGGAATAGATCCTGTAGCACAAACGTATACTGGTATAGCAATGATAACACTGATCAAAATTCCCCAAATTCCTGTTCCTATGTGCTCATGAATAAAACCGGGGGGAATCAGTGTTGTTATAAGACCGCCTATTAACAGACCTAAAAGAATACTTGAAGCAATCGTTGATGGGAGCTCAATAAACGTGTAATTAATAATTTCTTTGAGTCTACCAGAACTGCTTTCCGGCTTATTACTTGAGATTTCAGAATTCTCTTCAGTTGAATCTTCCACTTCGGAGAAAATACTTATTAACCCTGCCACCAACCCTATAATAATACTCACGATAAGTCGGCCAAGGGTGAAAAACCATCCCATGAATGCCCATGTAGCTGCAATTGAATCGACACCTGTTACCGGGGTGGTTACCAGAAAAGTGAGAACACTTGGCTTAGATGCCCCTGCGCGTCTGAGGGATGTAGCTACTGGTAAAACACTGCATGAGCATAGTGGTAGTGGTATTCCAATTACTCCGGCTTTTAAAACTCCTCCCACATTAGACGACCCCAGATGTTTTCTGATATAAGAAAACGGAATCAGAACATGAAGCAAAGCAGCAATAAAAAAACCACCCAATAGCCACAATGCCATTTGATAGCCCAAAATCCAGGTGTTTTTTAATATATCCATAAAAATATTCATGCATCACCACCACAGTAATTGTAAGCCATGACTTACAATTTGCAACTCATCTTACTACATAACTATAACATTTTGTTATCAAAGGATTTTCATAAAGATATTTTTAGTGGTAATAAAACTACTTCAGGGTGGTTTTCACAAACCATACTTTTTTGCCCATTCTGTACTCAACAGCTGCAAATATAACGCCCTTCTTCTCTTTGAATGATGGAGTAATTGATGCTCTTATATATGTATCAAACGGTTTGCGTTTTTGATGATCAGATTTTCTTACTTTTATTTTTTTGATAATTTTCTTTTTTCTAAATATCGTGACCGACCTGATTCTACCCCTAGCAGGAAATTTCTTAAGATTTTTCGAGGACAAAGTCAGTTCCAACTTCTTTATACGTCTCCATCTTTTTTTCTCTGTTTTCATTTCAACTCTGAGATTTAACTGACCTGCTACAGGTACTGTAATCTCCTCAGGAAGATCCATTAACTGTGTAAGTGTAAGTTTTTTACCAGGAGCTACCCATGGAGTAATTTCTTTTACCGGAGCCTTGGAGACACCCGTGACGATACTTATTTTTCCGCCTTTAGGCTTTCGGGAATCCTTTGTTACTTCTGCAAATTTACCATCAGTTTTGTCTTTTTTTGTTTTCTTAAACCCCGGAGTAGTCCGGCGGATCATGGCTTCGTGAGGCTGTTCACATCCCCCCAAAAAAACCAGTCCAAAAAATATTATGTAAAACTTCATATAACACCCTTATTTTTTATATCCAGGTTTGCGCCCAAATAGAAGTGGCGCAAAAAAACCTGTGTTAAACATTCATAACAGCAATTGTAAAAATATGTCTACAATATTATTATGTTACTTTCATTTTTATGGTTTTTTTCGTAATCTGAACCATATTTGATTAATGATTTATGGATAAAAATACAGGAGATTACAAAGATGAATGACAAACCCTACAACCTTGACCGTCTGGTACGACTGATCATAACTCTTGTCTTAATTGCTTCCGGACTGTGGCTCCTCAATTACCTGAGTGATGTCCTCATTCCCTTTGCAATTGCGTTTCTTCTTGCATACCTCATCAATCCTCTTGTCATACTTTATCAGAAGAAAATAAAAAGCCGAAGCAGTGCAAGCATACTGGCAATTCTAACTGTGGTTATTATTTTCACTGGTATTTTCTGGATAACAATACCACAGATTACCTCAGAAATTAAATCAATGGGCAAACTAGTACACAAACTTTTAACCAGTGCTCAGATAGCCCAAAGAGCACAGGAAAAACTTCCGGATGATATATGGAAGGCGATGAAAGACTACACCAGTAAAAAGGAGTTTCAGGATTTTCTAAAAAATGATGATTTCCTTAAAATCACCCAGGTAGTTGTTCCCAAATTACTCCCTGGCATTAAGGGTCTGGTAAACGGGGCCGCAAGTCTCATAGGTTTTCTTCTTGGGATTACACTGATTTTTCTTTATCTGATTTTTCTTTTAATCGACTTTCAGAGAGTGAGATCGTCCTGGAAGGAACTCATTCCCATTCCATTGAGACCGAAAATACTCTCATTTGTTGAGGACTTTAAACAGGCAATGAACCGATATTTTAGAGCTCAGGCTATGATTGCCCTTATAGTCGGAATTTTGCATGCCATAGGTTTTCTGATAGTCGGACTTCCTCTTGCTATAATCCTTGGTCTTTTAGTCGGAGTCCTGAACATGGTACCCTATCTTCAGTTGATTACACTTATTCCTGCCGCCCTCTTATCAATAATGGCCGCCCTCGAAAGTGGACGGGATATCTGGGTCCAGTTAATCATGACAGGAACTGTATTCTTAGTAATCCAAATGATTCAGGATCTTTTCCTTGTTCCAAAAATAATGGGTAAATTCACAGGATTAAGCCCTGCAATGATATTACTTTCATTGAGTATATGGGGAAAACTTTTAGGATTCCTTGGTTTAATTATTGCTATACCTGCATCATGTCTTTGCCTTGCTTATTACAAGCAGTTTCTGGATAGAACTGAAAAACATCACGAAAAATCAGTTTGATACAGACGAAAGCGAACACAATGAAAACTGAAAATCAACCACCCCTTGTAAGTGATACTCCACCGGAAATCTCTCATCATAAGGAAATAGTTTTTAGAAATGCCTCCATTGTAAATCCTGATGGCACCATCAGTAAGGATATGGATATTTTCTGCAAAGAGGGAAAAATATTTAAAATAGGAAAAAACCTTAAAGGAATATCTGCTTTTTCAAAAAACGTATCTGGAAAGTGGGTAATTCCATCCATTTTTAACACACACTGCCATATGCAGTTGAACATGCCCTCAATGCTTATGAACATTTCAGATTTAAAACATATGAAGACGTCAGCATCAAAACAGCAGATGCAACAACTTGCGGATATGTTTTCTCTGGGAATTTTCAATGTCAGGGACGCAGTCACCAATGATATTAGTGATAATGAGTATCTTCTGTCACGAGCAGCATTATTACCATTTGGAAATATTTTCATTCATCGCTCAGTGGCTGTTTCTATGCTGGGAAGCTGCTGGACTCCTAAAATTTCTTTTCGGGATAAATTAATTAAAAAATTCGCCGGGATAAAAACACTGGCTTATGATAATTCCCTGAGTGGAGCGGTAGTATTTTCTCCTGATTCCACACCCTCACAGGTCAGAGATGCGGTAAATATTGCAATCGATGAGAGAGGAGCTGAATATATAAAAATATATGAACAGAGGCATAAACTCGTTGATTTCAAACCTGGAATTCCTCTGATGACCTTAAGTCAGTTAGAAACAATAACAGATCAGGCCAGAAAAAGAGGAATCAGAACAATGATGCATCACTTCAGTCTTGAATCCTTTCAACGAGGAATTCTTGCGGGTGTTGATACTTTCAGCCACATTGTTATTGATGAATTGATTCCAGATAAGGATCTGCTGAACTTCTCCAGACTCAATTGTACAATAGAACCTACTTTATCCCTTGCGTTTTCTCTGTCGCATTGGCGTCCCAATGGAAAAATAAATACAAACAGGAATCTGGCCCGGTTGGATAAATTCAGGAATAAGGAATTTGATAAAATGACTGATTCCTTCTGGGTTGAAGATCTCAGAGAAGCCGTGAAAAGAGGATTTGATCGAATTAAACGAAACCAGTTTACGCTGTTTGGCTTAAAAAACATGACAGCACCCTTTGAATTTCATGAAACAATACTTACAACAGGTGTAGAAAATCTCAATAATCTCATTTCAGCAGGTGCCACTATAAGCACTGGTAATGATGGTGGAATTCCGCCACTTCCCCCTAGCGCTCTTTGGTATGAAATGGCCCTGCTTGAACTTTTCACAGACATCCCACAGGATCAAAAAGGAATTTTTATTCTTAATGCCTCAACACTCAACGGTGCAAAAGCCCTAGGTCTTGATGAAAGCATGGGAAGCATCTCTCAGGGTAAAAAAGCATCCATGATTTTTCTGAATAAAAATCCTCTCAAATACCCGGAAATTATCGGCAGACTCCCGGAACTGATTTTCAACTATGATATTATGGGAGTTAATCCTATAACTGTTCCTGAAAACCTGACCTGAATCTATTCAAATAAACTTCGGAATAATTTTTGTTTTTTCGGAAATTCTACTGTATCCAGTGACCAAAACTATGTCACCTTCCTCTAAACTACCCTCCACAAGATAATTATTTTCATGCAGCAGTATAATTCGGATTTCTTTCTTTTCTACCGATTTTTTATTATCGAGAACCCTTAAAAAATGCTTATTTCCAGACCGTGTGACGCTATCCACCGGCACAAAAAATCCTTTCAGGGGGTTTCTTGAAAAAGTTACTGAAGCTGTCATACCTTCAATGATTTCCCATTTTCCGCTGTTGCTGGATGTTTTCGAATTCATTTCAAAACCTGAATTTTTAACCTCAATAATAACCGGAAAAGTACCTGTCAGTTGCTCTGCAGACGGACTGATAAATTTAACTACTCCAATAAATTTTTTTCTTTTCGTCGCATTTATCGTAACTTTAACCTTACTTCCTATGGATACCGCCTGCAGATCACTCTCAATTACTCCCACCTTTATTCTAATCGTACTCAAATCCACGAGTCTTCCAAGGGGTGTTCCCATTCCCACAAAATTACCATTACTCTGAGCGACAGCTGTAACATGACCACTAAAAGGCGCTTTCAGAACCGTTCCTGAGAGATTTTCACCTATCTGACCCAGGTTAGCTTTAGCCATATCCAGTTGTGATTTTTGAGTTTTCAATTGTAACTCCTGAAGTTCAAATTCTCTTGAAGTAATTACTCCCTGTTTACTCAATAATTTCATTTTGCTGTAATCTCTTGTTACCTGCTCCAGTGAAGTTTTGATTTCATTCACTCTGGAAGATGCCTGCTTCCTCTGTGACCATAAGCCCAAAGTTCTGACTCTTGCTATCACCTGATTTTTCTTAACAAAATCTCCAGGCTCAATATCAAAATTTTTAAGTTTTCCTGCCATTTCCATACTTAAAACCACTTCCATATTTGGGCCGGTTTTCCCAATGGTTGAAAACTCAGGAACAAACACAGTTTTCTGAATTTTTTTCACCAGAATATGCTGGGGGGGTTGTTTTTTTTTTCTGGATTCAGCATTTGCTCCTGAAGAACATCCGGATAATTGAACTACAAAAATGGATGAAGATATTATTAAAAGCGGAATAAAAAATGTTTTCTTCATGTCAAGTTCCTTTCTGAAAATATTCACAAAGATCTAATTACCCCTTTATCTTTTGTATTTCATTTTCAGTTCGGTCATTGTCATAAAAAACAGGACGGAAACAATACATTCCGGTAAAACCCGTGTTTTCATCGGTAAACCACAACAGATCATCATGTATTCATGCTTCCGGAATCTAACATGATTTATATGGAACCATATGGTTTAATATAGATTATTTTCAATTTGATGATAGACTCAGCGCCGGAGAATTTCTGTATATGACACTTGTGAAACCTATTAAAATTGATAATTACCTCGTTGTAGAGGGTTTCCAAATTGGTCATTCCACAGAAATTTTCAGATGTATTGATACAAAATCCGATTTTTTCGATGATTTTCAGGTTCTTCACAAGATTCACTCAAATGTCAGGGATGTTAAAAAAGCATCCCATCGAATGTTTCGGGAAATTAAAACTCTTCAATCATTGTCTCACAGGGGCATTCCCAGACTTATTCACTCTGGAAAAATAAAGAATTCAAATTATTTTACCAGAGAGTACACTTGGGGAAAGAGTCTTCTTCAACTTTTCCGCCAGCTTCGTGATCATCGTAAACTAATGGCACCTCATCAGGCAGTAATTATTGCCAATGGGATAGCCAGAATCCTCGAGTATGCTCATCGTGTTCATCTGGACTGGGATGAAAATAATCTGGTGGTTCATCGAAATCTGAACCCCAGAAACATAATTATATCCTACGAGGGGGAAGTTAGAATAAATGGTTTTGGGATGGCACCTCTGAACATCAGTTCAACCCATCTGGACAAGTATGATTTCAGAACTATCGGGTATCTTGCCCCGGAGCAGACCAGAGATTTTTTTTCAGATAAACGTTCAGATATATTCAGTGTTGGCGCCATATTGTACGAAATGCTTACCGGAATGCCGGCATTTCTGGACAAAAACGCAAGAAATGTAATTTCCCGTTTGAGATCTGGAAGTTATGTAAGCCCAGATAAGATTGTTCCCGATATTGATCCAACTTTATGCGCAATAATTAATAAATGCTTGTCAAAAAACCCTGATGATCGTTATGAAACCGCTTCGGAGCTTTCCAGAGAATTTGAAGCATACATGATTAGAACCCGTCCTGGATATGGCAAGGGCAATGTATCAAGACTAATAAAAGGCCTGTTTATTAACGATGTAAAAAATGAAATTAAGGTTTTTTATGAACAGTTTTACGAATGGAAAGGGGAAGGCGCTCAGTTACTGAAAGCTATCCCTGTTCTTTTATATCAGCGTTTTAACAGCATGCCCAGAGAAGTTACTGCTCCTCCAACCCTTGAGGAGGAGGAAAAAACTCGAGAAATGATTGCGCATGTTGATGATGATATAGAGGATAATGAGGAAACAAGACTTTTAGGGGAAGATCCTGACTATTACAGAGATGAAGTTAATCCGAGCTTTGAAAAAGCCACAAAAATTGGGATCATTCGTAAAAATCAAAACGCCCTAGATACTGCAGTGGATGATGATGGAAAAACCCTTCCTGTTTTAGCTGAAGAAACCAAAATGCTTGACGATATGGAGGATATTTTTGCTGATGAACCTTCTACTGTGAGTGAAGATTTTGATGAATTTGGAGATGAAGAAACTGTACTTGATGATGAATCTCACGGGCGTTACAAACGAAGACCAACACTGTATTTTAAAGCTGATGATCAACTTCAGAAAACACATCAGGAAATTATTGCAAGTCGGAATACATTCAATAAGCCTCCAGCCAGACCCTCATCACCACCTCCCTCTCTTAGGCAAAATCGGCAACCGGTAAGGGTGAAAAACTCTCGTATAAACACAAAAGTTGTAGCCACTGCAATTATTGCATCAGTACTTGGATTGGGACTCTTTTTCCTGACAATATGGATCCTTACTAATTTTGTTGGATAAAATCCTTCATCTGAATTCAAAGTAACCTGATAAGTTTACTGTATCCAGTCTTTGATACTGAGAGTTCTGTTCCATCCTTTAGAACAGCAATTTTTGAATCTCTTGTCATGGGTTCAATCCTAACCAGGTAATTGATATTAAGTATGAACGATCTATGTATTCTTACAAAATCTCTTGCGGGCAGAACATCCGCCAGATTGCTTACAGTATCATTTTTAAGATAACTTCCATTTCTGGTGACAATGAGCACATAATCGTCCTGGGCTTCAATATGTGAAATCTCATCAACGGGCACAATATTAACAGTTGCACCATCTCTGATTACAATTCTATCAAGTTTTTCCGTATAACGACTTTCAAGAACATTTCTATAATCGGGATGTTTGCCGCCAGAAATATCAGAGGCTATTTTAGTGACACATTCTCTGAGTCGCTCTTCTTCAACAGGCTTCAGAATATAATCAACGGCATGAACCTCAAACGCCCTCAAAGCAAATTCGTCATACGCCGTAACAAATACGATAACCGGGGTATTGTCTCCCAATAGACTTACCACATCAAATCCGTCCAGTTTTGGCATCTGGATATCAAGAAAAACAATATCCACTGGAGAACTCTGAACCATTCTGACAGCATCGAATCCATTACTACCCATCCCAACAATTTCGATCTCTTCAAAATTTTCAAGTAGTTCCTTTAAAGACTCTCTGGCCAGTTCCTCATCATCAATTATAAGTGTTTTTAGCTTTTTCATTTTCCATTATCTCCAGAAATTTTCAGTGGGATTTTCAGAACTACAAGGAATTGAGTTCCAGTATTTTCAACTGTCATCTCCGCCTCAATTCCATAGATGGCATTTAACTGACCTTTTACTGCATTCAATCCTATACCTTCACCATTGAGACGGGCACTGTCTCTTTCAAATGGATTTTTTACTGATATTTCCAGATAATCCGCAAAATCCAATACTGAAATTTCAACTTTTCCACCATCAACAATTTGTTGAATACCGTGTTTTACCGCGTTTTCAACAAGAGGGAGAAGGATCAGAGTTGGTATCATAAGGTTTTCAGTACTACTCTCAATAAAGAACTCCCATTCCAGCCTTTTTCCAAATCGAATTTTTTCAATATTCAGATAATCTTCTATGTGGGATATTTCCTCTCTGACACTTATCAACTCACTGCTAGCGTGTTTCAAAGAGTATCTCAAAAAGGTACTTAACTTTTGTGTTAGTTTGCGCGCAGACTCAGGATCCTTCTTAATCAATGTAGATAAGGCATTTAGGGAGTTAAATAAAAAGTGAGGATGTATTGTGGTTTTTATTCCTTTAAGTTCAGCCTTTGAAAGTTCCAGACTCTTTTCCACTGCATGGTTTTCAGCTTTAACTGCATTCTCAAAATATATCACTGTGTAGTGAAACAGCACTGCTACAAAAGCATAAAGTGTCCCAACTGCACCGGTAACCAGACGAAATCTGATTATGGAATTTTTATAAATATCCTCTTCAAAAACAAAATCCAGAATTCTCGACCATCCCTGTAGTGAAAATATCCATACAGATTGAATTATAATCAGACTGATCATAAAAATCACAATCATTCTGGTAATTGAAGTTTTTCCAAGGGGATAAGCTTTGCAAACATGCCTCAAACTTAACAATTGAAGCAGTTCAATAACCATAGGAATACTCATCACCAGAAGGGTTCTGGCAAGTATCATTCCTGATGAAACATGAAGCAATATGGAAATCTGCAGTGTAAGGGGGAGCCATATCAGGCTGAAAATGAGAAAGCTTTTCCTGGAGTAGGGAAGTGCAATATTATTCATCAGTTTTTAACTTCAACTCCACCCATTATCACCATACCGGTAATATTAAGTATTTTATTTTTTTCAGATTTTTTTGTTCCTGCAAATCTGGTTTTATTTTCCATTCCACCTAAAAGAGGAGATCCATCCATGTTTACATCCCATTCCTCTGGCACTCTCATACTTATTCCACCCCACATTGCAAAAACATCGATAGTTATTTCATTTCCCATCATTTCGGATTTCCTCAGATCCAGTTCCACTCCGCCCATGATAACACTGATTTTACCTCCGGAAAGTTCCTTTGAATTATTTTGAAATTCTCCACCACCCATCACAACATTAAAATCAACAGAGGCTTCACTGATATTTTTAGCACTTTTACCAAATACTGTATGAATGACTATTGCAATACCCCCAAAGATCAGAATAAAAGGCCAAAGCTGTCTGTATGTAATTACGATTATTCCAATATTTTTCAAAAGGAGAACTGTTCCGGTACCCGTAAAAAAAATAAAGTGAATTATTTTTTTAAAGTCAAATGGTCGTCCCAGATTTCCGATTCCGGCAAGAATCAGCACCACCGGCCAGAATCTCCACAATTCGAAATTCCCTAACAGACCCATGTTTTTTAAAAGGAATAATACCCCAACAGTGATAAAAGCTACTCCTGCAAATACCCTTGCTCCCTGCGTGTGCTTTCTTCTACCATGCATTGTTCACCTTCTTTCATCCGAAAAAATTCCTGTTGCCAGGATTCTATAGCCCATGAATATTTATTTGCGGAATCAATTTTCGGTGAATTACGGAAATATACCGGTAGAAAACTCATCAAATTTTATTTATCGCAGATAGACCGTGCTGTATGAAATTTTTGAATTCGCAAGTTTGTATATTCTGTATGAGCTCTGCCTTCCCCAGTATGTTGCTATTGAAGGACCGGAATAGATGTTCACACCATCCAGATTATGAATTTCACACCGATGGAGATGACCTGTAATGACAGCTATTACATTAGTATAGCCTCTTATTATCTTCCATATTTTCTGATTACGATGCCAAACTTCATGAACGGAGTTTTTGTAAAAATCAGGAACCATTGGAGCATGATGAAATATAATCTTTTTTTTGGATGTACTCAGAAGAGAAATCATTTCAACAAGAGAGTGAGATTCAATCTTCCTCAGAGGTCTTCGCAGCACTTCTGAAAACAGAAAAACAAATCTTGTTTCATTAATATCAGTATAAGTGTTATGAGGACCGAAAAGATGCGTGAAATAACTGTTATCATCATCAAAGGAATCAGGGTTAATATCATGATTTCCAGGAAGAACAAAGAGGGGAAACTTTAATTTTTTTAATGCATTCCCCTGCTCCCTTATTTTTTTCTGCTGAATATTGTCGGAAAATATATCTCCTGTAACAGCAACAAATTCAATTTTAAAAGGCAAGTGGTTAATGGAATCTATTGCCTTGATCAGATTGATGTAATGTTCCTTTTTTCCAAGATGGATATCCGATAACTGCACAAAATATATCGTTTCATTTGATTCAGAAGAAGGTTCATTACATGAAAAAATAAATAACAATAATACAATTGAGATACGTTTTGGAAGTTTTTTAATGAATTTCATTTACTCACCAGGAAAAATAAATCTGGAATTACCCACTGGTTTGTTTTTTTAATAACTGGAGTTGCCAAAAACCAAAGGGAAATAAACTTACACAACAGTGCTTTCTATGATATTTTCTCAGGAAAAGGAATTAAAATGAATAACTATTCCCCACCGTTAACCATAAGTCATTTTGACAATGTATATAATATGGGTCCGGAAATTGGCAGGGGTGGATATGGTATTGTCTATGAATGCACCGATGCATGGCAAAATGATCTCGTTGCAAAACAGATTATTCCACTTTCAGGAGATACTCAGGAAACAGTTTATGCCAGATGGATGGATGAAAGTAAAAAACTGATTCTGATGAGACACCCCAATATAACCTTTCTCCACGATGCCTTTTTTTGTGATGGCCATTTCTATCTGATAATAGAAAAATGTGATTTAACCCTCTGGCAGATACTCAACAATCCCAAAATATCAACTCCCCAGCTTCTTTACCCTGTGGCAAGATGTATTCTTCAGGCTGCGGATTTCATGCATAAAAACGGTTATGTTCACAAGGATCTGCATCCTGGAAATGTATTCGCAACTTTTATCAAGGACGAACTTCACCCTGGAAATAAGAATGCTGTTACCTTCAAGGTTGGTGATCTGGGGATTTCCCGATTAATGAATGAGGTTAATGCCTTCAATACACTTTTAGCTCCATGGATGCTGCCACCTGAATATATATCCCCTGAAAAATTCGGTAAAATTGGATCCGGTACTGATATCTACCACACAGGTCTTATTCTACTTGGTCTTTTAGCCTCAAGTCCACTGATGTTCACAAATGACCAGATTTTGTCAGGATATCCCATGAATTTTTCAGCTAACAACTTTGGATTAGAAGGACAGGTCATCGCGAGAGCACTGGAACCGGAAATGTCAAAAAGATATCCCAGCGCACTTGAATTCTGGAAAGAACTGAAATCACTTATTTGAACTACTCACCAATTATTTTAACGAGCACTCGTTTTCTTCTTCTGCCATCGAACTCACCATAAAAAATCTGTTCCCATGGTCCGAAATGTAGCTTGCCATCAGTTATTGCAATAACCACTTCTCTACCCATGACCTGACGCTTCAGATGAGCATCACCATTATCTTCACCTGTCATGTTGTGATTATACAGATCCGGATTATGAGGAGCAATTTTTTCCAGCCATGCATGGTAGTCCTTGTGCAGCCCTCTCTCATCATCATTTATGAAAACACTTGCTGTAATATGCATTGCATTTACAAGACACAGACCTTCTTTCACATTGCTTTCTGAAAGCACATCTTCAACATCTCTGGTTATATTGATAAACTGGTAACGACTTTCAGTGTTAAACCAGAGTTCACGAGTACATGATTTCATAATTAACTCCTTTTACTTCATACCCCATTTACCACCCCGCATCCCCCATAGCCTTGGTTTCTTCTTTCTGCCTATGAGATCAAATAAAAATTTTCTATCAAAGAAATGAACAGCCAAAAACCACGTAAACCCCATACCCAAAATAGTCACTATACTGTTCCCTTTTATTAAAGATACAAGTAAGGATACTCCCAGTCCTCCACCAATTAGCCATGGAATATGTTTAATATCTCCAATGGCATATCGACCCCATACAAATGGTCTTGCCGGATAAATACGATACTGGGACCATGCTATGGCGATGGCAAGATTCGGAGCAATCATAAGTGTTTCCGGTTTGAGGATAAAAGAAAGCCCTATATTAAATGGAATTACTGGTAGAATTGTAAAAAGTAAATACCTGTAATATCTTGTGGCCCCCATTCTAAACCTTGAATCTGTATCAAAAAACCAGATAACCCCTGATGATATTAAAAGTGAGAAAACATTTATCTGCAGATTATTCCCGAATACTATCGGCAAAAACACAGCCTGAAGAGGATTAAATTTCTGCATAAAAGGTACCCAGGTTATTTTTCCAAGAAAATCCGGAAAAAAGACTACAATCAGAAGGAAAAAAATCCACCCTCCAAGAATCACTCGACTGAAGCCCAATGGTTTCCTGTTTTTCAAATCAATGTAGTAAGATCCATAGGTGTACATATCAGGCAGTATAATCATCGATGATACAAAAACAACTTTCAAACCCTTAATTTCAAACACTGGCAAAAACATCCCTGAGATAACATCATTATAAGACTGATACCTAGGGATAAGGGAAACCAGTAGATAAAAATTTTATCCACTGCCGTATAATTGAAGGTTTTGGACATTGCATGGTTCAGGATAATTGTGCATAATCGCGATGAAATATTAAAGATTCAGGAGGTTTGGTGTGAAAAAATTACTTGTGACCGCAATAGTAATGACAGGTTTGTCAATTGGCAGTGGCTGTAGTAAATCAGAAAAAAAGACAGAAAAGACACATGAGAAAAAAATCGTAAGAAAAGTTATTCCTCCCGTTAGTCAGGTGAAAGGCAAATCCACCACAAAAAAAGGATTGATCTTTCTCCTTGAAAACGGCTCCGGGGCATTCGATTCTTCGAATGCAAACCAGTACATACCAGGAAAACCACTTTCTGAAACCGAAACCAAAAATCTCCTGAAAAAAATACCTGGCAAAATTGATAGCACGGATCTCAAAAAGGCTTTTGCTTTCAGATCCCGGACACTTCCGGCTCCAAGACCGGGAAAAACCATTGAAACACCCTTCCCTCCTGATGCAGTGAAAGAAAAACCTGATATCAAGTCTGGTTCACAGAAACTTACTGTACTCAGAGCAACTCCGGCAACTGATGTTTATATTGCACCCAACATTGGTGTAACTTTTTCACTGCCGATGATTCCTGTTACAAGTCACGATGAGGCTGTATCAAAAATTCCAGTTAAAATATCTCCTGATATAAAAGGGAAATGGCGCTGGATGGGAACAAAAACTCTGGTATTTGAGAGCGAACTTAAGAGACTGCCTAAATCAACGAACTACAAAATAACCATTCCGGCAGGAATCAAATCCGATTCGGGAAAAACTCTGGAAAAGGAATACTCCTGGGAATTTTCCACCCCAACACTCAATGTTGAAAGTTTTTACCCCGAGAGTGGGCCTCATAATCTTAGCCCTGTTTTCTATATCAGATTTGATCAGAGAATAAATCCGGACGCGGTTATTAAAACCATGAAAATGGAAGCAATTAACGGAACCTATGTTCCAATACGAATTGCCACCGAACAAGAGATTAAATCTGATAAGAATGTAAGCGACCTGGTTAATAATTCCAAAAAAGAATACAAAAACCGTTTTTTTGCATTTAAACCAGTTCAGAGTCTTGTTCCTGCAATGACATATAATATTAAAATCGGACCGGGAACACCCTCTGAAGAAGGCCCTGCAAAAACAAAAAATTATGCTGTTCATTCCATGTACACATATAAACCACTTTCTATCTCCTGGAGAAACTGCAAATCCGGATATAAATGTCGTCCTCCCTATTCAATGAATCTGCAGTTCAATAATAATCTGGATGAAAAATCATTTTCCCCTGATATGGTTAAGGTTACACCGGATTTCCCTAAAATGAGCATTACAGCTGTTGGACGCTCCATTATTATTTCCGGGACAATTCGCGGACAGCAAAACTATACTGTTGAAGTTTCTGAAAAACTTAAGGACATTTACAACCAGACTCTCGGAAATCAGGAAAAACGTGTTTTCCATTACCGTGAAGCATATCCTTCACTACAAAGTAACTACAAAACTCTTTCAGTTGCGGATCCATCCGGAAAACCAGAAATAAAATTCCATTCACTGAATATTCCAAAAATAAAAGTTAAACTTTTCAAAGTGAAACCTGAGGATTATAAAGTTTATCTGGAATATTCAAGAAAGTATCGGTACGACCCTTCACCTCCACCTCATCCGGGAAAAGCTGTTTTCGAAAAAATATATTCATATGATGGGAAATCAGATGAAATGGTGGAAACCATTGTAAGTGTCGGAAAGTTCCTGAATTCCTCAATGCATGGGCATCTGGTTGTACAGGTTTCTCAGGATCCTGTTCCAGATAAGCGCTATCGCTGGAAAACTTTTATTGCATGGATTCAGTTTACAAATCTGGGGATTGACGCTCACCTCGACAACACTAAACTTCTCGGACTTGTTACATCACTCAAAACCGGTAAAGCAATATCAGGAGCTTCAGTAAGAATCCTGGCTGGACCTTCAGGCAGTACTGATAAATCCGGACTGGTTTCAATTGATTTACCACAAAAAATAGATTCACCCCTTGGTTCTGTTCTTGTGGCATCCACTGCCGAAGATGTAGCTATGCTTCCCAAAAGTATGTACAGTTACTGGGGACGATATGGAAAATTTGTCAGTTCAACTTCTCCAGGAAATGTAATGAAATTCTTCACTTTCGATGACAGAAAGCTGTACAAGCCGAAAGAGACAGTAAATATAAAAGGTTATATGAGAATCGCAGGAATGGGTGCCGATGCTTCACTGACACTTCCCAAAGGAGTTAACCAAATATCATTCAAGGTTATGGATCCAAGGAATAACAAAATAGCTGAAGGCAGTACCGGGGTAAATCTTCTGGGTGGTTTCAATTTTAAATTCACATTGCCTGACAATGCTAACCTTGGAAACTCTACAGTTATCATCAAGGATAATGCAGGTAATACACATTCTCATTATTTCAAAACAGCTGAGTTCAGAAAACCTGAATTTGAGGTTTCAATAAAAAGCTCAGAAGGTCCATTTATTCTCGGAGGAACAGCTGATCTGACTCTCAGCGCCGATTACTTCTCAGGGGGTGGACTTCCAGGTGCTGAAGTTAACTGGAGTGCATCTGCTTCCACAGGATATTTTTCTCCTGCGGGACACGGTGATTGGTCATTTGGTGATTCTTCAATGAGATGGTGGTGGTATTCCTACTCCAGCAGTAACAGTACATACAAAAATCTTACCGGGATTACAGATTCAAGGGGGAAGCACAATGTAAAACTGACTTTTAAAAATGCAGATCCAACTGTTCCCTACACGGTGAGTGTAAATTCAACGGTTATGGATGTAAATCGTCAGTCCTGGACATCCAGAAAAAGCCTTATAGTTCACCCATCCAGTCTATATGTAGGACTCAAGACTGAACGTTTCTTTATAAACAAAGGAAAACCCTTAAATGTCAAAGCCATTACAGTTGATATTGATGGGAAAACAGTTCCATCGACAGATGTTCTGATTACGTGTGAAAAAGAAGAATGGAAATATCAGAAAGGCAAATATAGAAAAGTCAATACCTCCAGAGAGGAGTGTAAAACACGTTCCGGTAAGGATGGAGAGGCTAAGTGCGAATTCAAACCGGAAGAAGGTGGAAGCTATATCATCTCTGCCAGAGTAAAGGACTCTGCGGGAAGAGAAAATCTGACAAAAATCACCAGATGGGTATCCGGAGGAGGATTACCCCCGGTAAGGAAGGTTGACAGAGAAAAACTTCAACTGATATCTGATAAGAAATCGTATGAACCCGGTGATACTGCAGAAATCTTTATACAGTCACCATTTTATCCTGCAACAGGTGTATGGTTCACTAAACATGCCGGAATAAAGAAGGTTACTCCTTTCAAAATGGATTCCCCCACTCATGTTATAAAAATTCCTCTTTCGGAATATCATATGCCGGGTACAGAGGTACAGGTTGAAATCACAGGAACCTCACCCAGGCTTGATGATTCAGGAAAAGCACTACCTAAGCTTCCAGCAAGGCCAGCCTATGCAGGAGGAACATTGCGACTTGGAGTTTCCCTCAAAAGCAGAATTTTAAATCTGAAAATCACTCCTCAGGATTCAATGCTAAAACCAGGGGGAAAAACAGCAATAAAACTGAATGTCACGGATTACAAAGGAAAGCCGGTAAAAAATTCTGAAATTGCTCTGGTAGCTGTGGATGAATCAGTACTTGCCCTGACCGGTTACAAACTGAGTAACCCTATAGGAATTTTTTATCCTTCGAGGATCAGGAGTATACTCTCCATCTATCTCAGATCTCAGATCCAACTGGAGGATCCACTAAAACTTTCCAGAGAACTACTGGATGCGGATAATGCGATTCAGACGCAAACATTGAAATCATTTTCTGTTGGTAATGGACCTGCTGGAGCAAAATTTGACAAAGCCCCACCCCGTCCCCGTAAAAGTGCTTCAAAGGGTATGAGAAGAAAAGAGAAAAGGAAGGCTGAATTATCCAAGGGAGACATGGAGGAACAAAGTGACGAGAGTTCTAATGATAATTCAGAAGCAGTAAAGATGAGAAGTAATTTTAATGCCCTCGCTCTTTTCGCACCAGAAGTTACCACTGATGACAGTGGAAATGCAACGGTTGAACTTGCGCTGCCTGATAATCTTACCAGATACAGACTTATGGCTGTTGCTGTAAGTGGTGCTGACAAGTATGGTAATGCCGAAAAACAGGTGGTTGCCAGATTACCTATTCAGGTGAGGCCATCACCACCACGTTTCCTTAATTTCGGTGATGAAATGGAACTTCCTGTTGTAGTTCATAACCAGACACTAAAGGAGCAACAAGTCAGCGTGGCTATTCGAGGCAGCAATATAAAATGGCGTGGCCCTCAGGGAATGAAAATAACAATCCCACCTCAGGACAGACGAGAGTTGAGATTTTCAGCTTCTACAGATATGCCGGGAAAAGCAAAATTTAATGTTGTAGCTTCGAGTGCAGAAGGTCAGGATGCTGCTTCTTTTGAATTCCCTGTCTGGACCCCTGCCACTACAGAAGGCTTTGCCACCTATGGTACAGTTGACAAAGGTGCTGTTTCTCAGAATATCAAGGTTCCGAGAAATGTTGTTATGGAATTCGGTGGTCTGAATATTCAGACTTCATCAACTCAACTTCAGGCTCTTACAGATGCAGTTTTATATCTTTATTCATACCCTTATGAATGTGCAGAACAACTGAGTTCAAGAATACTGTCGATTGCAGCTCTGAAGGATGTATTGAAAGCTTTTCAGACTTCAGGCCTACCGGATGATGAAAAAATTAAGGCTGCGGTGAATCGGGATCTTGGAAAACTAAGAAATATGCAAAATTATGATGGGGGCTTTGGCTTCTGGATAAGAGGACAGGAAAGCTGGCCATTTTTAACAATTCATGTTGCCCATGCCCTCCTCAGAGCAAAGGAAAAAGGATATTCAGTAAATTCATCCATGATGTCAAAAGCTCTGAATTATCTGAAGTATATAGAGAGACATATTCCATCTCATTATCCGCTTTGGGTAAGAAGATCCCTTGTTGCACACAGCCTGTTTGTGAGAAATCTTGCTGGAGATAATGATCTGGACAAAGCTGTTGAACTCTATCCACATTTTGCTGATAAAAAGCAGCCATATATGGAAGGAATTGGATGGATCTATCCTGTATTTATTAAAGCAAAAGATACTAATCACCTTGGCAAAATCAGAAAATTGCTTTTGAACCGTGTTTCTGAAACTGCAGGGATGGCAAACTTCATTACTCATGCAAGTGATGGTGCTTACCTGATACTTCACTCATCACGAAGAGTTGATGCACTTATTTTGTCAGGTCTCATGCTGGATCAGCCTAAAAGCGATCTAATACCCAAACTGGTGGCCGGTCTTCTGGCTCACAAGAAAAAAGGCAGATGGACAAATACACAGGAAAGCGTATGGGTTTTGCTGGCAATGGATCAGTATTTCGCTAAATATGAGAATGTTACTCCAAATTTTGTCTCACGTGTATGGCTGGGCAACCAGTATGCAGGAGAACACAAATTCAAGGGGCGAACCACTGAGAGACATCTGATTAAGATACCTATGCTTTCAATTGGGAAACCCGGTTCAGTAAAAAATCTTCTTCTTCAGAAAACAGGTCAGGGAAGACTTTACTACAGAATTGGCATGGATTACGCTCTTTCAGACCTCAGACCCCCAGCAGCGGATCACGGGTTTACACTGAAGCGCGAGTATTTAGCCGTATCCGATAAGGATCAGGTTAAAAAACGTCCTGACGGCACATGGGAGATTAAAGCAGGAAGCAGAGTAAGAGTAAAACTTACCATGGTTGCTCCATCAAGAAGGTATCATGTTGCCTTGGTGGATCCTCTACCTGCAGGTCTCGAACCAGAAAATGCATCATTACTCGGTGCCCCTCCAAGTTCGATGAATAAATCAGGTTCATCCTACGGCAAACGTGGGCGTTATGGAAGAAGAAGCTATAGATGGTGGTGGAGAATGTGGGGACGCTGGCACGAACACCATAATATCAGGGATGAGAGAGTTGAGGCATTCACATCACTTCTTTATGCAGGTATTCATACATTTGAATATACTGCAAGAGCTACAACTCCTGGAAAATTTGTAGTACCTCCCCTTAAGGCTGAAGAAATGTATTCTCCGGAAACTTTCGGCCGTTCCCGCGGTGATAAAGTAATCGTCATCCCCTAGCACCAACGCATATTTCTTTTCACTGCTCATTCTAATTCTTGATCAATTCAAGAAATTCCGATTAACAGTCGATGTAGTATTTATTAAGTGTACACTCACCGGGGAATAATTCATGTCTGAAAATAAAACGCACCTTTTGAATCATCTGCCTGTCGGAGTTATAGAATTTTCACTTACTCATAATTCACACCATGCTCTCACTGATTTCAAAATTATTTATTCAAACCCCCAGTTTCAAAAGATTTCTGGACATACTGAATCTGAGTTGAATGATCTGACCATGAAAGATCTCTTCTCTCCGGTAAACCAGGACAAATTTGAATGGGGTGAACTTCTTACCACTGTATCATTCAGTGGAGAAAATCAGGAATTTGAGAAATTCTTTAAATCCATCCACTCATGGTTTAGCATAGCTGTTTCATTCATTGAAACAGACAGGATGCTTATCACTATAATGGATATTTCACTTCACAAACACAGATCATCTGAGCAGCAGGCATATCTTTCTCTGACTGATAATATAACTGCGTCTACAGATTATACAGGCACTTTTAGATTCATAAACCGAAGGTGGGCGCCGGTTTTGGGTTGGACTGCAGGAAGCATTATCCATAATAATTTTTTGGATTTTGTGCACATTGAAGATCGTATTTCAGTTAAAAAAGCCATTGAATCTGCATCAGCAAATTCAGATGCGAAAACATTTTTGTGCCGAATGAAACATAAATCAGGAACCTTCAGATGGATTGAATGGAGAGTGAAATCAGTTCAGTTTTATCTTCATTATACTGGCAGAGATGTAACCCCGATTAAAACCAGCCGGGAGCTTAATACAATTCAGGAAAAAGAACTTTCCCTTGCAATTAAACGCCAGGAAGTTCTATCTGAATTCTCACTTGAGTTTACTTCAGATAGAGATTTTAGTGATAAAATGCCAAGAGCACTGGCTTTAGTTGGAAACCATCTGAATTTAAGCAGGGTCTATGTTTTTGAGGATGATGAGGGTGGAGAAACAACAAGTAACACCTTTGAGTGGTGCAACACTGATATCGAACCACAGATGGAAACCCTTCAGAATGTTCCGTATGAATTAATCCCCTCATACCGGAAAATACTTCATGAACATGGTTATATTTATTCTAAAAATATAGATGAACTTCCAGTTGACCTGAGGAATATTCTTGAACCTCAGGGAATAAAGTCGATACTGATCTTCCCTCTTGTCAGAAATGGTCAGATTGTTGGTTTTACAGGCTTTGATGAGTGTCTGTATTACCGGAAGTGGTCAAAATCTGAATTTGAATTAATACGTACCCTGACTGGAATTATTACAAATGTCATCACCCACAACAAACATCTGAAAGAATTGAAAAAAAGTGAAGAGAATTTCCGTATGATGTTTGAGACGATTGAAGATCTTCTGGTAATTGGCAACTCAAAGGGGGATATAATTCATTGCAATTCAAGTGTGTCCAGTGAGCTCGGATATTCATTCGATGAACTAATGAAAATGAAAACCAGTGACCTCATTCCTGACAACTGGAAAGATCAGTATCAGATATCAATGGATGAAGTTTTCACTGGAAGACGTGATCATTTCGTCATCCCTTTTCTAAAAAGCGATGGAACACAGTATTCAACAAAAACTCAGGTGTGGCTTGGTTTCTGGAATGGTGATATAAGTATTTTCCAGTTGAGTGACACTGGCTCTAAAATCACAATTACTAAAGAAACTGATGTTAACAGAGTTATTAAAATAGAACATGATCTCTATATCCAGGATATCAAACTTAAAAATATTATTGAAGCATCCGAAGCAGGAACCTGGGAATGGAATATAAAAACAGGAGAGATCACTGTAAATAAAAGGTGGAAGGAAATCATCGGATTTGAAGAAGATGAAATGAAGGAAATTGATATTAAAACATGGCTTTCCCTGGTTCATAAAGAAGACTTAAAAAAATCAAATCTGAATCTCAAAAACCATTTTGATGGAAAGTCTAAATATTATAAGTGTAATTGTAGAATAAGACACAAGGATGGACACTATATTCGCGTTCTCAACCACGGTATGGTGATATCCAGAAATCTTGATGGTACCCCTTCTTTCATGTCGGGGATAAATCTCGTATTATCATCATGAACAGTCTTGTTCTTTATGTACATCAATGATAATCAGTAACCAGTTTTACACTTGATTTAACTTAGGAGATACCTTAGGAGATACCTGAAAAGGAGAATCCATGATAACAAAAAAACTTATTGAAACAGTTGTGATGGATAACGCTCACAATGTAGATGCAAGAAATCTTTATGATACTCCTGATGCGATGATCACCATCATTACTTTAAAGCCCGGTCAATCGCTAAAAAGACATATTACACCTGTGAACGTGGCCTTTTATGTGATTGAAGGCAGCGGAGAAGTTGAAATAGGAGAAGAGCGTTTGAAAGTTGACCGTGATACACTGGTGGAGAGTCCTGCCAATATTGTTCATTGCTGGTATAATACATCTGAAAAACCGCTGAAGTTTATGGTGGTAAAAGCACCCAAACCTGCAAAAAAGACTGTTTTCATAAGTGACTAATCATCATTTGTGATTTCTTCTATTTCATATACAATTCGCAATTCATTCTATCTGGAGATTAGCCTATAAGGGTTCCCAACTCTTATGTTTCAGGCTATAATTCATTCACCTTAAAACATGGAGTCGAAAAAAATAAAATGCAAAGTGGACTATTCGCTGTAATTATAAACGATGACTCTATCCAGTTGAAACTGATTTCCTCAATATTAAAAAAAGCCGGTTTTAAAACTGCTGAATTTTCTATGGGCAGCGATGCACTGGATTTTCTGAAGGAAAATACTCCTGATTTAATAATTACAGATCTTTATATGCCTGAAATTGATGGGTGGCAAATCTGCAGACAAATTAAAACCAGTGTATATCATCATCTTCATAAAACACCAGTCTGCATAACAAGTGCCACCTTTTCCGGTATGGACAGTTATACCAACCATCCTGGAATCCCTGGCGCTGATCTATTTATTTCATTTCCAATTAATTCAAGGGAGATGATAAAAAAAATTAATTCCCTTATGATAAATCATTCTGACAATGGACAGACCATAGATATTTTATTGGGTATTTCCGATGAGGATGTCCTCCATGATCTCTCACACTCAATTTCTTTTGGAAATCTAAAAGCTCACAGTTTCCAGGATGTAAATGAGTTTTATGGGGAAATTCAAACCGGAAAATACTCTCTGATTATTGCTGATCACACTATACTCATGTCTAATAACACCAGTTCAGACTTCGATAAAACTCCTGTGCTGGGAATTCTTAACTGGTATGATGGTGAAAAAGTAAAAGATTTCTGGAACAAGGGTATTA
Source organism: Deltaproteobacteria bacterium (assembly GCA_016937155.1). Lineage (GTDB taxonomy): Bacteria > Myxococcota_A > Polyangia > HGW-17 > HGW-17 > JAHJMN01. Next base: position 28,147 of record JAFGWM010000079.1, read on the forward strand.
CTAATTTTGCGGTTCATCCTTTTGATAAGAATTATATCAAACAGTTATGTTTATTTCTTCTCCAGAAGAAAGATTCTCTGGATCTGGAAAAACTTCTGGATTCAAGAACCAGAGAACTTTCAATATCAACATCAATTCTTTCAGAAATTCAAAATGTTGCCCATATCGGAAACTGGAAATTCAATTCAAAATCTCACAATCTTTTCTGGTCTGAAGAGGTGTACCGTATTTTCGGGATCCGCAATGATGAAACTCTTATTACCTACAGCAAATTACTATCTTTAATACATCCTGAAGATCTTGAATCTTTCAAGCACCTTTGCTCGGAATCCACATATTTAAAAGGTGTATCTAATGAATTTGAACACCGGATAGTACGTGAAAATGATGGAGAAATCAGAACAGTTATTGAGAAATTTTTTAATGAATCCGCAAATGATGGGTCAGTGGATACAGTTGGCATAGTTTACGACATAACTGAAAAACGAACAGTGGAAAACGAGCTTACCAGAAGCATTTCAACCCTTAATGAGAATGCTCAGGTCATGAAAATTGTTCTTGATACTACTGATATTCATGTTGCTTTTCTTGATACTGATTTTAATTTCATCTGGGTCAATAGAATTTATGCTGAAAAAAACAACTCTGACCCTCAATATTTTCAAGGAAAAAATCATTTTGAGCTGTTTCCTGATGAAGAAAACATAAAAATTTTCAAGAGTGTTATTGATACCGGAAAACCATATATAGCAAATGCCCGCAAATTCATTTTAAAACAAAATGAAACCGAAATTACCTCATGGTGGGACTGGAGTCTGATTCCTGTAAGAACTGATGAATCAATCACAGGCCTTGTGCTTTCCCTCAGGGAAGTTACTTCACAGGTTCTTGAACAACAAAAGGAAAAGAAAACATCTGTAAGACAACAAAAAGAAAACATGATAATTGCTCAGATTGCAACATCAGATGAACTCGCCACAGGTGATATCAAAAAACTGGCTGAGAAAATTACAGAAGAGGTTTGTACCAAAATGGGTGTATCCCGTGTTGGGATATGGCTTTTCACTGAAGATGAGACAACACTCAAATGCCTTGACAATTTCTCATTGAAGGCAGAAATACACGAAAAAGATGCAGTGCTTCTGGAAAATGATTTCAGAAATGAGTTTTCACATCTTAAAATGGAGAAATTCGTTGATGCACATGATGCATGGGCGGATCCAAGAACTCATGGTTACCTGGAAAGTTATTTAAAACCACATAATATCAGGTCAATGCTGGATACAGTCATCAGATCCGGTGGAAAAACGCTAGGAACAATCTGCCTTGAATATACGGATAAAATACATCACTGGGAAGAAGACGAGATTTCATTCGGGTGCCAGTTAGCTGATCAGTTTGCTCTGGCAATTTCCAATATGGAACTTCAGAAGGCTACCGAAAGGTGGAAAGAAGCCAGAAATATGGCGAAAATTGGAGACTGGGAATATTCAACTTCAACAGATACACTGAAAGGCAGTGAAGAACTGTTTAAAATCATCGGAATTCCAGTGGATATTGAGAAAAACCCATCCTTCATTGTGCCATACGCAGAATTTGAGAGTTCAGTTAAGAATTTCAGCAACGTCGTTCCTTATCTAAAAAAAGTCAGTTCAGAAAACGGTAAAATTGATATCGAATTTGAAATTATTAATCAAATCACAGGAGAGACTCACTTCTTACATACGCTGGGTAAACATAAAGAAGGCACTGACGGAGTTTCTAGAGTAATTACAGGAACAATACAGGATATCACAGAAAAAAAACTGAGAGAGAAAGCACTTCAGGAAAGTGAACACAAACTCAGATCTGTTTTCGATAACAGTGTAGATTTTCTAATGCTTCTAGATAAGGAACATCGGATAACCATGATTAACAGACCTGAAGAAGGTCTTAAAAGTGAAAGTCTTGTCAACAAACCTCTTTTCACCCTAGTTGAACCAAAAGATCAACAAAGGGTAAAACAACATCTTGATGCAGCATTGAACGGTGAAGGTGTTCAAACATATGAGACTGTATACCAAAGACCTTCGGGAGAAACGGTATATTTCAGTTCAATTGCATCCCCGGTTATATTTGATGGAGAAATAAGTGGTTTAGTTATTTCCTCTAGGGATATTACAGAACGTATAAATTTACTTGAGAAAAATAAAATCCTTGAAAAGCAGTATTTTCAGGCTCAGAAAATGGAGGCTGTCGGAAGACTTGCAGGGGGGGTTGCCCATGATTTCAATAATGTGCTCTGTGCAATTTCAGGAAACACATCATTACTTTTGGATGACATTTCAGAACATCATCCATTCAGAGAATCAATATCCGAAATTCATGATGCGGCGAAAAGAGCCGGGGATTTAACAAAACAACTGTTACTGTTTTCAAGCAGACAGGTTATCGAACCCACCAATTTGAATTTAAATTCACTTATTAAAAATATTATACCAATGCTGAATAGGCTCCTTGGAGAAAAAATAACTCTTGAGACAAATTTCAAATCGTCAGAAACAAGCATTTCCGGTGATATAGCACAGATGGAGCAGATTCTTTTAAATCTTATAATTAACGCCAGAGACGCCATGCCCGATGGTGGAAAAATTGCTATTGAAACCGGTGTTGAGGAAAAACAGAGTGTGGTCACTGCTACAGGATTACTTCCCGAAGGTCTTTACTCGGTTTTAACTGTAGAGGATACAGGACATGGAATAGAGAGAGAAATACTTGATAAAATTTTTGATCCTTTCTTTACAACCAAGGAAACAGGAAAAGGAACAGGTCTTGGCCTTTCAACAGTGCTGGGAATTGTGAAGCAGAACAGTGCAGGAATTGATGTTATAACAAAACATCAACTGGGGACAAAATTCATAATTTATTTCCCGTTCAAATCACCTGAGATATCACAAAGCAGGTCCCGTACTAAAAGCTCATTTCAAAAAGGCCATGAGACCATTCTTCTGGTAGAGGATGAAGATATTGTAAGAAATGTAGGCAGGAGAATACTTGAAAATTATGGTTACAGGGTTCTGGAGGCAGAATCGGGAATAGAAGCCATTGAAATTTCCAGAAATTATTCCGGAAAGATAGACTTACTGCTTACTGATGTTGTAATGCCTGATATCAATGGAAAAGAACTAAGCGAGAAGCTATATTTAACAAGACCTGATATGGAAATACTGTTCACATCAGGTTATACTCAGAATGTCATTGCACAGCATGGAATACTGGAAAAAGGAATTAATTTTATTCCCAAACCCTACAGTGTTGAAACTTTAACTGTGAAAGTCAGAAAAATTCTGGATAAAAAACAGGAAAATTCTGAATAAATACTTTCTAGAAAATTTCCCTGGTCAGTAATTCTGCAAGAGTTTTTAAAAAAGTAAGTTCTGTATCGAGCCATTTGCGCTTGATACAGCATTCATCAAAACCTACAAATCCCAGTATTTCATTATTTTTCACACAGGGATATACAACAAGAGATTTTATACCCTGTGGCATTAAAACATCTATCAGGTCTTCAGGTAACTTAAAAATATCCTCACAATAGATCCTACCATCCTTTTTCAAAAATTTTCTCCAAGATGGAATCACTCTGTAGGAAATATTCTGAAGCACTTCTTTCTGAGGTAAAATTCCTGTATTGCACCACTCGTAGGTATTTGAAGTGGATCCCCCTTTATCATCATCCTCAAAAATATAAACTCTGCTGACGCCAAGTAGTTTTCCTATTTTTTCCAGTACAGTGTTGATTTTGTAATCCAGTTCCCCTGATTCAATAAAAATCTGTTCAACCTGTTTAAAAAAATTATCCTCTGTCAGCATTCCGAATACCTTCTGAAACTCTCTCAAATAAACACCTTATCGACAATGCACTACTGTAATAAAATACTACGATAAAAATACGCTTAATTATTTTAATTAGGTCAAAATATTTAAAAGTCAACCCCATGTCTTTCGGTTTTTGCTGATTTACAGAATACTGAATTTATAGATCTATAATTTTATTAAGGGTAAGACTCGGTCTCATCGCCTTTGATGCAAGTATTTCATCCGGTTTATAATATCCACCTATATCCACAACCTGTCCCTGAGATGAATTAAGTTCATCAATAATTTTCAATTCATTTGCGATCAGTTCAGTTGCAACACCAGTGAATTTTTCCTTCAACTGAATGTCTTCATTCTGGTTTGCAAGCTCCTGTGCCCAGTACATAGCCAGATAAAAATGACTCCCCCTGTTATCAATTTCGTTAACCTTCCTTGATGGCGATTTATTATTTTCAAGGAACAACCCGGTTGCCCTGTCCAGACTTTTAGCAAGAACAGCAGCCTTTGGATTATTGAATTTCATAGAAAGATGTTCGAGTGATGCCGCAAGTGCAAGGAACTCACCAAGAGAATCCCATCTCAAATGACCTTCCTCCTGAAACTGTTGCACGTGTTTGGGAGCACTTCCACCGGCTCCTGTCTCGAAAAGACCTCCACCATTCATCAGTGGAACAATAGATAACATTTTCGCGCTGGTTCCAACTTCAAGAATCGGAAACAGATCTGTCAGATAATCCCTGAGGACATTACCTGTAACACTGATGGTATCAAGGCCGTTTGAAAGTCGCCTGCATGAATAAAGAGTGGCTTCCGCCGGTGATTTTATAAGTATTTCCAGACCTTCAGTATCATAATTCTTGAGGTATTTTTCCACCTTCTTTATTAACTGATTATCATGAGCTCTTTCACTGTCCAGCCAGAAAACTGCCGGACTTTTTGAAAGGCGGGCTCTGTTCACCCCAAGCTTAACCCAATCCTGAATGGGGAGATCCTTAACCTGACACATTCTGAAAATATCATTTTTTTCCAGTTCCTGTTCAAGAAGTACATTTCCAGACTGGCTCACAATCCTTATTGTACCGTCTTCCGGACTAAGGAAAGTTTTATCATGTGAACCATATTCTTCAGCTTTCTGAGCCATAAGACCAACATTCTGAACACTGCCCATTGTCACTGGATTAAATGCACCGTATTTTTTACAGTAATCAATCACAGTGGAATATACACCGGCATATGAACTGTCAGGAATCACAAACTTGGTATCATGAGCTTTACCGTCCCTACCCCACATTTTTCCTGAATTTCGTATTGCGGCGGGCATTGACGCATCAATGATCACATCACTGGGCACGTGCAGATTGGTAATACCCTTGTCTGAATTAACCATTGCCAGTTCAGGCATTTTCTCATAGCACGCCATGAGATCCTTTTCGATCTCTGTTCTTTTCAATTCATCCAGTTCACTCAGGTGCGAGTACAGGTCACCAAGCCCGTTGTTGGGATTTACTCCCAGTTTTTTAAAATCATCACTGTACTTTTCAAATACATCACGGAAAAATACACTTACAACGTGTCCGAAAATTACCGGATCACTGACTTTCATCATTGTAGCTTTAAGATGCACACTAAATAGAATACCTTTTGCTTTGGCATCAGCAATCTGTTCCGCGATAAATTCCCTAAGCGCCCTGATACTCATGTAGCTTGAATCCACAACCTCGCCATCAAGCAAATTGATTCCATCTTTCAGAACTGTAATTTTACCATCGGAAGTCACATGTTCAATGCGGCATTGACCAGCATCGGCAGACGTAACCGTGGTTGATTTTTCATTTGATCTGAGGTCGCCATGAGTCATGTGAGAAACATGGGATAGAGAATCAGCACTCCAGGGCCCCATTGAGTGGGGATGATTTCTTGCATAGTTTTTAACGCTGGAGGGAGCTCTTCTATCCGAATTACCTTCTCGTAAAACCGGGTTTACAGCACTACCCTTTATTTTATCAAAGATGGCTTTATTTTTTCTTTCCTCATCATTTGCAGGTTCTTCAATATACTCGGGAATATCATAACCTTTTCCCTGAAGTTCCCTTATTGTGGCTTTCAACTGGGGAATTGATGCACTGATACAGGGAAGCTTGATAACATTTGCTTCGGGCTGCTTAACCAGATGCCCGAGTTCATCAAGATCATCTGTCTGACGTAATTCCTCTTTTAATCTTTCAGAAAATTTTGCTATGGTCCTTCCAGCTAATGAGATATCTCTTGTTTCCACTGAAATTCCAGCTGCTCTGGTAAAAGACCTGATTATCGGGAGCAGTGAATAGGTGGCCAATGCGGGAGCCTCATCTACAACTGTGTAGATAATCTTTGCGCTCTTTGAATCTAATTGATCGGTCATGAATTCTTCTCCTTAAATTTGGTTAAAGGTCAATTTTCTCTCTACATCATTTTCACAATTGATATCAACCAAAATCGACAAATCTTACAATGAAAGTTTTATCTCTTCTGTTTACTGTCCCGGGTTAATTTTTTCAGAACAAAACTGGATAACCATACTTCAGGGACACCAATTCCGGTTACAACTCCAAGTAATTGTAACAGATGATATTTAATCAACTATTTCAGTATCCACACATATTTTGCTAACCATCAGCTTTACTCTTAAACGATTTTGAGTCAGATTAAAGAGATCTCAATGTGGCTGTATACTTTAAAGGTGGTTTATATGAAAAATTTATTTATGATTATGGTGGCCTTACTTCTGGTATTGATTTCGGGTTGTTCCGAAGAGAAAGCTAAAAGTTGTGGTAACGGCATTGTGGATACAGGGGAGGAATGTGATCCAAATGCTCTTTTGCAGGAGCAGTGCAATGATGTGGGATTCTATGGCGGAAATCTTTCATGCAATGAAGATTGTACCTACAACACATCAGGTTGCAGTGGTTCCTGTGGTGATGGAATTATAGATGTCACTGACGGGGAAGAATGTGATTCAGGAATTTCCGAAGAAGTGAACTGTGAATCCATTGGTTATTATAGAGGAAATCTTAGCTGCAATTCAGAGTGCAGATTTGATATTTCTGAATGCGAAAGATGCGGTGATGGTGTCGTAAACGAAGATGACGGAGAAGAGTGCGAGCCTGAAACAGGTGTTTCAATGACCTGTGAAGACTTCAGTTACTACGGAGGAAATCTTTCTTGTTCCGATGAATGCAAAATGGATTTTTCATCTTGTGATGAATACGGATACTGTGGTGATAATGTTCTTCAGGGTGACTATGAAGAATGTGACACTGTTCCTGTGAACACTGAATGCAGAATTGAGGGACATCATGATGGTGAACTTGAATGTGATTCGGGGTGCTCTGTAAATTCAGACTCCTGTATTGACATTATACAGGTTGCCACAGGAATGACTCACACATGTATTCTTACCAACATGGGTGATGTTTATTGTTTTGGTGAAAACAATCATGGTGAACTTGGAAACTTAAGTGCTGGTACATTCTCGATAGTACCAGTCATGGCAAACTTACCACAGCCGGCAATAAAAATCTCAACAGGAATCAGTTACACATGTGCGGTGCTGAATGATCACTCTGTATACTGCTGGGGATGGAACTATGCCGGACAACTGGGAAACGGGAATACGGAAGATGCACACGAACCTGTGCAAACAAGTCTTGTTGCAGCAGCTGAAAATATTGATTGTGGCAGCTCACATACATGCGCCCTGTTAAGTAGTGGTCAAATTAGTTGCTGGGGTTCCAATTATTCAGGAGAACTTGGTAAAGGAGATACTGGAAATACTTCATCAACCCCGACTCTTGTAACGGGAATAAACAATGGGATTATAGTGAAAAATGGCAGCGGATTTTCATGCGCGGTGAGAAGTGACAATACCCTCTGGTGCTGGGGTTCCAATAGTGATGAACAGTTGGGAAATGGCCAAAGCGAAGGTTCAAACGTTCCGGTTCAGGTGTCAAACGGGGAAGTATACCTCAGTAATGTGACAGATGTTGACTGTGGAGAAAGACACGCTTGCGCGATTTATTCAAATAATGTTGCCTGCTGGGGTGATGGTACTGATTATAAACTTGGAAATGGTACTGAAGACGATGAGAGTTTTGCAAATCCGGTAAGCGACATCGAAAATCCTTCAAAAGTCGTATGTGGCACCTCATCAACTTTCGTCAAATCCAGCGATGGAAAATTCTACGTATGGGGTTCGAACTACATGGGGCAACTTGGTTTGGGAATAATCCAGAATTACTCCATTCTTCCATCTGAACTCACATCCATCAGTGGTATCACAGGATTTGACAGTGGAACCGATCACACCTGTGCATTTATCTCAAGCGGAATGGGATACTGCTGGGGCAACAATTCGCAGGGTCAGTTGGGAACCGGAAATCAGATTACCGAATCTGCCCCCACCCCTATTATTCCATGATATAGTCCAGACTCTGAAGTTATATCTTTTTTCCATTTTCGAAAAATACCTGAATGATTATCAAACCACAGAATACCTTATGAAGCTCAAACCTGTGTAAGACACACAAAATATATCCTAAAAACCATGGAAACGGGATTTTCATATAATCCCAAATTTTTTATTTCATTGAGCTTTTAGTTAAAAACTTTTCCATAATTTCAATAATATAATATTATTTTATTGACAGATAAAGAGCAGGTGAAGCTTTGATCTTTGTTGATTCGGCATCTGTTCCATAATCCATTGAGCTTGTACCAAAACCGAATGCAACCCACCAGTCCTTGTAGAACCGGTAACTGCCATATAGAGCAACGTATGTGAGATTTAACTTATACTTGCACAAGGAGGTATCCTCCTGAGTGTCATCACAGAAATTTGCCCCTCTTGTGGCACCTTCAGAAAAAATTCCTATTTTCCATCTGTGGTTGATTTTATAGCCGAAATCCACATATCCTTCAATTATGTCATCACCATTACTCCCGGCTATGGAAAAAAGAATATCCAGATAATAACGCCCTGGAGTCCATCTTAAACCAAGACTGGTGCCAGCTCCCCCTCTTGTACTGCTTACCACTTCCTCCTCAGTGACGTTAAGTTCTCTGACATCGTTTGAATAAAAAACGCCTGCATGTAAATCAATAGACAATACCAGATCCCTGTCCGGATTGCGGTAGAGATATCCAGCTCTTATGACTTTTACATACAAAGTATGGATGTACATTTTCTTCTCATTTCCTTCATCATCCTTTCTTCTGAAAATGTTATTTCCCATCATTTGAACATCACCTGTACTGAAATAAAAATTCCTGAACCACAGAAAACCCGGATGAGCCTTTATGTATTCACTACCTTCAAAACTTAGAAAAGTAACAGAAGGGGTTGAATAACCAAAATCTGAAGAAAAAATATAATTATCCTTTTTCATTTCAAGAGGAGAAGCTCCATATGAAATTCCGGACGAAAACAAAATATATGTTATAACCAAGCTCCTAAACATATTTTTCCACCTTTGATTAACCACAATGCAATATACAATTTTTTTGATAACACTTTTCGCCAGAACTGTACATCCATAGATTTTCCTGCTATAAGCTGACCGTGTTTAGAATTGTACTTAAAATGATGATACTGAAAAACCCATCGAATTTGATGAAGTATTTTGCAATTGGGGAATTGCTTACGGAGATAACTTTAGATACTATGTCCGGAGAAATTTTATGAAAATAACTATTCGTATTATTCTGTTTATTTCAATATTTTCTTATTCATCAATTGTTACGGCGGGATACTATGATTATCTTGGTTCTCCTGATTCTGTAAATCCGTTGACCACAAGAAGCTCGGGAACAGGTCACTCTTCTGTTTATTTCAATCCAGCTGCAATTGCCGGTTTTCGTACCGGAATAAGCTTCGGTATAAGTTACTCCCTTTTGAGACCTAATATCTCATATATGTCAAAAGATTCGAGTTTTGATATTCCGGGAATAATCTTTGAATCAATTCCTGCATCAACGGCTACAGACAATACATACATTCGACCTCTTCCCACGGAGAGACTCAGAAATCCCAGAGGTAACTCCTCAACTTTTTCTCAGACAGCTCACTTTCACATCGGTGCTGTTGCCAGCATTCACGAAAACAGGGTTGCAATTGGTTTTCTGGCATTACTTCCACTTTCCAGTTTTCAAACACAATCACCATTTTTTTCTGATGAAAGAGAACAGTTTTTTTCAAACAGTCTTCATCACGAAATGCATGGAGATCGTATTGAAAATAACATGTTCAGTTTTGCAATTGCAGGTAAAATAACTGAATGGCTTACCCTTGGCGCCGGACTGACTATGACAACAAGTGCAAAGAGCAATACAGATTTGTATCTCCCCGATGCCTCAAATCAGGAAGAAAGCTACCTTAACTCAAGTGTAAAAGTTGGAACAAGTTTCGTTCCCCATTTCAGTGCACTCTTTCCTGTCAGCAGAAATTTTTCAATTAATGCAACAGTTCATTTTGAATCACTTTCCAGAACTCAGGGGGAAAGCTATATTCAGTTCTGGAATTACCAGGAGGATGCTGAACCGACTGTACAGAAATTCAATTTTGTATATGGATTTGAACCACTTAGAGCAAGTACAGGAATTAAATATGATTTCAAATCGGATGGTTTAAAAATTTCCACTTTTTCCAATATTATTTTCTCTAAATGGTCAGATTATATTGATAGACACGGAGAAAAGCCCCTTGACTCGTGGAATGACACTGTCAGTATTTCTACTGGCTTAAAAACAACATTTGGTATTCATAGTTTGGGGTTTGATCTCGCTTTTGTTCCCACTCCAGTCCCTCTCCAGGATGGCAGAACCAACTATGTTGACAACTCAAGGATAGTTTTCGGAGGTGGATATGAGTACCAATTCAGTATGGGAGGAAAATCTCTTTCCTTTACAGTGTATGGTGTTGCACATTTGCTGCTGAAAGAGACTGTATCTAAAAATCCCGCATCATCAAATCCTGTGATTGATGAATTTCCAGACTCAGTAAATATTTTCACAGATGAAGATGTAGCTGAAAGTCACGGATTTCAGACAAACAATCCTGGATTTCCAGGGTATACAACCGATGGATGGATTTTTACGGCGGGAGCTTCTTTGAAAATGCTTTTTTAATATTTACATTTATTGGGAGTTAAAAATGAAATTTATTTCAAAATTAATAAGTTACATGATACTGACCTTTTCATTAATTCTTGTTTCCGGTTGTGATGACTCAGAGAACAAAACTTATGACTGGGTTGACTCAGGAAATGACGCGGGGGAAGATACAGGCTCTGACGCAGGTACAGATAATGTAAATAATGACATTTCTGATGCAGGTGATGATGCTGATATTATTGTAGTACAGGATCCACCACCTAATATTGAAGGAACATGGGCATATCTTAATATCAGGGCTTCAATTATCAATTACCCAATGATTGGTCTGGTGAACAACAGAATCATAAGTCTACTTAAATACGAAATTACACAGGATGGCACATCAATAAATTCCGCTGAGACTGTATGCGAAATTATTGTGGACAGTTCAAATGACAGTATCACCACAATTATGCCGGATGCCTTCGTTACTTCAATGCCTGAAGAAATAAGAGAAAACACTCTTTCATACACTGACGGTAACTGGGGGTATTCACAACCCAAATACTGGACAACCCAAGGGGTGGTTTTAACTGATGTGGAAAATGAAGAATTGCCGGGAGACCCTGAAGACCCCAGAGTAGTTGATCAGGATGAAGATGGTCACCCTGGAATGACTGTGAGACTTACGGGTTCCTTAAGTGGAGAACTCTATGTTGTCCAGAAAGGATGGACTGTTCTGGAGCCTGGCTCAGCTAATGAAACTGAAATGGAAGGTCTTGTCACCTGGGCTGATTATCAGGTTACCGTTGATGCTTCAACCCCCGTACTCAAAATTAATCCTGAAACAAATCCCAACCCTGATCCGGAAGAAAGTTATTACAAATTTGTAAAAATCACAGCAGATTACTCCTGTCAGGATATTTCAGATCAAAAAGAAACACTCTTTCCCCTCGAAACCTTCTAGGCAATTATTAACCCCGGTGAGTCGTCTGTCTCCATGCTTTTTCCTCTAAAAATTAACCCCGGTGGTTTACTTTTTCCCAGCATTTTTCCCCAAATTATTAACCCCGGTAGTTTACTTTTCCCCAGCATTTTTCCCTAAATTATTAACCCCGGTAGTTTACTTTTCCCCAGCATTTTTCTCCTAAATATTAACCCCGGTAGTTTACTTTTCCCCAGCATTTTTCCCCAAATTATTAACCCCGGTAGTTTACTTTTCCCCAGATTTTTCCCCTAAAAATTAACCCCGGTGGTTTACTTTTCCCCAGCATTTTTCCCCAAATTATTAACCCCGGTAGTTTACTTTTCTCCGGATTTTTTCCCCAAATTATTAACCCCGGTAGTTTACTTTTCCCCAGCATTTTTCCCCAAATTATTAACCCCGGTGAGTATTTCTTTTAAGTTTTTTTCAATTATACTCACATCTTAGTTCTTTTATTCAGTTTACTTTTATTGTAGAATCCCCCTTGGAGATTATAATGACCAAAAAGCGGCGGCCCCTAAACTATTATAAAAGTGTAGTTATAAGTGTAAATTCTTCAGATGAATTTGAGGCTTTAACAGACTTGCTTGAAGTTAATAACTTTGCATATTCCATTGATGATGTAAAAATGAAAAATCAAAGTTCAGCAGCCCGAGATATTACTGAGAACAGATTAAAAGAAGAGGAACTAATAAAATTAAAAAGCTTGGTTCTTGAACAAATTCAGGATCTGGTGACAATCACTGATCTGAAGGGAACTATAACTTATGTTAACAACGCACAGAAACTGATTCTCGGAAGAGATATCGAAGAATTAATAGGAAAAACCACTTCGATTTATGGTGAAAATGAAGATTTTGGTGAAACTCAGGAGAATATAGTTAAAAAAACACTGAAAGATGGATTCTGGAGAGGGGAAGTTGCAAATTATGATTCTGCTGGAAATCTCCATATAATGGACTGCAGATGTCAAGTGGTAAATGATAATAAAGGAAATCCGGCAGTATTGTCAGGTATTGCAACCGATATCACTAAATATAAAAATTTCCAGAATGCAATCACTGCAAGCGAGGAAAAATTCAGGTCCATCACAGAAAACAGTGCAGATGTGATTGCTTTGACTGATGTCAATGGAATTATCACATATGCCTCAAAAAGAACAATTGAAATGTTCCTGATTGAGCCTGATAAAATGACCGGAAGACACTTCACTGATTTCCTGGATAATTCCAGTAAGAAAAAAGCTGTAGAAGCATTCATTTCATCCTTTAAAACCGGAACCGGGGTTAAAAATCTGGAACTGTTAATGAAGAAAAATGATGGAAGCACATTTTATGGAGAATTGAGTGGAACTGAATTTAATACAACAGGGGAGAAGGGTTCACTCGTAGTCATAAGAGATATTAATGATAGAAAGGAAAACGAAAAGGCTCTACAGTTAAGTCTGAACAGGTGGAATGAGGCTCAAAAGGCATCTGCTACAGGCAACTGGGAATATGATATTGAATCAAATCAGTACTGGGGAAGTGATGAAGCTTTCCGTATCCTCGGATGGGATGAACAGTTTATAAAGGGAAATAACAATACAATTCCATCAAGTACATATGAAAAAATTCTGGTGGATAAAGAAAAAGCACTGAGGCCTTTGCTCGAGTTGATAAAATACAACCATCCCTTTGATATTGAATTTGAAATTCGCAGTGTTGTGGATGGGCAGAGAAGATTTATGAGTAGCCGAGCTCAACTGGAGGATGTGTCAGATGGAAAACCCAAAAAGGTCTATGGAACCATACAGGATGTTACTGAAAAATATCTGAACAACAGGGCACTCATTGAAAATGAACATCGGCTTAAAAGTATTTTCTCATATTTCCCTGACAAACTGATTCTTCTTGATTCAGAGAACAGAATTGTACTGCTCAACCACAGAATTAAAGTTACAACTGTTGAAGATTCAATAGGAAGACCGATACTTGATGTAATACCTGAAGAATTCATTCAACCTCTCTCGCAAACAATCAGCCGGGTTATAAAAACAGGTATCTCTGAATCATTTGATCTGGAAACCAGTCCTGATACAAACATCAGGTTCGTGAACATTCTAATTGCTCCGGTAAAAATAATGGATGATGTTAGCGGAACTCTTCTAAGCATCAGGGATATTTCAGAACAGAAGCAGCTTCAAAAATCCAATGAGGAGCTTAAAATTCAATATTTTCAGGCTCAGAAAATGGAAGCTATCGGCCGACTCGCAGGTGGTATCGCACATGATTTCAATAACATAATGTGTGCAATATCAGGAAATATTTCACTTATCATGGGTGAATCATCACTGGAAAACAGCTGCACTGAATACCTTGAGGAAATTTCAAAAGCATCTGAACGTGCAACACAACTGACAAAACAGCTGCTTGCATTTTCAAGGAAGCAGATAATGGACCCCGGAAGAATAGATTTTCTGGCGGTTGTAACCCAACTTAAACCTATGCTTGAAAGACTTCTTGGAGAAAATATGGTGCTGAAACTCTCTGAAAAAAGTACGCCATCATTTTTCACCGGGGATCAGGGCCAGATAGAACAGATTCTTGTGAATCTTGTGGTTAATGCACGTGATGCACTTCCTGAATCAGGTGGAGTAATATCAATTTACACAGAAAAGTTTCATTGTTTAAACCGAACCCGAGTGACAAGTGGTTTTCTGGAACCAGGAAACTATTCAGTACTCAGTGTCCTAGATAATGGTACAGGGATAGAAAGTGAAATATCTGAACATATTTTTGAACCATTTTTCACGACAAAGGAAGTTGGTAAGGGTTCAGGACTTGGATTATCAACTGTTTTAGGAATCACCGAGCAAAATAGTGGATATATTGACCTGATTTCAGAAGTTGGGAAAGGTTCGGAATTCAGAATTTTTTTCCCGTCAACTGAGAACGCTAAATCTCAACAGAAGTTGAGTACCACCACAACAAGAGCGGATTCAAGCGGAACAGAAACAATTCTTGTGGTTGAAGACGACCCCATGGTCAGAAAACTCTCCGAAAAAATTCTAAGAAAACAGGGTTACAATGTTATTTCAGCTGCATCCGGCATAGACGCACTGGATACCATAAAAAATAATAATTATGAGATCCAAGTTCTGCTGACAGATGTAATTATGCCACATATGAACGGTAGGGAACTGGCTGAAAAAATCTTGGAGATTTTTCCAGAGTTGAGAGTTCTTTACACTTCGGGGTACACCCGGGATGTTATCGCAAAACACGGAATTCTGGAAAGTGATATCAATTTTATATCCAAGCCCTATTCAATCAGAGAACTGGGAGAAAAAATAAGAAGTCTTCTGGATAACACCTGATTAGCACAATTCATATTGGGATAAAAATTCCCAAAAGTGTAACCTTCAACGGTGATGTTCCTGCAATTTGGCATATTTCAAAAAATCCAGTTATTGAATTTTAAACACGATGAAATAATATGGTTATTTTTAATAAGTGTGTTAAATACCTCTACCGGTTTAATTGTTACATTGTAATCGCTGGAATAGTAAATGTTCTTCAACTCAGTAATATTTTTTGTATTTTTATCAGTAATCTTCTCCGTTTTCTCATTTGCAAAAAGCAGATTGTCCCAAAATTTAGTTCTTTTACTGGGAAGCTATATATTTTATGGTTTCTGGGACTGGAGATTTCTGTTTCTGATATTTTTTGTTTCCAGTATGGATTTTTTCATTTCGACATCAATTGAAAAATCGACTGTTAAAGCAAGACAAAAGTCACTGCTGATACTAAGCATTGCTGTCAACTTATTGATTTTAGGCACTTTTAAGTACTTCAATTTTTTTACACATAATTTCATAAACCTGCTTAGTTCCATCGGATTTAAAACTAATTATTCAGTTATAAAAATAATTCTACCTGTCGGTATCAGTTTTTTTACATTTCAATCAATGTCACACACTATTGATGTATATAAGGGCACAGCAAAAGCTCCTAAAAACATTCTTGATTACCTCTTGTTTGTTTCTTTTTTCCCTCAACTGGTTGCCGGTCCAATCATGCGTAGCCGGGATCTTTTACCTCAAATTGAAAACCTTAAGACACCCAAGCCATCTGATTTATACTTTGGTTTACAGATAATCTTATGGGGATTATTCAAAAAAGTGGCAGTTGCTGACAACTTATCTGTTTATGTTGATGCAGTTTATTCAAATTCATCAATGATGAGCTCCTCTTCATTAATTTTAGCTACTTATCTTTTTGCAATTCAGATTTATTGTGATTTTTCAGGTTATTCGGATATGGCAGTAGGCATTGGCAGAATTTTTGGAATAAAACTGGATTGGAATTTTAATACGCCCTATTTTTCTCAATCATTTAATGAATTCTGGAAAAGATGGCACATCACCCTCTCTTCCTGGTTCAGAGATTACATATATATTCCTCTTGGAGGAAGCAGAGTGGCTCTATCCAGACATCTATTAAATCTGACAATTACTTTTCTGATTAGTGGCCTCTGGCATGGAGCAGCATGGAATTACATCTTCTGGGGATTTTTGCATTCTATCTACTTAATTCTGGAAAATTTAATTTCCAGGCTCATTAAATCAGACCGGAAAATAGCATCTATTCCCCATCGGGTGGCAAAAATTTTTATCGTATTTAATTTAACCACTTTAGCATGGATATTTTTCAGATCCCAATCCATGAGCCAGTCATTTTCAATTATAAGGGGTATTGCATCCTTTAAGGGGAGTATTTTGATTGATAACATTTT
Source organism: Deltaproteobacteria bacterium (assembly GCA_016937155.1). GTDB lineage: Bacteria > Myxococcota_A > Polyangia > HGW-17 > HGW-17 > JAHJMN01. The sequence goes on from JAFGWM010000079.1 coordinate 44,894, forward strand.
ATGGATAAGTACAATTCCGTTGTTGATCCTGATATTCATTGAATTACTAAAATTTCCTCTACAGACGGACGACTTTTTCAAAAAAATTTCTCCTTTTACCCATTTTCTAATTATGAGTACTTTAACCTTAACTATTTTACTTTTTGGAGCTGATTCCGGTGCCCAGTTCATCTATTTCAAATTCTGATTTCTCACTTAAAACAGTGATAATCAGAATTTCATTTTTTATTATTTTTTTTATAATCGCAGATCTGCTTTTGGGAACAGCTCTTTTGAAAGTTCACCATAGGGTTAAAGCAGGGCAAAATGCAGGCCTGATAAACAATGCTATTAAAAGAAAAAGTAATATTCTGATACTGGGCTCAAGTAGAGCCCGACATACGTATAATGATAAATTTCTATCGGATAAGCTCAGGAAAAAAGTCTATAATGCCGGAAACGATGGAATGGGAATTTTATACGCCACAGGTCTACTGTCCCTTGTTGTAAAATATCAAAAGCCTGAACTTATCATCCTTGAATTAAGCTCTTTTGGCCACAAGGAAAGAACCGCTGCCAGAATACTTATGCCATACTTTGGGCAATCACCAGAATTGGATAATATTTTGGCAGATAGTTGGGAAAACAGGCTTCTTTTGCACAGCAGACTGTACAGATTAAATGGTATTTTCCTTTCAGTTTTAAAAAATTATTTCAAGCGCGGACCTGCATGGGGATTTTTTCCCCTCAATGAAACTTACAGGGAGAATCCTGAGCTTGAAAAAAGTGGACCGCTGTCCTCTAAAATCAGGGATTACTACTTTACTTTTTTCAATCTGGTAAAGAAGCATAATATTAAATTGCTTGTTGTTAATTCGCCCTCTCTTAATGATGTCCGGAAAAACAATCTTTCTGAATTTATTGCGGACTATTGTAATAAGAATAAAATTAAGTATCTACCATTTTATTCCTATAAATATAAACATTTCCAGAACATTAGCCTTTTCAAGGATCAGATTCACCTGAACAAAAAAGGGACAAAACTATTCAATCCTCTTTTTCTGGAAAAGTTTCTCGAATATTTTCCAGAGTACAGAAAGTGATATTTATTGTCTCTTATCCAATCCCTATATGAGCCACACCCATTTTCGGAAGGTTTAAAAACATTGAATTTCCTGAAGAGAACAACTTTGACTTGACTAATTTGTTTTTATACAAGATATCAAATCAGTATCCTTTTTGAATACGGAGTCTAAATGAAACTTGCTTTACTAATAAACAGTCTTGCCGGGGGTGGTGCAGAAAAACTGGTATGTGATCTTGCACTAAATTATTCACAGAAAAAAATAGATTTTGATATCATCGTACTAACTGATTATGAGCAGATTTTTCATAATACCATTACTAAAAAAGGCATCAATATCATTACTCTTTCACATGGGAAGCAGCTTTTTTCAGTTAAACTACTCCTGCGTCTGGCGAAAATTCTGGAAAACTACACCACCGTACATGCACATCTTTTTCCATCTGAATACTACGCATCCATATGCGGTTTTTTACAGCCTAACCTCAATGTAATAACCACCATACATTACACATCCACCAGAAGAAGAACATGGATGTACAGATATCTGGAAAAAGCAATATCATCGAGAGTAGACACGTATATATCCATCAGTTCATCCGTTGAAAACGAAGCAGCAAAATGGCTGCCTGAAATCAAAACAAAATCGGTAATGATAAACAACGGAATAAATATTGAACTAATAGAAAATGCCCCAAGATTTGATCGTAATTCAATTGGTTTCAATGAGAATGATTTTATAATTTTAATGACGGCAAGGTTTAATAAACTGAAAGATCACGCTACGTTGATAAAAGCTATTTCTCTTCTGCCAGCTAAATACAAACTTGCCCTTGCGGGTACTGGAGAAGAGATTTCAAGTGCTATAAATCTATGTGATGAACTAAATATTTCCCATCGGGTTTCTTTTCTGGGTTTTTTTGATAACATTCCATCTTTACTTAAAACCTGTGATGTTGCAGTATTATCTTCCCATTCTGAAGGGTTGCCATTATCCTCAATCGAAGCAATGGCTGCCGGAATTCCCTTTCTTGGTTCAGATATTCCAACTATAAGAGAAGTGGTTGGCCGAAAACAACTTTTATTTAATTACATGGATCCTGAAGATCTTGCTAGGAAAATTAAGATGACCTGTGAAAACAGTGATTTTCGTAGTGAATCTATTTTGTATGGTAAAAAAAGAGTGAAACTTTTCAGTATAGACAAAATAGCAGACAGACATATAGATTTGTATTTTAAAAACTCATATAGACAGGAATTATTATAATGAAGATTGTTTACTGCATTGCTCAAACCTTTGTGCCCGGTGGAACTGCCCGGGTTCTTGCAAATAAAATAAACTATCTTTCCAGAATTGATCCTGATTATGAATTTCACATAGTAACAACAGATCAGCATGGCAGACAACCTTTCTTCCCAATGGAGGGAAATGTCACCCATCATGATCTGGAAATAAATTATGACACTTATCCAAGTGGGAATTCCATAAAAAAAATACTGCCTGCTCTGAAAAAGAGGTCTCTGCATTTTAAGAGGTTAAAGAAACTAATTTTCGAACTACAACCAGATATAATTACATCTTTTGGAGGCGCCGAAGCTGTTTTTTTAAAATTGATAAGTGAAAAAACAAAACTGGTATTTGAAAGTCACTTCCATAGATATTACAAAATTCAGGCTACACAAAATATAGATTCAATTGTTCGTGTCCGCTACTTTTTTGAAAAATTTTTTGAAGAAACTTATCTTAGAAAATTTGACAAAGTTGTACTTCTCACGAAAAAAGATCAAAAAAACTACCCTGATTTAACAAATACCATTGTAATACCTAATTCACTACACAAAATACCTGCTATCTCATCCATGTTAACAAATAAAAAAGTACTGGCTATCGGAAGACTAAACCATCAAAAGGGATTTGATTATTTAATTCAGGCGTGGAGTATTGTTATTAAATCTGCTCCTGACTGGAAACTGGTCATTGTGGGTTCAGGTGAAGATAAACTCCTCCTTCAGAATATGATCCGAAATTTGAGACTGGAAGATTCTATAACAATAAAACCTCCAACAGATAAAATTGAGAATGAGTATTTGGAAAGTTCTATATTTGTACTCTCATCAAGATACGAGGGGTTTGGTCTGGTACTTATTGAAGCAATGAGTTATGGCGTACCGTGTGTATCCTTTGACTGTCCTTGTGGACCAGATGAAATTATTCAAGATAAAATCGATGGATTATTGGTTCCAGTTGAAAATCTTACAAAACTTGCTGATGAACTGATATTGTTGATGAATAATAGGGATCTGCTGATAAAAATGGGAAAAAAAGCAAAAGAGAATGTAACGAGATTCAAGGATGATATAATCCTCGAGAAATGGATTTCTTTATACAATTCTATTATTGGAAACAGCTAAATGATGAAAATTATCTGGAGAAAATTATCATACCGGTATCCAACTATTAGGTGTATTTACAATAAATCTAAAATACTGTTTTTTATAAAAGATAAAATTCATAAAAGAAGATTGAGAGATAAAACTATATTTAATTTTCTTGAGTTATCTCAAGATTACCCATTTTATACTACTGAATGTTATGGCCAAAATGAATTATACGGTAACAATATGGCAGTGAAGGCTTTTCTGAAGCTCCCCAGACACAAAAGCCTGAATGGCATTATTGAGCATGGACTTTATTTCGGTGAATATTTTTATGAGGATGAAGTAAATTTCAACGGAAGTGGTAAGTATTTCACTTTTAGTGATTATCGCAGGGCGGCTCTCGAAAAAGGAGGAATTTCTGCTGAAAATATTACAGTGGTTGGTCCATATATAGTTCATACACCTTCATTAATAGAAACTCCCTGGTTCAAAAGAACTAAAGAAGAATTAAAAAAGACTCTGACTGTTTTTGCTGCTCACTCCATAGATGGTTTCAACTCTGATTATGAAGCACAAGAATTGATAACAGAAATTGAAAAGATTAAAAATACCGGCAGTTTTGACACAGTGTTAATCTGTCTTTACTGGAAAGACATACAGGATAAAAAATACATTCCCTTTGAAAACGCCGGATATAAAATTGTTACTGCCGGTCATCAAAATGATAGTGAGTTTTTATCAAGACTAAGGTTAATCATTGAACTTTCTGACTCCACAATGTCAAACCTTTTGGGAACACACCTCGGTTACTGTATTGCTTTGGGAAAACCTCACTACTATTTTGCACATATGGTTGTTCAGACTGGACCAAAGGTTGATGCGGCATTTGAAGGAGAACGAGGGCAACTGATTGCTCAGGAAAAAAAACTTTTTGCTGAAATGTTCGGAAAATATTCAGAAAAAATTACCACTGAGCAGTTAAAACTGGTTCACAGATACTGGGGTCCATTTTAGAAAGGAAGAAAATGCTAAACAATAGTTCGATTCTCGTTACCGGAGGAACAGGTTCTTTTGGAAAAACCTTTACATCCTGGGCTTTGGAAAACTATGATCCAGCAAGAATAATAATTTTTTCCAGAGATGAATTTAAGCAGGATCTCATGTTTAAAACATTTTTGAAAAAATACGGTGAGGAAAAAACAAAAAAACTCAGATTTTTCATCGGTGATGTCAGAGATAAGGACAGGCTTTACAGAGCATTCAAGGGAGTTGACTATGTTGTCCATGCTGCTGCTCTCAAGCAGGTTCCAGCCTGTGAATACAACCCTTTTGAAGCCATTAAAACAAATATTCACGGGGCTCAGAATGTGATTGATGCAGCACTTGATCGTGGTGTTAAAAAGGTTGTTGCACTGTCGACTGATAAAGCTGTTAACCCCATTAATCTTTATGGTGGAACAAAACTTGTATCAGATAAATTATTTATTTCTGCAAATGCATACACTGGAAAGTCAGGCACACTATTTTGTGTTGTTCGGTACGGAAATGTTTCAGGAAGCAGGGGCAGTGTAATTCCATTTTTTATGCAGCTTCTGAAACAGGGCAGAACTTCACTTCCAATCACTCATGCTCAGATGACTCGTTTCTGGATGACACTGGATGATGCAGTTATTCTGGTAGTTAAAGCCCTTACGGAAAGCAAAGGTGGGGAAGTTTATGTTCATAAAAACCCCAGCTACAGGGTTATTGACATAGCAAAAGCATTAAATCCCGATGGAACAATTGAAGATATCGGCATTCGTGAGGGAGAGAAAATTCATGAGTGCATGATAACGAGTGAAGACTCAGTCAGAACTTATGAATACGGCAATTTTTATATTATATACCCTAATTTTTCCTGGTGGAAAAATGAACTGCATTTTACTCAGGGTGGCAAACCTATCCAGGAAGGCTGGGAATATAACTCAGGTACAAACACAGTCTGGTTGGATGCAGACGAGTTAAGAACCAGAATAAACAAACTTGATATTGAAATCTGAAATCACAGGAATAACAATGAAAACAGGATGTATTATACAAACAAGAATGACTTCCAGCCGTTTACCGGGAAAAGTGCTTCTTCCTCTTCTGGTAAATGATTCAAAAACTGTTCTTGAACATGTAATTACCCGCATTAAAAAAGCAAAAAAAATTGATGATGTTATCATAGCCACAACCACCAATGACACCGATTTGCCAATTGTGGAATTTTGCGAAAATCACAGTGTGAAATATTTCAGAGGCTCAGAAGATAATGTGCTTTCCAGATACTATCAGACTGCCAAAGCATATAATTTATCTAAAATAGTAAGAGTAACAAGCGACTGTCCCTGTGTAGACTGGAATGTCCTTGATGAACTCATAACACTTCATGAAAACGAAAAAAATGATTATACATCAAACACCCTTGAACGAACTTTTCCCCATGGAATTGATGCCGAAGTGTTTGATTTTGAAATTCTTGAAGAAGCTTATCTTAATGCAAACCAGAAGTATGAAACAGAGCATGTGACTCCATACATTTATAAAACACATCCTGATAATTTTAAAATTGGTCAACTGAAGGCAGATGAAAAGAGATATGGACCTGAAATAAGAATTACTCTTGATACACGGGAAGATTACACACTTTTACAGGGTGTATTTGATCTTTTAGCCTCTGAATTCACTACAGTTGATATTATAAAACTTTTTACGGAGAAACCATGGCTGCGAGGGATAAACTCCCGGATAGTACAAAAGAAAGTTCTAGGTACACTTGATGAGGAACTGGAAGAGTGTATATCTCTTTGTAAAACTCAGGATCTGCTGAAAGCCGCGAAATTCATAACTGAGGCCAGATAATGAAAGAAGTCTTTATACTGACCGAAGGTGGAAGCAAATACGGATATGGCCACATAACAAGATGCAGTGCCCTTTATGATGAAATCTTAAAACAGGGAGCCAACCCGGTATTTTACCTTAGAGGGGATCCTGAACCATCCTACACCGGAAAAAGAACAACTAATTTTACTGATTGGAATGACAAGAATTTCATTAAAAATATCAGCAGTGATACTTATATTATCATTGATTCCTATAACGCTGACTATCAATTCTGCAATGAACTTGTGATACAGGCAAAAAGAGTTCTATTCATAGATGACAACAACAGGCTGGATTATCCTGGGGGGATTATAGTCAATCCATCTCTTTACGGTAAAAATATTGATTACACTGAAAGTAAAACTCAGGATCTGCTACTTGGACCTGAATACATTATTCTCAGACCGGAATTTACATCCTCCCCAAGGAAATTTAATCAAAAAGTATCCAGAGTTCTGATAACTATGGGGGGAGCTGATATCAGAAACCTCACGCCATTGTTCTTAAATATGATAAATGATATTTCAAACGATATCATTATTGATGTCGTTATCGGTCCAGGTTTTGAGAATGTGGATAAGATCACAAAAGCATCAACCCGGTTAACCAATCTTCATTTCAATGTTGACTCTTCCCAAATGAGTGAACTGATGAAAATTTCAGATTTTGCCATTTCAGCATCCGGCCAGACTATTCATGAATTGTTATTCAATAAAATTCCTTTTATTGCTGTTAACGTCATTGATAATCAAAATAATAATTTTAATGCTCTTAAATCCATCTCCTCAGGTAATATTTTTACATATTATCATAATGAGATCCTAAGTATCGACTTGAACCAAATATTTAACTCTATAAATTTTAACACTGCGCCCTCATCAATTGAAATTGATAATAAAGGCACTTTCAGGATTATTAAAAAACTGCTGGAGATATAATGGAAAAAAACGTTCTATTTTGCGGCTTTGGCAAACTCGGACTGGATTGTGCTCAAACCCTGCATAAAAATGGATACTGCTTAAGATATATATTGTCACATAAGGATGAAAGCGAGACATCTCTCAAATACTTTGCAGACAACATCAGTTCAGGTTTTTCTGCATTTAACATTAAAAGCAAAGTGCAAAAAACCCTAAGTCTGATTGATGAATATCAAATAGATTATCTTATTAGTATAAACTACCGATATATAATTCCCGAAGAGATAATCAGTTCAGTAAAATTTAAAGTTAATATACACGGCAGTCTTTTACCCAGATACAGAGGAAGAACGCCTCATGTATGGTCAATAATTAACGGTGAAAAACAGACAGGAATTACAGCTCATGTTATGACTAAAGGCGTTGATACAGGTGATATCATTTACCAGAAGGTGATTCCAATTGGAAATGATGATACAGGTGCATCACTTTTAGAAAAATACGAAAAGTTATATCCTGATATACTGCTAACTGCATTACATAATTTGGAAATTTCCGCACCTCTAAAAAAACAGAATGAAGAAGAAGCCACATACTTTGGGAAGAGAATTCCTGAAATGGGCTACATCAATTTTCGGGCCAACTCAACTGAAATAATTAATTTTGTAAGAGCTCAGGCTTATCCTTATCCTGGAGCATATTATTATCTGCCTGATGGAAAAAAGATAATAATAGACAAAATACAAATTCTGGAAAACCATCAAACACTTCATTCTTTTACACCAGAGTACGGGATAATAGTATATTCCGATGATAGATATCTGGTAAGATGCTTTGATTCAATTCTCGAGGTCAAAGATTTTAGGATTTAAAAATGAATTCTCCCATATTTGAAGACAAAACATTTATTGTTGCAGAACTCAGCGCGAATCATGGTTTTGATATAAATGTTGCAAAAAAAACAATACTTGCAGCCAGAGATTCCGGTGCAGATGCAATAAAAATTCAGACGTATACACCTGATACTCTAACAATTGATTGCAGGAATGAACATTTTATGGTGAGCGGGGGAACCTTATGGGACGGACAGTCTCTTTATGAGCTTTATAAAACTGCTTTCACTCCATGGGAATGGACAGGAGAACTTAAAGAATACTCTGAAAGTATTGGTCTCATATTTTTTTCAACTCCCTTTGATAGGACATCGGTTGATTTTCTGGAAGACCATAATGTTCCTTTATATAAAATAGCCTCCTTTGAAATTACGGATCTGGAATTAATCGAGTATGTTGCATCAAAAGGAAAGCCTGTTCTGATTTCTACAGGAATTGCAACACCTGAGGAGATGGAGGATGCTGTTAATACCTGCCGAAACATTGGAAATAATAATATATTTTTGTTGAAATGTACTTCTCAGTATCCTTCCATGGTAGAAGACGCAAATCTGAATACAATGGTTGATATACAAAAGAGATTCAATGTGGCAGTCGGACTGAGTGATCATTCTGAAGGCTATATTGTTCCTGTAACAGCTGTTGCCATGGGCGCTAAAATAGTTGAAAAACACTTTGTCCTGAATAGAGATATAGGTGGACCTGATGCTTCCTTTTCAATGTTACCTGATGATTTTAAGGAAATGGTGGAAAAAATAAGACAGGTGGAAAAAGCCCTGGGGAAAGTCTCCTACACTTTGACAGATAAAATTCAGGCTAGCAGATTGTTTGCCAGATCACTTTTCATAGTACAGGATATGCATGAGGGAGACATTTTCACAAGAGATAATATCCGCAGTATCCGTCCGGGAAAAGGACTTGCCCCTAAGTATCTATCGTCATTTCTTGGAAAAAGGATTAAATCTGATGTAAAAAGAGGAACCCCTGTTTCATGGTCCATGCTGGATCAATAAAAGGATTTTTTTATGGCGAAATACTCAATTCCTTACGGAAGACAGACAATTGATGATGATGATATAAATGCGGTTATAGAGACACTTAAATCAGATTTTATGACTCAGGGTCCAAAAATTTCTGAATTTGAAAGAGCAGTCGCAGATTTCCATAATTCCAGATATGCAATTGCTTTTTCAAACGGAACATCGGCTCTGCATGGTTGCTACCATGCCTGTGGAATCAAACCAGGTGAAGAATTTATTACCTCTCCGATTACCTTTGCCGCATCAGCTAATGCCGGATTATACGTTGGTGCCACACCAAAATTTGTTGATATAAATTCCAGTAACTACTGTATTGATATTTCCTCACTTGAAAAATCAATTACCGATAGAACACGAGTAATTACACCAGTATCTTTTGCCGGCTATCCTGTTAATATTAAAGAAATTAGAAACATTATCGGTGACAGAAAAATCACTATCATACATGATGCAGCCCACGCAATAGGTTCCTTAAGAGATAACGCCCATGTATCCGAACTAGCTGATATGACAGTACTTTCATTTCATCCTGTTAAACATGTAGCCACTGGTGAAGGTGGTATGGTTTTAACTGATAGTGAAGATTTAAGAGATAAATTATCCAGATTCAGAACACACGGTATAACAAAGGATCCTGCACATCTCAGTAAAAATGATGGTCTTTGGTACTATGAGATGGTTGAACTTGGTTTCAATTATAGAATTACCGATCTTCAGTGTGCTCTGGGTATCACACAGTTGAAAAAATTAAAGAAATCACTATTTAGAAGAAATCAGATTGCGTATTTCTACAATAAAGAACTCAGTAATATTTCGTGGCTTGATATTCCGGATTACGATTTTGACCCTTCATGGGTAAGAGATGTTTCATTTGAGAATTTAAATTCTTTTCCAGCAAATCTACACTCCTATCACCTTTATCCTATTAAACTCAAAACACCTGAATTGAGATTAAAATTATACGATCATCTCAGGGATAACGGAATTTTTTCCCAGGTTCACTATATCCCGCTACATCTTATGCCTTACTACAGAAACAATTTTTCCTTTAAGGATGGAGATTTTCCCACTGCAGAAGATTTTTATTCAAAAGAATTAAGTCTTCCAATGTTTCCTGATCTAAACGATGACCAGTTAGAATATATAGTTGATACCATAAAGGATTTTCGTTAGGTCAGAAAATTGAAATTAGTCCATCGAATTAAAGCACTGAATAAAATTGAATTTGTAAGACACGGTAAAAATTATCTTGCCGGTAATTTTATGGTACAGGGACTTACATTTTTATCCATTCCAGTTTTCACACGACTTCTCAATCCTGATGACTATGGAACAATAGCAGTATTTACATCAATTGTTGCTGTTTTTTCAATTCTTCTTGGTCTGAATTTCAATGGCTCGGTTACAAGAAAATACTACGAAAATGATTCTACATTTGGCGAGTTTATTTACTCTATAACAAGGTTTATTGGCGTATTTGCTTTTTCTGCATCACTGCTTTCCCTGATTTTTTCCACATTGCTTGCATCCTTTTTTGAAATTCCAATACTGGTCTTTATTATGGCCATCGGAGTAAGTTTTTTTTCAGTATTTGTCAACATGTACCTCTCATATCTACAGGCAAGTATGCAGAGCAAAAGATATGCTACTATCTCATTTATCCAGGCTCTTCTAATACTGACAATAAGTATATGTCTTATCCTGTGGCTGAATGAGAAAAGATATCTTGGTAAAATTATTGCTCAACTTCTGGTGATTTCAGTTTTAGCCATTTATTCGCTCCTCCTATTGAGAAAACTGGAAAAACCGTTGTGGGACAAATCCCACATAAAGTATTCACTGAAATTTGGTGTTCCTCTTATTCCCCATACACTTTCTCATTTCGTACTTTCTTCTTTCGATAGAATTGTGATTAATCAACTTACAAACGCAACTCAGACTGGACTTTATTCTCTGGCTTATAATGTTGGTTCAATTCTCATGATTATTGTCAGTGGCCTTAACAATGCCTGGGTACCCATACTGTTCAGAAATCTTAATGAGGCTAAATACAATGATATTCAGAAAAAATCCGATCTTTATACCATTGTCATTGTTTACATTGCATTTGTTCTGGCTCTTTTTTCCCGTGAAGCCGTAATGATAATGGCCAGTACAAAATACTATGCAGCTCTTACCATAATTCCTGTTATCATACTCAGCACAGTTTTTATATTTCTGTATCAATTATGTGTTAATTACACCTTCTACCTGAAAAAAAACATCTGGATTTCCATCAACACTTTTATCTGTGGTGGACTTAATCTGGCGATGAATTACGTCTTTATACCGAAATATGGATATCAAGCTGCAGCGTGGACAACTCTGATGAGTTATATCGCACTGTTTGTTCTCAACTATATTACTGCGAGACAATTGATGAAGGAAAAATTAATGAATTTCAGATTCAAGTTATTTTTTCTTGCTTTGATCATCGCAGTCTATTTTTTGTCACACATTATCTCATTAAATCTGCATTTCTATTTACTACAGTTGCTGAATAAATTTGTGTTTATGGTCATTACCGGTTTAGGAATATTTTTTATGTTCAAAAGAAGGTTTAATTTGCATTTTTAAGAATTAGGAATAAAAAAAAATCAGTTACATAACATAATGTGCCAGTTAAAAAAGTACCATTTGGATATATTTCAAATAAAATGCTAAACTTTTGCATCCTTATGGAATTTATTTTGATATAAAGATCATAAAATCCGAACTGATCCACTCCTTGTTTATATTAAATCCTGAGATCCATTTTGCGAGTCTAATTGAAAAAGATGGAAATATTCGACTCGCCGGGAAAAAAGTGTGGTTCAACCATTTGATATTCTGCACATTAAAATCAGGTTGAATTATTTCCTGAACTTCATCTGTAGTGTAAAAAAACTTCTTAAACTTCTGGTTGGCAATCCGTTCCTTGCCGCCTATTACCTTAACAGGTATTTTTAGCAGATTCCTTGTTAGATTATCTATACTTAATTTATTGGTAAAAGTTATAATCGCAACACCGTCAGTTGTTAGCTTTTCTTTAATAAACTGGAGATTTCGGGTTAGAATATCTTTTTCCATATATGTTGTTACACCAAGCATAAAAATCAGATTAAACTGATGATCTGAAAGTTCAGTATCCCAGACGTTTCCAACAAATCTGTTATCATATGGTATATTACTCGATTCAATCATCCCACTGGAAATGTCACATCCATAGTAGGATTCAAAATTCAATTCTTCTGAAATGAGATAATCATACAGACCACCAGTACCACAACCTATATCAAGAATCTTTTTTTCTTCGAGTTCCAGATTTAGTAAGGCATTCTCCAGTCTTTCAAAGAAAAAATAGTTATAAAATTCATCATGAGATTTATATTTTTTTGCATAATTTGGTGCATGCTTATCAAAAAATGACTTTACCTGTTCAGATTGTTTTTCCAGCATTTACTTCTCCAAAATATCCTGTTCTAGTCTTCATACCCATTCGGGTTCTGGTTTTGCCAACGCCAGATATCAGTACACATCCTGTTTATATCAAATTCAGCCTGCCAGTTTAAAATCTCTTTAGCATATGATACGTCTGCGTAACAAACTGAAATATCGCCAGTTCTTCTCTGAGTTACCACAAATGGAATAGTCTTTTTTGATGCGATCTCGAAAGCTCTTAATACTTCAAAAACACTGTAACCATTTCCTGTACCAAGGTTCACTGTGATCAACCCCTTTAAAACTTTCATCTTTTCTAAAGCTTTTATATGCCCACGAGCCAGATCCACAACATGGATATAGTCTCTTATCCCTGTTCCATCAGGAGTGTCATAATCATCACCAAAAACCTTAAGCTTTGAAAGTTTTCCTGCGGCAACTTTTGATATATATGGAAGAAGATTGTTTGGTATCCCTCTGGGGTCCTCACCTATCCTCCCAGATTCATGTGCACCAATTGGATTGAAATAACGCAGGAGAGAAACTGACCAGCTATGATCAGCACTGGAAATATCTTTGAGAATATCTTCAATATGCCGTTTTGTATTTCCATAAGGATTGGTAGGAGCCAAAGGAAAATTTTCATGTACAGGAACAGTTTTTACCTCACCATACACAGTTGCACTGGAGCTAAATACCAGATTTTTACAACTGAATTTATCCATTATTTTAAAAAGGTTAATTGAGCCAGTAACGTTATTCTCATAATATAAATGGGGATTATCAACCGATTCTCCAACTGACTTCAAACCTGCAAAGTGAATTACTGCATCAATATTGTGTTCAGAAAATATCCTGTTCAATATCTGTGGGTCTCTAATATCTCCTTCATAAAAAATAATCTCAGTTCCTGTCAGATGTTCGACTCTTTTTAAGGATTCGGAAGAAGAGTTTGAGAGATTATCAATCACTGTAACTTCATATCCTGAATTTAGTAACTCCAGACAGGTATGAGAACCGATATAACCCGCACCTCCTGTAACCAGAATCATAAGAAATCTCCTTTCGATAACATAATTTTTCAACCAGTCTTAATCCTGAATATCTTACTTTTTAAGAAAAATCTATCTCTGAAAATTGTACAATAGTGCTAGGGAATATACCTTGCTATCCAGAGGTCCATAGCTCCTTCGCTGTATATTGTCTGGTTCAGCATTGTTACTGTGGAATCATACTGTCCTGTAAGGTATGGAGTCCCATCCGGAGCAACTGCAATTCGGGGAGGCTCGGCTCCATCGTTTCCTGAACTTCCATCATTTGTTATCCAGATGAGGTTACCGTCAGAATCGTATTTTATCAGATACCAGTCCTCAGCTCCATTTGAAGTAATCGGATTCCCATCGAAATCTGCTGATGTATTGAAAACACCTGTGACATAAAGAAAGCCTGAAGGAGAAGCTGACACATTTGCTCCCACTTCACTTCCGGAGCCACCACCGCTTTTAAGCCACAAGGCTGTGCCATCAGTGTTCATTTTAAGAACATATACGTCATGGCCACCATTTGAAGTTACACTGTATCCATCAAATTCAGCTGAACCTGAGAAAGAGCCACTTGCGTAAATATTGTCGCTTGAATCAACTGACAAAGATGAGCCTGACTTTCCATTGGAATCATCGGATGACTTTGCCCATATAAAACTACCTGAGGAGTCAAACTTTGCAAAATAAACATCAGGTCCACTGGGGGAATCAAGGATATGACTTCCAAGTGTAATTCCCCCGAAATAGTTTCCGGATATTATTACTTTATCATGTAAATCCACAACCAGATCCGTGGGGCTATTGTTCAAAGGCCCCTGAATACTGGTTAACCATTGAGGTATTCCTGAAGACGCAATCTTAATAATATAAGTTGCGCTAGCAGGAGTTACAGTAGTGGAAAAAATACCATCGAATGTGATGGTCATGTTGAATCTGCCAGCGGCGTATACAGTTCCTGTGCTGTCAACGGCTATGGCATTGCCATCAAAATAGCTGTCACCGTTGGGTCCACCTCCGCTAACCACCCACAGGGCGGTTCCGGATGCATCATATTTAGCTATAAAAACATCACTGCTTGAAGAATTACTGACAACAGTTTTTGAAAAAGCGCCAAAAGTTGCTGTGCCCATGAAATTTCCAGTCATATAAATATTTCCAATTGAATCCGTTGCTAAATCAAACGGAAAATCCGTTCCGCTTCCCCCTGCAGATTTTATCCACAGACAGTTACCCTGAGGATCAAACTTTGCCAGAAAAATATCATAGCTTCCATCACCAGAAACACTTTTAAATGAGCTGTCACCAGCATAAAAACCTATAGTATTTTGAAAATATCCGGCAACAATGAGGTTTCCTACGGAATCAACAGTGATTGCCCTCCCCTGATCATTAAGTTCATCACCACCGGAAAGAACCCAGCTCGACTGACTGCAGACACTGTAATCAAGAGCACACTCAACACATTGCGGGAAGCCGGTGTACCAGCCTTCATCGGCACACTCTGCTCCCGCTAAAAGGTCCCCATCACATGATTCAACTGATTGTAAAGATCCGTCGCCACATTTTCCATAAGTTTCACAATTTGACAGATCGAATTCACATTGAGAATTACAACTCAACATTCCACCGTAATATCCGAGACTTTCACATGATTTTCCACTGAGATTTCCTATTTCGCAAAGCTCATAATCAATTTCTATTGTTCCATCACCACAGAAACCGAAGCAACTGGTTTCATTAAATGTACAGTTATCATTACAACTCAAAGTCCCATGGTAATAACCTCTAGTGAAACAATTCTCGTCACCAAGTTCGTTTCCATCACACTGCTCCCCTTCATCAAGTTGAAGATTTCCGCATGTCTCAGGAACACAGTCACCTCTGTTCCATGTACAGTCATCGCTACAACTTGCATTATCTCCCGTTAGCCCCAGACTTTCACATGTCACCGGATTGGAAACACCGGGTTCACATTCTTCATAGTCTCCCTGAAGAGTTCCGTCCCCGCATTTTCCATAATTTTCACAGTCAGATATGTCATACATACAACTGCTAAGACACCCCAGAGACCCTGCGTTAAAACCAACACTTCTACAGGTTTCATCTGCATTCAGAGATGCATTCACATCACATTCTTCACCGATATCAACTATCCCGTTGCCACAATTGTCCGACGATGAATCATCATCACATGACAGGGTAAAACAAAATGCCCATGAGACTATACACAGTAAAAAACAATTTTTAATTTTCATATAAACCGCTCCCAAAAGAGTTGAAGTAGTCATTTTCATTACAGGATAGCCATTAGAAAATTCTTTCTGTTTAAATTTATACGTAACAACAGGTTTTTCAAGCAGTTTGTAACTACAGGTTAGCTATAAGACATATCACATCGTTTTTATGAAGTATTTTACGTTTTCACTAATTCTTTTTTGCAGCCATATCAATGTCTGGATTTTTTAGGATTGTACCTTTTTCTGGCTCTGGCGGCTTTCTTTCTCAGGAAATTCCGGTTTTTCCGGTAACGGGACTTCATAACTCTATATACCCGTTTCCGGGATGGATACCCCCTCCTTGATCTTTTTTTTACCCATTTTTTCCCAAAATGCTGTGGTTCAAGCAATACCGTACGGTTGCGTCTTTTTCTTTTTTCACCACTTTTATAAATTGAAATATGAAAATGATCCTGATGATCCCTGTCTGAATCGGGTGTCAATATTGCCCTGAAATAGTGTGTATCATCAAGATCACATGCCAACTGCCTCAATAAGCGTCCACCTCTCTTTTTTGGATTTCCCTCACAGCTCTTTCCTTTTCCAAGACCATGCTCATAATCTGAAGAAACCATGTATGTCCGGCCATTTTTTGTTTTTACTCCATAGATATCAACAGCCAGTCCACTTGCATGTCTGGAAAGCCTAGCTGAATTCTTCACATATCGATAGGAATAGAAATTACCAACTATTAAAGTATCAATTCCACCATTAGCTGAGAAAATTCTCCCTGTTCTATAAAGAGCCCATGCAGTGCGACAATCCATCCGCGGCCTTGCCATTTTTGACCCATTCATCAGTTTTATGCGCCCGATTCTTCCATTCAGTATCGTCACAGGAGTTCGCACATTTTTTAGTCGGGGACCACGGCGAAAACTTATACCTGCATTTCTCAACGCTCTGATACACCACATCTCCGGCCTGGGGCCAGAATGCTTTTTTCGTTTTTTTGATTCAACTGATTCTGGAAGTGATACCAATGCTAATAGAGAAATTAAAAACGTTGTAAGATCTAGTCTCATTGTCTCAACCCACTATCCTCACACGACTTCCCATTCCCTTTCTGGATCTTAATTCTATATATCCACGTGGGAATACAGGAGACATAAAAGTAAACAGCCAGCGGGCATCCTTCATCG
The DNA here is from genome assembly GCA_016937155.1 of Deltaproteobacteria bacterium. GTDB lineage: Bacteria > Myxococcota_A > Polyangia > HGW-17 > HGW-17 > JAHJMN01. The sequence continues at coordinate 62,010 of JAFGWM010000079.1, forward strand.
AAAGGTTTATGCATCCATGTGTCTCATGGATGGGGAAATTATCATGCCAGTATGCTGCATGTATAGCGAACCCTTTGTTATAATAAAGAACATAGGGAACAGCTTCCAGAAAATAACCATCTGAGACATTCTGCAGATCATAATTCTGATATACACGTTTCAGAAAAATACGGTGAATTCCCTTCATCGTTTTCCTTGAGGCTGCAAAAAGCATAATTCTAACAGGATTCTTTCCTTTCATGGCATACATTATTTTTTCAGATATATCCACATGCAGCCAGTGCTCATCTTCTTTAACACCACTAAGTAATTGGGGTATTTTTGGTGCAACTGTAATATCCGACGGTTTTAAAAAAGCAAAAGGAGCGTATTTTACAGAATACCAGCCATCTGAATGTTTCACGACAGGCCTGACACTGTATTTAGCAATACTCTTCCAGGGCACATAACTTCCACCAGATTTTTTATATAACTTCGCCTGACTGGAAATGATAAAAGCAACCGGAAAATCATCACTTTTAACATTGAGTCCCATTAGAGAGGATGGCTTTAAAGGTTTAATACTTCGGCTGGAAACATACCCCCCTGAGAATGTTTTTACATATGGCTCTTGACCAAGCAAAAATTTATATGAAGGTAAAAATCCGCGAAGTTGTGATAATTTTCTCCATTTGCCATTTTTAATTTTTTTCAGACTAACTCCCAGGTGTGTAAGATTTCCGGTTCCAGAAAAATATTGTCTGTTAAACATGTGATCTATCCAGTTTTTAAGTCCACCTGGAGATTTTTTGGAAGTTATAAAATATGGACTGCAAACCCAGTGACCTGTAGAAAGTTGGTACCAGTATGCACCTGAGCATCTACCACCTTTTTGCAGAATTTTATACCTTCCGCCTCCTGAAATTGCCCCTGCTTTTTCAACTGATTTATGCTGACTGTTATAGACCCATATTGAACCTTTATGTATATAACCTGAAGTAACTGAAAGTAACAAAAACACACGGAATACCAAAAACATACTTCTCCCTTGGAAAGTTTAAGTGTTTCACCTGTGTATCAGGAAATACAAACCTGAAACAACTGACAGGTGATCATAGCAATACATTACCAGTATACATATCAGGGTGGAGCCAGACGGGGAGAAACAATAAGGAAAGTTCTTCGACTTTTAAAATACCTGACAAAAAACCTGTGAATCTGCAGAAAAACCATGGGGTCAATCATACCAACGGAAAACTGAAATGCAACCCCTGTTAAAATTTCATAAAAAGCAGCTCAATTTGATGGGCTGAAGTCCTCCATTGAAAGCTTGGTGTATTTCCTGATTTTCCATGTCTTGTCGTAATTTGAAATATAGTGTGTCTGAGAAGATGACTGGTCAAAAGAATCCAGAAGATACGTCAGTGTGGATGAACGGGAGTTGTAATATCCTCTTCCGAAAACGATCTCAAAAAGTATACCGTCGGTTTTTTTGAAAAAAAGAACAGGAGTACCTTTCCTGATGTACATCTGAACAGTCCCTCCATTTGAATCACTGTAAAGAGTTTTTGGTCTGTTCAGTTTAAACTGCCCACCAAACCAACTGGGTGAAACAGGACTTGGAGAGCGAAATGAATACTGGTAACTGTAGTAATAATGAGGTTTCTTGCCAACACGGGAAGACTCCACCCAGCCCCGAAATTTAATATCGTAATCACTAGGAGACGCTATTTGGGTCATTTTACCCTGAGTTCTTTCCACCTTGAATTTTGAATCATCTGTAAGAAAAGCTGTAATAACTTTTTTGTCAGTTCCTTCATAAATGGCACCCTTTTTTACTTCATAAATATTTCGCTTCCATTTGGAATAGTATTTATACTTTACATACCGGTATCGTTCAAATTTCAAACCCACATCTATTGATTCCACCCAGACTCTGAGAGGAACGTAGTGATTCAGTTCGACCAGTGAGAATTTACCCTGCTTTTTTATCTCCCTGACAATTACTCCCTGTGAAAAATATCCAGCCTGGGCTTTTAGCGAAGGTTTATGATAGAAAAAAGTATTCCGTGTAATTATTTTTGATAGGCAGCCGGATTTAACCCAACCGGTGAGAATGTATGGATTTAATACAGCAATTTCCGACCATCCTTTTTTCTCACGAAGTTTAACAACTTTTAGTGATTTCGGCGCTTCGACTATTCTATTTCCATCAGGTCTGTGAAAAATATCCACTCCCTGATAGTAATTTCCATAATATGGTTTGTCAGGAAGCAGCAACCACTCCGTTTTACCCTTTGCCTTCTTTTCAATTGCATCAATTGCCTGCTGGGCATTAACCCCCGATAGGGAAACTATTATTAGCAGAACTGATAACATTTTAGATCCTCATATTGAAATCTGAGATATTAAGAATTTTTTCTTTTTCCACATCTACAAGGAATACTTTACCCCAAATTGAGTTGGATTCACAGTAAGTTAAATACCTTACATCAACAGTCCACGAGGTTTGGTGGCTCTGACATGGAGGGACCCAGGATAAAACTCTAAGGGGACCACACTTATATTTATAAACGGCATTAAGTTCAAGAAACTCCTTTGAATGGCTCACAATACCAACACACTTACGTTTGTGCTGTTCCGAAATATTTCTCCTCCAAGGTGAAATAAACTCTACTTTTCTCACGTCCCCGGATGTTGACAAGTGAAGGAGATAATTTTCATCACCAAACAGATCCTCAAAATCATGAACATTAAATTCCGGGTATTTGTCCCTTGCCTTTATTTCCTTTTGCCTGATTTTATATTCTCTTAATGCATGCAGCTCAGATTGAGCATCATAAAAACCCAAAAACCGGCCGAACAATCGTCTTGACGGAAGCTTATGATCCCAGTCGATGACCAGCATGGTTGAAAAATAATCCTTTCCTGGAAATGGTATAAAATCAGGGAACTTACGAATCATCTCATTTTGATCCGCTTCAGGAAGGGATTGTAATTTCACCCTGGGATGAAAAAATATTTTCTTTTCCAGCGAATCTAACATTTCGTCCTGCATCATTTCTCCGCAGCTGAAACAAAAAAGCCTGAACTGAATTCAAATACTGTAGGGAAGACCAACGTTGATCCGTTACTCTCCCATTAACGACAGCATAGTATCACACCGAATCGAAATTTTGAGAAAAATTTTACTATCCAAGTATATATATCAGATGGAAATCACGTGTTCCTGATTATATTTCATATATAATGGACAACAGAACTGATAGCAGATAAAAATATGGATGTTATAAACTAAGTTAAACTCTGCTTTGAGAAATTGAACTATAAAAAAGGATGACTGTTGTAAATGCGGATTTATTTAATTGTTTTGATCTCAATTTTTCTTTCATCAAATGAAACCCTTGCAAAATCTCCATGGTTATCAATCGGGAATAAATGGAGTTTCAACAATTCCTTAAATCCCTACTATAAAAATCCCGGCCGTTTTTTCACCACAGCAGGATTCTGGGGAAAAAACAGTGGGTATTTCGGAGACATTTTAACGGGAAAATCTGGTATCATACCCTGGCCCCTGAAAAAAATATCCTCATGGCCTGAAAAAATCACCAATAACTCATCATTTTATTCAGTTATCCTGATCTCATATAGCCCACTTCAGAAGAAAGCCTGGTACTACATTGTGTTGCGAAAAAAAGGCCGACCAAGGTTTCTTACAATTGTTGATTATGAAAAAAATAAAGTAATTAAAATGCTTTCAGTAAAAGAAAATGCTGCTTTACCCTTGGGAATTTCACCTGACGGTAAATACTTTGTTTATTCCTCAAATAATCGGGATTCTTTTAGAAATTCGTTTTCCGGCACCATGTTTCTCCACAGAATGATAATCAGTTCCGGAAAAGTTGACCGGAAAATTCGGGTTCAGTTTCCCAAAAGAGAAAAATTGCCTTCATCCTATTCCATTGTCTGGGCTGGAGATGCCACGTTCAATACATTTTATGGAAGAGAACATGATGAATTTAACCCTAAAACAGCTGAGGGATTTCTGGTAGGTCCAAAAACTCAGGGCATTATCGTCAATCTTGATAAATCCTCTGTTTTTCGTTTCGATTCACCCGTAGAGGTGTGGAGCAGTGTATTTTCAACCGATGGGAAATTTCTCTTCATTTCCTCTTACCGGAAAAAAGTTATTACCAGGTTAAATATTCAGTTAAAAAAACAGGACATTTCAAGATATACAGGAACATATAATATCCTTCTGGCATATTCTTCTACAGGGTTATTGTACGCTTTTACCAGAATGGGGAAATGTGTTGTTTTCGATAAAAGAATTAAAAAGAAAGTTGATATATCCAGAAGTACAATACTCAAAAAGAAGGAAAAACCTGCAGGGCCCTACATTTTTGTTCCGGCTATGAACAGCGTACTTTATGGATACAGAAAACCATCCGTTTCAAACCTGCCTTCTTATTCTATCAAGCAGTTGAAGTTAAAATAATACTTCAGGGTGGTATTTTTCTTCATCCAGCATATTTACTTATTCACCTGATTTTCTGAATTTTTTTAATTTTGGATTCCACACCTTAAGGACTATATTCTGTTCATGAGATATTTTTTTTTACTATTTTTTGTTTCCTGCAGCAACCACATTCCTCCAGTTGATTCATACCCTGTTTCAGGACATGCAAGGTGGAAAACCGGATTGAAAATGCTGAAGGAATGTTCCATGGAAACAGACGTTGAATGTGCCGTGAGAGGATACCTACTGGCTTCCACTTCTGCAGCGTCTCTTCCATGGCCTGTGGACAGGGTAAAAGTACTGCGGACGTCAGTAAATAAAGCTGACTTTTTTCCGATTGTTTTCTCTCAGACCCCACCCCAAAAAAGCTGCACGGATTCACTGAAGTGGTGGTATTCTCCTTCAAGGAATTCAAAAAATTCAATAATCAGCCAGATTCACTCTGTATTCAGGACTATTGAAGAAGGCAAATGTTCCCCTGAGTTGAAGGAGTTTACTGATTTATACTTTTTATCCTCTGAAACCGGGGGGAAAAAACTTCTTGATAAATTTCCTTTCAGAAAAATTCGTCCTGAAATGATGAATGATTTTTTTCATATCATCACTGCTGAGGATCCACTTTCACTACATTATATTCACCATATGGGCTGCATGAAGGCCTTTGTTTTTTCTGGAAAACACAGGCTTATTTTTTCGGATACATTCATGAAAAAATGTTTTCCAGTTTCAAAACCCGAAAATTTCTGGCGGGTCCCATTTGATTTTCTTTCCGGAAATACTGATTTTCATGAGAATCCCAGTAAGTCAGCTTCATTTTTTGCTGCATTCCTCTCTGGAAATATCTCTAAGATGACCGCTATAGCTAAAAAACTGGAGTACAATTCCAGTGTCGAAAACAGATTGTTTAATTCAGTTTTGTTTTTTATTGGGAAGAGTACTGATATGACCATGAAGGAAATATCCTGGGCAATCAGTTATGAAAATGATCCGGAAAAGAAGAATTTCCTTATGAAAATTCAAAGATTTTTTTCCAGAAGTTTTAAGATTTCAGAAAATGATATTCTTAATTATCAGCTGGAGAAATCATTCAACTCGGTATTCTCTGAAATGATCAGGCGGCGTTTATATGGCACTGTGATCAGGTACAGACCAAAAATAAATTATGAACACTACAGAACCCTCGCCTCACAATTAAATTGCAGATTTGGAGGTAAATGGGCTGCTTATCAGAGGAAATATCCCCATGATCCTGAATTTCTTAAATCCGTTGAGGCAATAAAATGTCAAACACACAGTCTTAACAATAACTTATCCTCACAAATCACCAAAACGGTTAAACCCACACAAAAAAAATCTGGAAAGAAATCCTGGGAATCAGAATTCGCTACCCTGATACAAAAAAACACACATCCCTTCAGATATATAGCCCTTCTCAAGAATATTTTAAACAAACAATGGCTGGAACTTATAGGGGAGTATTTTTTGATCAGGGGCAGGATGAATCCACTTTATTATGATACAGCGAGAGAAGCCTTCATCCTCTCCGGCAATCCTGAAAGAGCAATATATGCATTTGAGGAATGTAGTGCAAATCAATCCATAAATTATAATAAAACTCTTACCAGATGGCGTGATTCCTTTGTGAGAAACAACCTCAGACATCTTGGACTAAAATTTCAGGCGAAATTACTTTTAAGACAGCTTGCTCCCAAAATTGCTGTTACCGGTTCAAACCAACTGACAAGACCGATGGTTTGGATAAGACACATCAAATGGCTGCATAAAAACAAGTTCTTAAGCCAACTTTCATCAGCACTAACCCAGATAAAAGGCTATTCAGATGCAGAATTGAGGTACTATACTAATGGTCTCACCCAAAAAGATTCAGAAAAAAATTCAGTCTGGTATCTGAAAAACATTAAAAATCTCAGTAAAAAAGATAGTTTTTATTACAACACATTACTCACTCAGGCATTTCCATTTTCACCCTATCTTGTGAACACTCAATGTGCCCTGGCTACAAAAAAAGAACAGATTCCTGCCGGTGCCCCATTTTCCCCTGAAAATATTCCCTTTTCTCAATTTAAATATTTTGTAAAAATGGTCGATATATTTTATGCAAATGCATATGGAGTTTCAGGAGATCAGAGGATCATACAGTGCATGGATAACATACTGAAACATTTCTGACGCTATGATAAAACCGCCAAGGGAGGCAAAAATGGATCTCAACTTCGACGGAGCAGAAATAGAAAGGATTAAGGATACCCTTGCAAGTATTCTGCGAAGCATAGGAAAATTTGCCATGGACACCAGTGAATTCCCACTGCAGGAATTCAAAAATCAACTGGAAGAATTCGCTATTCAGATTCTGATAAAGAGACAGTCAGAAGATCCTACTTATGATCCTGATAAAAACCATAGATTTATCCGCAATCTTGTTTCGGAACAACGACGTGTGGAAAGCCGTATGTACGTTGGATTTAAGGAAAATTCCAGACAGATATTAACGGATTTTATAAAGGATCTTAAAAAATCATTGATTCAAAGGGCTGAAGGGGACAACCGGATAATATCCAATATAACCGAAATCGAAAAAGCTGTTGATACATCCGATTTTGATGCAGTCAGAAAGGCAACAAAAACAGCAGGTCAGGTAATCAGACAGATAGTGGAAGAGCAGCGAATTAGGGAAAAGGAACAGCTCAGTTCACTTTCCACACAACTGAAATCCATGAGAGAGGAACTGAGGGATACCAGGACAAAAATGAAGACTGATCCCCTTACAGGGATTTTTAATCGTCAGGCTCTTGATGAATCACTCCCGAAGGCAATCAGTTATTCCCGACTCAGTGGTGAATCAATGGCAGTATTTCTAATAGACCTCGACAGATTCAAGTATATAAATGACACCTTCGGCCATGGAGCCGGCGATGAAACACTTAAATCTGTTGCTAAATCCCTCGTGAAATCGTTTTTCAGAAAAGATGACTTTGCCGCCCGCTATGGGGGAGATGAATTTATAGCTTATGCCAGAAATGTAAACTGGGAAGAAGCTGAAAAAATTGCTGAAAGAACATGCCGGGCCATTGAATCACTTGTCATTTCATGTGGTGGAAATAATTTTCCGATTACAAGTTCAATTGGTTTCACACTCATGTCTTCAGATGATAATATGGAATCCATAATTGCAAGAGCTGACGAAGCTCTTTACATCTCCAAGGCTGAAGGTAGAAATAAATCATCCGGGGTCAGACCCAAAGACGAATGACCCAACCGTAAAGAGCGTTGTTTCTTTCTGTAGAAATTAATTCCAGCGATATATTATTTTGAGGGAACCGGTATACAGCAACCATTTGAACAGTATTCAAGGCTTGTACAGTCGACCTGGGCTTCACAGACAGTCTGACCACCCGGACATTCATTGGATTCATTACAGTAATCAGGGAGATCATCAACGGTCATTCCCGGACACAATTCGCAATCCTCAGGATGACAGGGCTGCCCGCATTCTTCATTTACAACACATGTGGGACACAATTCCGGGTCATCAAATGTTTCCTGAGTACAATCAGGAGCAACTCTTGGGGCTCCAATAAAAATATCATTGCAAACACCTTCAACACATACTGTACAGCATCCGAAACAGTCACACCCTGGGACGGTAAATGGAAGACAGTTATCAATACAATCCTGATTCACACTTTCTTCACATGATGAAGGATCAAATCCCCCTGCAAGTTCCTCAGGGCACGTTTCCAAAACACAGCATACATGTATTGCGCAACCGTCATCTCCACCACCGCTGTTTCCATCATACCAGCAGTCGAGTATTTCCAGATTTGTATCATCCCCTGGAATATCGGTTTCAAATGACCCTTCAAGTCTATCTGTGGCAGATGAACATCCAGGGTCAAATCCGTCTATATAGCCATCACCATCATCGTCTATACAGTTTGAACATTCCCATTCGGTGGGCACACAGTTAGTGTTCGTATTGTTGGTGACGTTATTGGTGGTATTGTTAGTGGCATTATTCGTGGTGTTGTTGGTGGTGTTGTTGGTAGTGTTGTTTGTGGTATTGTTGGTAACGTTATTGGTGACGTTATTAGTGGTGTTGTTGGTAATATTATTGGTAACATTGTTCACGGCATTATTTTCACTATTTGAGGAATCATCATCACACCCTGAAAAAGAAAAGACAAGGGCAAATGCCATAATAAAAATATTTATTTTTTTCATAGTAATCTCCATTTTCACCAGTAAGTAGCAAAGTCAACTTTTATACTATAGCGTAATTATTGTAAATAACAAAATTGTAAAGTATATAAAATTGAAAGGGCGTGCAATCTTCTTATTAAAAGTGGGCGTAATCATCAATGTCTGTAACATACCAGACTCCAGTACCTTCTATACAGCTCTGACAATATGTAATTCTGTCAACAACATCTTCAAGTGCATCATTTTTCAGAACAATATCAAAACGCACTCGGGGTACATATCCTGAAACCAGATCCCTTGTAGTTTCAAAGGGATTACCTTCAGAACCCATAATATGACCCTCGGCATTTATTATTGTAAATGCATCAACTTCTTTGTGGGCATTAAGAATTTCGATTAGATTCTGTTTTGCCTGTTCATGTATTATAATTGTTAATAATTTCATTTTCTTCACTCACTACAGACTTTGGAGCTTTCATAATCCTTTTGCTCCTCACGTAATTTGTTGTCCCTCCTGAGGGCAGCTTTTTCCACCACGTAATAAACGGTTGGAAGTAAAAGCAGTGTCAGGATAGTCGATGAAAAAACTCCACCAAAAACAACCACCGCCAGAGGTTTTTGAATTTCGCTGCCGGGCCCTGTGGAAATAAGCAGAGGAATCAGTCCAAGCATTGTTAGTATAGCTGTCATAAGCACCGGTCTGAGTCTTCTTGCACTTCCCTCCCTGACGCTTTCTTCAAGGGTCAGACCTCCCTGACGCAGTTGATTGTAAAAACTTATCATTACAACACTGTTCTCAATTGCAAGCCCGAAGAGTGCAATAAAACCCAGTGATGCCGGCACACTTAAATAAAATCCCGAAAAGAACAGAAGAACTACGCCACCAATCAAGGCAAGAGGAATGTTGAACAGAATAACCATTGCCTGTCTTACAGTTTTAAAAATTGAGAAGAGAATAAGAAAAATAATGAGAAATGCTGCCGGAATAGCAAACATAATTCTCCTGCTCGCACGTTGCTGGTTTTCAAACTGTCCACCATATTCAACAAAGTATCCTGGTGGAAGATTAAGGTTTGAAGACATTTTACTTCTTAATTCCGCAACAAACCCTACTATATCACGACCACGAACATTACTCTGAATACTTACCAGTCGTTTTCCGCCCTCTCTTGTAATCTGAATCGGGCCGTCAACTATCTTGACTCTGGCTAAATCCCCAAGTCTGATTTTCCCCCCCCTTGAGGTATCCACAAGAATATTTTCAATAGAGTTTATACTATCTCTGTAACGTTCAGGGAATCTCACAGTAATGGGGAATTTCCTGGATCCTTCAATAACTTCACTAATTTCACTTCCCCCCACCGCTCTTGCGATAATATCATTAATTGCGCTTACGCTTATTCCCTGACAGTCCATCGCTTTACGATTCATATCAATTTTAAGGTATTTCTGACCACCCAAAGGAGTCCTTATTACATCAGTGGCGCCGGGTATGGATTTGATAATTTCTTCAATTTTAATTGCCCGAGCTTCCAAAATAGCCATATCATCACCGAAAAGCTTAACACCAAGCGCAGCTTTAACTCCTGTAAGCATTTCACTGACTCTCATGTCTATGGGCTGGGTAAAACCAAAATTCAGTCCTGGGAACTGTTCAAGCTTCTTTCGTATTTTGTCTTGAAGCTCTTCAACACTTTTTGCCTTCCACTTTTCTCTGGGTAGAGTCACAAGATAATTATCACTCTGGTAAAACCCCATGGGATCCAGACGAAGTTCATCACTACCTGTTCTTGAAACAACTCCTGTTATTTCAGGAAGTTCCATGAGTGCCTTTTGAATTTCAGCATCCATTTCAAGACTTTTGACGAGTGAGATACTTGGTATTTTCTCAGTCTGAACAACTATTGTCCCCTCATCCAGTTGTGGAAGAAATTCACTGCCGATAAACGGGAAAAGAGAAAAACTTACAACAGCAAGTATAGTACCGGCTAAAATACTTAATTTAGAATACTTTAAAACCCAGCCAAGGCTACGGTTGTATCCTCTGAGTAAGAATCTCACAAGAAAAGTATCCTTGTCAGTTGCTCCCTTCATCACAAAACTTGAAATCACCGGAATAACTGTAAGACTTAAAAACACACTGGATAAAAGAGCAAAAGTAATAGTAAATGCCAGCGGTGTAAACAGTTTCCCCTCTATACCTGTAAGAATAAAAATAGGGAGAAAAGAAACAATAATGATAATTACTGCAGTTAAAACGGGTGCTGCGACTTCACTTACAGCTCTGTATATAAGATTAAGTTTATGCGCTTTGTTGGATTTATCACTCAGAAAATTATGAATATTCTCAACAACCACAACAGATGAATCCACCAGTATCCCAATACTTATTGCCAGACCTCCAAGACTCATAAGATTTGCCGTTATTCCAAAATATTTCATAAGAATAAATGAGGAAAGCACTGCACTGGGTAAAATCAGACCTGCGGTAATGGCAGCTCTGACATTTCCAAGAAAGAGAAGGAGAACAATTAAAACCAGAATAATTGCCTGCCCCAAGGAACTTTCAACTGTCCATACCGCTTTTGATATTAGTTCCGTTCTGTCGTAAAACGGTACAATTTTCACACCTGCAGGAAGGGATTTTTCTATAGTTCTCAGAGCACTTTTAACTCCTTCAACTGTTGCTCTGCCGTTGGCTCCACGTCTAAGCAAAACAAGTCCCTGAACAGCTTCACCTCTACCGTTGGCTGTCACACCTCCGTATCTGGTTACACTTCCAACTTTCACATCAGCTACATCCTGAATACGGATTGTTCTTCCTTTGACGTTTCTGACAATTATCCTGTTAAGATCGTTAACATTTCTCACAAGGCCTTCAGTTCTTACCAAAACAACCTCATCATTAATGATAATTCTGTCACCACCAACATTTGCGTTGTTTTTCCTTATGGATTCAACAACCTCCTCAAAGGAGATTTTAAGTGCAAAAAGATCATCAGGCCTGGGTTCAACCTGATAACTTTTCACAAATCCGCCAAGTGCATTTACATCGGCAACTCCGTCAACACCCACAAGTCTGGGACGAATCATCCAGTCTAAAACTTCGCGAAGCTCTGTGTTTGTATAGTTTTTACCTTCAACAAGAAACATAAAGACTTCGCTTAGAGGTGATGCTATGGGAGCGAGCCCCCCCTCAACTCCATCAGGTAATGAAGCCAGAATCTGTGCAATTCTCTCATTTACCTGCTGTCTGGCCCAGTAAATGTCAGTATCATCTGTGAAATCAATTGTTACTACACTTAGGGCATACTTTGTAATACTCCTGACAATAGTCTGATTTGGAATTCCCTTTACTGCCATCTCCACCGGCTGGGTAATTCTCTTCTCCACTTCAAGAGGGGTCATTCCCTGAGCCTTGACTATCACCTGAACCTGAGTTGTGGAAATGTCTGGATATGCATCAATGGGAAGTGTAAGAAAAGACCACACACCTACTATGCTCAGTGAAATGATGAGTATCAGGGCCATCATTCTCTGAGTTAAAGCAAAACGTATTATTGACTGAAGCATTTTATTCCCCCATCACATTCATCCACTCACTTTTTACGAAAATGGAGTTTTTTGTGACTACCTTCTTTCCTGCACTCAGGCCATGCATAATCTGGACATATTTTGAATCCCTTTTACCGGGAATAACCGTATGCATTTCAAAAACACCCCTGGCCTTTTCAGAGAATACAACGGATTTACCTGCAAGATCATGCAGTGCTTCCACAGGAACAGCGACGTCAGCTTTAACAGTTTTGGAAATAAAAGTTGCGAGTCCACACAATCCTGGACGCCAGCGACCGGAAATATTTTTGACCTTCACCCTTACGAGAACGGTTCGGGAAGTTGTGTCCACACTTGGACTGATATAATCAACAATTCCCTTACTTACCTCCTTTAATTTTCCGTTGAAAATTGAAACTTCATCCCCTACCTTAATTCCATCGATATAGCCTACACTGACACGAGCCTCAAATTTCACCATAGAGAGATCTGTAATGGTATAAATCTCCTTTTCTCCGCTGATCATCTCACCGGGGCTACCCTGCCTTTTGGTTACTTTTCCATCCAATGGGCTTTTGAGGTAATAAGTGGTAAGGTTTTTTCTGTTCTTAAGGAGTCCCTTAATTTCTTTTGCAGTTATACCAAGCATCATAAGTTTTTGTCTGGCAACTTCAAGTTCAATTCTGAGCCTGTCATAGGCAGCCTGAGCTGCCAGATAATTTTCCTTTGATGAAATTTTCTTGTCCACCAGACTTTTTTCTCTGGACACCTTGGTCCAGCTGTGACCGACTTTTCCAGTCATTTCAATATATTTGAGTTTGGCGTCACCAAGTTCGCGGCTTTCCAGAATGGCGATAATTTCACCCTTTGAAATTTTATCCCCTTCCTTCTTTTTAAACTCTTTTAAAAGTCCACCCACTCTAGGAACAATTTTACTTATGGAATCAGCTCCCTGAGTAAATTCCCCCTGAACATCAAATGTTATTTTCAAGTCCCGCGGGTCAGCTGCAACTATCTCCAGATGAGCATTTTTAATCTTAGCTTCTGACATTTTAAGGAAAGGATCCTTTTTTACGGTTTTTTCATCGCCGGATTTTCCCTTGCTGCAACCTGCAGATATCATCATTATCACAAATAAAAAAGTTAGGTTTCTCATCGTACTGCCTTTCCCGAAAGGAATTCAAGTTTTATGGCTGCCTTGTGATAGGCAAAACTTATATCAAGAAGTTTCTCTCTGACTTCCTGAAGAGTCTGTCTTGAATCCAGCAGCTCCATATAACCGAATTTTCTCATCCTGTACCCCTCCTGTATTCCTTTCAGACTTTTTACGAGATGAGGAATAACCCGGCTCATATATTCTTTAACCATATTATAATTCGCGCTCATATCACCGTAGAGTTGATTAATTTCCGTTTCAAGTTTCCATAAAGCTTCTTTTTGCTTGGTAACAGCCTCCTTATGCTGAGCTCTGGCAACATCAGTTTTGTATTTTGAAGAACTGTTGAAAGGAATGGGGATACTCACCCCGAACACAACTGCGCTATCATTTCCATCCTTTATAAAACGATAGCCTGCACTCAAAGTGACATCAGGAACTGAATCAGCCTTGTTTTCTTTTATTTTTGCTCCGGAAAGCGCAACTAGAGTCAACCATTTCAAGACTCTGGTGTTCTTTTTGATGTTGGCGATAAAATTACCCAAATCAGGAATTGATGCAGGAATTACCCATTTGCCTGCAACTCCTTCAAAATCAGGAGTTTTTGCTCCCCAGAAACTCGCAAGATAGATGGAAGCTGTTTCAATCTGTTTTTTTACACTTCTCTGTTCAATAAGAAGCATCTCAAGGCTTGCTCTGGTTTTCTCCGGCTGTATTTCAGCTAACTTTCCCGCTTCCACCTGCTCCTCCAGCACTCCAAGTACAGCCCTTGCAATTTTAACCTGTGAAACAATCAGTCTCAGGCGGTTATGAAGATAGAGGACATCTAAAAACGCCAGTGCTGCATCTCTGGCTGTCTGCTGAACAGTCAACTCATACTCATATCTCGCCAGATTAACCTGATGCCTGGAACTTTCAATTCTTCTCATTCGTTTAGCCCCAAGCTCAATGGTCTGACTGTAGGAAATACTAACCTGAGATGAAGAAAATCCCTTATACGGACCTGTTCCTAAAAAATCTTCAAGTTCAATGTTTATTGCCGGGTCCGGTCTGGCTGATGAAACCTTGACCTCTTTCGTAGCTATGGTTATTGACTCTCTTGCGGAGGCAATGGTTTTATTTGCCTTAAGGGTTCGTGTAATCACATCTGAAAGGGTAATTATTTTTTTTGCAATAATGCTTTCCCCGACAGATTTCTCTGATTCTTTGATTACTGGTATGTATTCACCTGATATAAACACAGGTGAAGGGTTTTTTGAAGCACAACCTGATAAAAGGAAAAAAGCTATAACAAATCTTAACATAATTGCTCCATGGCAGGAATGTCCTGTATAATTGAATATTACTAAATATGTAAAACTTCTGAATTATGAAATCTTACATATTACAAAACATTGAGTCCGCTCTGTCGAATTATAATCACTTAAACTAAAATTCAAAGAGCTTATGTTTTTCCCCAACTCAAGGATATTTTAACCGGGTAAAAAATACCCGATAAACGGGTATTTTTTACTCACATAATATGAAAAAATATATTAAACTCCTCTGCAACAGGATCTTAACTTCCGGTTGTTTGGATAACCTGCTTTGGTTCCTGTTTACTACTTTGACAAAAAGGCTTTTATCAGATGAGCATTACAGATAACCCAGATGGCAACTTCGAACCACGTTTTTCGGATTTTCATACCCTCATGCCTTTCAGAATCAGGGAAATTCTATTAATATCCAGCTATTATGACGCTTTTGTACTGCAGGAGGACGGACAACTTACTGAGCAACTGTTCAACACATTTTTAAATCTTAATCTAAGATATGCTCCCCGTATTATCCGCACAGACAGTTCCAAAGCTCTTCAGATGCTTAGTGAAAGGAATTTTGAGCTTGTTATTATCATGCCTCAGTTACATGAAATATCCCCCTTTGAACTTTGTGAAACCATCAAGGAACAGTATGAAGCAATCCCGGTGGTCTATCTGACGTATCAAACTTCCACTATAATGGAGGATAGGGAAAGAGCGTTGAAAGCAGGATTTGAAAATCTCTTCATCTGGTCAGGGAACAGCAGAATTTTCCTGGCTATAATAAAATACGTTGAAGACAAACTAAACGCCCCTTCAGATACTGCAGCTGGAGATGTCAGGGTTGTGATTCTGGTGGAAGATACGCCATCATACTATTCCTCAATGCTCCCTCTTGTTTATGAATTACTCGTCACTCAAACTCAAAAGCTAATGAGTGAGGGGCTCAATGATATGCACAGACTTCTAAGGATGCGTGCAAGACCAAAACTTCTTCTTGCTCATGATTACGAAGGTGCGATTAGTTTAATAAACAAATACGAAAAAAATATTCTGGGAATAATCAGCGATGTGAACTACCAGTCTGAAGGGAAGCGGGATCCAGCAGCAGGATTCAAACTACTGGAACATATAAAATCAAAAGACTCTTCAATGCCAATTCTCCTCCTCAGTGAAGAGGAAGAGAACCGTGAACGGGCCCAAAAACTTGGTGCCCAGTTTGTTGATAAAAACAGTGATTCCGTTATAGAACAGTTTAAGTTTTTCATTAAAACACAGTTTGGATTTGGGGACTTTATTTTCCGACTTGAAGATAAAACACCTGTGGGTATTGCAACAGATCTGAGAAGCCTGCAAAAAAACCTTAAGGATGTTCCTGTTGAAAGCATCATCTACCACAGTTTTCACGATGATTTCAGTACATGGATCATGGCAAGAAGTGAATTCAGTCTTGCAAGACTCATAAAAAGTAAAAATATTGAGGATTTTGAAAATCCCGAGGAAATACGAAATTTTCTCATAAACACCATCAGGGAATTCCGCAGGGAAAGAAGAAAAGGCCTTATCACTGATTTCAACCGTTCTAATTTTGATGAGGAAAATCAGTTCACAAGATTCAGGGGTGGCAGCATAGGTGGAAAAGCCAGGGGAATCACCTTCATATCAAGTCTTCTGGAAAAGAGTTCCTTCCAGAATAAATATCCGGGTGTTAAAATTGCTGTTCCTTCTTCATTGATAATTGGTACAGATGAGTTTGAAGATTTCATGGACCGGAATCAACTTCACTACCTTTATCACAGCATAAAATCAGATGAGGAACTGGTGCGGATCTTCGCTCACTGTTCACACAGTGAAGGACTCAAGGAAAATCTTGGAACTTTTCTGGAAAGTGTTCATTGTCCATTGGCTGTACGTTCCTCAAGCCTGCTTGAAGACAGTCACTATCAGCCTTTTGCCGGAATTTATAAAACTTTGATGATTCCAAATTCGAGTGAAGATATTAATGTCAGACTGGGACAGCTGGAAACAGCTATTAGTATGGTATTTTCAAGTATCTTCACAAATACTGCCAGAGCCTATCTTAAAAGTACAAATCATCGCATAGAAGAAGAGATGATGGCTGTCATTATTCAGGAGGTTGCCGGTAAAAAATATGACAGATATTTTTATCCAAATGTCAGTGGCGTTGCCCAGTCCTGGAATTTTTTTCCGTTTTCACACATGGAACCCGATGAAGGAGTGGCAAACATAGCACTGGGATTGGGACGAATAATTGTTGATGAAGGGACTTCACTTATGTTCTCCCCTGCACATCCGGAAATTCTACCGCAGTTTCCAACCATTCAGGATGCACTTAACAACTCTCAAAAGCATTTTTATGCCTGCGATCTCGATGCTTATTTTGATCCAATGAGGGGTGAAAGTGCAGGATTAAAAAAACTTCCTCTAGGGAAAGCTCTGGATCATGGAAGTATAACAAGGCTGGTTTCAACTTACGTGGGGGCCGACAACATCATTGTTGACAGTTTTTATTATCAGGGTCCCAAAATACTTACATTTGCCCAACTTCTGAAATATAACCATCTGCCTTTCAGTGAAATCATCTCGGATATACTTAAAACAGGTTCAAGAGCAATGGGCACCAGTGTTGAAATTGAATTTGCACTTAATATATCAGAGGATGAGAATGAACCTCACGATTTCTATCTCCTACAGATAAGACCAATGGTTGCAGGAGGAGAATTTGTTGAGCTTAAAATCGATCCTGAAAAAGATAAAATGCAGCTGGCAGGCTTCTCTGAGAAATCACTTGGAAACGGCAAAATTGAGGGAATCCGTGATGTGGTTTTTGTGGATCCTGATACTTTCAATGCCGCGAATACTACACAGATTGCAAGAGAAGTCGGTGTATTAAACGAAAAACTGAAAAACACCAGATACCTTCTGATAGGTCTTGGAAGATGGGGAAGTTCAGACCCTTGGCTGGGAATAGGTGTAAACTGGGAAGATATATGCAATGCCGCTGCTATTGTTGAAGCTGGAACAGCTGATTTTAACATCGAACTTTCAATGGGGACTCACTTCTTTCACAATCTTATATCAATGGGCGTTCCTTACATGACCATGCCATGGAAACAGGGAAATGGGTTTATCGACTGGGAATATTTGCGGGATCAAAAAGAAGTTGAGAGAACCGAATTCCTGAGATGGATAAATATTCCTGACGGCCTGGAAATTAAAATTGACGGGCGGAAAAGTTTTGGAGCAATCTATAAACCATATGAAAAATCAGATTCAGGCTTAAAAAACAAGAAATAAAGCCGGCATTTACAATCCACTTTGTAAATTACAACAGATACAACTTCCGGATTCTAAATCTATTCATCATCATCATTTTCCTTCCCACCCATCAGGAACAAGCTTTCCTCCTCTGACAATGCTTCCACATTCTTTAATTGTTTCAACATCTGTCTGTTTCTTGTTTCTGTTGCATCAATGTTTTTCAAAGCTGAGTTAAGATTATTTCTAATTTTAGTCATCAATCCATCGTATTTTTTGAATTCCGTTTTCACCGCACCAAGGATAGTCCATACTTCACTGGTGTGTTTCTCAATAGCCAATGTGTGAAAACCTAATCTAAGACTTGTCAAAACTGCACTAATGGTAGTTGGTCCTGCAACGATAACCTTGTACTGACTCTGGAGCACTTCACTTAGCCCAGGTTGCCTCAAAACTTCTGAGAAAAGACCTTCAGTTGGTAGAAACATTATCGCGAAATCCGTTGTGTAAGGAGGTGAAATATATTTTGAATGAATATCCTGAGCACTTTTTCTTACTGCACTTATAAGCCCTTTCAGTGCAGAATCTATCCCAGTTGTATCCAGTTTTTCACTCGCATCGAGAAGCCTGAGATAATCCTCCTGAGGAAACTTTGAATCAATTGGAAGCCATAATTGATCAATATTTCCATTACCAGGAAGTCTAACTGCAAACTCAACAATTGTGTTTTTGTCAGGAACAACCTTAACATTCTTTGCATACTGCTCAGGGGTCAGAATATCATCGAGTATTGCACCAAGCTGGATTTCTCCCCAGCTTCCCCTTGACTTGACATTTGTCAAAACCCTTTTGAGATCACCAACTCCCGCTGCTAAATTCTGCATTTCCCCAAGACCTCTGTACACACTTTCAAGTCGTTCACTCACCTGCCTGAATGATTCCCCAATACGCTTTTCAAGTGTAGTCTGAAGTTTTTCATCAACAAGGTTCCTCATTTCATCAAGCTTCTTCTCATTAACAGACTGAATAGTATTCAGTCTGGAATCCAAAGCAATTCTGATTCTGTCAAGACTTCCCTGAGTCTGGTGATCAAAAACATTCAGTTGTTCTATCATTCCCTGCCATTGAATAATTTGATTTTCAGAAATACTTGACATTATCGCCGTAAATGAACTGCTATGAGTGTTCAATCCAACCTGAATTTCCTCACGTAACGCACGTCCTGTGTTCATTGTCTCCTCTCTGAGAATTTTCCCCATATTCATACTTTCTTCTCTAAGCATTTTCCCCATATTCATACTTTCCTGTCGTAAAGAAGCGAATTCAGATTTTAAACCGGGGAAATCCATCTGAGAATTTAACCCTTTTTTGAGAAGTAATATCAGTGAAACAATAAGTCCAAGACTTACCAGCTGAAAAAAAATAGTAATAATTTCCATAAAACACTCCTTTAAAGCAGCCTTTTGCCATTATAACAGATCACACTATCATATAGTGACAGTGTAAAAATTATTTTTAAAAACATTGACTATTTGTAGAACAACCGCACAATTTCCATGAAGGATCTAATATATAATTTGGAATTGACTAATCTGACAATGAATTTTATAAAAAAACTTCAAAATTTAAGTTTGGGAAAACGCATTGTTTTGATAGTTGGAACAGCCTGTTTATTTCTTTTCATTATTCATTTTATATCATGGTTCCAGGCAACCCCTATTTATGACGCTGATATTCTCTCTGCAAAGAGGGCATCTCCCGGTTACCGCGATGGAACTCTCCGTCGATACTCACTAAAAGTGATTCACAATTCGATTTTATATGAGGGATACATGAACACCTACTGGTATACAGGTAAGCCCTTAAAAGGACAAAGAGTTTCATTAAAAATATCCCCGAAAACCAATAATATTTACAAATTCTATTATCAGAACTGGATTATAGAATTTTCATCATGGTTCATAATGCTTTCTATATTCTCTATATTAACAGCCACTTATTACTTATATTCAAGAAAAAAAAAAGCAAAATCTCACCCACCCAGGTTAGTTTTTTCACTCTTTTCCCTCCCCTCTTTCAAACCACTCAGGTTAGTTTTTTCCCTCTTTTCCCTCCTTACTTTCAAACGACCCAGGTTAGTTTTTTCCCTCTTTTCCCTCCCCTCTTTCAAACCACCCAGGTTAGTTTTCCCCTCTTTCCCCCCCTCTCTTTCAACCCACCCAGGTTAGTTTTCCCCTCTTTCCCCTCACTCACCCAGGTTAGTTTTCCCCTCTTTCCCCTCACTCACCCAGGTTAGTTTTTCCTCTCTTTCCCCTCCTCTCTTTCAACCCACCCAGGTTAGTTTTTTTCACTCTTTTTCATTTTCAGTGAAACAAATTTTCTTTTCTCAGGATAATTTTGTATGGA
>JAFGWM010000080.1 GCA_016937155.1 Deltaproteobacteria bacterium
ATCATCCAATATCCCATCATTATTTGTATCCATGCCACTTGATATTCTTACACCACCTTCACTACAGTTTTCCCCGGCAATCTCATCACTCAACTCAACAAGTGATGCCGTGGGAGAAATGCCATCCTTTCCGTCACTTAAACATGAAGAAAAAAGACACCTGCCAGCACCATTCCCATTATTTTTTTCATTGGGTTACCTCCAGTAAAAGAAATTCCCTATTAATTCTGCAATATTTACATAGATATATTTACTTTTAATCACCCTGACAAAAATAATTGAGACTATAAATATTCAAGTACATGCTGGTCTATTTCAAGTGGAGACTTTGAAAATCGGTGCTTGTGCCCGAAGGATTTTCCCGTTAGAATCTCTTGGAATTATTTTCAGGGATATTTTCCCTTTTCGGACACTTTGATTAAGAACAGTAAAGGTGAGGAAAATCAAAATATGAATCCCAAACGTATCGTTATCATCGGCGGAAGTGCTGCTGGTCCTAAAACCGCAGCCCGGGTCCGTCGTCTCGATCCGGAAGCGTATATCACAATCATAGAACGGAATCAGGACATAACAATGGCCTCCTGCGGATATCCTTACTACATAGGTGGACTGTTTGATTCACGTGATGCACTTCTGGAAACAGCCACAGGGGTTGTACGAAACACAGGATATTTTAAAAACTACAAGGATATCGATGTTCTTATTAACACTGAAGTGACCCGAATAAATCGCAGGGAGAAGAACCTTGAACTTAGTAATCTCATCACAGGAGAAAACTCTACTTTACCATATGATAAACTTCTTATAGCCACTGGAAGCAAAGCAAAAATTCCACCAATTGAAGGTATTAACCTTCAGGGAATAACACCTCTTAAATTTATAAGTGATGCTGATTACCTCCGGAAGGTCCGGGATAAAAAAGAAGTGAAAAAAGCTGTTATAGTTGGTGGGGGTCTCATTGGACTTGAAACTGCCGAGGCCTTACAGTTATCAGGTATAGAAGTATCAGTTGTTGAGCTCTCTGAAAGGCTGCTTCCATTTCTTGACCGGGAAGTTGCAAAATTAGTGGAGAAACATTGCCGTTCCAAGGGAGTAAATATCCTTCTGGAAAGCGGTATTGAATACTTCATGGGACAAAACAATCAACTGACCGGGGTAAAATTAAACTCCGGTGTAGAACTTTCCT
Organism: Deltaproteobacteria bacterium; assembly: GCA_016937155.1. Taxonomy (GTDB): domain Bacteria; phylum Myxococcota_A; class Polyangia; order HGW-17; family HGW-17; genus JAHJMN01. Next base: position 1,187 of record JAFGWM010000080.1, read on the forward strand.
GCGAACTGGCGGTAATTGCCATTGGAGTAACTCCAGATTCCACTCTGGCGAAAAATGCAGGGCTCAAAATAGGTGAAACCGGGGGCATAAGAGTAAATAAATTCATGGGGACTTCCGACCGAAATATCTATGCCGCAGGAGATTGCGTTGAAGTCATAAACTCAGTAAGTGGTGTATGGGACTATTCTCCCAAGGGCGATATGGCGAATCTTCAGGGACGGGTTGCCGCAGACAACATGATATTCGGTGATACAATACGCTTTCCGGGAACCATCGGTACTGCAATAGGCAAAATTTTTGATTTCTCCGCAGGAACAGCAGGCCTGTCGGAAACTGCAGCTGAAGGAGCTGGATTCAATGTGGAAACAGTACTCAATGCAAGTACGGATAAGCCAACATTCATGGGGGCAAAAACGCTCATTTCCAAACTCACGGTAGAGAGATCAACTCGTCGAATTTTAGGCTATCAGTGTGTCGGCAAAGGTGATGTATCAAGGCAGATTGCTCAGGGAGCACTGGCCATAGCCGGTGAGATGACACTGGAAAATATGATGAGTCTCGATCTTCCCTACGCTCCACCATATTCCCTTGCGGTTGATCACTTCCTCGCTTCACTTCACATGATGGATAACAAACTGAAGGGACTTTTCAGGGGTATCAGTAGCCATGAAGTTTACCAGATGCATCTTGACCGCAAAAAAGGTGTTTGTTTCCTTGATCTTCGCGAAGTTGACGAAGTCGAAACACATCGTCTGGGAATAGGTGAATTATTTATTCCACTCAGCACTTTGCGACGGCGCCTGAGGGATGTTCCTCCTCAGAAAAATACACTGATAGTATGCTATTGTCTCATGGGACCACGATCGTATGAGGCATCTCTCATTCTCAGGGCTGAAGGATATACCAATGTTAGAGTGATGGAAGGCGGGATGATGGCCTGGCCCTTCCCTCGTGAAAAATAGAATCTGACTGAATTCATTTTACATAACCAAGTTAAACAATATTCACGATATAGTCTGCAACATCTTTTGCTTGACAAAGAATTACACTCTGGGGATACTCTTCCACGGAAACTGACCTGAGATATTTAAGTATTTTGTGCTTTCTGTCAGTTTTGGGTTGAACATTTTTGATATTTTTCAGGTAAACTCAGGTAATTTCATTTACCTGCTTAATTCTTCCTGCAAAAGGTATGGAAATTCCAATGTCCGATAATGATATTACAGTTCCAGTAGCTCTCTCAGGCAGACATGTCCATCTGTCTCAGGAACATGTTGATGCATTGTTCGGTTCAGGGTATCAACTAAACTGGCTGAGTGATTTAAGTCAACCTGGTCAGTATGCATGCCGTGAAACTGTTGAGGTAATGGGGCCCAAGCGTTCTTTTTCCAAAGTACGTGTCCTCGGACCTGTTCGGAAAGAAACTCAGGTTGAACTGTCCACTACTGATGGAGTTATGCTGGGCATTAATTTACCTACTCGCGACAGCGGCGATATAAAGGGTACCCCCGGTGCTTATCTGATTGGTCCCCGCGGAGCCATAAAAATTCATGAGGGCTGTATTGTAGCCTCCAGACATATTCATACCACTCCTGAGGATGCACAACGTTTAGGTGTTCATGACAAGCAGAAAGTATGGGTACAAATTGAAGGTGCACGTGGTCTTATTTTCTCTGATGTCTTGATTCGTGTTTCTCCGGATTTCAAAACTGAACTTCATCTTGATCTTGATGAAGGCAATGCCGCTTCAATACGAAACGGAGATCAGGGTCGAATCCTGTCGAATATATGCAGTGACCTTTGCCAGTTGAAACAGTGTGGTATTTCATCAGATCTCCGACCGGGTGAAAGCCAGCCATTCTGTCAATTCACTTCTTCTGGCTGGAGTATCAGATAACATGCACGATAAGGATTTCGAGCAGCTCATCCAAACTATTACTGATCTGGTTCTGGCCAAATTACAAAGCATTGAGGATCCGGCAAATCAGGCTCGTACTCTCACGGTGATATGGCCTGCTGCATCATCGGCGAAAAATAATATAATTGCCGGTATTTCTGCATTTCGTCAGGCTGGTCATAACATACAGTGGCTGATTAAAGACGATATTATGGATGAGATAACTCCTCTTGTACCGGATAAAGAAAGATCATGCTGTCATTCCATGTCTTTGGCTCCTGTACAGACCATTCTTGGAGACATTCGTGGAAATGGTGTGGTTTTAATTGCTGCGGCTAATTTTCATGCTGCCGGACAGATACTGTCCTATAATGATGAAATTCCTTGGATTCATGTTCTTCTTCAAGCTCACCTTGCCGGACAGCAAGTATTAATATGTGATGATTTATTGTCATCTAGGGGACTGTCAGCACAAAACCCTGTGACTGAAGAAGCTCAGAAACTGAAGCGCCAACTGGAACACATGGATTTCAAACTGATTGCCTCAGGAGAAGTCAGTGGATATCTTAAAAACCTGACGCTGTCAGTAAATCATGGTTCACAAGGGGAAGGCGGGCTTTTAACAGAACGTGATGTTGAGGATATGTTCCGTGCAGGTCACAGGGAACTGCGTCTGCACGCAAAAACTCTGGTTACACCGCTTGCACACAGCAAGGCAGCTGAATTGGGGCTGAATCTTTTGCATATGCAAGTCTGAGGAGAATAAATGCTATTGGCACGAGTCGTCGGAAATGTGGTAAGTACTAGAAAAGCTGAGGTTATGATTGGGAGTAAACTTCTAATTATTGAACCTGTGGACTTCAAGAAACAAAAGGCTGACGGGAAGCCCCTTGTTGCGGTTGATACTGTAGGGGCTGGAATTGGTGAAATAGTTCTTGTTGTTCAGGGTTCATCAGCACGTCTCACTGAAACAACAAAGGAGCGGCCTGCTGATGCATCAATCATAGCAATTGTTGACTATGTTGAATTCGAAGGGAAACGAACTTTTGCAAAGTAATCGGGAAAGCCCGGGAAGGAATCCCCTATGGCCATTCAGATAGATGAAAATCAGTTAAGTAAATTAGTTGAAGCTGTGGTTGCACAGATGACCGGAAATAATGGTGTCAACTCCCAGAATAAAATCAATTATGCCCCGGTCATACCATCGACAAACAATACAGGGAATTCTGTGGTATCACACAGCAGGTTCTCTGAAGGAATATTTGCAACTGTGGATGAGGCTGTGGCCGCCGCAAAGAAAGCGTATAATGAGTTTTCTTCAGTACCACTGGAAAAACGCAAGGTGTTCATTAAAGCTATGCGGGAAGCAGCTGTGACCAATGCAGAGATTTTTGCCCAGGAGACGGTTACTGAAAGCGGTTTCGGTCGTGTTAGTGACAAAATACAGAAGATACTTCTGGCTGCCAACAAAACTCCCGGAACCGAAGATTTGTCTCCCCTGTGTTACACCGGGGATGACGGACTTACCCTCGTGGAACCAGCGCCATTTGGTGTAATTGGCTCGATAACACCAGTAACCAATCCAACTCCGACAGTTATCAATAATGGTATTGGTATGGTTGCTGCGGGTAATGCTGTAGTATTCAACCCGCATCCTAGTGCGAGGAATGTAAGTAATCATGCAGTGTCAGTTCTGAATCGAGCGATTGCAAAAGCCGGTGGACCTAAAACTCTTCTTTGCAGTATTGCTTCTCCGACTTTAGAAACTTCTGCGGCACTGATGAAGCATCCTGATATAAGAATTCTGATGGTTACCGGTGGAGGTGCAGTAGTAAAATCAGCTATGACATCCGGGAAAAGATGCATTGCAGCCGGGCCGGGAAATCCCCCCGTAATCGTTGATGACACAGCTGATGTGTCCCATGCTGCAAAGTGTATCGTTAATGGTGCGAGTTTTGATAACAACGTATTGTGTACTGCCGAAAAGGAAGTTTTTGTTTTTGACAGCATAGCTGACAGCCTTGTATCAGAAATGCAGAAAAATGGTGCATATCTGTTAAATTCCACACAAACAGAAGCAATCACAAAGGTAATGGTAGAACCAGGAGAACCATGGCCACATCCAAATAAAAAATATGTAGGACATAATGCATCTGAACTGCTGGCTACAATTGGGATTTCCGTTTCCGATTCAGTGAGACTTGTAATCTGTGAAGTTCCTGATGACAGCCATCCTCTTGTTCAAACTGAAATGCTCATGCCAATCCTCCCCATAGTAAGGGTGCAGGACCTTAATGAAGCCCTTGACAAAGCAAAAAAAGCTGAACATTTCTTCAGGCACTCGGCCTATATGCATTCTGAAAATGTCAATAACATGTCTCTGGTGGCTCGAGCCATTGAGACCACAATCTTCGTGAAGAATGCACCTTCCTACGCCGGACTTGGCTTTGGTGGCGAAGGATTTACCACATTGTCTATTGCTGGTCCTACCGGGGAAGGTTTAACCTCAGCCCGCACTTTTACAAGACAGCGACGATGTGTACTGGCTGGTGCATTTCGTATTGTGTAGTGATTAACTGAACGGAAGAACGTGGATGAAAAAAGTTTCCAGGAATGAAATCCTCAAACGAATTAGTGACGCTGGTGTCGTAGGTGCCGGTGGAGCAGGTTTTCCAACTCATGTGAAATATGACGCTAAAGTTGAAGTGGTTTTAGCTAATGGCGCAGAATGTGAACCTCTGATTCGTGTAGATCGACTGACCATGCAGAATCACCCCGGAGAAATAGTGCTAGGTATGCAGTATGCTATGAAGGCAACCGGGGCGAAGCGTGGTGTGATAGGTCTGAAAGCCAAATACAAGGATGCGGCTGCAGCACTTGAAGAACAGTTAAAATTACAGAAAGTATCTGACAGCATATCCCTTTTCAGGCTGGATGATTTTTTCCCGGCAGGTGATGAATTTGTGCTGGTCAGTGAGGTTCTGGGAAGAACAATACCTGAATACGGTCTGCCAAAAGATGTAGGTGTTGTGGTCAGTAATGTATCAACTTTAGTGGATGTATGTCGTGCTGTAGAGGAAAGACAGCCTGTGACCACCAGAAAAGTGACAGTTGCCGGAGAGGTTAAAAACCCTGCCAGTTTTGAGGTTCCGGTGGGAACGCCTTTTGAACTGCTTATCCGTGCAGCAGGCGATCCGATAATTGCAAACCCCAGACTTATTGTGGGTGGTCCCATGATGGGCACTCTTTCCCCTGATTTTTCTGGAGTTGTCACGAAAACCACCACCAGTCTTCTGGTACTTCCTGAAAGCAATCCGGTAATAACGCGCAGAATTACTGACAAAAAACGCCAACTTCATCTGACCCGCAGTGCATGTCTCAAATGCATGCAATGCAGCGAACTGTGTCCCCGTAACGCTCTCGGTCATAACCTGTATCCTGATCGCATTATGCGCAGTATTGCCGCTGGTGTCACTAATGATCTTCAGGCCTACACCGGAGCTTATCTGTGTTCAGAATGTGGTCTGTGCGCAACATTTTCATGTGTAATGAATCTTGATCCTTGTGCAATAAATATTGAACTGAAAAAACTTTTGTGGGATGCAGGCATCAAACGGCCCACTGTACCAAGAGAAACACAACCAAGGGTCTTTGGCGATCTGAGGCATGTTCCCGCTAAAAGATTGATAGCCAGACTTGGGCTTATTCCATATGACGGGCCTGCTGTTCTCAATGAGTTTAAAATACCTCTCAAGTCTGTAACCATTCCTTTGGCTCAGCATATCGGTGCGCCCTCACTTCCATGTGTTGGAGCAGGAGATTCCGTAACCGAAGGACAGATAATAGGCAGCATTCCAGAAGGCAAACTTGGAGCCAACGTTCACAGCAGCGTCACTGGAAGAGTGATGGAAGTATCTGCTAATGCAGTTACAATTGAATTAATATAAGGAGTCTCACTTGGATAGCATGAATCACCCCGATCCTACCACCGAATCCGCCAGAGTGCGGCAGGTTTATCCCCAGGCGGTGGGCTGTGTAGAGACAAGCAGCATTGCCCGTGGCCTTGAGTCAGCAGATGCCATGCTGAAAGCAGCTCAAGTAACCCTTTTGACGGCGAGCCCCGTGTGTCCGGGGAAATATATAGTACTTGTAGGGGGCCATGTAGCTGAGGTTACAGCTGCTGTATCCGCCGGAGAAGCTGTGGCAGCTGATACTCTGGTTGACAGACTGGTAATCCCGAATATTCATCCCCAGGTACTGAAAGCATTCACTGCTACAACAGATCCTGGGGACATAAAGGCTTTAGGTATGATTGAAACCTTTTCTGTTGCCGCTGCAATTATCGCAGGAGACGAGGCAGTTAAAGCGGCTAATGTGAATCTGCTTGAAATCCGTCTTGCACGCGCCATGGGAGGAAAGGCTTTCACTCTGCTTACAGGTGAAGTAAGTGCAGTTAGAGCTGCTACCGAGGCAGGAATGCGCGCAGCACGTGCTCAGGGTGTTCTTTTGGGATTCACTATCATCCCTTCACCCCATCCGGATCTTATTCCGAGTCTGGTGTAATTATGAAAATTGCTCGTGTCATTGGCTCAGTGGTAACCACCGTTAAGCTGGACTGTCTGAATGGGTTTAAATTGTTATGGGTTGAACCTGTTGATGAAAATGGCAATCGGACTGAGCCGGCAATTCTCGCCGTTGATATGGCACAGGCGGGAACAGGAAATATCGTGCTTTTGTGTCAGGAGGGAAAAAGTTCCCGACTGGTAATGAACAGTAAGGATGCTCCCGTTGAAGCATTGATAGTCGGTGTGATTGATTCAGTTGAATTTTATGACCGCCAGACTTCCCTTTTAAATAAGGATAAGGGGGTACAGTGAACGATCTTCGAAAAGTAATAGAACAACTGGTTAGACAGACATTGCTGGAGATGAATCATTCAGAAACAGACCTGAAACCCATGGTTCATGCAGGGACTTCCCTGAACACCGCTCATCATTACGGTAAGAGGCAACCACTGGTGGCTGCGAACTGGAAGATGAATCAACTGTCGGGAACAGCTCGCTCCTTCATGAGTGATTTTCAGTTGAGGGATCGTAAAAACATACAGACATTAATCTGCGCGCCACATATTCTGCTGCCGGTTTTAGCCGCAGGAAAAAATCAGCCCGATCTGATGCTTGGTGCCCAGAATTTTTACCCGGAACAATCCGGAGCCTTCACCGGTGAACACAATCTTGACATGTTGTCTGATGCGGGTGTTCAATCTGTGATTATTGGTCACTCTGAACGCCGCAATCTGTTTGGCGAAGGCGATGAACTTCTTGCTAAAAAACTTGCAATGGCGGTGGAGAACAAATTTCTCCCTATATTCTGCATCGGGGAAACTCTAAAAGAGAGACAGGATGGTGCTACCTTCCGCGTGCTCCGCAACCAGTTGCTGACCGGGTTGTCCAGCCTCAAGAATCCATTACCGAATCCAGAGATGATCGTTGTAGCATACGAACCAATATGGGCAATAGGAAGTGGTCTTACAGCAACTGCTGACCAGGCACAGGAGGCAGTTTCCTTTGTTCGTGAAAGACTAGCTGACAGATTCTCGTACTCTTATGCAAACTCTATACGTATACTCTATGGCGGTTCGGTTAATGAAAAAAATGCATCAACACTGGCTGCTAAACCAGATATTGACGGATTTCTTGTGGGTAATGCCAGCCTTGATGCCAACAAGTTCAGTTCCATTATAGAGCAGACCGCAGCATGTAAACGTAAGGTTTTTGTATCGTGAGGGATAACATGAACGAAACTGGAATTAAAATTTATCTGGGAGCGGATCATGGCGGGTTTGAAATGAAAAACCAGCTCAAAACTCATCTTCTGGAAAAAGGTTACGACGTATCTGATTTCGGCACTCACTCCAAAGATGCAGTGGATTTCCCCGACTATGCTTTTTTAGTAACTCAGGCTGTTTCGGGTAACCATGCGGGAGGAGGGAGAGCTGTTGGTATTATTATCGACAGTATTGGTCAGGGTAGCGCAGTGGTCGCAAATAAGGTAAAAGGCATCCGAGCTGTTGTAGCAATGGATGCTTTTTCTGTAAAATCCAGTCGTGAACACACAAACGCCAATGTGTTATGCCTTGGAGGTGCCTGGCTCGGAATGGGACTGGCCAAAGATCTTGTGGATATATGGCTGAATACCCCATATGCCGGAGGACGTCATCAACGGCGACTGGACAAGATTACTCAGATCGAAAACCAGACGATGAGGGTGGTTTGAAATGATTATAGGACGTGTCATAGGACAGGTGAATGCCACTGTTAAGGACGAGAGTCTGACAGGCTATCGAATGTACATTGTACAGGGACTTGATGAGAAGTTACAGCCCAAGGGGAAACCGTTTGTAGCCCTTGACGGAATTGCCTGTGCAGGACAGGGAGATATCGTAACCCTCACTACAAAACGTGATGCGGCAATTGCACTGGGGGATATACCTCCCATAGATGCATGTATTATTGGATTTCTTGATGTATCAACTGTTTCTGAAAATGGAATTACAAATAATTATAAACAATAATTTAGGAGGTCATTATGAACAATAAAGAAGCATTGGGAATGATTGAAACAATGGGTATGGTAGGCGCAGTGGAAGCAGCTGACGCAATGGTGAAGTCAGCCCGTGTGACACTGATTGGAAAAGAGCGTGTCGGTGGTGGCTATGTGACGGTTATGGTTCGCGGGGACGTTGGTGCTGTAAAGGCTGCTATTGAAGCAGGTAGTGTTGCCGCTAAAAAAGTGGGTCAACTGGTATCTATGCATGTTATTCCGCGTCCTGACGATCAGGTGGAAGGTATTCTTCCCAAAATCCCAAAGTAAATTTTATAATGTTTTGATGGACGCTGATGTTGAAAAGGCATATTATATGCCCGACACACGGCGTGGTCGTCAACTATAACTTGGAGGTTATTATGGATTTAAAAGAAGCATTAGGAATGATTGAAACAATGGGTATGGTGGGCGCTATCGAAGCTGCTGATGCAATGGTGAAATCAGCTAGAGTTACTCTCGTAGGTAAAGAGCTTGTTGGCGGTGGTTATGTGACAGTTATGGTTCGTGGAGACGTTGGTGCTGTGAAAGCTGCTATTGAAGCAGGTAGTGTTGCCGCTAAAAAAGTAGGTCAACTGGTATCTGTACATGTTATTCCGCGTCCTGACGATCAGGTGGAAGGTATTCTTCCTAAGATTGGTTAAAAGTTGAACGAAAAAAACGGGGATTATAGTGTAAGCCCCGTTTTTTCCTTTCCCCGCATGGGGACAAGAAAAGTAACATGATCTTCATGCATCATTTCATTGAGTTGATGTATGAGTATCGTTTGAACTTAAGGATTCGCAATGGACAACAAAGATTTGGTAGCCATAATCACGTCTGAAGTTATGAAAAGGCTTCAACTGGACTCGGTGTCCCAAAAACAAAATATGTCAGTGACACCATCACGAAATTTTCAACAGCCAAATATTGACGCAACTGTTCGAAGAAATTCACCCGGTGGAGTGCTGGTAATTCTAACCGGAGCAAACCGGAATACTGATCATGTAGTTAGTCAGGTTGGAAAAATTGCTGAGTGCACAAATGTTCTTAAAATTGCGTTTTCCGGCTCTGCACAGAATATTATCGGTCTTCCTGCCATCAGACGTGTAGCACCCGGAGCCCAACTTTTTACAGATGGTGATGTTTGGAAAATACTGGAAGATGTTGATACTGTCTGTCTTCCGGCCATGTCCCCTAACCTGTTGTCAAAGCTCGTGTATTTTCAGGCTGATGCATGGATTCCGATTCTTGCACTTTCCGGCATGACCAAGGGCCTCAGAGTGCTTGGTTGCGCTGACTCCATGCTCCCATACGAAATCAATTCAGACAGGGTTCCAGCGTCAATAAAGTCAAGACTTGATAATCTGGTCTCAATGGCAACTGAAATGGGTGTTGAATTCTGTCAGGTTGAAGAACTTGTTGATCGTGTTTGTTCCGGCACTCAACGCATCCCCGGAGCTACATCCCTAATTTCAGGCTGCAATGCACAAAATGGCGGTGAGTGCAATGCATGCGGACTATGTGTTGATTATCGTAAGGATGATGTCTCAAAGATGGTTTCTTCCGGAGCCGGGCGTGTGGCATCTGCAGTGGGAACTCCAGTATCACTGGAGCTTGCACCCTATATTGATCATACTCTTCTCAAGCCTGATGCAACAGAAGCTCAGATCAGAACCCTTTGTGAAGAAGCACGCCAGTATTCATTTGCTTCTGTCTGCATAAATCCGTCATGGGTAAGCCTTGCGGCATCAATGCTCAAAGGTAGTGTGGTAAAAGTATGCACCGTTATAGGTTTTCCTCTGGGAGCTACAACCAGCACGTCCAAAGCGATAGAAACCCGGGATGCCATAGCCAATGGAGCCGATGAAATCGATATGGTTATCAATGTCGGCGCTCTCAAGTCAGGCAATGATGCTCTTGTGAAGGATGATATTGAGGCTGTTGTTGCAGCTGCAAAAGGCCGGGCAATTGTTAAAGTTATTCTTGAAACCGCCCTCCTTACCAGAGAAGAAAAAGTCAAGGCATGTCTGCTGTCGAAAATGGCCGGGGCTGATTTTGTAAAAACATCCACTGGTTTTGTACCTGGGGGAGCAACTGTTGAGGATATCGCTCTAATGCGGGAAACCGTTGGTCCTGATATGGGAGTCAAGGCTTCCGGTGGAATCAGAGACACAAAAACTGCCAATGACATGGTTGCAGCCGGGGCTACTCGTCTGGGCGCATCTGCCAGTGTTGCTATTGTCAGCGGTTCTGCAGCTTCCGGTAGCGGATATTGATTCCTACAGATTTTCTTTTACTGTTTCCACAACTTTTTTCAATTGAGTTTCTGAAATACCCTCAAAGGTGGGAAGCGTGATCAGGGAGTTTTCAAGGGAAAGTGACACATCAAGGAGCTCATGACCCTCAAATGACCATGCTTTATGTGTATGCGTACAAAAACCTGCACTCTTTATTTCTACACCTGAGTCATCACATTTTGAAATAAAATCATTCTTGTTTATTCCATTGAGAAATACAGTAAACGCCTGATAAAGATGTTCCTTAGATTTCACCGGCAGTTTTATTTCCGGAATATCACCAAGAGCATTAAAATAATATTCTGCCACATCAAGTCGGGACTGAAGCAGTGTTACAACTCTTTCCATCTGATTATTTATTAAAACCGCCTGAACTTCAGGAAGTCTCAGATTAAGTCCTTTATGAGAAAATCCCACATGCTGTTCATATCCATGATTTCTGTATATTCTGCACTTTTCAGCTAATTCGTCATTATCTGTATAAACCGCACCACCCTCACCTCCTGAAATCAGTTTTCTGGGATGAAATGACCATATTCCTGCTATTCCTGACAGAGGCTGATCACTTCCTAGTGACCATGCACTGTCTTCCAGCAGTATGCTGTCATGTTTAATACATATCTCACTGATAGGACGCAGATGCTCAACAAGTCCAAACTGATGAATCTGCACAACGTACATTCGACGTACATCTGATCTTTTTTTACCTAAAAGTTCATCAAGAATTTCAGGTGTAACAAGATACGAATCTGGATCAACATCTGCAAAAATTACACGCGCTCCAAGCAAAGCTGCAGCATTTGCTGCGCTTGGCCATGTATAGGATGGCACAATAACTGCGTCTTCAGTTGAAAGATTCAATGCCTGAAAAAGCACGTAAAGAGCACTTGTACCTGAACTGACAGCGACGACATGCTTTACACCGTGAAAATCACCAAGACTTTTTTCGAGACTTTTTATATGTCCGGTGTTGTAGCCATCCAGAAAAGATTTCATGGATGTATAATCTTTTTCATTGAAACGAGTCCGGCTTTGAGGAATTCGGTCCATAACAAAGGACTCCCGATTTGGATAAAAACAGTTGTTAAATTAAAGAAAGGAGAGAACCTGAGCTGATATAAAGCTCATCCAGAGTCTGAGGATCCATTTTACGATGTGGAAGAGTTGCCATCTGATAAATATGTTTTACAACCAATCCCATCTGCTCTGAATCCAGTGGATTTTCACTGCCGGCAAGCATTCTTTTAACCAGTGTATGATTCATGTTGATAATAGCCTTGTGACCCCAGAGTTGATCCCCTGTTCCCACGGTATGAGATGTCATTTCTCTGAAGCGCCTCTCGAGTTCAGGAAATACAAGGACCAGAGGGATCTCATCAGTCTTAAGATATGCTGCTTCAAATTCAACCTCACTGAGGACTTCCTTGAAAGTTTCAACAATTTCTTCAGAAGGTTTTTTCCCGTTCTCATCTTCCTTTTCCTCAACATCATCCTTCACAACATCACTTAATTCACTGTCAATACGCTTGAAATCAATTTTGTTTTCAGCTTTTTTCAATTCAGTATGGTAAAAGAAATGACTGTCAACAGGTGGAGTTCCGTTAATTACTGTTTTCCCGGATTTTTCATACAGCCTCGAAAGAGAACCAATGGTTTCACCAGGAACCGCATAAAATACAGTGTGCTGGGTTTCCTTGTCCTCCCTCCATTCATCCCCATAGGTTTTCTTCAGCAGTTCCTCAAGGGAGGTCATTTTTCCATCGGATGTTTCAAAAACAATCCCCTCTTCCACCCTCTGGGCAAATTTATCATCCCTGAGGGCAGCAATTTTAATGAAGGGATTTATCCTCTTCCACATTTCGGTATATTTTTCTTCATCTTCTGTCCGCAGTTCCACAAGCCTGTCCGCAATCTTTCTCATAATGAATGAGGAAATTTTCCTTACCCTGGCATCCGACTGCAGAAAACTTCTGGACACATTCAATGGAATATCTGGAGAATCAAGAAATCCCCTTACATAGTTCAGAGTCTCCGGTAACAGAGCGTTCATTTCACTTGAGACAAAAACCCGGTTACAATAGAGATTCAACTTATCAGATTTTATTTCTTCCGGTCTGTCCATTGAAGGGAAATATAATATTCCCTGAAGATTGAAGGGATAATCGGCATTTATATGAACCCAGAACTCAGGATCCCGCTCCATAGGATAGTTTTTCTTGTAAAATTCAATGTAGTCCTCATCCTTGAGTTCACTGACAGCAGTTGTCCAGATTGGCTCAGACGGATTGATTCTTTCGCTTCCCAGATAGATGGAGAACGGCATATATGAGCAGAATTTCTTAAGGATTTCGTTCAGGCGGATCCTGTCAAGATATTCCTTTTCCTCATCCAGCAGACTGAGAATTATACGGGTTCCTCTTTCTTCTTTCTCAATTTCTTCAATTTCATATTCAGGGCTTCCATCACATACCCACCTTACTGCAGGTGTATTATCTGCCCATGATTTACTCTCAATAGCAACCTTTTCGGAAACCATAAATGCACTGTAAAAACCAAGACCGAAATGGCCAATAATTCCGCCATCATTAGCCTGATACAGCTTGATGAATTCTTCGGCTCCGCTAAAGGCTATCTGAGCTATGTATTTCTTCACTTCCTCGGCAGTCATACCGAGCCCATTGTCTTCAATTGTTAATGTCTTTTTTTCTTCATCAAAATTAACATCAACTCTGAATTCTTCATCTGGCATATCGAGCCTGCCTTCATTAGCCAGAATTCGAAGTTTAGTAATTGCGTCTATACCATTGGAAACCAGCTCACGAAGAAAGATATCCTTTTCTGAATAGAGCCATTTTTTGATTATAGGAAATATGTTCTGTGCGTCTATTCTGATTTGTCCTTTTTCAGTCATTATTTACCTCCCAAACTGAATACCGCAAAAACATAATACCTGTTTTCAACTAGTAAACCCCTTATTGTTTATATTGATTAAAATTCCTAATATTTCATGAAAACCAGACTGGATAGCGGTCAGTAATAAAAAAATCAAGCATTCAATCAGCAGTATTCAGTTTTACTGAAGTCAGCCTCTCACCTGATTACGACCATTTCTTTTTGCTTCATAAAGCATAAGATCCGCGCTGCTTATAAAATCCTCGGAGCGCATCATTGTATTGCGATCAAAAAGAGAAACGCCTATGGAAATAGTTATGGGAATTATCTGATTTTCAAATATAAACCTTGTATTCTGCACAACATTTCTGATTTTCTCCGCAAATACAATGGCATTCTGAAGTGAAATCTCAGGAAGAATGATACTGAATTCCTCACCACCATAACGGGCAAAAATATCTTCACGCCTTATTTTACCCTTAATAGTGGCAGCAAGCTTACGAAGCACAAAATCACCTGCGAGGTGTCCATAGGTATCATTCACCCTCTTAAAATGGTCGATATCAAACATAATAAGGGACAAATCTCTACTGTAGCGCGTGCTCCTGCTGAGTTCTCTGTCCAGAGCTTCAGTGTAGTATCTTTTGTTGAAAACCTGAGTGAGTCCATCCACAGTTGTGAGCTTATAAATTTCCTCGTAGTAGGAGTTTTCGACATTTGAACCTGTGAGGAATTTCATTCTCACAGCACCTAGATAAAGGAATGATCCATCCTCAATAGGCTGAGGAGGACCCTTTACAGGATTATCATTTATGGAAGTACCGTTTGTTGAATTGAGATCCTGAACCATTGCACGATCCGTAAGGATTATTTTACAGTGTTTCCTACTTACACTGTCTTCATCAAGTACAATCTCGCATGCGTTACTTCTGCCAATGTAAGACTCCCCAGGATTGAGTTCAAACTTCTTGCCAATATCTGCACCGTCAGGACGATAGATAAGCACAAGTGCTGCAGGCTGCCTTTCTGCAGCAGGCTGCATAACATTCTTGAAATCAGGAACCTTTATTACTCTGGTACTTTCATTGAAAGGATCATTATCCGACATGGTTCTCCATTCCTGCAACAATACCTGAATGCGATCCCACATCAGGTATGTGGTGTTTAACATAATTTTTTCAAAAATGGAAATTTATCACCACTTGGAAAGAAAAAAAAATGGTCTATTATTCAAACATAAGACCGGTGAAGTGAGACTGGGTCATTTTACCCCGCATGGTTCTTAAATTATGGTGATTAATGAGCGTTAAAGCACAGATTGTTTTTCTTCTTAAATACTCCATCCCACTTGTGATCTCACTGGTGATACAGTTTTTTTTAGTAAAAATATTTCTTAAAAAATTTCCATTCAGATCTTTTCAGGGGAAGCTCATTCTTGTTGCAGCATTAATATTTAACCTTTTATTTCTATTTATTTTTGCTGATTATATTCTGGGACTGACTCTTCCTGAAGACGTCTATCTGTATGTATTTGTGCCAGCAGTTGGGTATCAACTTGTTACAGGGCTTGGTGTTGTGTTTTATTTCCTGTCAAACATGTTTTCAGTTCTACAACCTCTTTTACGAGCGGATAAAAAAACAGATTCCCTGCAAAATGCTGAAAGACGGGCCATTTTAGCCGGAGGAATTATATCTGCTGTAAGTACCGCTTTTTTCATAAGGGGTATTTTCAATGCAAGGGATAATTACAGAATAAAAAGGGTGATAATTCATGTGTCCGGGTTAAAAAACTCTTTCACTGCAGCTCAAATAACCGATATACATGCCGGCTGGTTTTTTGGAAAAAAGAAAATCAGGGAACTCAGAAATGTAATTTCAGATCTCAATGCTGATCTGATATTTTTTACCGGTGACCAGCTCCATGGAAGTCACAAGGATTTTGTTTATCAACTTCGGGATGGTCTCGAAGGAATTTCCAGCCGATATGGAGTCTACCAGGTTTCCGGCAATCATGACCACCGCCTGGGAAAGGAAATTCTCTTTAGTGAACTTAGAAAAATTGGCATTACTTCTCTGGATAATGAAGTGAAAACATTAAGTATCAAAGGAGATAAGATTCAAATCGCAGGGATTGATGATATTTTCTACAAGGGTAATATTGAAACTGTACTTTCGCGCCTTGAACCATCGATCCCATCAATCCTGCTTTCCCACAGACCTGAAATACTTGATCATCCCGATGTGAATAACTTTGATGCTGTTTTAGCAGGACACACTCATGGTGGACAGATCTGCATCGCCGGAAAATGCGCTTCTGATTATGACAGCGGATACCGTTACGGCATTTACAAACGCGGGAAAACAACCATGTTTATCAGCAGTGGAGCTGGTGTTACTGGACCACCTTTGAGATTTGGGAGCAAACCTGAAATTGCATTGATTACATTCACAGGAGAAACCATTGACAGTTGATATTGTAAACACTCTTGAGTTGGAACTTAAAAATATTTCCGCTGATGAAAAAACAGGGTTTCTTTTGGGATGCAGTGGAGGAGCTGACTCCACCGCACTTTTACACGCGTTTTGCAGCCTGATACATCTTAATTTACACTTTGAGGTATGCACTGTTAATCACGGCATTCGAGAAGAAGGTGCAAAAGATGCACAATTCGTTGAAAAAATATGTGCCGGTTATGGTATCAGATGCCACACCGTAAACGGTGATCTGGGAGTTGAATCCAGTGAAGACAAGGCGAGGGAATTCAGACATTCATCCTTCCAAGCCATTCTGGAAAAAGAAAAACTTGATTACATTGTGCTTGCTCACAACAGTGATGATCAGGCTGAGACAATACTTATGCGAATAATCAGAGGAACCGGAATAAGGGGACTGAAGGGTATGGGAAAACTGGATGGAAATATTTTCAGGCCTTTTCTCGGTATTTCAAGGGATGAGATCCTGTTCTGGCTCATGGGAAATTCCCACATGTGGCATGAGGATATAACAAATCAGAAGGATATTTATTTTCGAAATCGGGTCAGAAATACCCTGTTTCCACTTATGGAGAAAGAAAACAGCGGTATAAAAACAGCACTTATAAACCTGGGTAAGGCATCGAAGGAATCAGAGGAAATCATAAACGGTGTATTGTATAACCTGATTGAAAACGCCATTAATCTTCCATGGGGGGTGTGTATCAGACACTCGGAGCTCTTATCCTGTACCCCGGCGCTGATTAATGAATTTGTGAGAGAGAAATGGCGTGAGTTTACAGCATCCGGAGAACTTTCAAGACAATCAGTGGAATCATGCACAGAATCAATTCTTCAGAAGAAATCCTTTTCAAATGAATTTCTTCCTGGAGGAGTCAGAATTTCATGGTTAGGTAAATTTGTTTATATTGGAAATGAAATACCAGATGGTTCAATGGATTCGGTTATAATTGGATCCCCTGAAGTTATTGTTAAAACTCCATTCAGAGGTTCTTTTTATCTTGAGGAAAATCCCCATGGGGAAATTTCCGTTTCCAGTTTTCCCATCACTGTGCGAACCAGAAAACCGGGAGATCATATTAAGAGAATGCACATGGGTATGGTAAGCCTTAAAAGCATTTATGCATCCTATCCAGTCAAAATGAGAGACAGTCTTCTGATATTCGAGGAACCCGAAGGGAAAATAATCTGGGCGGAAGGAGCGGGAAAAGCATTTGGAGTTGAAGGGACGTCATACAGTATCAACTGGATAGATTCTGTTTATGATCCCGAGTTTTTTCGAATGTAGTACTCAACTGCTTCCAGCATGGATTCTGTCGAATAACCTTTCTGCTTCATAGCTGAAGTAAACTGTTCGACTGTCTCCTTTAAATCTGAATCCTTAAGGTTTGTACCCTCACCATGATAAGTAATAATCAGTTCCAGAATCCTGATGAGTTGCTGCTTCCTTGTTGAGAGATTCTTCTGATTTATCCTGTTCAACTCAGGAGAGAAAATCTTCAGATAATCAGGATTATCATTGGGAAAATCAATCTTATAGGCTCCTATCCTTGAAATACAGTTTGAACGGAATTCATGAACGTCTTCTTTAATATCCAGTTCTTCCTCAAATTCCGCCATCATCTTTTCACTTGCTTCATGATATGCCCCTGTGACTTCATCCTTGATTTTTTCACCTTTGACATAGTGTATTACCATATTGATATACCCGCTAAGCCGCTCCATCATTTTTTCAGATTTAATCAAACCGGCACTTGACCACAGATCAGAACTCACCAGTTCCTCCCAGTGTTTCCGTGCAAACTCCAGAATTGCATCGGAATCGTGATATCCACCTTCCTGAGCTGGATAGTTTAAAAATTCATGTGTGTTTTTATCCTTGTATAATTTTTCAATCTCAGTAAACACACTCAATACACTTACAAAAGATAGTTCATATCTGGTCATTGCTCTAAGAAGAATACTTCTTACCAGCCGAGGACTAGCTCCGATACCACCTTCATATATGATATTACTAAGCATTTGAAACTTAAGTTCAGGAAGTACAGCCTTGACCTGCTGAGCTGTTTTTGTATGATATCTGGCAGGAAGTTCATTATTTCCATAAAGTTTAGCTTTTTCATACACAGTGAGTTCACTGAGAATACTACCGATATCCGGATCATCATACTGAGGTTTCACCAGCCTGGACATAACGGCCCAGATACTTACAGTTTCAAGAACATGAGGCGCTATTTCAGATTCTTCCCCACGGGAAGTTAAAAATCTATCCTGAATATTTTTTTCCTGATTATAATCCAAAAGATAAGGCATTTTAATAAATTCACTGCGCCCTTCAAAACTGGAAAAATCACTTGTTTCAGTAAATGCCAGCAACTGTCTGTCGTTTACAGTTGCACTAAAACAGATATCAAACTGCAGTATTGTCATTTCAAGATTAAGAAAACCCTCTTCCAGAGTGTTTATAAGATATTTGAATCCCTCGAGTGGTTTCTTAAAAAGATCTGCAAATTCAATCAGCCCTCTGTTTGCATCCACCAAATCTCCATAATAACGATAAAGCTCCTGATTCTGAAGCGCAGGAGGCAGGGATCCCAGAGAATGATCACTTGTCAACTGTCTTATATGGGCATCCGCAGCCATTTTAGGTTCAGAGGTGATTATTCCTCTGCGGTACCTTCTGGAAAGAAAATACCTTTCAACCTGTACGTATTTAAAAACTTCAGAAATCCCTGTGGAGGAAGACATGAACAGAGCATCAAATATCTGTTTGTTACGGGGATTCAAATCACTTCTCAGAAGCCACTCAGGAACTCTCTTCCCATCGGTATAATCCAGAAGTATCTCTTCACGTTTTTCCTGAGGAATAAGATAGAGCGGGTGGTCTTTCATTTCATCAGGCAGGAGTGCGTCTATGGCGTTCCCATCAAGGTGCGCATAACTGTCCATTGTGTTTGCAGAAGAAGAATTTCCCTTACCAAATCCTATTCCTTTGGGGACAATGCTCGCGGCCGGGAATATCCAGTTAAATTTAAAAACCGCACCTTCATCCGTACGGGAATATGCCTCCAACCCTCTTGAAAGAAGTCTGAAAAATGTGGATTTGGCACTGCCATTGGGTCCGTGAAGAATAAAAATCTTTGGAGCTCTTGCCATGGTTCCCTGACTTTCCAGAAAACTGTAAAAGGCGTTCTGGGCTTCTTCCTGTCCAATCAGAGGATCCCGTCCCTCGTCAAATGGAGCATCAAACATATTAAAACGGCGGATTTTTTCGCCATTCACAGTAATCATCTCAGAGCCGAAATAATCCAGACAGTCTCTGATATATTCCAGAGTTCCCCTCATGTTACGACCGGGATTTTCACGTACCAACTGGAGATATTCATCAAACGAATAAACATTTCTGCTAAATGCAGTATCAAGCTTCTTTCTGAAATCAGTATTAGTTTCCATAACTACAAATCTCCCCGGCGTTTCACATGAAACGACACTGGTTACGAAATAAATATTTTCCAAATCTATACACTGAGAGTTTAGTACACTTGGGGGGATTTTTAAAATATTAAATACCTGAGAAAAGAATCAGTCCAGAATTGCATATTTTTCTACCACTGATTGAAGTTCTGTTATGAAAACATCAATCTCATCTTTCGTATTCATCACACTTACGGCCACCCGGACATAACCTCTGTCCATTCGTGCACCGACAGATTTAAGAGATCTCGACAGCCCCCCTTTGGAACTTCCACATGCACTTGACCACGAAATAGCTATATTTTTCATGTCCATAGCTCTTGCGATTATCTCCCCCCTCAGACCAGGAAGAGATATACTGAAAATCCAGGGTACTCTGTTGTCTTTACTTACTGTGAATTCCAAATCCTTCACTTTTCCAAGTTTTTCCGATGTATAACTGCACAGTTCCAAAAATTCGTCGTTACGGCGTCTTAGGGTTAGTTCAAGAGCCCTGACTGTGGCCGCCGCTCCATGCAGATTTATCGTGCCACTTATTAAAGTCTGCTGCTCTCCACCCTTTACAAAAAAGGATTTCACTGAATTTTTTCTGCATATAAGTATTCCACTACCCACCGGTCCATGAAATTTATGAGCACTCATGGTTATGAAATCAATATTTTCAATTGATTGAGGCCAGGTCATATATGAAATTCCCTGAGAAGCATCAACATGAAAACGGCTTGAAGGACTCAATAAACTGATTAATTCCGCAGCTTTCTCTACATTCTGTCGACATCCAAGCTCATTACTGACAAGCATTAGCGAGACAAGATCGACTTTTTCCTCCTTTAAAACATTGGCGAGCTCATCAAGATCATACAAACCTTCCCTGTTGCATTTAATCACACTGTTTTTTGGAAGTTCAGTAACCGGTTTGTAAATGCTGGGATGTTCCAGAATTCCACAAACAGTAATTCCTTCATCTGAAGAAATCTCTGAAACAACAGCGTTGTTTCCCACTGAGCCAGAAGCGAAAATAACTTCATGTGTGTCCCCAATGGAAAGAAGTTTTTTTACTTTTTCCCTGAGTTCAGTAAATCTTGCCGCTGCCTTTTTGCCCATTTGGTGAGAACTGGATGGATTTCCAGGGAAATTCTCGATGGAATCAGTATATTCACTCACCACCTCTTTAAAAATCTCAGTTGTTGCTGCGTTATCAAGATAGATCATTTTCGTGATTTCTTTCGTTTCCTCTTTTGAGAACTATTTGTGGTTTTAATGCTGTCCTTATTAATTTCCGACGTATTTACTGAAATTTCCGGGCTTTTTTCAGATTTTTTCCTGAACAGTTTTAAGATACTGTCTCTCTTCTTTTTCAAAATTACGCCCGAAACGAAAAGTAGTGAAAGCACTGAAAAAAGATTTCCAAATGTGGTGAAAAAAGTACTACGATGTTCCATAACGGGAACCTTGTCGTAAACAATGTATCCTGAAGGCCACCCTGTCAGTTTCCATACACCCTTTCGCTGATTCTCCAGTTTAAAAGTATTGAGTTCCTTGAGAAATTTGCCGCCTCCAACGCGGGGTTGAGGATCACTTATCGGGTCTCCTGAAGGCACATGAACGCCTACTTTTCCAGCAGCACTTACAAATGCACTTATACCAATATTCACATTTCTTATCATGGGAAGTCTGGTTTCCACAGTCCTGAAAATAGCAAGGGCAAAATGCTGAAACGGCTCCTGTGTTGCACCAAACCAGGCATCATTTGTAATATTGACAAGTATATTAGGTTTGTGCTTCTTAAGCCTGTTTGAATATTCAGGAAGGATATCCTCATAACAAATCATGGGGCCAAGCTTTACACTGATTTCTGAATTCCCTGTTTTAACATTTCCCAGTACCAGATTTTCAACACTGGTACCTCTACTCATGTTACTCATCCGATGAGCCTTAAAAAAATCATGTAAAAAAGGCATATAATCATAAAACGGAATATATTCACCGAACATCAGGAGCCAATTCTTATCATAACGGTGGGTTATTTTTCCTTCTCTGTCCATGAGTATTGCACTGTTGTACACTTTTTTGTCGTCACCCTTACCGGAAGTTGTGGCTACACCCATAAAAATTGGTGTTGTGAATCCTCTCCTTATTTTTCTCATATCATAACGCCCCGGAGGATCTGAAAAATCCCCGGTAGCATCACGGGAAATATGATAGGGATAACTGCTTTCCGACCAGACAATAAGATCCAGTTTGTCTATTTCACCTTTTTTCTGAAGATTTTCAGTTTCCGAGCTCAGTTTCTGATGAACAAGAAGCTGTTTTTGCGCAAAATATCTTTCTCCCGGAGGGTGAATACCCATCATCGGTTGAATCATTGCAACTCCTATAACAGGTGATTTTTTCTCAAGCTTCTCAATGTCAGATATTCGCCAGTGCGACCACCCAAGAACTGCCAGAATAATAACCAGGGGAAGTACAATATGGTATTCAAATTTCCTTGTTCTGAAAAGGACATAAAGATTAAAGATAAGACCACTGGACATCAGAATAAGAGAACTGACACCTATTGGACCTGTAAATTCCGCAATCTGTATTGAATGAGGCACATATGCCTGAGTTATTGCAAAATACCATGGAAATATTAGAGGAAAAACATATTCAACACTGGCTGCCACAAGAGCGCTGCTGAGCCACACCGGAATTCGTGTGTTATCCCGAAACCAGGTGAAAAGAAGTGCGAACAGTCCAAATATAATACCCTGATAAAGGTTATAAAGTGCACATATAGGAAATGCCACTATCCAGGGAAGGGAGCCAAATTTTACAATTAGATCTGTAATCCATGGAAAACCACCCATCATCGCAACGAAACCACCGGCAAGACCAATAAAAAAGGCCTCTTTTCCTTTCCTGCCTCTGAGTGCGAAAAACATTGGAACCATTGCAAACCAGCCGGCCCACCAGAAAGGATATGGTGGACATGCAAGAAACCATATTGCGCCACTGAGAGCAGATAGCACATAAGGAACAAGTTTTCTGTAGTTCATAGTCTTATCCTTTTTTGCATAAGAATATTGTTTTAACAGGTAATATTACCCGAAGGGGGAATCTATCAGGGACAATGAGTTTGACAAGGAAAATTCCCGACACAAAAATTACTATAAATAATTTCAGTCAGAACACTCACTAACTGACCCTTAATAATTTCATATAAAATAAATTATTTACAACTGTTGAGCTGTTAATCTATACTCCGTTCGGCAGAATTCTGGAGTTTTAAGATTATTTTTTTATTATTAATGTTTCCAGAGGCAACTCTACCTGAATTTATTGGTCATTAAAGGAAGCAGGTGTTATGGGTCGTCCATTTGAAGAACTTGAAAAACTGTATATTGAAAATAAAGACATGGTTTACAGAGTGTGTCTTAGATTCAGTTACGGCGATTCAGAATGGGCTTCAGACAGGATGCAGGAGGTTTTCCTTAAACTGGCTGATAAGTGGCATGATTTGCCTGATATTAATCATCCAAAGTCATTTATCTACAGGACAACGTTCAACCTCTGCGTCAATAACATCAAGAGAAAGAAGAATCTCCTGAAACTTTTTGCGAAATTCTTCAACTCAGATGTTATAGATTCTGTATCCGGAGAAGATTACATACCACCTGATAAAAGTGCAGAGGACAACGAAATGCTTAAACAACTGGATAAGGCACTTTCGGTCCTGGACGAAAAACAGAGGATGGCGGTAATCATGTATTATTTTGAAGATGTAGAAATTCCGGAAATTGCCAGAATTCTTGGGATAAACAAGGGAACCGTCTCCCGCCGGCTAAAATCCGCCAGAGAAAAACTGGCCAGAGAACTCGGGAAGGATCTTGACTGATGTCTGATTTATCTAAGGACCCGGCGTTACAGTCTGAGAAAAAACAGCATTTATCAACAAAGGCTCCCGATATTGATGCAAAACTTCTGCTGATGATGAGAGCAAGATATAATGACAGACTGAAAACTTCATCCCGGATTTCATTGATTCCCGTATTCGCTTCTCTTTCACTTGTTATTTTTATCACCGGAGCTTTTTATTTTTATACAATCCGTAAAACAGAAGATATTTCAATAAGTAAAATTACTCCTTTCAGGCTGACAGGAATAATGTCATTTAAGACAGAAAAGAAAAATATATCCCCCAAAGATACCGGAAATAATACTGTCATTGTGAAAAACTCCACTCCTGTAATAAAAAAAGCTGTTTTCCCGAAAGGCGATCATGCTCTTGAAGCGGGTATCAGAATAAGCGTTAACAATGAATCTTCCGTCAGTTATTCAGGCAACAAAGTTACTGTACATAAAGGTGATTTGGTTTTTCATGTAACTGAGAGAAAAAAAGGGGAAAATCTTATAGTTCATTCAGGGAATATTTTGATTACTGTCAAGGGAACAGTATTCAGGGTTATAAAAACAGATAAAATTTCAAAAGTATTCTTAATGAAGGGTTCAGTAGAAGTCACTGATGGTAAGACAAAAAAACTTCTGCTCCCTGGAGAATCATTCCCGGATGTATCCAGAAAGCTTTACACTCTCAAACAGGTTCACAGAAAACTTTCAAGTCTGAGAGCACTAAGCCGTCATGCTGAAGCAGCAGCTTATCTGAGAAAAGTCATAAGTCGAATCACGCCCCCCGATAGTCCGGAATCGCTGTTTATCGATCTTGCTTCCATTGAGGGAGCCCATTTGAAAAACTGGAATCTGGCTTGTTCCACGCTGAAAAAATATCGAAAAAGATACCCCAAGGGTTCATCAAAGCTCGCTGCAGATATGCTGTGGAACCGTTACAGGTGTAACTGAGATCTCTGTGTATATTTTTCAAAACACCAAGTGTTTCAATATTATACCTATCTGGTAAGTTTCAACATCAGTTATCGTTAAAAATAATATTTTTATTTCCGAGAATTATACTGTGAGGAATACAGTTCAGGAGATTTATAAATGAAATTACTTTTCATAAACCCGGTAATAAGGCTTTCAGACAAACCAAGACACATTCCCCATGGTCTTGCAATTATAGCAAATATTATTCGAAGAGAATTTCCTGAAATATCAATAGATTTTCTGGATCTAAATGCACTCAGACCATCTCACAGTAAAATTATTGAGTTTATTCTACACTCAAAACCGGATGTTGTAATGACCGGTGGTCTTATTCCAGTGTATTCACAATTAATAACTCTGAGTCATGAAATTAAAAGTCTACTGCCTGAGTGCATTATTATTGCCGGAGGAAGTGCGGCTATGAGCATTCCGGAGCTGTTGCTGTCCCGAAGCAGCGTAGATATTGTCGCAATGGGAGAGGGAGAAATAATAGCGCCGGAAATAATCCGGGAACTGCTCGAAAATCCACAAACCAGAAATTTCACCACATCAGGAATCGCCTATATTAAAGATGGTGTCTACACAGAGAATCCCGGTAATCCACTGATAACTGATATGGATTCCGAAAGCGCTCTACCCGCATGGGATCTTCTTCCGATGGATGTCTATCTATCAAACCCTATCGTGGGCGTGGGAAGAGATATTGATTTTATTTCCAGTAGAGGATGCCCTTATCGATGCACTTTCTGCTACCAACCCTGGGGAAGAGCTTTCAGAGCACACAGTGCAGCCTACATCGCAGATGCTGTTATGAAACTGAAAAAAGAGTATTCAATTGATTTTGTTTCATTTCAGGATGATGAGTTCATGGTTTCCAGAAAGCGGGTTGTTGAATTCTGCGAACTACACAATAAACACTTCCCTGATTTGAGATGGTCATGCACAGGAAGAGTTAATCTCGTCAATGATGATATTGTCAAACTTATGGTTGAGAGTGGCTGTACAAGTATTTCTTATGGTTTTGAATCCGGGTCTCCCCGAATACTTCATGAAATGAATAAAAATGCCACTCTTGATCAAATGTCAAACGCACTGGAAATAAACAGGAAAGCACTACTTCCTGTTCCTGTCTCATTTATAATTGGCATGCCCGGTGAAACCATGGAGAGCTGTGATGAAACGCTCTCCTTTGCACTTGAAAACAACATCAAACTGGATTCTCTGATGTTTGCAACTCCATATCCCGGAACCCAGCTCTTTGATGATGCTCTTAAAAGTGGGCTTATCTCAAAAGAAAAACTCCACGATTTTGTTATGAATCTGGGTGATGCCAGAGATTTCGTCATTAACCTGACCAGCCATTTTACAGATGAAGAACTGATTAACAAACGTTCGGAAATGATGAAAATTGCAGAGGAAAATTATAAAACACCAACGTTTGAACAAATTAAAGACAACATCAGGAAACTGTATGGTCCTCTTGCAACTCACTTCTTTGATGTATCAGATGATGATGCTGAGCATCGCGCAAAACATGGAAGCATTGGAATGTTTTAGGTGACATCATGAAAAAAGCATTAAATGTAATTATCGCCAGAAAAGGCAGTAAAGGACTCCCCTCCAAATGTATGCTGGATGTTCAGGGCAAAAGTGTACTTGAACATGTAATTATATGGAGCACAGGACTGCAGTTCAAAGATATTGAAATAACAACCTGTGTATCCACTGATATTGACGATATTTCTGAAATCTGTCGAAAACACGACGCAATACATGTTGAAAGAGACCCGTTTCTGGCAACGGACAAAGTCAGAGTTGAAGATGTAATACTGGATGCTGTATCAAAAACAGTTCCCGATGCTGATTATATATCCCTCCTGTATGGCAATGTCCCCATAAGATATCCTGAATTATTCAATGGACCTCTCGAATTTCTTGAAGATAATCCGGAGACAGATGGAATACTTACATTTCAGAATGTTGAAAAATTCAATCCATCGTGGATGACTGAACTGATAAGTGAAGGACACCTACCTGACTCCTGGGTTGAATCAGCATTCAGAAGACAGGATTTGAAGCAGTATATGATTCATGACGGTCATACTATTTTGTTTCGCGGGGCTTATTTCAAACAGTTTATGCTTAATGGTCATAGAACCGGCAAAATGTATGAACAGTTTGGCATGAAACTTTACCCATGGCTTCATGATCTACTTGTGATAGATATAGATACTGCAAGAGATTATTATCTTGTCAAGGCGCTGTTTGACGGTGGATATGTCAAATCTCTTTGATTAAACATAATAAATTTGCCTGAATTGCACACTTCACATCTGTCTGTATTACATATTTATTCCTTGCGAAAAACTGAAAATAATTTACTATGCATCTCATGTTTAAATCCGTATGGTACATATTATTTGCAGTCACAGTTGCGTCATTTTTCATCACTTCATGTCAGAATGATGGTCTGCTCAGTATTAAGATAGATATTGCATCACAGAATAATTCGTTCAATCCCCTGATTGATCCTTCCTTATCCTATCTGAACCTGACAATTCATAACAACTCAGAAGTCAATGAATACACCGCAACATTCAGAAAAAATGAAAAAATTAATCTGGGGGATGTTCCTGTAGGAGACTTCGATAGAATTACTATTAGCGGACATAATGTTTCAGGCACCATTATTGGGTATGGAGATATGAATTTCAGTGGAAAAATAAGTGCTGAAACTGAAACAAATGTGACAATTCCTTTCAGATATCCCCTTGTATATCTTTCCGGCGCACGGCTCATGCATATGTTTCATCCTTATCTGGCATCGGATCTCGGGGCATTCACTCCAATTGCTGTTGCAAACTCGGGTGAAATTTCAACTGCAGTTGCGACCAGTCCCGACGGTATAACCGTAATGGGTGCATCTTTCAATGAAACTGAAATGACTTCATCTATATGGATTTCCTTTACTGTCAACAATGTGAAAAAACTTGAAGTTTCCCTGGATAATACAAGTCCTATCACCTCGATTACATTTTCTCCTGATGGAAGCAGTGCAGCTCTGGTATCCACTGAAGATAACAGTGTGAAGTTTATCAATGTTTCCGATTTTATCGCATCATCAAATCGGGAGTCCACCATTTATGACTTCCCGGTTGATTCTCCTGTTCAGGTTTCCTATCTCGGCAACAATAGAGCTGCGATACTCAAAAGCACGAAATTCCAGCATCTCAGTTGCGATGAAGAGCTATCAAGTTCTTTACAGTTCATTGATATTTCATCTGATTTCAATTCTGAATCTGGGATTTCAGATGCAGGCGCTACTGATATTCCAGGGTATGCCAGTTCAATCGCTTCCAACCCGGAAGATGGAGCCCTTTTTATTTCGCATCCATGCGATTCTTCTATAACTCAGGTGACTCCTGGAACTCAGTTTATATCGCCAATGCTTAGCGCATCAAATATTTCCCCCTGTCTGAGGCCGGTAAATCTGGCTGTAGCAGGAAATATCCTATACACCACATGTTATACTCAGGCTGATACAGTGAGTTTAACATGGTCACCAGCAAAGCTTGTAATTCAACGCTTCGACCTTAGTACTGAGAATTTCACTTCAAAAAAACTGGTTGTTGACTACCCTAAGGAAGCTTTTGTTGCACCAACCACTGAGATTCATCAGGCCAGCTCCCTTGAGATTCTTCAGGCTCCAGAAATGGTGCTTCCCAAAGATATATCCATAACAGTGAAATCCGGAAGAATAGTTCTTCTGGCTGAGGCTTATTTTTACATCAGAGAAATAAAGATAAGTACCATAACAGGGATTTATGAATTCAGGCGGAAAAGTCAAAGCCTGATTTTTATTGATGGTGAGAATGAAAGTATAACAAACAGGTTCAGAGCTGCATGCTACAGTACATCTTCAGAGGAAGATCAGACTATACCGGAGCTTGATGGATCATACTGTCTTGATATGGTCAATGTTTTTAAACCCAATGTGGAATTTATTCCATCCACTGTAACATCCCTTTATGGTTTCAAATGAACTCCTTAATTCTATTTATTTATATATTCCAGTCTGCTTTTGTATCCACTACACCCAAAAGTGTTGCAATTTTTGAGTATCGTGCAGGAGTGAGCGAACAGAGTGATCTCAGTGCACGGGTTGCTTCTCTCATCCAGGATAAGACCAATCTGAAAGCGGTATCACTTAGAGATGCGAGAAGAAAACTCGGTACAACCCTGGATGCCAGAATTGCTGCATGTAAGGACAACACTTCATGTTATTCAGCCCTTGGTAAGAAACTCAAAGTAGATGAAATAATACTGATTGGCATGACTGAATTAGGAACAGTACTGATAAATTTCAGTAGAATAATAGTCAGGACTTCCAAAATTCAGGGAACATCAGATCTGGATGTCGCTATGGGGGGAAGAATCACCAAACTACAGATTTTTAGAATCCTGACTAAATTATTCCCTAAAAATTATTTTAAAAGAACAGGAACACTCATTGTATCCTCAAAAGTCAAAGGGGCTACAATATCCATTTCCGGGAAGAAAGCTGGAGTAACACCTGCACCTCCATTTAAACTTCCGGCACCCAAAAGATATCCCATTGAAGTCATAAAGAAAGGTTATCTACCCTTTAAAGCTACAATTGATCTCATTCCCAGAAGTACGATGAAACTCGATGCGCAACTCTCACCGATCGTTATTTCCTCCCCCAAACAGCAGTGGTACCAGAAATGGTGGGTATGGACAATTGCATCGGGGGTAATCATCTCTGCTGCTGCAACAACCTACTTCTTTATGCAGAAACCGGATTCTGTAGGTGTCGAGCTACAGACATATTGAGTTAAATAAAAAAGGCGATACTTCCTACAGACATTGTCAGAAACTGCCAGAGAATCACACCACCCTGCAATGCAGTAATTTTTTTATTTTTTATTACTTTTTTATATATTTTCAAAAGCAGAAACAATCCAAAGACTAGAGAACCTATTGAAATAATACCAGCCCATTTGTTCATCGAACCGGCAAACCATATATAAATCTGAAAAAAAGAAGCCGTGAGCATACATGCTGCTGCAATAAATGGAATATATTTTCGCCCCAGTAACACTGCAATATTCTTTTTGCCACTTAATAAATCTGATTCATAATCAGGAATTTCATTCACAAGCAGAATAATAACCACAGTCATACCACCGGGTATTCCCAAAATAAGCCATTGAAATGACAATTCTCCTGTGTAAACGTACATCACCCCCAATCCCAGTAAAGGACCAAACCCCATAAAAATTATAAACTCTCCTATTCCTTTGCTCTGCAAACCATTGCCCCAGAAACTGTAAAAAATTCCGGCTAACAACCCCAATACTCCTGGCACAATAACCAGAGGCCTTCTGTAGGCAAAGATGACAATTATTCCCGAAACAACAGCCATACTAAAGAAAACCAGGGAAAAATAAGCAAAATGATGTTTCTCCAGTTTTAATCCGGGCGTATTCCTGCTGCCACCGTTAAACGGAGACGCATTCAAATTGATACGGTCTGAACGATCCCAGTCACTAAAGTCATTCAGAGTATTTGCTCCAAGATGTAAAAAAGCAGTACCCAGGAATACAAACAATGCCTGAAAGAAATCAGGAACATATCCATTGGCCCCACTGTAACATGTTAAGAATAAAACATTTACCATAGTGGCAGAAAGAAACGGAGCTCTTGCAGCCACCAGGACTTCGGTTATCCTCATGCAACCGCTCCATGATTCACTATGAAAGAAATAAAATCATTTGAGATACTTCTCAGGCTCAAAGGTAACTCTTCTGTTTGTTCCTGTACCTGAAAAATCTCAGCCCTGATGAAATCAACAACCTTTTCGATTCCCTTAGTAACTGAATTATCATCATTAAATGGATACTCCATTCTGTAGTCTCCAAAAACTCTTATAAAGTTGCATCGCTCCATGGATAAGTCGCTGAATTTCTTTCTTCCACTCTTGAATCCCTTTAAATCCAGAAGATCATCAAAAATCTGAAATATAATTCCAAGCTTCTCAAAAACCCTCTCGGAAATAATTCTTTTCTCAGGTTCAACTTCAGAAAGTATAAGTGGAAGAGAAACACTGAGTTTAAAAAGCGCTCCTGTTTTCAATTCAGCGCATTCCATATATTCATCCCTGCTCAGAAGATTATTGCCCTTGAGTTTCAAATCCAGCATCTGGCCGTGAATCATCCTTTTAATACATGTAACACACTGTTCACACATCTGAACTTTTTTCCCTGACTCGGTATCTAAATCAAGAAGTAAATTTATTCCTGAGGAAAGCAGATAGTTTCCAATATTCATTGCCTGATTTTTTCCATTTTTTACCCAACAACTGGGATGATTCCGCCTAACGGTATCTTCATCATGAATGTCATCAAGGACCAGAGAAGCACTATGTATCATATGAATTACTGCACTGCATATAACAGCATTTTCAGAATGTTCTCCTGCTTCAAGACAGATAAAACTTCTGATCATTTTACCTTCGGAAAAACTATATCCCGGAACCCACAGGTCGGTATCCTTAAATCCGGAAATTCCACTGTATTTTTCCACTAACCGATCTATCTTTTGCTCAGTTTCTTTACTCAGACTAAAAAACAAATTTCCTCCACTGCAAAAAAGAGATTTCGAATTAATTAATCATCTTAATTGCCGAAATAATGGTAGTGTAACCATACACTCATGGTTTGTATTCCTTTAAAAGGAGATGGTCAATGGGTCCGGGAACAATTGAAAGTATTTTGGGTCGTGAAAACAGCATTTTCGATGATGATATTGCTAATCATAACGGTATGTTGTCACAAAACATCACAGGAAAAAAAATTCTTGTAATCGGTGGCGGAGGCACAATAGGAAGTGCTTTCATTAGAGAACTGATAAACTGGTCTCCGGATAAAATGGTTGTTGTTGACCCCAGTGAAAACAGTCTTGTTGAAGTGGTCAGGGATATCAGATCAGGAGGCGGATTTCAAGGAACGCTACGAACACTTTCAATTCCTCTTGGTTCCAGAGAATTTGAAGTATGGATTAACCAGGTGGAACCCTTTGATTATATAGCTAATTTCAGTGCACTGAAGCATGTAAGAAGTGAACGGGATCCATGGACATTAATGAGAATGATTAGGACAAACGTCATCAACGTTGCTAACATTTTGGATTTCATTGCTGACAAATGGCCAGCTTGCAGGTTTTACAGTGTTTCAACCGACAAAGCAGCAAATCCTGCAAACCTAATGGGAGCCACAAAGAATCTTATGGAAAGTGTAATGGTCGCTGCCTGTAAAAATATCCATATTACAAGCTCCAGATTTGCAAATGTCGCATTTTCCGATGGAAGCCTACCATACGGTTTTCTCAAAAGACTGGAAAAAAAACAGCCATTAAGCGCTCCTAATGATATAAGAAGGTATTTTCTGACTCCCAAGGAAGGAGGACAGCTGTGTCTACTCAGTTGTTTCACTGGAGAATCCGGCGATATTTTTTTTCCGGATCTTGATCGCCAATCGGGGGAAATGACTTTTGATGAGATTGCCAGAGCTCTTCTAAAAATTCAAGGTTACAGTACTGCGGAATTTAACTCGGAGGAGGAGGCCAGAGCATTTATTCCTGGAACCGATGGCAAATGGCCCTGCTATTTTTCTCATTCCAACACCACAGGAGAAAAAGATTTTGAGGAGTTTTATACCTCACAGGAGGAACCTTTCATCCATAGTGGAGGATTCAATAAAGTAAAAATTATAAAAAAATCTCCCCCTGATATACTTCAGTTGAAAAATATTTCGGATACAGTTACTGCTCTGTCTGAATTATTGCGTACAAACAGTTGGAACACAGAGAATTTAGTTGATATTATTAAAAAATCAGTAGCAGGCTTCAATCATATTATTAAAAGCAAAAACCTGGATGAAAAGATGTAACTACTTTTCAGATTTTAAGCATCTCCATTTTTCACACTGTAATACATACTTTTGAACGCGGATACAGAATCCTTATGACTGACCACAGGACTTGGGTAACCATTTCCTATTTCCAGTTTTTCAAAATTGTGAATCCTGTAAGGTGTTGAGTCCCTTAATTCAGGAACCCACTTTTTAATATACTCACAATCGGGATCAAACTTTTTCTGCTGAGTCTGAGGATTGAATATCCTGAACCATGGCTGGGCATCGCAACCTGTTGAAGCACACCACTGCCAGTTTCCGTTATTTAATGCAGGATCGTAGTCAACAAGTTTTGATGCAAAGTATTTCTCACCAAGTCTCCAGTCCTGATGAAGATCCTTTACAAGAAAGGATGCTGTAATCATCCTGACTCTTGAGTGCATGAAACCAGTACTGTTAAGTTCCCTCATACCTGCATCCACAATTGGATATCCAGTTTTACCATTGCACCAGGCGTCAAAAAGATTACTGTTATCCAACCATTTTAATGCATCCAGCCTTTTGTGAAAGGCCCCTCCCAGAACGTGGGGAAAAAAGTACATAATGCTATAAAAAAAATCGCGCCATGCCAGTTGTCTTATGAGTGATTCACCATCGGTTCCGATTCCTGAAAATGTCGCAATGGCTTCATGAACCCCAACTGTTCCGAATTTCAAATGCGAACTTAGTTTTGTTGTAGAATCAAGAGCGGGAAAATCCCTGAACCGATAAAAACCCTTTTCAAAATCTTCCGTCTTTTTAAGAATATTAAGCCCATTTTTCCTCCCTCCCCACTCCTGTTTGTCAATTCCAGTGCCACAAAGAGACTGCTTCAACATGGAAATGTCATCATCGCTCATTTCATTTTCAACCGGAGGAATATAACCGTCAAAATTATTAATTTCCTGAATTATTTGATTAGAGTATTTCCTTACCCAGTTACGATAAAATGCTGAAAATACCTGATATGGAGTACCATTATTTTTTACTGTTAATTCAGGAGATACTCCTGAAATGCTGTCGTAACAGTTATACTCACAAAGATTTAACCTGCATACTTCCCTTATACGTTCTTCACGTTCACGTGAGAATGGGGTAAAATCCCTGTTTTCAAAAACTGATGTTACCCCAATGCTTTTTATCAGTTTCCGGAGAATATCCTGAGTATCTCCACGGAACATTAAAAGGCGTCCACCCTTTTGTGAAATCTCTGCCTTTAAGTCATCCAAGGAGCTCAGCATGAATTTAAAAGCGGGAACACTGAAA
The DNA here is from genome assembly GCA_016937155.1 of Deltaproteobacteria bacterium. Lineage (GTDB taxonomy): Bacteria > Myxococcota_A > Polyangia > HGW-17 > HGW-17 > JAHJMN01. The sequence continues at coordinate 34,927 of JAFGWM010000080.1, forward strand.
TATGGATTTTTTTCAATCTGGATGTTGTCAAAAATAAAAACGAAAACTGTTTTCCGCCCAGTTTTTGCTGCTGCAGAAACTGCAGCATTATTCTGAATTCGCAAATCCCTGTGAAAAAGCATCAGGTTCATTTTTTCCACCTATTTAATTTTTTGACACTTATCAGATTTAACAGTCAGATTTTTGTTTTTCTTTAGTTTTTCTATAGTTTCACAAAAGAGAGAATTTTTCCGAACACCTAAAAATAAAGAGTGAGAAATCTTTTCAAAGGGAACTAGGCCCCTATCCGACAATGAGGTTTTTGTCACTATCAACCGTCTCAGAGACCTGACCCGGGAGAGTGCCGCCAGTGTTTCATCTCCAAGTCCGGTATACTCTGCGCTTAAAAGCTTCAGATTCATCCTGCCTAAAAATGGAGCGCTCTTATCAGTTATTTTAGTTGAATAAAGATAAATTACACTGATGTTTTCATTTTTAGATAGATATTCTATACACCTATCTGATATTTTGGTTCCCCCCAGAGAAAGCATTTCAAGTTTTCTGAAATTTGAAATATGTTCACAATGAATGTCTGTTACAGAGGTCTTACTAAGACTCAATGCCTTCAATGAGAGCATTTTTCCTAAAACCTTCAGGTCAGATCCAGCTATCCTTGTTTTAATGAGGTATAACTCCCTGAGATTTTTTAAATTTGCAAGATGAATAAGTGCTGCATCAGTAATTCTGGTTTTATCCAGAGAAAGATAGCGCAAAGATACTATACCGGATATCGCAGCAGCCCCCATATTGGTAATAGGATTTCCTCTAAGATAGAGTGCTCTGATTCCTGTATTTCTTGAAATAAGAGCAAGATGCCTGTCTGTCACTTTTGAAGATTCAAAAGATAGGCTGAGTGGAGTTTTTGATTCACCAATAGCTGTTGCAATTTTTTCATTCATTGCAACTTCTCCAGTAATACCACTTAAATTGGGATACCTGAGCACTTCAGGAAGTAACTCTACGGATAAAGAGTTTCTCAACTTGAGATGGATATAACCAGGTGCCTTGTTTATACATGTATAATCCTTTAGTGAATGCCCCCAGATAAGAGCCGGATATTTTAAATTTCTGAGTATTCTTTTTCCGTCATCATTATTACACAAAATACCCGCAGGATCATTTATGGTGCTTATAGAAGCCAGAAGCTTATCCGGAACAGTCTTGATATTTTTGGATGTAACCGTCAGGGCCATTGGTTTATCTTCAAAATATAGAATATTGCCAGAAACTTTACCATACATAATCAATGACTTAACTAACATCTCATTCCCAGTGTCGAGCACTGGAAAATAATGGCCTGATGAATAGATATATCGTAAATTGTAAAAAGGCAGATTCCCCAGCAGATCCGCAGGTAACAGTTTCACCTCACTGACTTTGATTTCAGGACTACTACCTGATAGAAGGTTTTTATGCTGAATATTTCGATGTATCAAAAATGATAAAACAACCAGTACCAGCAGAAGAACACCAGAAATTCCCAAAAGTATTCGACGGTGTCCCCCTGCGACTTTTCGTCCATCAGCAACGTCTTTCATGGGTAATGGCAAATTATCCTCAGTCCTCTCAAGCCAGTCTTTATGTGGATCATTTCGGGTGACCGGGTTGTCAGTTCCGGGAATCAAAGGGGATACAGGATTATTGGCAGCAGCATAAAATTCACTGAAAAATTCCCCGGCGGATTTGTATCTCTCAGATGGCTCCTTTTTCAAACAGGTTTCCACAATATCACTTATCCCGGCTGGTAAACCAGCAACAAAAGAATCAAGTGTGGGATGAGTTCCATATACTATTTTCCGGATAAGATCTTCAACTCCATTATCATCGACGTACGGAAGTCTGCCGCTGAGCATCTGGTAAACTATAACACCTAGACTGTAAATATCTGCCTGTGGCCCCACATCGGACTCACCACGAGCCTGTTCAGGCGCCATATATGCAGGAGTACCCATGACAACACCACGTGTTGTGGACTCATTTGCTGACTCATCTCCCTGCTGAAGCTTTGCAATTCCAAAATCAAGTATTTTAAGTTCCAGATGATTATCTTCATGATTTATTAGGATATTACCCGGTTTTAAATCCCTGTGTACTATATTTTTTGAATGTACAGCATCAAGAGCCTTAGAAATCAATCTGGTTAATTCGATTATTTCAGAGATTTCAATCATTACTTCTCTATAAATCATATCTCTGAGTTCTTCACCATTAACCAGCTCCATGACGTAAAAGAATCTACCATCCTTCAATTTTCCGAAATCAAATATCTGTATAATATTAGGGTGTTTTATCCTATTTACCGCTTTGGCTTCATCAATAAATCTCTTAACAACTTTCCCGTTTTGAGAAAACTCTGAACTTAATACTTTGATCGCCACTTCCTTCTCAATGGTGGGATGAACACCTCTGTATATGGTTCCATATGAGCCATCCCCCTTTATCTCAAGGATTTTATATGAACCGATATAACCTCCGATTAAAGTATCATCATTTTTCATAGAACGATTTAACCTGAATTGTATGAGGAAATCAATAATGATTGATATATTGCCAGAAAAAAGAAACTACTGTGCGGCAGGCGGGGGAGGATTATCATTTTCGGAAACTTCCGGCTCATCCTCTTTTTTCTGCATTACCCAAAAAATACCAACTCCCGCAAGAATAAGTAGAATAAACCCAATGATAAGTTTTCCACCCATTTTATCCCAGAAAGGCAACGAAGGGGCCTTTGAGAGATTAATGCCCTCTTTCTCAATATTAGCTATAACATCGGGAGGAAGAATAAGATATTTATCATCTCTTCCGATGTAGCCAACGTATTCACCACTGTAGTTCCATAGTGGAAGGAAAACAACTGTGATCTGTTTAATTTTGTAGCCCAGATCCACGTATCCGTATTGCGGGTGTTTGAATTCATCCTTGTCAGGAAGATCCTTAACCTTTACTATTTTTTCACCACCGATGGATACAAAACCCCTTTTACGAGCCTGTGCGTCCCCGGAAGAAAGAAGTAATATGTATGCTCCCGCAAGAAGCATAACTGACAAAGTAATAATCCCGGATTTCCTCATATTTTTCCTCCTCTAGTTAATTGCTCTGGAATGAGCAGGAATAAGTTTGTAGGATATGTACTAAAAAGTCAATCAGTTATGTCAATTTTTTTCAATTGGTAAAAAAATAACATTCAGAAAGCACTTTCTTTATTGTGTCTGAGTGAATACCTCTGCTGAAAGTCTATCTGGAATGACATTTCTAAACAATATCAGTGCAATAAATAGAGTTACAAGTTCAGTAAAGGGAATCGCAATAAATATTCCCTTATTTCCAAATACAATTGGAAGAGAGAGGATAAAAAAGGCAGGTAAGACAAGACTTCTTAACACAGCTATAGCAGCACTCCTGTAAATTTTCTGAAGTGACGTAAAATATACGGTAAAGATGATATTCATTCCACTCAGAATAAATGCAGGCCAGTAGTAGGTTAAAAATTCTTTACTGATTTTAAGCACATCACTTTCTCTATTTAAAAACACTCTGGTTATAACTTCTGGAAAAAGAACCACTAAACAGGTGATGGCAATTCCAGTTACCAGTGCCGAAATAAATCCGTATAAAAGAAAACTTTTTATTCGTTTATTTTTACCTGCACCATAATTTATAGAAAGAAGAGGCTGTAAGGAATCACTGATTCCATATGTTATCATAAGGCCTGTCCATGTGATGTAAGTGACAATTCCGTATGAAGCCACACCGGAAGTCCCGTAAGCGTCCAGCATTACTGTATTAAATATCCATGTGGTAACACCTGCGCTGATTTCATTGGTGAACTCACTTACACCATTTGCAATTGACCTGAAAAACCCGATGCTGAAAACATTATTTATCTCCAGCCGAAAAGAATGAACCGTTTTGTGGAAATAATTCAGGTAAAAGACCAATGAAGCTAAGGTTGAAAGACCAGTACCGATAGCAGCTCCTTTAATACCCATACCAAGTTTTGCAATGAATATAAAGTCCAGAAAAACATTCAGCATGGCCGCTGCAGACATTGCCACAGTTGCCTGAACCACCCCGCCTGAAAGTCTTACATAAAACATGAAATATATGGATGTAAGAAAAAGAGGAATGAAAAATGTAAGATACCTGATGTACTCCTGAAGACCACTGGCCGTATCAGATTTTCCCCCAAGAAGTTCGCTTAATTTTTCAGGAAAAAGATTCACTAAAACAATGGAAAGCACAGAGAACAGAAAAACGGCAAGCAACCCCCCAGTGAAAATGCGGTTGGCATCAACATCCTTGCCCTCTCCTCTCAATTTCCCTGCTGTAACACTGGTACCTATACTTATCATCAATCCGATACCAAAGATGAAAGAAAAATATGGGAGAGATAGATTCATACTGGCTAAAGCCTTTTCACCCACGAATTTTCCAATGAATACAGCATCCACAACACTGGCACTGCTTACTGCGATCATTCCGATAACAGTTAAAATACTGTATCTGAAAAACAACCATCCGGTGGGCTTTTCAATGGAATCCCTTGTCAATTCGTTAACAGAAGTCAAACTATCTTTCCCAGTAGGCTTCTTCAAGTGAATCTTCCCGCTCCGGCATAGCCCTCATCAATCGTGGAGAATGCTGAGCAAGAACTTCGTAACTAACCCGATTGGCATATTTGCAGACCTGAGAAAAAGATGAGTATGTCAGAAATTCATAACGATGCTTAGTTGAATTGGGAACCAGTTGACGGTGATATCTGTTTGCGCTCATATCATGTAAAAGAGCACTAAGAGCACCATCACCCGCTCCATTAGTGTTCATTATGCGCTCCGGACCACCCATATAAGGTGCAATGTGTGAATAAACCCTTATTGGATTACTGCAGTCACATTTTCTCACTGGCCTTGAAAACTCATACTGATTGAATTCAGGTATTGCCCCTGGAAGAAGGGGTAATCTTGTTTTTCTTTTCGCATCATTTTCGGTATATCCGGCAAGATAGAGTCCAGCTGGTCCACTTGTGCATAAAACCAGGTCAACCCAGTCAAGAGCTCTGTCGCTGGCTAAAAGAGGATCGCTTATTCCGGTAAGAGCATATGCCTCGTCCTCATTCATTGCCACTACTGTCACATGTTCCCTCAGAAAGTCCTGCCACCATGAAGCTCTCTCCTCTATAAGAAATCTTGTTCCAAGAGTCAGAACAACAGGTACATTGAATTTTTTTGCATATTCAATAGCCCGCATGGTTGCTCCGGGAATCTGTTCCTCAGGTTTTGTTCTCAAGAGATATGCCGTTAAAACAAGAGCCCCCGCATGCTCAAATATATGTTCAGGGATACTCTCAGGTCGCAGGTCATTCATCCTGCCAGGACTGATTGCAAATGAACGCTCTCCTCCTTCGGTAATAAGTGCAAAACAGCGTCCAATTGGTCCGTCAACACCTTGAAGATAATTGAGATTTACTCTGCTGGATGTATGGCAAAGGTATTTGTATGAATAGGAGCCGATTTTAATGTTCTGGCTCATCACACCCAAGAGTATGGATTGATTATCCGCAAGGAGGGAGTAATTATGAAGTGTATTGCCTATAGTCCCCCCCGCAAATTCATGACTGACAAAATTATTGTCAAGCAATTCTGAATGAAGACGTTCTGCATCCTCCTCATCCACAAGGGTCGAACCACCCTTTACGAGATTATATTTTAAAAGAAAATCCTCAGAACAGTTTGCCTCTATATCAACCAGAGTCTGATCGATACCGATAATATGTACTGGTGTTTCCGAAACTGTCTGGGACTGTATCAGCAGAGGATCTCTATTCGTAACAGGAAAATAATGTTTATTTTTTCTTTTTCCGGGAAATTTCATTTTAAACTCCAGTCAGGATCAGAGTTAGAAACTGTCCGACGAAACATAATCGCTCCATCATCGACTCTTTTGGACTTTTTTGCTGTGTTTGTCGAGAAGAAATATTATGACAGAAAAATGAATTTCCCGATATCCAATCACAGTATCTGAAGTATATCAGAGCCCCATCTCATCCTTTATCTGTACAATTACCGATGAAATAACCTTCATCGCCTCAGAAAGACTTGTATGTTTTTTCATTATCAGAACGAGATAATAATCCTCATACAGTGTAGTGATAAGAATTTTCTGTTTGGAAGTTTCTATGAGAATTTCCTTGGACGAATTAATTCTGTCATCAAGAATCTGATAGCGAAATAACCGCCATAAAAGCCCCCATTGTGCTGCATTTATACTTAAATCCATATCATCTATATGACCGAACTGATCAACACTTTCTCCTTCCCAGTCCTGAATAACCGCACCAATAGCCCCGGTTACCTCCTCCACAATAGCAGCGAGAAATTCCGTAAATAATGACGACATTAATAATCTTTTCCAGGAAAGATCGATGTGCATAAAAAAATCATTTTACCAGTGTCTACTCAATAATTAATGGAATATGTATACTTTGACTTTATCTTGAAAAGCCAATCCTTAAAGTTTTTCCTGAGCCAGTTTTCACTCAGTTTATTTCTAAGCTCATCTTTTACTTCATCAAACTGTTTATTGTACTCTTTTATAATTTTTTCCAGATAAACAAAATGAACTCCATACTTTGTTACAAATGGCTCAAAAATTTTTCCTTCCTGACCACTGGAAAAAATTTTCTTAATAAATCCGCTATCAAAATCTCTCCCGAACCTGACACGGTTCTCAATTTTCTTCAGACTGAGGGGAGGAATTGTATTCTCAAACCTGACAGGATAATAACTGTTTTGCAGGTACCAGGCAAGTTGACCGAATTCTTTGTCGTCCTTTACTGATGAAGACACTGAAGAGTTCAGCAATATTCTCATGAATGAAAGAACACTTTCCTGCATCATTTCATCCTTAAGACTCTCTTTCGTTACAATCAGTTGTATAACTTTTCTCCATTCAGAATGACCAAAATAATATTTTAATTTTCGGAAGTATCTGGATGGTAGATTTTGCTGAATCTCATTATAAACCATCCTGAGTTTGTCGTCAGGAATTTTATCCGGGCTAAAGTTTTTTTCAAAATCCGACTCAATAAGATAATAGACTGCTGATGATTTATAAAGATCACTTATAATTCTGGAATCAAGCTTCTTTGCGGCATCCTGGAAAGCCAGTTCATCATTAATAAGAATTTCCAGTGCAACTGAATATTCAATATTCAACTTTTCTGATAGTTTATAAACCTCACTTTTTAGAATATCTCTATCATTTACTTTAGCTGCTATGCTGGCAGAAGAAACCGTGCCTGACCGGGAAAAATTAGGCAATTTCCAGACTGCCAGTCCACTGACCTTTGGGCGCTGTGAAAATTCAGATTCATTTCCAGAGTTACAACCGCACAGAAATAAAACTAAAAATATCAAAATTTTATGAAAGAAGAGCATAATGGCAATCAAACGTCCTGAATTTATTCAAGTGTTACTGACACCTGACAACCTAACATATTATAAACCCTTATAATAATATTTTTTCAACTTCCGGTATTGAACTCAACACAAAGATAACTCAAGGGACATTCTGCACAGGAAGGTTTTTTCGCGCTGCATAACCCTCTGCCGTGGGCAATAAACCTGTGTGACAGAGAAATCCAAACTGCCTGAGGAAAAAGTGACATTAAATCATTTTCGATTTTTACAGCATTACTTTTGGGGCCTTCGGTTAACCCAAAACGAATTGAAAGCCTGGCGACATGAGTATCAACAACAATTCCGGAAGGAATGTTGAAACAGTCGTTAAGTACACAATTAGCAGTTTTTCTCGCAACACCGGGCAATTGAAGCAAATCCTCCATTGTGGAGGGAACCTCTCCATGATGAACTTGCGTCAAAACTTTTGCCATACCTATAAGATTTTTAGCTTTATTATGATAAAATCCTGTGCTTCGGATAATACTTTCCAGTTCTAAAGTGTCCGCATCTGCTAGTTCAACCGGGGTGGGATAACGCTCAAACAATGCAGGAGTGACCATGTTAACCCTTTTGTCAGTACACTGAGCACTTAATATGGTCGCAACAACTTTTTGATAAGGATTTGCGGTGACAAGCTCACTTTCAGTGACAGGATACAGTCTTTCAAGTTCGTCAGATAAAACTGCCGCCCGTATTTTCCTGTCACTACGCCAGGTAACATTTTTTTTCATTTTCGTACTCCGTAAACCATATCCGACCACAAACGCGTGTATTAAAAAACCAATTAATAATTTATCTTAACAGTCCCCTGACCACTCTTGGATTTCCTCCCAGATCACTAATTGTAACAATGTCCTTAAATGAATCGGAAAGAAGCGACGCAACTTTTTCCGTCTGATTGTAAGCACATTCCAGAGCAAGAACGCCGCCATCATTAAGAAAATATGGAGCATGTCCTATAATTTTCCTGATACAGTCAAGACCATCATCACCTGATCTCAATGCAAGCTCCGGTTCAAAAAGCACATCATCCATAAGAACTTCACCGTTTGGAATGTAAGGTGGATTTGAAACTATAATATCAAATTTCCTTCCTTCACAAGAAGAGAACAGATCACTGACTAAAAACTCTATCATGACGTTATTTCTTTTTGCATTTTCAACAGCGGCATCCAGTGCTGCAGTACTTATATCGACAGCGGTAATGTTTAACTCAGGCTTTGAATTTTTAAGTGAAATAGCTATTGCTCCACTTCCGGTGCCAATATCCAGAACAGTCTTTCTTTCTCCACAAATACCAATCACTTCTTCCACAAGAAACTCCGTATCCGGTCTTGGTATCAGAACTCGATGATCAACTGAAAACTCTATTCCATAAAATTCTTTTTTCCCGGTTATATATGCAACGGGTTCATGCTTAATCCTTCTTGAAATATATCCCCTTAAAACTTTACGCTCTTCGGAAGTGAGAGGTCTGTCCATTTCAAGATAAACCCCTACCCTGTCAATATCAAGGGCAAGAGCAATAAGCAACTCTGCATCAAGTCTAGCTGACGGAAGTCCAATCTCAGAAAACCTGGTTGAAGTCCACTTAAGAACATCTCTTACAGTCCACCGTTCTTTCTTATCATCAGAATTAACCATTATAAACCTTGTTTCAGGGTTCTATTTTGAATGGAGAAGAAAACCCAGTCGGCACAATACTCAAACTGCAATTTTTAGCAAATACCAATCGAAATTGAATCATAATCGGAGGGTTTTCTCAAACATTGGATGAAATAAAAAGAGTCATCTCCCGTTTAATTAATTTTATCAGGGAATCAACTTCAGAGGCTTTATCCATCAGCAGATTATTAGAGGCATTCTCGTGTATACTGTTCTGAAACTCAGCAACACTTGAATACAGTTCAGTGGCATTGATATTACCCGAGGTTCCCAGGAGTGTATGAAGGCGTTTTCTTATCTCTTTTGTATTTTCAGATGTTAAAAGAGTTCTGAAAATATTATCATCTTTGTACTCATCTATAAAAAGTTTAAAGACTTCAATCACAACATCAAGGTTGAAGGACAGTTTTTCATAAAGTTTCTCAAATTCCAGTGAGGAGGGGATATCTTTACAGTCAAGCGAAGTGGATTGTTCTGCCATTGGCACAATAACCCTTTTATCATGGAAATATTTATCGAATATCCTTATAAAATCATCGAAAACAGCAGGCTTTGTAATATAGTCGTTCATCCCACACTTAAGAGCTTTGTCAAGATGATCTCTGGTTGCATTTGCAGTCAGTGCCACGATGATAAGCTCTTCATTGAATTTCCTGATTTCCTCAGTAGCCGAGTAACCATCCATGACAGGCATCTGGATATCCATTAGTACAAGATCCCATAATTTCCCGCGTGTCATTTCAACTGCTTTTTTGCCATTTTCAGCAGTTTCAACTTCAATTGAAAGTTCACTCAGGATATTTACTGCAAGTTTTTGATTGATCTCATTATCCTCCACCAAAAGCACTTTCAAACCGGACCACGATAAACCTGTATGATAGTTTTTCAGTAAAGTCTTATTGGCTAAGTACTGAATAATCTGAGAAGATTCGTCTCCTTCATCGATATGAAATTTTTCATTTTTAATGCTAAAACTGAATGAACTTCCAGACCCGACCTGACTTTCCACCTTAATCTCTCCACCCATAAGCTGTACAAGTTTGCTGCTTATCGCAAGCCCCAGACCGGTTCCACCATATTTTCTGGTTATGGATCCATCCTCCTGCACAAATGGGGAAAACAGTGAATCGATTTTAGATGGTTCAATTCCATTTCCGGAATCCACAACCTCAAATCTTATCAGTACTGAATTTTCTTCTTCAACTGCATCACAACTAAGGGAAACAAATCCACTTGAAGTAAATTTAATTGAATTGCTTATAAGATTCAGAAGAACCTGCTTGATTTTATGAGGATCACCAACTGCAACCATATTCTTAAGTGATGACTCAAATGAAAGATTCAATCCTTTTGCTTTTGCAGCAACAGTTGAAATATTAATTACTTCTTCCAGTAGGCCATCAACTACATAAGGAATATGTTCAAGAACTGATTTTCCTGATTCAATTCTGGAAAAATCCAGTATTTCGTTAATGATATGCAGCAATGCCCTCGAGGAAATATTAATATTTTTCACAAATTCTGCCTGTCTGAAATTCAAATTTGTTCGCTGCAGCAAATCTGAAAACCCACTAATGGCGTTCATTGGGGTTCTGATTTCATGGGACATATTTGCAAGAAATTCACTTTTGGCCCGTGATGCTGCTTTAGCTGCGTATTCAGCTTCCTTCAGCGGTGTCACATCATGTCCGGTAACAAAGTAGTATTTTATCTTCCCTACCGGTCCCCTGACTTCAGATATGATAAACTGAATGGTTTTAGTGCTGCCTGAAATTTCAGTGATATACTCAAACCTGAACTGACCACTCTCCAGTTTGCTTTTAATCAGTTTTTTCAAAGTTCGGACGATACACACATCAATGATATCATCTTCCTCACAAATATATTCCTTAAAGAATTTTTTTCCTGCAGCATTTGCCTCACAAAATGAAAGTGTTCTATCAAGAATGAACATCATTTCAGTTCCCTGCGTGAAAATAACATGGAATCTACTTTCACTGTCCCTCAGAGAGGCATCCATCGCTTCATATTCTGAAATAAACACCTTCATCTGCTTATCCAGATCGCTGAGTCTTATATCACGGGATAGTCCTGTTTTTAAAATATCCTTTTCTTTTTCCACCTTGTCCCTAATGTTGAACATTTCAGGATCGTAATGTTCCCCTGGATAGGACTCAACGGATTCAGTGTATGAGTTTATCAGGTTCTGTCTGACACTCATATACGAAGAAACCATAAATACAGTATGTTCTTTAAGTTTATCAGTGAAATCGTTAAAATGCTTAACAAGTTCACCGATTTCACTATCGTCACTGGTAACGATTTTCACATCAAGTGAACCATCCCTGCTTATTTTCTTTAGACTGTCAGTTACATTTATTATTCCCCATACAATGGGACGAAGAAAAATAAAAAGGGTCAGCCCTATTAGAAGTGTAAAGGCAAATCCCCAGAGCAAAATTGATCGTTTGATTTTATCAGCTCTGAGAAATGCCTTACTCTCGGATTTCATCATTAAAAGAAACCATCCTGTACCAGGTACATTAGCAAACCCCACAATTTTGGAGTTATGCTTAAAATCACGGAAGCTTCCCTTTTCAATTTTCTTTATTACTTTTAGTGAATCTGACCCGATTAGTACATCAATATTCTTAAACTGGAAATCCTTTTCAGGATGGAAAATTATCCGGTTACTTTCATCAATCAGAACCGGGACTCCGTTATAATCATCATGAAGTGAACCGAGCACGGTTTTTGTAAAAAATTCAAGATCAATGGGTGAATAAATAACCCCTGTAATCTGTTTTGTATTTTTAGGATCACGAACAGGAGATGCGATCGTGAAAAATGGTTTAAAAGTAGCTCTGCTTATCAATACTTTTGATATTGCAGTCTTCCCTTTAATTGCCTCCTTAAAATATCCTCGATCGCTCAAATTCAAACTGTTGATTTTTTCGGGGAAATTGGAAGAAATAATTAAACCATCCACGTTCAGAAGATTTGCACTCTGATAATAAGGATATGCCCTGACTATATGCCTGAAAAACTCTGATGCATGACTTTCCAGTACTCCATTTCCTTTAGCCTTGCTCTGAACAGGTGGGAGACTCGCCCAGTATCTTGAATCCATTTTTCTGTTGTTAACCCAGTCGCCAATTCTTCCTGCCAAATGACTGGACTGAGTCTCAAGTCTTTTAGCCAGCAGATACTTCAGTTCAGAGTGAGCTTCATTTGAAATAAGATAGCTCAAAAGAATAACGCCGCCTCCAATGATGACAAAAATACCAAGAATAAGTTTGAATCGAATACCTGTCCTGAATTTTTTCATCCTGGCTAGACTCCCTAAACCTGCGTACCATCTACCATGGTTATTAGAAATATCGGTATCATCAAAGCAAATATGAGGTAAAGTTTTAATTTTCTCTCCAGCACGTTTTTTGATGGAAACCGTGATTCATTTCTGTTTTTTATATGTTTTTTTTCAATATTATGTTTAAAAACTTTCCGCAGTTTGATTTTCTGTGAATAATACAATTCATCTGATGTCAATCAGATATGGGTTTTTCCGTGAAAGTTGTTACACTGTATGCAGCTTGATTTTGCAACAACTTTATTTATGTTTACTTTTAGGAGTCAGGTAATGAAAAAAATCTTATTCATCTTTACAGCATTTGTTTTGTTCTTTACTCAAAATACTTCAGCCCAAACACGCAAGATTTATATAAATGGAATGGATCTATCAAAGTATCTGATTACAAATGTCGAGCTTAAAAATGTAACAATAAAATTCGATTCAAAAGGTAACATCTATATCTCAGCTCCGGGATATAATCTCAAACCTGGGGAGGCATCCAAGGATGTTCCAAAAGATGCAGACGAAAAACTTGCCACCAGATTTTATCTTGTCACTTTCCCCAAACCTGTAAAAAGTGTTTCCGGATTTGATGTTGATCTTCTAATAAACGGAAAATTTGTCAAACGAATATATAGCGATAGCGGCCAACTGGTTTATGATGTTTCTGAATACATGAAAAAGGGAAAAAACATTATAAGCTTCGTATCTAAAAAGGGGAAAGAAATAAAAGACAAGACTGCAGGCCAGATGAAGCTGGCTATTGCAAGAGGTTATGAATCCAAAGGAACTTACATAATCAAAGATATAATCTGGCAGATTAAACGGACATCCAAAGATCCGAAGTCATCTTATGTGGATAAAAAGCAGTACACCGTAAAATAGTACTCTGATGGATTTCTCTACATCTCCTTTTATAATCAGCACAAATATGTTTTTACAGTAATTATCAGAAAGTATCGGGAAATATATGCAAAAATACAGACATCCTTATGGAGAATTCCTTACAGAACTTAAACATCCCCTGAGATATCTGGGTGGAGAGCCGGGAAGTGTAAAAAAAGATTTTAATAAGTTCAGTAAAACAATTGCTCTTGCATTTCCAGAGGTATACGAAATTGGCATGTCTCATCTGGGAATGAAGATCCTTTATAATCTCGTGAACAGCCATGATGATATGCTAGCTGAGAGGGTTTTTGCACCATGGGTTGATCTGGAGGATAAGCTTAGGGAAGAAAATATTCCACTTGTAAGTCTGGAAAACAGCAGGCCTCTCAGTGAATTTCTAATGGTAGGTTTCACACTTCAGTACGAGTTGACTTATACCAATATACTTACAATGCTTGATACCGGTGGTATCACACTTCTTTCAGAAGAAAGAACAGATACAGAGCCAATAATAATTGCTGGTGGACCATGTTCAACTCATGGGGAACCACTAAGTGACTTCATTGATGCATTTGTCCTAGGTGATGGAGAGGACTCAATAATAGAAGTAATGAATATTACTTCCGGAATCAGGGCAAATCATGGAACAAGACTGGATATTCTGAAGGAACTTGATAAACTTGATTACTGCTTTGTTCCTCAACTGCACCAAGCTTCTCTGAACAGAGAAACCGGACTGAGAACAGTTGATGAAGACAGAAAATGGACTCTTGCAAAGGCAAAATCCATTGCGACTTCCGGGGGTGGAGGAGTCGTTCCCCATTTTGCAATATTCTCCAGAGCAGCAATCGAGATTTCAAGAGGCTGCAATCAGGGATGCAGATTCTGCCAGGCAGGTTATATATACAGGCCATTTCGGCCTCAATCTCCTGAAATAATTATTGATGAGGTAAAATCTGCTATTTGCGATAAGGGGCATGAAGAGATTGGACTTACTGCATTATCAACCCTTGATTATCCGGGTATTGCAGACCTCATGAAGGCAGTGGGTACAGTAGCAAAAGAAAATCGGGCTTCCATAAGTGCTGCAAGTCTGAGAGCCTACGATGTAGATGATGAAATCCTTAAACAGATGAGAACAGGTCGAGCAGGTTCACTAACGTTTGCACCTGAAGCTGGAACCCAGAGACTCAGGAACGTAATAAATAAAAATGTTAAGACTGATGATCTGTATAAAACCTTGGAAAAAGTAGTAACATACGGTTGGTCCAGAATAAAGTTGTACTACATGATGGGGCTCCCTACAGAAACAATCGAAGATCTTGAGGAAATCATCAATCTTAGTATTCAGGTCAGGGAACACTGCAGACAGTTCACAAAAAATAGAGTGGAAGTGGTAACAAGTATTTCCAATTTCATCCCCAAGCCTCACACTCCTTTTCAGTGGGAACCCTTTGCCGGATTTAATTCTCTGGAGAAGAAACGTTTTCATCTCATGGACTATTCCAGAGGGAAAAAAACAACAGTTAAATTTCACAGTAACATGGAAAGTGAACTGGAGGCGCTACTCTGTCGTGGAGATCGAACTCTCGGAAAAGTCATTCTCTCCGCCTGGAAGAATGGAGCACGATTTGATGGATGGAGAGATTTACGAAAGCTGGATGTATGGAAAAATTCATTAATTGAACATGGTGTGGATCAGGAAACTTTTCTCGGCAAATTGCCCATGGATCATCCCCTACCCTGGAGCCATATTAATACCGGTGTTTCCGAAAAGTGGATGAAACTTGAATACAAAAAAGCACTTGAAGAAGTCACAACTGAGCCCTGTCTAATCCCTGAAGGGGATACAGTCACCTGTACAGGATGTGGAGCGAAATGCAATACTGGAGAGGAATTCACTAAAATTAGGGATATTGAAAATTTCCTTAAGAACTACAACCACACAGATACGGTTCAGGATGAATCCGCAATGAGAAAAGGGAAGATTATTCTTGAGTATTCAAAACATGGACGTGGAACACTTTTTACTCATCTTGACTTCATAAAACAGTTGCCTTCTATTTTACGCACTGCCAAAATTCATGCTTCATATAGTGGAGGATTCACACCAAGGCCCAAAGTATCATTCACGCCGGCTCTTAGCTGGGGTATGGAAAGCAACGGAGAAATGGTAGAAATAATAGTGGAAAACATTCCAGATAATGATGAGAGGATACTATCAAGACTTAACAGCTCCACAATAGATGGAATAACATTCAAAAGAATTATTGATTCAACCGATAAGAAGGCACTTACCAAACGTCTTGTAAGTGCTTTATATTCAATTACTGCTAATATTTCTGATACCTTCAGTAAAGAAAAACTTATGCTTCTTGAGACAGACAGTTCACTGCACATAACCAGAGCAAACGGAAAAGAATTTTCACCCTCAGGACAGTTTAATTTTAAGGATATCACCACCACAGATAATGAAATATCCATCATTCTTGAAATAAAGTTTCTACAGGGCCTCACTGTTAAAGCATCAGAAATTTGTGATTTAGCTGGAATCGTAAATCCGGTGATCGTTCGTGAAAAATTCATCCTTTCGTACCCGGCCGAAAGTTCAGCTATCCGTTTGGATTGAGGTGGCATCATCTTTTTTATAATTGATTCTTTGAACTCACAGTCATATTTAGGCATAGTCTTTTCCTCTAACCCTCTTCTTATAAACCATTCTTATAAGACGCGACATCTTTTCTGACACAGAGGGTTCTCCCTGAACGATGGAGCAGACACACAAGAAACTGGGAGCCTGTTTGCGAAGTAAAGCTTAACCCTTCAAACGAAGAAAAATAACAGATGAAGAAAGCTGCGTAGTAATGATTACTATAACTTACGATAATATGGTAAAGCTACTAGCGCACACGCCAAGCCACCAAGAGCCATCGGGTGAATGCGTTAACACTTTAGACATTTTAAGCTGCCTTTTGCTTCTGTTCTCTATTTTTTTATTAGGAAAAACGCGACATCTTTCTTGACATCTACCATCCCGTGTGTGCATTTTCTTCATTTACACCCTAGCCTCCAGGGATTAATCGTTGTCTAAAAATCATGTGTTATTCTAGATTCTGGTCGCAATTTTACATTTAAAATATTAAGTATCTTAAAATTTTTTGGTACTTTTCTATTTTTAAAGTAATTATTTATTGTTGATGTTATATACACCATACCATTTCCCCCAAGAATCACGATAAATTCATCATATGTTATTATATCTTTAAATATAAATTTTATTTTCTCACGAAATTTTATTTCTCTCCATTTCTTTATATTTTCCCAAAATATATTCGAATATTCATTTCTAATAGTTTTACATTTTATAATATCATAATTTCCCTTTGTTACTACTAGACATATTGCATTATCATATTGCAATTTTTTTCTTATTAAGCTTTTATCTTTAATATCTAATTTTTGTTTATCACCATTCTGGCATATAATGTAATTATTTTTTATTGTACATAATGATTCATTTGTAATATATTTTAATCCACTGTGTTTGCGTGTGTGTATATTTCCAGTTTCTTTTTCTATTTCAATAATTTTTTCATCATTATAAATAAAACAATTTTTTCTATTACAATTAAAATTACAATTTGTACAACTAAAATTTCTTACG
>JAFGWM010000081.1 GCA_016937155.1 Deltaproteobacteria bacterium
CAGAAACCACAAATCCTGGTAGGAAACACATAAATTCAACACCAGAAACATAAAAATAGAGGATAAAAAGCATCAGGGGGGCAAAAATTACTAGAGGGTTGAGCAGGAAAGAAGTAGGAGAAAAAACTAACCCGGGTTCTTTATTTTGATCAAAAAAAAAGGGATCCACTGGGAATCCCTTTTTTGGTGGCAGGGGGCGGAATCGAACCGTCGACACACGGATTTTCAGTCCGTTGCTCTACCTACTGAGCTACCCGGCCACTTATTTCCAAGTGATAAACACTCAAAAACAGACAGGCGAATATATAATTTACCTTGAACCAGTTGTCAATAAAGATTTACCGGTTTTTAAAGTATTTTTTAATGCTCACTCTACTTTCTTTTAGTGTGGGTTTTCAAGTTGCATTTTCCCCTTCAGAATACTATGATCCATGAGTTATCCAGAAAAACGAGGATAATCTAAACATATCAGGAGCGTGGTATTAATGGATTTTATTAAGAAAAATGCTATTTTCCCGGGAATGAAATCCAGAACTGGCGATGGCATTCTCAGAGAACTTGCAGATAACATGTCATCATGCACTGAAGATATTTCATCCAATGATATTTACGATCTTCTTCAAAAGAGGGAATCTCTCTGTAGTACGGCAATCGACGGAGGGCTTGCTATACCTCATGCAAAAACAAATCTTGTAAAGGGTATTTGTGGAGTTCTTGCCACCAGCAGGGATGGAATTGATTTTGGCTCACCTGATGGAAAACTTACAAAGATATTTTTTGTTCTCCTTTCTCCTGAAAATTCTACTGGTGATCACCTGAGAGCATTAAGTCAAATATCCAGGTTATTTAAAGACCCTTCTGTCAGGGAAAAAATCATTTCAATGAAAACCAGTGAAGAAATCTGGCAATTTCTGAATTCCTCAAATTAGTTTTTCATTCTCTAATATGTAAATTAAATTTTCCATTTTTTCTGCCGAATATTATCAGCATGAACAGGCGATCTATTCAGGCAGTTATAGGATGGACAGACGAAACAGCTCTCTTGCTTCTCGATGCTTTCAAAGGAAGACTGGATGAGGGTGAACTCGCTATGAGTTCTAATACAACCGAACTCTGGCGACTTATAAGACGTCATCATCCAAGACTTCTGGTGATGAACAGCAACATTTCAGGTACGCCACTGGATGAGTTTGTAGCAATGATCCGCACTGAAGATAATCTATCATCCACCAGCATCATAGTTATTTTACCCAAAACCCATGAAGAGGAGCGCAGAAAATTTATTTTACTGGGAACAACTGCGGTATTCTCTTTACCACTTGATTTACAGGAATTTTTCAGTGTTAGTGCCCGTATACTTGGACTTTCCTACCGAAAAACTATTCGATTTCCAGTAATGATAAGTGTAACTGTTCATGGAGAAGAGATTTGCTCAGAGTGCTTGTGCCATAATATTTCCCGTAGTGGAATGCTATTATATTCTCAAAATAAGCTCAGTAATGCAGGAGAGTTAAGAGTTATTTTTGAACCAAAGGATGGCGAGGGTTCTCTTGAAGTTAAATTCAGGATAATAAGATCATCAGAAAACTCCAGGGCATGGTATTATGGAGTACAGTTTTTTGATATATCCCCCAATACGATCTATCGACTGGAACGTTATATATCCACACAAGTATCACCAGCTTCCAACTAGGAAATCAATCAGGATCAACTTTTTAATTATTCCTTACAATACATTTTTTAAAAAATATTTAATCATAACAACGGATATATTTGCAGAAATTATGGCTGGGGAGCTACAGGAGGAAGTGAATGCTGCGTATTGAGTTTTCTCAGATAAGCCGGTTTATTCATTTCACTATCAAGAGGTGTTGCCGCTTTAACTGATTCGAGACTTAAATTTGGAAGCTCCTGACTTCTGGTTCTGGTAACCGGCATCTCGCTACTGGAACTTCTTCTGGTTTCCATCTGATCAGTATTTGAAAGCTTATAGTTCATTGACATCTGAGCCGGTTTTCTTGAAATACCATGATAGGTCTCTGTGGGTTCGGCTCTGGCAGGTTCAATGATTTCAGATTCTGCCTGCATTTCGAATCCTGTTGCAATAATTGTTACCCGAACTTCATTATCGAGACTGTCATCAAACACTGTTCCCCAGATTACATTAGCATCTTCATTGGCCATTTCCTCTATCAGCATAGCTGCTTCATTAATTTCCCAAAGAGGCATAGCACTGTTACATGTTATATTTACAAGCACTCCGGTTGCCCCTTCAATACTGATATCTTCAAGAAGTGGACTTGAAATTGCGTTTCTTACGGCTTCAACAGCAGCGTTATCACCCTTGTGTGTACCGATACCCATGAGAGCCCTACCCTTGTCATGCATAACTGTACGTACATCCATAAAATCAACATTAACATATCCACTGTTCACGATAAGATCCGTAATACCCTTTGCTGCATTAAGCAGAACATCATCTGCCCTGCAAAATGCATTCATGACGCTGATATTACTGCTAAGGGAAAGTAACCTGTCATTAGGGATAACGATGAGTGCATCGACCTCTGACTGAAGTGCGGTTATTCCGGCATCTGCCTGTTTCATCCGTCTACGGCCTTCAAATTTGAAAGGTTTTGTCACAACACCAACAGTAAGAGCTCCACTGTCTTTAGCAATTCTGGCTATAACAGGGGCTGCGCCGGTTCCTGTTCCACCACCCATACCGGCAGCTATAAATATCATATCCGATCCACTGAGCACAGATCTGAGATGCTCTTCACTTTCCTCTGCTGCAACTTTACCTTTTTCAGGATTAGCACCTGCGCCAAGACCATTCGTAGCTTTTTCACCCAACTGAATTTTCATACTGGCAGGATTCTTATCCAGAGCCTGTTTATCAGTATTGGCAATAATGAAATCCACTCCTTCGAGAGAATTTTCAACCATATTTTTTACTGCATTTCCACCAGCTCCACCTACTCCGATTATTTTAATTCTAGCTTCTCCAGTTGTGTTCACATCTTCCATAGTAAAGGGCATATGTTCCTCCAAATCCATCGTGCTCCCCGAAGGGAAATTTTTTTATTCATACGGTATCAGGCAAGGGTTATAATTATCTGACTTTTACAATCAGTCAAAAAAACTCTCAAAAAGTGAGGCTACCTTATTGAAAAAGCTACCTTTATTGCTTGGCTTTTCCGCCCCGGAAAAACTCCCAAAAGGCTGGAAATCACTTCCAAGAGCACAGTGCATTAGTGTCCCAACACTTGATGCAAACTGTGGAGCTCTCGCACCATCAAACATTCCCACAGGAATAGTAGGTATTCCCGTTTCAACTTTCATTTCCATTATGCTTTCAAGGTAATCTCTAATACCATTCAATTTTGCTCCACCGCCTGTGATAAACACAGTCATAGGAGGTACCAGTTCGCATCCTGCTCCATGCAGAGGCTCAAGTAGCTGTACCAGAATATTGCGTACCCCGTCCTCTATGACTTCTGCCACATCATGCCAGCTCACATCACCAACGCCCAGGGACGATAATTGAGGTATAATCTCGTGACCATTTTCCACAAGAAAAGGAGCTGCATATCCAAACTGCTGTTTAATGGCTTCAGCTTCAGATGGAATACACTTGAATTCCCTTGCAAGTCTGGCTGTTATCTCATTACCCCCTGCACTGACCACATTGCAGTATTCAAGATGACCGTTACGGTAAACTGTTATATCAGTGCTCCCGGCACCAAGATCAATTATTGCGCACCCCAGTAAAAGATGACGCTGCAGAGCAACACTCAGATGTGTGGCATAGGGTGAAAAAATTATTCCGCTCACCGTGGCTCCGGCGAGGGAACAGCTTCTGATTACATCATCTATAACGGATGCAGGAACTGTAAGAACTCTGGCCTCAACATCCATACGGACTCCCTTCATCCCCAGAGGATTGGGAGTTTCATGCCCATCAACCAGATATTTCATCGGTATAACGTGAACAATCGTTTCATTTGCCCCAAGAGGTATTGCTCTCGCTGCGCTGTTCAGTTTTCCCAGAGTGAATTCGGAAATTATACCATTTTCCTCCTCCACAGCCACCATCGCATTGTTAGAATGCAGTTGAAAATCCAGATCCTTCATTCCAACATAAACTTCATCAACCTCATAACCCAGAATTGACCTTGCATCTGATAGCAGCGAGCTTATAATTCTTGCTACTTCCTCAACATTTACAATCCTGCCGGATTTTACACCGTTTGTCTGGTAATGAATAAGTCCCGAAAGAGAATTAAACTGACCGGTTGAAATAGTGCCTATACTAAGACTTATCTTGCTTGAACCAATGTCCAGAGCGGCAACCAGCTGTTCAGAATCCTGAGAATGAATTTCCGGAATGGAATTTCGATTTTTTTCCATAAATCAACTCCTGGAATGTTATCCAACGGAAAAAATTTTTATCAGAGAAGTAATGTAAAAGCCATTTTTTGAGGGTAGTTAATTCTAACGGTTTGAAGTCAAATACTTATTTCGGGTTTTGGATTGTGAAGGATTTTTTCTGGCCCGTCTGGTATTTTTGGGAAATTTCTTTTTATTACCAGCAGTTACTTTTCTAATAACCAGGCTCTGTTTTTTCATTTGAGGCTGTAATTTTTTTGTCTTTGCAAAAAGTTTTTCTGCTTCAGGTTCATTTTTTTCCTGATTATCCATAGGTTTTTTTACAGGAATTATAATAACTCTGTTGGGATTTTCTCTGTTGTCCAGATAGATTTTTCTAATATCCTTCAAAGCAATTTCAATATTCGCAAGAAACTGATCGAAAACAAGAAGCTCAGATTCATAATTTGAGATATCCAGTTGAATACTTGTTCCATGCTTTCTAAGATAAAGACTGGCAGTATCCCCCTGTACAAACACTTCGCTAACCGCAGGACGGGAATTCAGGGATTCATATTGCTTCATGAGTTTTATTACATTTCCAATCCTGCGCTGGACCAATCCAGGATTGGAAGAAAAATTCTTTCTTGAAAAACCGGAAATAATGTATTTTCCCCTGAGGGTTTTCAGATCAGCTTTTTTAAATATTTTACCTTCCTCACTGGCAAGATAAAAATCATTCTCGTCCCCATCATCACTGAAAAGTATTCCACAGATGGCTTCTTCCTCTACGATTTCCACAATCACAGTATCGGGTAAAACTCTTGAAACAGAGGCTTTTTTTATCCATGGATGCCGTTCAAGCCTCTTTTTTACCTTTCCCGGTTTAATACTGAAGATATTTATTTTTTTATCCAATCCTCCCAGAAGCAGTATTTCCTTCCTGGACAGATGTTTTGCCGGACCAATTTTGACTGTTTTAAGATTAAAATGCTCTCCATGATAAAGATATTGATATCCTTTAAATATTCCACCGAACAAGAGAACAATGAATAATATTCCACCAAGTGCACCATTGATTTTTCTCCATGGAAGTTTTGGAATTTTGATGTTTTTTTTCTTCTTTTCCATGGATTTTTCAGGGGATATCTGAGGTGATGATGCCGTAACTACACGCCTGACGCCAGTTATCTTCTTTCCGGGTTTTCTGGACTTTCCGGTGAAAAGTTTCATCAGAGTTCCTCCAGAAGCATTTTACCCAGTCCTGTTATACTGCCAGCCCCAAGTGTAATAACCAGATCCCCTGGCCTTACAGTTTTTTTCAGTAAATCCAGAGTGCTTGAAAGATCACCGGATGGCTCACTTTTTCGATGGGAATTTCTGCTGATGGCATCAGCAATTTTCCTCGCGTTAATATTTTCTCTGGGACTTTCACCGGCTCCGTAGATTTCAGTCACAAAAACATGATCCGCATTATAAAATGCACCAGCAAACTCCCTGAAAAGTGAAACAACTCTGGAATACCTGTGAGGCTGGAAAACAGCTATTATCCTCCTCTCAGGATATCCCTGACGGGCTGCATCCAAAGTGGCTACAATCTCTGTGGGATGATGCCCGTAATCGTCAACCACAAGTATATTATTTTTTTCACCCTTAATGGTAAACCTCCGGTCAACACCTTCAAAACTGCCAAGGGCTTCTCTGATGATATCAAAAGGAATACCAAGTTCCAGAGCACAACTGACACATCCAAGAGAATTCATCACATTGTGCCTGCCGGGTATATTTATTGTAATCTCGCCTTTTTCTTCACCGTCTTTCAGAACATTGTACGTGCTGTAAAGTCCACTTGTATGGATATTTACCGCTCTATAGGCAGCATTTTCAGTCTGACCGTATGTAATAATACGCCTGTGAACACTCATCGCCACTTCCATCAGCATTTCATTATCCGCACACACAACATTGAACCCATAAAAAGGAACACTGGACATAAATTTTCCAAAACTGTCTTTCAAATCATCAAGATCACTGTAGTTTTCCATGTGTTCAATATCAATATTCGTTACTATGTTCACCAGAGGCCTCAGAAAAAGAAAACTGCGATCACTTTCATCAGCTTCCACAAGCATCATTTTTCCTGTGCCCGTTTTTGCGTTAGAACCCATGGAGTTCAGTTTGCCACCGATTATAACTGTGGCATCAGTTCCGCCTTTATGAAGAATTTCAGCCATCATAGAGGTTGATGTAGTTTTTCCGTGTGTACCCGCAACGGCAATTCCATCACTGAATCTCATAAGTTCAGCTAGCATCTCAGCTCTTGGAATAACAGGAATTTTTTTACCCCGGGCCATAATAATTTCAGGATTTTCATCTCTGACAGCGCTGGACTTCACAACTACATCCACATTTGAGACATAATCTCCGTTGTGTCCTTCGAAAACCACTGCGCCCTTGTTCTCAAGACGCTGTGTATTATCATTCTTTCTGAGATCACTTCCACTGACTTCATAGCCGAGATCTATAAGAATTTCAGCTATTCCGCTCATTCCTATTCCACCGACACCGATAAAATGAATCTTTTTCACTCTCTCCTTGAAGAGTCTTTTGGGTCTGCTCATTTTTTATCTCCATTTTCCAGCAGTTGGAAATTTATTTTGCTAAGATTTTAAGCATATCTTCTCTGATCATTTGGGGCGCATCCTTTTTTGCCAGAGTTTTCATATCTTCAGCCATTTTTTTCCTGAGTTCACTATCATTCACCAGCATCCTGATTTTTTCCGCCAGTATTTCCGTCGTAAGTTCTTTTTCTGTAATACAAAAAGCTCCACCGGCTTTTTCACAACTTCTTGCATTCAACTCCTGATGATTATCAGTGGCATAGGGAAAAGGTATAAGAATTGCGCTTTTTCCGGCAATAGCAAGTTCAGCTAAAGTGGTTGCACCTGCACGGCAGATTATTATATCAGCCCATTTATAGGCATTATGCATATCGTATATAAACTCTGAACTTTCAAAATTCAGACCACTTTTCTTCCAGGCATTCTCCACACTCTGCTGATCTTTTGGACCGGTCTGATGTTTTACCTCAAGAGAAAGATCATCTAAAAGCGGAGCCACTTCTGCCATTGCGGCATTTATTGCATGAGCACCCTGCGATCCTCCGAAAATCAGCATATGTACCTTACTAGAGGATTCTTCAGATTGCCCGGATTCAATATTTTCAATTATTTTTTTTCTTACCGGATTGCCTGAATAAATAAATTTTTTTTCAGGAAAATAATTTTTACTTTCAGGAAATGAAGCATAAATCTTCCTGACAACCTTTCCAAGAATCCTGTTTGTGATCCCGGGATGGGTATTCTGTTCCAGAATGAAGGATTTATACCGCAAAAGTGCTGCAGTAAAAACAAGTGGCCCTGATGCATAACCACCTACACCCACAACAATGTCAGGTTTTATCTTCCTTAGAATTCCGATGGATCTGAAAAATGCTGCAGGCAGTATAAAAAGACCGGCAAGGGTAGCCCATATTCTTCCACCCTTCAGTCCTCTAACCGGAATAAAATGAAGAGGATAGTTTTCAGATGGAATAACCTTACTCTCAATCCCTCTATGGGTTCCCACAAAATGTACCTGTGCACCTGTTTCTCTGAAGTGATCTGCTAAAGCAATTCCAGGATAAAGATGACCTCCGGTACCTCCTCCTGCAATTATTACCTTTAGTATTTTTTCAGTAATTTTTTCCGGCATATCAATTCACTTTCAATTTTAAATACCATTGAGGATATAACCTGGGTTACTGCAAAACATATAACCTCTATTGATCCGCAATGGGCAGAATATACTTGAAACATTCCTTTCACAAATTTTGATTTATCATGTTCCTTTTGACAATTGCCATGGATCTGTTTTAAGGATAATTTCAATACAGGTAAAATTATGTCACTGATGTCGAAATCTATTTTAAAAATGATCAGCGAACTGGCTGAATCGGAGGGTCTTGATGGATGGGGTGTCAGTACACCGCCATATGATGTTGAAGGTTTTCTGGAATCATGGGTCAGAAAAGGAAGACATGGAAAACTGAAGTACATGGAAAACAATATTTCCACAAGAAGTAACCCTTCATTTTTTTTTAATGATCTTCAATCTGTTATCAGTTTTGCTCTTTCATACAGTGTCGGGGAAAATTCAAAATTCGCATCATATGCTCTTGGAACTGATTATCATTATTCCCTGGGGGAAAAACTACATAAAATAGCACAAACACTGGAACAGAGTTTTGGAGGAAAATTTTTCGTAGCCGTGGATATTTTTCCCATAGCTGAAAGGGCTGCTGCTGCAAAAAGCAAAATGGGGTGGATTGGGAAAAGCGGAAATTTCATACTTCCATCAGTGGGGCCAAATGTTTTTCTGGGTGAAATACTTACTAGTCACAAACTGGATACAACTGAAAATAAATCTGAATTTATGAACTGTGGTGATTGTACACTATGTATTGATTCATGTCCCACCGGGGCAATATGTGACGATCAGACTATTGATGTCAGGAAGTGTCTCAGTTATTACACAACTGAGATAAGAGAAGTACCCCCGGAAAATATCAGGGATAAATACGATGGAATTTTCTGGGGATGTGAAAAATGTGTACTTGTCTGTCCATATCTGCATAAAAATATAATTCAGAATAAAAAAACTCCCCTTTCGGATGATGATTTCGAAAATTTTCCGTCACTGACAAAGGGGAATTTCAAAAAAACTGTACTGGAAAGGATGTCCAAAAGAAAACTCAGTATCAATTATATTATCAGTGAAACCACCTCAAGTGATAATACTACATCCTTTACAAACAATTTAAATACCCTGAAAAAACTCTATATGGATGACCCTGAACTTATGGAAATAATAACCTGGGCGGAAAAAAAACATGGCCAATAATTCAATCATTTCGTTAATTTTCCAGTTATAATTTTCATATTATCGGCCAATGATTCCACCAGGTCATAAAGTACGGGGATGAAAACCATGGTGAGAAATGTTGCACTTGTCATTCCGCCAATGACAGCTATTGCCAGTGGTGAGAATCTTTCTGCCCCCAGGGCCCATTCCATTGCCAGTGGAATCATTCCTGCAATTGTTGACAACGATGTCATCATTATCGGACGGAATCTGGTTTCAACGCTCTCCAGAAGTGCATTTTTTCTCTCCATTCCCTCATTTCTTTTCTGGCGGATAAACTCAAAAAGTATAATACCATTATTAACCACTGTTCCTGCAAGAAGTATTAGTCCAACCATAACGGGCATTGATAGAGGTTTGCCAGCTATCTTAAGTGCCAAAAACACACCTGTTATGGAAAGGGGAATACTGAACATGATAATTAGCGGATGAACAAATGAACGCAGTTGAGAAACCAGGAGCAGATATACCAGTAAAAGTGCCATGGAAAGGGCACTTAAAAGCTCACCTTTTGCTTCATCAAGATCTGATTTTTCACCAGTCATCAATACCTTATATCCATTCGGGATTGTTATATCCTTAAGTACATCTTCAACATCACGGATTATAAAATTCAGTGGCCTCCCATACGCCGATGCAAGAATGTCAAGAGAAGGAGAAAGATCCTCTCTTGTAAAAAGCCCCTGGGTATTTTTTGAAGTAATATTTACAAGATATCTCAAAGGTAGAAATGTTCCATCACCCAACATTACGAGATAATTCAATAAATCATCCTCAGAAAATCTATCCTTATATCTGACTCTGATATCCACAGGAGAACCTTTATTATCATGAAATTCTCCTGACTTAAGACCACCAGACCCACTGTTAAGAATTGATGAAATTGTTGCAGAATTAAGACCTGCAGATTTAATTTTTTCCTCGTTCAGTGTCATCTCCTTAAGAAGTTGATCCTTATTCCACCCTCTTCTTATGTCTGAAATTCCTTTTACTGCAGCAATTTTATCCATAATATCACTTGCAATTTTATCCAGTACAATTGAATTTTCACCGGTAATTCTAATTATCACTGGAGCAACTGTTGTTGCTTTTGCAGTTGTTCCGGTTTCAGAAATTGTGAAATTTTTAATTCCCGGCACCTTTGAAATCTTTTCCCTTAAATTCCTCTGAATTTCCCAGATGGATTCTTTCCGATTTGTCCTGTCAGTCAGGGTAATACTTATACTTCCCTGAGTGGACCCCGATATTCCCGTCCCGGATGGTTTCATTCCTTCTTCAAATCCACCCTGAGTCTGAAATTTTAAAATGTCGTTTTCTGTTTTCAGAATTTTTTCGATTTTCCTCATCACATTTTCTGTATGCTTCAGTGAACTTCCGCTATGTGTTTCCACATTTATTGTAAAACTGCCGCTGTCCATCCTTGGAAGTACTTCCATTCCCAGAGACATCAAACCTTTTGCGGAAAAAGCAAAACCTGCCAGAAGAATCAGCAATGATAAGAACCGGAATTTCAGCGCAAAATCAAGAAGTGTAACATAAAAGATTTTAATTTTGTCCATGATTACAATAAAGGGAACTGTGATTTTTTCAAAAAACTTATCCCATTTAAAGGGTGCACAACTCCAGATTGATAAGACCGGAACAAGAACCAGCGCAACCACAACAGCACTTGAAAATGAAAAGACCAGTGTCAAAGCCAAAGGTCCAAACGTTTTTCCAATAAATCCTTCCAGAAACAGAAGAGGTATAAGTACCGCCAGAGTTGTTCCGCTTCCAGCTAGGACACTGAGCATTACTTCAGAAGTACCCAGAATAACTGCATCCTCTGGCTTCTCTGTATGAGAAAACCTCATTATATTTTCTAGAACTACAACAGTTGAATCCACAACCATACCCACCGCAAGAATTACAGCACTTAATGTAACCATATTGAATTCTACATTAAACATATACATAAGAGAAAATGTCATCAGATATGAAAGCGGCATTGAGACTACGGTAACTAAACTGGATTTGATCCTTCCCAGAAAGAGAAAAATAATTAAGCTTGCAAGTAACAGGGCCTGCCATATGTTTGAGAAAAGATTTTTTATGGAAGTCTCTGTAAAAGTTGCACTTTCTTCACCTGTGATAAATTGAATTTCAGGATAATCTTTTTTAATCTGTTTTATCTTTTTATCTACTTTATGAACTACATCTACATTATTTGCATATTTTGTCTTATATACTGAAATAGCAACACTTTTCATGCCATTTATCGAAAAAAACGAATCATCGTCAGCACTTTTTCTGGTTACTGCAGCAATTTTATTCAGGGGAATAAACATTCCGCCATCCACAGGAATCATCAACTTACTTAATTCGTCCAGACTTGAAACTCTGGAATTAAGACGGTACATTATTCTGCTCGAAGCATTTCGTATCTGACCTGCAGGAACAGCAATATTTGACCCGGAAATTATACCCGATATTTTTTGAACATTCAGGTTGTGAATTCTTGCGGCATGTAAATCAACATCAACAATAATATTTTCATCATTGCCACCAAATACATCAACACTTGCAACCCCATCAATTCTTTGAAGTACCGGAGCTAGTTTGTCCTTTGCGAATCTCCTGATATTCATAAGATCTTTTCCCGCTAATCCAATTGTAATCACACTTTTATCTGCAGTGGAAAATTTTAGTATAACAGGTTCAGAAATTCCTTTTGGGAGAGTGTCGCGAATTCTGGAAACCGCATTCTGAACATCAACAGCAGCCATATCCACATTTGTTTTGTAACTGAATTCAATACTGGTTATGGACATATTATCCTGTGATGATGATTTAATTTTTTTAACTCCTTCAAGAGTTGAAAATTCTTCCTCTAAAACTCTGGTCAGGTTTTCATTTACATCAGAAGCAGCAGCTCCCGGCCAGGATGTAACAACATTTATCATTGGAGGTGCGGTATCAGGAAACAGTTGAATTGGAATTTTCAGATACGAACGAATTCCAAAAATAGAAATGCCTATTGCCAGAGCCCAGACAAAGTACCTGTTACCCAGAATGAGTTTAATAATGTTCATTTTTTTCTCCCTCATATACCGGATAAACTTTTAAATTTTCAGATAACTGTGAATCTTTTCCCCTGATTATAAAACTATCAGTAGATAAATTTCCTTTTATTCCCACTTGATTATCAGTCCGAACTGAAACCTTAATTTCAATCCACTTCAGAGTATCTTTTTGAAGTAAATAAACACCTGGTTTACCGTTTTTATAAAACAAAGAATCTTCATCAACTATAAATAATTTTTTAAATTCCTCTGTTATAATTTCGACTTTCATGCTCATTCCATGGAGAAATCTCTTTTCATTTTTGAGTGGTAGTTTTATTTCCACCATTCTGGATTTTCCAGTCGCAAGATTACCAACGGATTTAACTTTAGTAACAATACTCTCACCACCCGGTCCTGTTACTATTGCTTTCATTCCCACTCTTATTCCCTTTGAAACATCTGATTCATGGAAATTAGCTCTTACCTCCATTTTGTCATTTCCAACCAGTATTACCGGTTTTCCAGGAACTACATTTTCTCCGGGTCTTTGATACCATTTGATTATTTTTCCTTTAACAGGAGACCTTTCAACTCTTTTCGATGCAAGATGATAAAGTTCAGTTATCGCACTTCTACTGGTGGCTAGAGATTTTTTCCATATATCGCATTGAAGAATTGATGAATCATACTGTACTTTTGTAATTGCTCCTTTTTTATAAAGCTCTTTTTCTCTGATGGCTTGCGAACAGTAGAATTCCTTTTGCGATTCAACCCTTGATCTCTCAGTTAGTTGCTTTGAAATTCTGTCAGTCATCTCAGGAGCTGTAATTTTTAGAATTACATTGCCTTTCTTCACTTTTTCTCCCTCATTGAATGGAATAGAAAATATTTTTCCCGCAATGGCGGAATAAACAACAATTTCATCTGTACTATGTACTGTTCCGGTTGATATTACCGAATTATTAACATTATCTGATTTAATTTTAGTAACTACCACGGCTCTTGGGGAGACCTTTCTATTAAAAGATTCTTTTTTCGAACAGGAGGAAGAAATTAAAATCAATAGTAAGTAAGTACTTACTTCTGTTATAAAAAACACACGTTTATTTGTTGTGGTATTTTTCATTTTATCCCCTTATGAGTTTAACTAGTTGTTTCAGTACTGCCTGATTTAATTCATCTGATGATTTTTGATGAGAAAAATTAGAACTCACCTGATTTGAAGCACTTAGTAAAGTTCCTGTTATTATCACCGTCAGTGCATCCACATCAGTATTTTCCCGTAGGAAACCTTTCTCTGATGCATCAATAAGATTAGTTCTTATAAATTCAAAAGTATGTCTTTGAAGAGAACGGAGTTTTTCACTGCTTTGGGGACTTGTAACCAGTTCGAGTTGACCTGAAAATATTATCTTTATTATACCGGGATATTCTGAAATAAACTTTAGTGGTTTTAATAAAAATAATTCAATATTTTCAATAGGATCATCTGAAATATTAACTGCCTGACCTGAGAGTCTGAAATACACTTTTTCTACTATAAAATCAGCAATTTCTGTGATGGTATCAAAATGCCTGAAAATGGCACCGGATGATAATCCAACCTCTTTTGCCAAAGCACTGCTGGTAAATTTTTTAGACCCTTTTTCTGAAAGAATTTTAATAGCCGCCGCTGTTATTTCTTCTTTACGTTCCTCAGATGTTTTACGTTCTATCATAATTACACATCCTGACATAATGTAAGTAACTACTTACTTATTAGCTGGAGCCGTCTCAAATATCAAGTTGTTTTTTTATTATTTTCTATTTATCTCAGGAAAAATAGAGCAAGGCAGAGCCTATTCAGTCCTTATATTCTGAGGAATGTTCATTATGATCCTTTTCAGAAATATCATCAGAATTTTCTGTTTTTTCCTCATTTTCAATGGAAGCATCTTCTTTCTCATCCTCATCCAGCAGGAAAATTTCCTGTCCTTCAGAACATACAAAAATAGCATCCCTGAGTTTATCAAACTTCGTAAACACTTTTGTACCGAATTTCAGGAACTGTTCACGGGTAAAACTGGTCATAACGAGATCAGCTTCCCCGGATGTTCTGGTAACAAGTTCTTCATATGAAGACCAGGAGGTATATGGCAGAACCTGAATATTCTGGGGAGAAATTGGCAGCCTTCCTTTGTGTATGAGATCACGCAGGAATTGTCCTCTTTTTTCAAGCATATCTTCGGGTATTGCAGCAAAAACACTGATCTCCCCATGAGACCAATCAGGATGTCCCATCATAATATAGGCTAAAAGAATCATCAGATTTGAATTACCCAGTTCTTCCTGAGTCAACCATATATGGATTCTGGATCTGAACCCGCACCTGTAATCTGATGATCTGAATACACAGATATTGAAATCACATTCAAGAGCAAGTGAAACACCGTTTTTTATATCAGTCATCGTTTCATTACTGGAACTTTCATCATTTGAAAATTCAAGGATAAGACCATTGTTATCCATTCCTGCAACCCCGGGAACCTGAATAATCTGTGCAATCGAAGTTGTAAATGAAGGAGAAACGATTGTATCTGCATAAATACCAGCTTCAGAATCTCCAGTGAGTTTTATGATTTTTTCAAGTTCCTTTTTAGCTCTCTGATTTGTTTCCCATGTTAAGAACCCCTTAATATAGTGAAAATACGTTCCAAATCCTTGGCGGTGCCCAAGCCACCTCAGAAGATCAAATGCTGTAAGCCTGGTAAAAGTTGACCCGCTGACAGCAATGAATGAAGGCCTCCACTCTGCACCCCTGATAGGAGTACGATTTTTCTGAAGCCATATCTGAAGTCTCCTTACCATCTGCTGTACCGCACCTTTAAAAAGTATGGCAATTCCCTGTTCATTTTTATGTGTTCTTCTCATGCTCACATAAATCACTGTCATGAATAAAACAGCCACAATTGAGGCAATAACACCACTGACAAACATCATTATTATGGAACCAACTGCTCCTGTAAGTGAAATCCACCACCTAGATCTGAAGGATGGTCTATAGGATGGATTTGCCGCAAAATGCTCCATTACAGAAATAAGGCAAATAGCACCATAAGTCACCAGAAAGAATTGTGAAACAACAGTTGCAACAGCGTTAACGTCTCCAAGAACAATAAATACTATTGTAATCACCATTGTAAGAATTGTTCCATTGAGTGGTTCATTTGCTTTTCCCACACCACTTGAAAATAGTTTGTTCAACTTTTCCCATGGAAACAACTGATCCCCAGCCAGAGCCTGCATTGTTCTCGGAGCCACCAGAAGGGAACCAATAGCCGAGGAAAGAGTTGCAGCAGCAAGACCAAGGGGAATAATGGGACCCCACAGGGCAACTTTTGACATATAAAGTTCATCAGAAGCAAGTTCCGCAGGGGTTCCGTTAAGTCCAAGTTTTATCACAGTGAGAACGTATATAACTATTCCCACAATTGTTGCGATCATTGTTCCAAGAGGAATGGATCTTCGTGGGTTTTTAAGATCACCACTGAGACCAACACCGGCAATAATACCGGTGAATGCCGGAAAACAGACAGCAAACACAAAAGCCCACGAATGATTATTCGCAATTGGAGCACTGGTTTTCCCAAGATTTCCAAAATCCCATCCACCACCCACAAAAAATGCCAGAAGACTGATAAACAGTA
Source organism: Deltaproteobacteria bacterium (assembly GCA_016937155.1). Taxonomy (GTDB): domain Bacteria; phylum Myxococcota_A; class Polyangia; order HGW-17; family HGW-17; genus JAHJMN01. Next base: position 16,064 of record JAFGWM010000081.1, read on the forward strand.
CAGCAACAACCATATAAAGAACCATCATTCCCATGGATGCGCCTTTTTTGAATACCAGAACAGCTAAAATAAGTCCCACAGGTAAGGAAATCATTCTTGGATCGGGGGTAAACCCAAAACTGGACTGAATCAGTGCAAAAAGAGGAGTAAAACTCTGTGCAAATGCGATAAGATAAAATGCCACAGAGATGGCCTGTGACAGGTAGAGACTTACACCAATAGCAGCCCCGATATTTGTACCAAAGGATCTGGAAATAATATAATAAGCACCACCACCTTCAATTTTTCTGTTTGTAGCTATCTCTGAAACTGCCAGAGCAGTAGGAATTGTAATTATGTGACCGACCACAATTATTAATAATGCCCCCCAAATACCCTGATGTCCCACAGCCCAACCGAAACGCAAAAAAAGTACGGCACCTAAAATTGTACTGATTGCCGTCAGAAATACCGGCATCATACCAAAACCGTATCCCTGCTGACTTTCAGTATTTGAAGTATTTTCCGTCATTAAAATCTCCGTATGAATCCTCATGACAAAGGATAAATAGTTTTTTTCAGGATGTAATTACCAGTCACCTTCTTTTTGATAATGCCTGAACTATGATTTATACACCGTTAAATAATTCAATGTCTACAAATATTGCCAGTTATCCCAGAAGTGATGGCACCTGAAATATTTTTCGTACCAAAACAACGGATGAATGTCTTTTTGGAAGGATGAAAAGTATGTATAGAGCAGATAATTTCTGAATTAAAATTTTATTGTGAACTGATTTAAGAAAGTGAAGGATAAAATATCTATAACTATTTAGTCTTTTTTACTTTTTTAGTTTTTTTAACAGGCTTTTTCTTTTTAACGACTTTAGCTTTACGGACTTTTACTTTTTTTGCTTTCTTAACCTTTTTTACCGGTTTCTTTATGGTGCAGCCCATAAGTGGTTTACTGATAATATTAAAGGAAACCCCATAATTTGCAGTGAAATCTCTTTCAGTTTTCCCGAAAACAAGTTTTTTCATACTGTTTTTAAGACATCTGAGAGCAGCCCCATTCATCTTGTATTTATGTGAAACCACAGGGTTTGTGGCTTTGCCGTTTTTACCCACTGAAAATGAAAACTCAAAGTGAGAAGTGGAATTTTTCCGGGCTCTGAGGTTAGCCTTCAGATAACAGTCAGAGATTATTTTTCCAGAATTAAGAAGTATAGGTTTGATTGTTTTTTCCAGACTTTTATCTGTACGCATTTCCATCATGTTTGGAGCCACACGGAACACACTTCTGGGAGCAAATTTTACAAAGGCTCTTACTTCAGTACATTTTTTCTGATCCTGATTATTTGAAGTTGAACCAAATGAGCAAATTTTCGGAGCGGCACTCATCATTCTGGAAAGTTCACCTCTGATCCTTACTGATTCACGTGTAAGTTCAGCGATTTTTTTATTGCTGGAGTCAGAATCTCTCTGAAGAGTTCCATTTTCACTTTTTAATGATGCCAGTTGCTTTTCTGTGTCCTGAAGTTTTTTCTCCAGTTCTGCAGCCCTGCTTTCTGCGGTTTTTGTTTTGAGAACCTGTGCATTGTATGTTCCCTGGGGAACTCCACCACATGCACCCAGTGCAAATATTGAAACCATAACAAGTATTGATTTTTTCATTCTTTCCTCCAAATTGCCGGGCACTTCAGCCCGCAGAATGTTCCGGACACATGCATCCGGGGACAATTTTTTCATTTTAGTGAACTTGGATCATCTTGATGAACAGATGACCTCGAACCCAGCAAAAACTATATTTAAATAATATTTCCGCTGAATTTCTGAATACGGAATGCTACATGAAAAACAAAAACAGAAAACAAAAAAATGATAGTCAATCTTCAAAAAGTTAATGGGACTGAACCCAGGACCATATCCCTATAAAAATAAAAAATAAAATTCCAAAAAGAGAAATATATAAAAGCACGGGATCAATACCTGTTCTGGAAAGCAATTCCTTTGCAGCTTTTTGATCATATTCTGAAAATTCAGAATCAGACACTATTCGAGTTGAAATTTCTCTCACTTTTTTGAAATTTCCATTGTTAAAAAAGGATACTGCTTTCATGAGCTCTTCACTACACTCGGAAGAAACTTCTATAATTCCCTCCGACAGGTTTTTAAACAAACTTATATCTTCTTTTTTTTTCATTGCTTTCACCTAGGCATCATAAATGGAGCAGGTTTTTCATTTATTCTACTTCTTGCCCCTAGACCCTGTCCTGTAAGCTCCATTTCAAATTTAGAATCTGAAAATTTAAGCATACCCCATAATTTAACATTCTTATGGTGATACATCTCAACAATGTTACCATCGGCATCAACACCTTTTACTTTCAGAGCACCTGGAAAAATACCAGCGCTGGTTCTCACATCCATTTTTCCAACAACTTTAGGTTTTTTCAAAGGTTTTCTAAAAAGAACAGGAACAATCGAGTCGGGATGCTTCGCCGTGGGAAGTCTCATTGCGTACATTTTTCCGAATTTAACTATTGTTTCCTCGGGATCACCCATCTGCTGTCCCGGTTTTCCTTTGAAAAGCATTTTAAGATATATGGTTTTACCTATTCCCTTGAGAGTGACTTCAATCCATGTTTTTCTTCCGGCATCCTCACGACCAACAAAAGCAATCCGAATGGAATATTTTTTATTTTTTCTGAGATCTCTGATCTGGTAACTTACCCAGCTACCTATTTTAATTGTTTTTTCAGGAATTGAACTGAGAATTTTTGTATTATTGGGAACCGGTATCTGTGAAGGCAACGGACCGGATTTACTGCCATATGATACACCCGGGAGAATCAGGAAAATAACCATCATACGAAACATTGTGAAATCCTTTCATTCAAGAAAAGCAATCATACCTCATTGGAAATTTTTTGCCAGATTGCATCCAGTAAAGGTTTGAGTCCTTTTTTAGTTACTGAACTTATCGCAAAAAATTCCAGTGGACTGAATTTTTTTCTCCATTCTTCCAAAATATCCTCAGATGCGCATAAATCTATTTTAGTCATTACAATTATACGTGGACATGACCCTAAGGCTGAATCGTACTGTTTAAGTTCTTTGGCAAGTATTTCAACTTCCTCAACAGGATTACGCCCATACGAAATATCATCTTCCGAAGCGTATTCCACAAGATGAACAAGAAGTCTGGTTCTTTCAAGATGTTTCAGAAATCTGTGTCCAAGACCGCGACCTTCACTGGCTCCTTCAACAAGACCAGGAATATCAGCCATTACAAATCTTCTCTCATCGTCAATACTCACAACTCCCAGATTAGGAATAACTGTAGTAAACGGATAATCAGCAATTTTTGGCCTTGCAGCACTGACAATGCTGAGAAGTGTTGATTTTCCACTGTTCGGAAAACCCAGCAAACCCACGTCTGCTAAAAGTTTGAGTTCCAGTTTGAGGAACCGGTGTTCACCCTCACCACCTGATGTAGCCTGTATGGGAGCCTGATTGGTGGAACTTACATAGTGCATATTACCAAATCCACCTCTTCCTCCCTGAGCTACATTAATTATCTGACCATGCTGAGTTATATCAGCTAACAAAGCTCCCGTATCATCGTCTTTGACTACTGTTCCAACAGGAACCTTCAGTATAAGATCTTCAGCACTTTTTCCATACATATCACGACCTTCACCGTGTCCGCCTCTTGCAGCTTTATAGGTGCGACGATACTTGTAATCCTGAAGAGTTGTAAGATTTGAGCTTCCTTCTAAAAGTACACTACCTCCATTACCTCCATCACCTCCACTTGGACCTCCCTTGGGACGATATTTTTCTCTGCGAAAGGCAACACAACCATCTCCCCCGTTTCCAGCAACAACCTCTATCTTAGCTTCATCAACAAAATTCATGGATATATCTCCAGATCCTAATAAATAACACCGGTATAAAAACTAAACGGTTTCAATGATATTTCAAAGGGGAAAATTTAAGGATAAATCAGGCGGCGGGTTCCACATGGACTCTTTTTTTATTTTGTCCATAGGATTCAAAAACTACTGTTCCATCAATAAGTGCAAACAGTGTGTAATCTTTTCCAAGTCCAACATTTCTGCCGGGGTGGATTTTTGTTCCCAATTGTCTGACGATAATATTTCCAGCTCTTGCGGCCTGACCACCGAAAAGTTTAATACCTCTTCTTTGACCAGCACTATCACGACCGTTTCTGGTAGAGCCTTGTCCTTTCTTATGAGCCATAATTCATTCCTCCTCAGGCTTTGATACCTGTGATCTGCAGTTCAGTAAAGAGTTGACGATGTCCTTTCTTACTGGCTGAGTCTTTTCTTCTACGGTATTTATAAATTATTATCTTACGATCTTTTCCCTGTCTGACGATACGTGCAGAAACACTGGCACCGTTAATTGAGGGTTTCCCTATTTTGATTTCTTCGCCATTGGAATAAAGAAGAACGTCATCAAGAGTGATCTCACTTCCAGCTTCACCATTAATTTTATTCACACGAACAAAACTGCCGGGCTCAACTTTATACTGTCTACCACCGGTTCTAATTACTGCAAACATTTGAAACTCCTTATTATTCCGGATACAGGGCCCGAAAGGGGACTTTGTGAACCATATGTTCCCAATACCGGATACGGAGGAAGAGAATAGTGATATTGAGAAAAGTGTCAAGAGATCAGTATAATTAAATTAAATTTCTTTTTTCTTTTCAGGAATTTTATCTTCTTCTTCCTTTAAAAGAGTAAATTTTCCATCACGGGTGTACGAATAAAAATAAGTGACCCCATGCTTTAGTTTCAATGGAACTGATGCAACACTGAAATTTTTCCTCCATAGATCATTGACTATTTTGAGCGATGCAACAGCATCGGGTTCCAGTGGAGCAGTACCTGTTTTAAGAATTCTAACTCTGTAAATCATATCAACACGATCGGTTTTTAAAGGAAACATGAACAGACCCAGAGAGCTCTGAGCAACACCGGGGTTATCCCAGCTTAAAACCGGAAGGTCTTCAGGTTTCACTTTTTTCCGAACAGCCTCATGATAACTGGCGTAGTCCTCTTTATTGGTACTTTGAATAAAAACAGTCCCACGATTTACTTCAAGTACAACATATGATGATCCTTCCTCTTCAAGAAGGCCATTACGTCTGACCCTTGCTCTTATATGGGATATGTTTTTACCTTTTTTAAGGTACTGATCCTGAATCATGGCAAGGTTCAGTATAAGCAAGTGCCTTGCAAGAGAATCTCCATTTGAAAGCATAAGTTTTTCAAAAATTCTTAATCCCAGTTCAGTCTCCCCTCTTTTTATTCTGGTCTGTGCTAATAGCACTTCGGGTGTGATCTGTCTCGGTAATAGCCATTTCAGTACTTTATAATCACTTAGAGCATCTTCAAAAAGACCATGTCCATAGAAAAAATCTCCCAGTTTTTTTCTGGTAAGAGGATCATATGGAGCCAGTTCCACCAGAGTGGAAATAACCAGCTTGGATTCATTATCCATTTTGTTTTCCATTAGATATTCAGCTAAATTGACTCTCTGGCCACTTGTCAGATCTTTTCTCCAAAGCAATCCCTGAACAAGTGAAGAGGAAAGATCTTTTCTGGAAGCCTTTGAAGTTGCCTGAATATACATGAGAGTCAATTCAACACTGTCTTTTTCAAGTCTGTGGAATTTTGCTATGAGTTCCATGCGTTTCAGACTTTTTTCCTGAGTATTTAACTTTTTGAATTCTTTATCATTATCTAGTTTAACAAGCTCTTTTTTAACAGCACCTACAAGAGCACTTCCCCCAAGATTAAAGTGTCTTGCCACCAGAAAAGAGTCCTGAACTGATTTAATACTTCTGAATATCTTTTCCTTCACATAATTTTTAACAACCCATCCCTGATCAGATATAAGAGATGCAAAGGCAAGCCTGTTAGACATATTGAGTTTGTCCAATATAACGTCCAGTAAAGCTTTTTTGGATATCCAGTCACTGATTTCACAGGCATTAAGTGCTTTTCTGAATACCTGTTCGGCAGTGTAACTTCTTGGACTGTATCCAAGAGCTGATAACCAGGATCTTCTTCTGACTTCAATGTATGATCTGGAAATTTTGCTGCATTTTACCGGAACAATCTGTCCGGTACTTTTAAAACTGTATATATGACGAAAAACAAGGTTTTCATTTCCGGATGGCATTGCCACCAGATCAGGCATTAGTTTCAATGCTCTGTCTATACACTTTAAAACATCCTGATCTGTAATGGTTGTTGAGTAAAGTTTAAACTGCTTAATTCTTCCTGATGGCTCCACCTCAAATTCATAAGTGGCACTTCCACCTGCACTGGGCATAAAAAGTGCTTTCCTGTTATAACAATCAACAACAGCTTCTTTTCTGCTTTTTTCATTCAAAAGTCTGCTGTAATAAAATGACATATTGAAAATACCTGAGTTTGCCTGAATATCAGGAAGTGAAAGTCCGGTTATCTCTGAAGGAGGACGATTCTGAATCATTCTGAAGTGGAATGCCCTCACTGATGGCAACTCGCTGAAAAGTGCACTGGAGAGTCTTATGGAAGATCCCACAACACCGGTTGTAACAAAATGCATGGCTGTCAGAGGCGTAACCAGCTTATTTTCCATTGCAAAGGATGAAACACTGAGTTTCCCGCTACCCTGGGAGATAAGATCATCCACTCTGGAATAAGCCCACATTCTTTCAATAATTTCACTGTCACTGCTGTGACTGATTTTCAGAGGAAGCCGCGTGCTGAATTTTTTACCCTTTATCCATCCCTGAATCTCAAAATCCTTGGGAACCGGTTTGGAAATAAATCCACTTACATAATGGGTCTGATTTATTCCGAGTGTAGGATTAACCACAGGTGTAATTTTGGAGGCTTTATTTCCTAGTAGAACTCTTACTTCCTTGAAGCTTGATGCAGCTGTTTCCTCAATAACTCCATTTATAATACCGGTCATTTTTCTAACTGTTGATGCAGTATAGACTTTTCCAAGAACATCAAGAGAAGTGCCACCATGATTTTCACCAAGAATAATTCCTCTGAAAACCGGTGGAGGATCAGTTATTGACATAAACGTTTTTAAATCTTCACCGAGCATGGCGCCCCTTGAGGGATTACCATCACCGATATATAGAATTGTTCCTTCTCCGCCGGGTATAACAACTGCTGCTTTTTCCAGAGCTTTTCCAAGATCTGTTGCACCACCCGGTACCATTCTTGATAGATTTTCAGAAAGTTTTTTTATTCTTTCGGAACTTACAGATGCAAGTCCAGCACCATCAAGAGGTATTATGTCATTTCTTAAAACGTATACTGCAAGTTTATCGGAGGATCTGAACTTTTCCAGAACACTTGCAAATCCAGTTTTTAGCATCTGGATTTTTCCGCTGTCCAGTGATGCACTCAGATCAAGAAGCATCACCATATTCACTCCATCATTGGAAACATTTCCCACATTAAGTTTAGAGGCAATCTGGGACATCGGTATACTCAGCATAAAGGGAACTTTATCCTTACCTTTTCGGGGTAGTTCCATAAGAACCTGAGACTGCTCATCCGGGTAGATTTCAGCTACAAAATCACTGCCCGGTGTGAAATCATTACGTCGGATGATCATACGTCTCTTTTCAAATATTCCCCCCCAGCCGCTTCTAAGTTTTGCACCAGTTTCCTCAATCCTCATAGAAAGCTCAAAATCACCTGATCTCTGCCCCCCCTTCATCAGGTAGGAATATAGTCGTCTGCCCTTCTCCTCCGGAAGCTTCTGTGCGTACTTAATAGTTAGTTCCACTTCTGAACTTGGTGGAAGTGATTTAAGTTCAGCACCGAAATTACCACCCCCAAGCATATAAAAACTTTCATCAGTATAGCCGTTGGTTTCTTCCTGCACCTGACTGAGATATCCACTGCTTACAGTACTTCCCTTGCGAAGTTCAACTTCCAGAATTGAAGCATCAACTGGAAGCTGTACCCTGTATTCACCATCCCTCGTGTAACTCACCGGATTAAAAAATGTCTGCTTTATTTCGGTGATGGCAACCCTTTTCTTTATTCTCACACTTACTGAATGCTTCCTTAGAATCAACGCATTGACTCCAACATTTCCTGAATTTTTCCCTTTTAAAATACCGTATCCTGCACCACTCACCATAGGTCTTGAAAAACCACCAGTCCAATCAACCCACAGTTCATTTTCCACTTTTAAGGGTCCCTTGTCGGTAAGTTCAAAAGTACCACCCTTAAGTTGAACAGGTTTTTTGGCCATTACATTCACCTCACCACGAAGGTGATGAATGAAATATCTTCCTTTTCTTATTTCAACATCAAATGCGCCATTTCTTGACTCAAGCAGATAGGAACCGGCTCTGATTTTTATATTTTTGTCGCGTTTGACTTCCAGCCATATACGTCCTGATTTAAGTGAAACACTGTCAGTGTCAGCAATAATGGATGTTTGATTATCGAGAAGTATATTTCCCCCATCATCAAGTCTCAGCCAACCGTGAGCTGTTGTTGAAATAACAGTTTTTTCACCAACCCTTGAAATACTGTCCGTATTAAAATTTCCAATTCTGGCATTCACACCCATGGGATCAAAAGTTGCGATGCTTTTTTCAAACCTGACTCTCGGAGCATTGGCAACAGATGATTTTGAACGGTTTACTTCGTTATCAGGCAGTTTTCCACAACTTAATGTGGTTGCAGCCATAAAAAAAGTTGCCAGCAGTGTATTTTTCATAGTGGCCTCTTTCATTTCAATTCACCTTTGGTAAGTGTAAGTTTATATTCCGATTTAGCAGAATCAAATTTAAGTTGACGAATAATAATCTTCTCAGTTGGTTTCCCTTCGTTTAAAATTATGGTCAACTGTGCGTTCACAGGATTTCTAGCGGTTTTAGAAGTTCTGCTAACCCTGAGATGTATAACATCCGGAAGTTTTGATGAAATAACACCCTCTACTCCCCAGCCCGGTTTAAGGAATGGAACCCTTAACATGTTCTCTTCTGAAATACCCCAAGTGAATTCCAGATCACTTCTTGGATGCAGATAACTTAAAATAATTTTCTGGGATTCATCATTACGATACAGTGCCATTGAAGTACCCCTGTCATGAATTCCAGAGTGATTTTTATTTTTTCCAGCTAAAAGCATACCCGCAAGATGCCTTGATGCAACTATTCTAGCTGTTTTCACGATATCACTTCCGGGCTCACTCTTTGTCAGAATTTCTTCTATCAGCCCCAGAGATTTCTCGTGTTCTCCACTGTATTCATATGCCATTGCAAGCAGCAGTTTTGATTCACTTGAACCGGCACTGAGACTCATCAGAGATGTTAATTCTCTAACAGCGAGTTTGTACCACCCATAAGCCATATAGAGAGTACCAAGAATCCTTCTGCGCTGAGGATTTGAAGGTGCAAATTCAACAAGTTCACTTAAAAGCCTTCTGGCATTCTTTGTGTCACCGTTTCTTATGAGATATTCAGCAGTTTCCAGTCTTAACTCTTCATCAAGCATTGGATTTCCATAAAATTCAGAAATCAGGTTCTTTGCTCTGATCTTCATTTTTTTGTCTTCGAAAATATTCAATAGAAGAATTTTCAGCCAGCTGTCGCTCTTGTTGGATTTAATTAATTTTTTTAGAACCATTATTTTTTTCTCGGCTGAAGTTTCCTTTTCAAGAATATCCATTATTTTGGTTCTTGAAGTGGTCTGACTAAGCCCAAGGGATGCTCTGACTTTAAGAAGTTCCTGAACTGTTTTAATTCTTGCAAGAATTGCACTTTTCAAAAATGCACTGTATCCATATGAAGGCACGAATCTTCTGTAAAATCTTAAAAGATTATTCACATCAGGCAGCATTGAAATACTAAGCCTGAGAAAAACCATTTTTGAATGAGGACTGGGGAGTTCACATAGTTTTCTGGCGTCATTATAAACTTCTATAATAGAATTGATCCCCCTCGCTCCAATTCTTTCCTTCCATAAATTTCTGCGTTGCCATAAAGGAAGTTTTGAAGCAGCACTACAGGGATCAGGCTTTCTCTGAAAATTACAGTCTCTGCAGAAAAAGAGATTGTATGTATTATATGTATTTCCTCTGGAAGTCGGGAAAATCTGTGAACCAGAACCACCAAAGCCTGTAACAGCGGGTGAAACTGATTTTGCATAGCCTGTCACTTTTTTTGTATTGGAAAACATCCACAACTGAGTCATTCGAACTTTCCCTTTTTCCGGTCGGGGATACTTCCACGTCATCGCTCTGGAACATATACAGTTACCAAGTTTTTTGTGAAAACTCATAAATGGCTTACAACTTATCACTCTGCCCCTTGCAAGTACCATTTTAACACCGACACTACCCGCTAATAATTCATTTTCCATCAGAACTTTCTGATAACAGTGATGAACCTCTCTGCGATGTGCTCTTGTAACAGCCCATACTTCATTCCTGTCAATTTTTCCAATCACTGTTGGCGGCATGCTTCTCACTCTGACATTGAAGTTATATCCTCCCATTGAACCAAATCGTCCACCAAGACCCCCACCGCCGCCAATTCCAATACCAGAATCAGCACTCATGACTGATCTGTCATCAATTTTCAGGGATGAAGATGGTTTTTTCGTTCTGGCATTGAATTTTGCGGCAGGAATTTCAGCAGGCATATTTTTGTTATCAAATACACCCGATAATTTTCCTCCCTTTTGCTGACCATATCCCTGTCCGGATGATGTCGAATCTGAGTAGACTCTGGAAGTTCCTCTGTGCGATCTTCGGGGACTTCTCTTTGCCTTCTTCTCCGACTTGTAGATACTTCCTCCACTGGATAAAGTACCTGTGGGTGCTGCACCTTCATTTTCCTGGGAAAAACTTTTCAGCAATTTCTCTCTACGAACTGATTTGTCTCTTTTGGGTTCAGCAGCAAAATCCTTGTTTTTCTCTGTCAGGGCTACAGATTTTTCTTCATCCTTTTCGAGATTTCTGGAATCATCCTCTTTATCCTCAAGATTAAGCCCCATTTCCTGTGCTTCCTTTAATGTTGGGACATAAAGACTGGTATAGGGTGTCACTATTTCAAAACGCATACCGAGATCAAGAATCTCTTCACCACTGGCCCCTGCGAGCTGCAGAGCCTTAAGTTCTTCATTAGCCCATCTTCTGGCTATTTCACGAACATCAGTAAATCTATTCCATTCAACACTGAAGGTCCTGCTCCATGGTCTGGAATCCTTCTCACCCTTCAGAATTATAGATGAGGGAAGTTTGCCACCAGTCATTTTACCGCTTACATTTAAAACTTTCCCTGCTTCATACAGAATTTCATCCTTGGGGAAAAATTTGCCGACATTGCCGTTCAGTGAAACCGAAAGATTATGTATCCTCGGTTTTCTGAAATCATTAATGAAAGATGGCAGCTCTCTTAATACCCCAACTTCACTGAGTAAAAGAGGGGAAACATCCTGACTGAGACGTTTTAATACTTCAAGTCCCTCACCATCAGAAGTTGCAATAGCTCTGAAACCTATATTGTAAGGCAGTTGATGCCACTTTTCTGCAAGACTTTCAGGTTTTAACTCCCCAACGGTGGGTTTACCATTCCCGATATAAAGCAGTATCCCTGCTCTTGCCTGATTTTCAGATGGAAAAAGTTTTCCCGCCTGAGTGATAAGTTCCAGTATATCAGTAGCTCCACCCTTTTTCTCACGGGCAAGTTTTTCCAAAATACCTACTGGATCCGATTTGCCTGCCTCCAGAAACTGTATATTTGATTCCCTCAACCCGAGATCTCCGCTGACTATTGCCATTCGATCCCCTTTTCTCAGTGTTGACACAGCCGTTTCAACAGCCAGTCTGGCCAGTGATATCTGACTTCTGGTTGTGTCAGCACTGAAGTCAACCACCATAAGAAGATCAACATTTCTGGACTTTTCTTCTGAAACACTCAGGGGATAAAGTCTCGCGAAGAAATAATCTCCACGTTTGATGGAATCACCCTTCCTCCCAGCGGGTCTTGTATACCAGCCCGAAGAGGTGGTACCCTCCATCCCATCATCCTCCAGTTGCAGATTGAAATCACTTGTACTGATAAAATCAGTTGCCTTAAGCTCAAGTAAAGTACCATCAGGAGTCACCCCCAGATTAGCTTTGGCAAATCTCGCACGGCTCTGACTGAGATCAACTGTGAGATCAAGTTCTCCGTATTCTGGTGAGCGGTTGTCATTTCCCACAAGTGGAAGATGGTATGATCTGTGGTTTCTTGTTTCTCCACTGCGTTCCATCCATGTTGTATAGCGAATAAGAACTTTTCTTTTTTCCCCTGCTTTTATCGGATAAATAAATGCTCTGTACCTGCGGCCTTCCTCATGTTCCAGCAATGCAGGATCTTCAGTGGAACCGGCATATACATTACTCTGATACTGTATTTTTGCGAGGGTTTTACCTTTAATGATTCCATAAACAAGTTTACCCTGACGATCAACAGCAAACCCGTTTATCATAGCCCCTTTAGGTGCTTCAAAACGATATATACCTTCAAGAGTATCTCTAGTGGGATTGTAAAATTCCTGAGTAATTGTTGTAACTGCAAGATCCCCAACAACTTCCACATTTATTTTCATGGAATTAATCAGAAGAGGCAAATGTGCCTTACCTTTTGTTCCTGCCCTTCTTGCCCCTAAAACCCCCTGTCCGGGCACAAGATTATTCTCATCATCTTCTTCCCACTGACTTTCACCGTTACCCGGCTCCCACCATTTAATAGGCTTGATACTGGGAGAAGGTAGTAAAAACAGTGCATTTCCTTCTTTTACAAGAAATCGTTTTCCATCCTTTTCAGCTAAAAGTTCACCTCTGAAAACATTCATGGAAGATCGTTCGCCATTGACCAATTGAATGCTACTGCCCTTGGCACGAAGCTTCCAGCCTTTCCATGATGTTTCACCCATAAACGAAGCGGGAAAATCAATTACGGCACTTCCCCCTGTAATTACCGCCATATCTTTTTTTATCAGGGTTTTGGAAACACTATCAAGGTGAATAACCACACCATTTTCATGTGTAATTTCAGCCTCGCCATCACCTGTACTTACTATTTCCCCGTCAACTGACAACCATCTGCCGGTGATTGCTTTCACAGGATTTCCGCGAAAAACATCTCCTCTCAAAACCCTTACCGAAGAGTAAGTCCTTGAAAAATTTTCCAGATTAAAGTTACTTCCCTCTTTTTCCTGAGAACACCCAGCAAAAAAAAGTATGGATAAAAGCAGTGTCAATCTTCTCATATCAGCCTCCCACGGCATTACTCAAATCAGTGTTATACAGACGGCATTGTATTATCATTGTTATTCATATTCAACTGCAATATTCAAAAGTTCTGCTCTATTGGGTATACTCATGTATTCCATGCGGCAAAACCGTACGAAACTTCAGTACTCCCCGGTATACATTATCAGCGAAACTAAAAAACCATCTTCAACCATGTTGAAATATGAATTATACTCCAGCAAAAGGAGTTTTTATCCAAATATGAATCACATTTATTCAGAGACTCTCGATAATTTTCTGACATATGTATACGACAAAATACATATTCGTAGATATGTGTCTCCGGATCCTTTGCAGATGCTTTATAATTATGATGATCCTCAGGATGTGGAGGTTGTTGCACTTATATCATCCTCCTATGCCTATGGTAGAGTGGCTCAGATTTTAAATACCCTTGAAAAAATACTTACACCAATGGGAAAACATCCGGCTGAGTTTCTCATAAATTCAGAAAGAAAAGATCTTGAAATACTTTTTTCAGGCATTAAACATCGCTTCACCACTACTGAAGAAACAATTGAATTCCTATATGCAACAGGTGAATTATTGAGAAAATATAATTCCATGGAAAATATCTTATGTTCAGATAAATCCACCACCCTTAGACAAAAACAGAAAAAGCTCGTGGATACCATTTTATCCTGTGGCTCCTTCAATGCCAGGACCCTTCTTCCGGATCCTGGTCAGACAAGTGCAATGAAAAGACTTAATCTTATGTTCAGGTGGCTTGTAAGAAAAGATGATGTGGATGTCGGTATCTGGAGTTGCATAAAGCCATCTGAACTTGAAGTTCCTCTGGATACTCATTTATTCAGGGTTACAAAAATTCTTGGACTGACCAGTAATAATCAGGCAAATCATAAAACCGCCATTGAAATTACCGAAAATCTAAAAAAATATGATCCTGAGGATCCAGTAAAATTTGATTTTTCACTCACCAGATTTGGAATTAATCCAGGTTTTAATTATGTTGATTTTATGAATGAACTGGATAGATTTCAGTAAGATCTGTTATGATTTAATAATCATATCATACTGTTTTCACAGATTTTTTCTCAATTAATGTTTTCCTTAAAAAGTTCGATGATAAGGGGCAGGTGTAGTGAAATGTCAATAATAAAACAATTTACCGGCTATGGATATGACCGGACAAAATTTCAGAAGGAAGCATCAAAAAGTATAACAAGAGAGCTCTTAAGGACATATTCCAGAACTGATCTAAGAGAGCTTCCATCAGTTACAATCCACCAGTACAAAACAGATATAAATTCCACTGTATCAATCAACAATACATCCAGAAAACTCAATGATTATCTTCGTCAGGGTAATGATAAACTTTCAGGGCTGCAGACAGCTCAACAGGCTTTGGACAGTATAGAAGAAAAACTCAGTACTATGCTGAAATATATGTCGTCGGAAAACGCCGATCCTGAAGTATTTTCAAAAATTACATCAGAAGGTTTTCAGGAGATTGATAATATTCTCAGGGAATCATCTTATAATGGTCAAGTCGTTTTTCAGAAAGAAATTCAAGGCAGTGAACCGCTGATAGCAAATCGCGTTGAACTGTTTTCTTCAGATGAATTCAGCATTGAAGCAAAAAACGGTCTTTCCATGGATTCTGTGAAGGATCAGATACATTCCAGAGCTGTCATACAGCAGGCTATAGAAAAAATAAACGGGGAAAGACAGAATTTAAATACCAGTATTGATTCAGTTTCCAGTAAACTGAGTGAGGTACTGGTAAGAAATGAGGCCATGTTTGGGGCATCAATGGATCATTTCGATCTGCAACTGATGAGTCAAAACTACGAGGCGGCAAAATTCCAGATTCTGTCAAATCCAGGAAATCTTGTTGAAATCCACAATTTTTCAACACAGGCTCTAGATTCTCTTGTATGATTAATAAAAATTAAAACGGTGCAATATCAAAAGATTCAGACCAATCGATAAAAACAGTATCTTCATAGCTTTCAGTAACTCTGAAAACCATGCCTGATTCAACCAGATCGCATCCACTGCAGCTTGTAATCCTTGCAACATCAGTGGAATCCGTTGTGTAAAGACCTGTGGCAACTGGTAAGTCTTCATCTGAAGCATCTGCAGCGTATACTGCGAACTGTGCATCGGTTAAATCCTCCAGAGAACCATCTGATACGGTCAAAAGGAAATCAGCCCCGTCAGGTATAAATGTATTAATTTCGTATTCTGCTGGAGAAGCCCACCAGTTGTAACCGTAGTGCAGCCATCTGGTGTCTGAGAGAAACAGAATATATTCCTCAGGATATTCTGTGATATAGGTAATATTCCATTTTCCACCGGGAGGAGGCGCTGCCATCCCAAGCAGAATATCTCCAGCAGTGAAATCACCACTTGAATCAGTATCCGTGTAATAAACAGGAAGTATAAGCACCTGACGTATTACATTTCCACTTCCCAGATCTATGACCTGAGCCCAATCGGAAATTGTCTGTTCATCGAGAACATCACCCAGATCCGGAATTTCATTTTCCCATGCAGGTGTTGCCCCGGATTCCACATCAGATATCATCTGACTTGATGATGAATCCAGGAGAACAAGGAAAGGATTCCCGGATTCGGCAGCCGTTATCAAATCAGGGAAACTGACAGCGTAAAAACCAATTCTTTTTCCGGAGTGCTGAGTATCATTTACAGTTCCAGAAACTGTCATATTTCTAACTGGAGCATTTAATACCATCATATCAAGAGACAAAGAATTTTCTTCCCAGTCAATAAATACCGGTGAATCTGATAGCTCTTCCATAAGACTCCAACCACTGACAGGCGCATTTTCAGGATCGTCCGGTCCAATAAACACTGGAGTTCCCCCTGTTGTCTTGGCAGCAACATAATATTCTCCATCGGAAAAAATTCCATCTTCATTCAGATCATCAAAAACAAGGGGAATCATTACTGTAGCTGTACCCCCGTCTATATCAAAACGCCAGTTTTCAGGGCTTACAACCGGCAGATAAAGAGACCACGTATCACTATCATCTGAAAAATCTACGGGATCGATATTATCTAGATATCCAAGTACATCCAAAGCACCCGTACCTATATTTATCGCTACTGCGGTAACAGTGGGATGCAGCATATAAGCAAAACTTTCGTCCAGATTTATACTTCCACCTATTTCAGGACCAGCATTCAAAAAACTCACAGAAAACTGTTCGAAAATGCCTGTAACTTCTACATTTATGTCCATATATCCGGTGTAGGAACTCTGAGCCGATGTTATTACAATACCTTCAGAGTCAGTGGTCAGTTCAGTGTCATTCAGGGTTAAATCGTTTTCTGTTGAAAGGATTACTTCAGCTCCTTCAACAGCGCCTTCAGAATCACTGATAAGTATTGAAATATTAAAGGTTGCTCCTGTGACGTCAAACTCCTTTTCAGAAATTTCCATACTGACAGAGAGATTAAATGAAACAGTAACATTATTTTCAAGTTGAATACTGTTCTCTGTTATTCCACCCTCGGTGCTGGAAACAAAGGCATCAAAAGTCACATCTGCAATATGCTGCGAATATACCCTTATGGCAGCTTTACCTTCAATATCTGTTGCCACATCATCTGAAAATTCCACGCTGGTTGCATCCGAAGTCTGAAGACTCACATATCTTCCTGCAAGAGGATTACCATCCTCGTCATTTACAGTTACAGTAATATCTGTGTAGAGTTTTTGCTCATTAACATCGAATAAAACACCTGTTGATTCAATAGTTGATTCAGAAGGACTCACCTTGGCACTGCTCGAACTCGTCGAATCATCGCATGCAAGAGCTGTAAAAAGAACTACAAATAAAAGTATATATTTCCTCATTTTTCATTTCTCCTCTTTGTCCTCTTTTTAGCACATATCTTCAGTTAAACAAGAACAGGAAATTAATCAGAATGTTTATAAACTCTTCATTACAGAAAATTCCAGAAGAACAATCTGTATAAACCATGAGAAACAGAAAAAATCACAAATCAGTATTTTGCAACTCTGAAACCCATTGAGTTATATTTTGTTTCGGGAGTCACGTAAAACTGATGAGCCGGTGCGCACATGTTTGCGTCGTTGTCATATGGTCCTCCCTTAACTTTTCTGTAGTATCCTGATACAGGACCTCTGTAATCATTCAAAGTTCCTGAAGGATAAGTGGCATGATAATCCCAGATGAATTCCATTATATTTCCGCTCATATCATAAATACCAATCTGGTTGGGCAGCTTACTTTTGACACTAGCAGTTTTGTATTCGCTGTTCATATTATAGACAGCATAATCACCAATTGAGTTTGTTCCATCGTAGCCGGCAAATGGTTTGAAAATATCATCTTCTTCTCCAAGCGCAGCCCATATCCACTCCATCTCAGTCGGAAGACGATAACCATCTGCATTCCAGTTTGCTGACACAGCATTCCATGTGGAGTTCGAGGTGGTGGGGATATCTCCATATGTCAGAGTTGAAAAATCAACTCCACTTATGGAGTACACAGGGGTGAGCCCTTCATGGATACTTAATTTATTACAAAACGCGATTGCATGATACCAGTTTACCATCTGGACCGGATCAGTAATACCATTGGAAACTGAAGTATTTGATGGATCAGTGCCAAAGATAAAACTAAACTGTTCACGTGTGATTTCTGTTTCACTTATTTTAAATGCAGAAACCACACTTACATTAGCCGGTTCGGAATCCCTTTGAAATGATCCCCCATTCACATCAATCATGGTTAGGAGATAATTACATCCGTTGTATTCCAGCGTACAACTTCCTGAACATGCAAGATTTCCATTAAAATAACCGAAATCAGAACAGTTCATCCCTCCCATATTTGATAAGTCACATTCTTCATAGGAAGTTTGAATATCACCATCACCACAGTATCCGATTCCCTCACAGTTACTCTCATCAAAACTACAGTCTTCATTACAACCTAAGTTTCCTGTATAAAAACCAAGATCCATGCAACTGGTTCCATTGAGGTTTGTTCCTTCACATTCCTCATAAGAAGTCTGCAGTATTCCATCTCCGCATCTTCCTTCTTCCACACAATTACTCAAATCTATTTCACATGAATTACAGATGAGATCGCCACCGTGATATCCGAAATCCCCACAGGTCTGACCCTGAAAATCAGTATTATCACACTCTTCATTATAACTAACCTGTACTACGCCATCTCCACAGATTCCTTCACTCATACAGTCACTCAAATCAAATTTGCAGACTGAATTACATCCAAGTTCTCCACCATGATATCCCAAATCTCCACAGGTCTTATTGGATAAATTCAAACCGTCACATTCTTCGCTGTAGGTAGATTGGATTTCACCATCTCCACAAATTCCTACACAACCTGATATATCAAGATGACAGTTGGTACACTTGAGCATTCCACTGTAATATCCTTCGGATAAACATGTATTATCACCCAGATTACCTATTTCACAATCTTCACCTTCTTCCACCACCCCGTTTCCACAACTTATCAGGACACATTCAGAAAGATCATATTTACAGGAGTCAGTACAACCGACATGTTCACCGACATTAAAACCATCAAACATACCACAGTTGGTTTTTCCACCGAGATCTTCCCCGTCACATTCTTCACCTTCATCTATCTCGCCATTACCACATACCTTCTCACACATGGATAAATCATAGCGACAGGAAGAGCCGCAACTGACCTGTGCATCACCGGTATATCCCGTGTGATCACCGCATACCGGGGAATCACCTAAATTATTGGTGTCACATTCTTCACTTCCCTGAATAATACCGTCTCCACAGATTCCTTCACACTGAGAATAATCTATTTTGCAGCTATCACTGCAAAGCGTCAGGGAATTACCATAATATCCCTCTTCGGCACAACTGGGCATTACTCCAGCTGCGGGATCACATTCCTCGCCAATATCAATCGTCCCATTTCCACAGTTGTTATCTGTTCCGCCATCATCACAGGAAATCACAGCAACAGACAATAAAATACAGATAAGCAGTTTTTTCATAATACCCCTCCATATACCCCGAAATGAGTTAGAGCCCGATAGAATGGTATTGTAGCTTACACTAATAATATTAGCAAAGAGTTTTTCTTCCACTTCCGGAGAAACTAATTAATTGAATAATCATTAATTTAATCCAGAAGAGATCTTATTTTTCGATAAATATTTGTTACATCACTTGCAGCAACATAAAGAGAGGGAACTATCACCAGTGTAATAAAAGTCGCAAAAACAAGTCCAAAACCAAGACTTAAACCCATCGGGATGAGAAATCTTGCACTTCTGTCCGTTTCAAAAATCATCGGAAACAAACCTCCAAAAGTGGTAACTGTAGTAAGAAAAATTGCCCTGAAACGGCTTACAGCAGCATCATGAACAGCATCAATGTGTTTTTTTCCTTTTTTTAACTGTCGATTTGCAAAATCAATCATAACAAGGGAATCGTTGACCACCACACCACTGAGAGCGACAATTCCGAAAATGGATGGCAGTGACAATGTATACCCCATGATATAATGACCCAGGAAAGCACCTATAATTCCAAATGGAATTGATATCATTACTATAAATGGCTGAATATAACTTCTGAAAAGTATTGCCAGAAGAAGGTAAATCCCCATAAGTGCTATAGAAAACGTGGTTTTCAGACTATTGAGACTCTCACGCATATCAGCCCTGTGACCTTCTACACTGTATCTAAGCCCCTGGTATCGTGATAAAAATCCCGGCATCACTTTTTCTGTCAGGTCCTTGAGTATTTCTTCAGCTTTTGCTCTTGGCTGAACATCTGCACTTACCTGAACTACTCTTCTGCCATTTCTTCTGACAATAGTTGTAAAACTTCGCGAATATGAAATATCCGCAACCTGAACCAGGGGAATAAAACCTCCTGCAGGAAGCTTAACCATAAAATTTTCCAGAGTGGCTGTTTTTTCACGATCCTTTCGTGGCAGTCTGACCATAATTTTTAATTCATTTCGCCCCCTGATCTGTCTCAATACTTCACTTCCATAAAAAGAATTTCTCAATTGCTTACCAATGGTGGATGCATTGAGACCGAGAAAAGTCCCGGTTTTCTTCATAGTGATATTGTACTGAACCTTACCCTCCTCGAAACCATCATCAAGATCCTTTGTCTGGGGATACTGCGAAATTAATGCAGACAGTTCAGCAGCAGCTTTCTTTAGTACCGTCAAATCCCTGTGAGAGAGTTCCATTGTAAGTGGTCGTCCCCTTCCACCGGGACCCCCAGTATCTGAGGCAAATCTAAGATACTCAACTCCGGGAACTTCACCTGTGAGTTTTCTCCATTTTCTTGTAAACTCCTCAGTGGTAACAATTCCTTTTCTTTTTGAAGGAGGAGCCAGATTAACCCTTATTCTTCCATTGTGCCCCCCTCCTCTGCCAACATCCATGGTTATACTTCTGACAACTCCCGGGTCACTTAACTGACTTTTTACCTTTTGTGCAGCTGAGAGCATTTTTCTGAGTACTTTTTCTGTCTTTTCAACAGGGGTACCAAATGGAAGCACAAGGGTTCCCTCGGAAAAATCGCTTTCTATTTTAGGAAACAGATGAAAACCCATTCTTCCTGAAGAACTGTATGCAAGGGACATCATTAAAAGCCCCACAGCCAGAGAAACCATTACGTATCTGGCTTTAAGAGTAAACTTAAGAAAAGAGCCATAGACAACTTTGACCCATACGCTGAAACCTCTTGAGAATTTTTGCTGAAATTTTTCAAAAAAAGCCATGATAGGATTGACTTTACTCATATCCCTGTGACCAAGATGAGATGGCAGAATAAAAAGAGACTCAAACAGGGAAATCAGAAAAACAATGATTACAACCACAGGAATCACATTGAATATTTTTCCCATTCTTCCAGGAATCAGGTATATAGGAATAAAAGTGATTATATTAGTAAGTACACTGAATGTAACAGGCATTGCAACATCACGAACACCCTTTATTGCACTTTTACCCCAGGCCATTCCGCTTTGTCTGTATGAATAGACCTGCTCACCAACTACTATGGCATCATCCACAACAATTCCCAGAGCAATTATACATGCAAAAGTGCTCATCATATTGATGCTGATTCCCAGTATAGGCATAATTATAAAAGCTCCCATAAAGGAAACGGGGATACCCATGGCCACCCAGAATGCCAGTCTGGCTTCCAAAAACAGACCCAAAAGCAGTAACACCAGGACCAGTCCCATAAATCCGTTTTTCAGAATGAGATTTATCCGCTGCCTATAGGTCACACTGCGGTTTCGGACAATGGATGTATTAACCCCTTCAGGAAGAGATGAACTCATTTTTTCAATCACTTCCTTTACCGCTGCTGCAACTCCAACAGGGGTCTGCTCACCTTCTCTGAAAACCTCGAGTTTAACCGCCGCATGACCGTTCATTCGTGAATACTCATCGGTTTCCCTGAAATTATCCGATATTATTGCAATATGTCTAAGCAGTACTGAAGTTCCGTTTCCAGAATCAATAATTGGAATATCAGCCAGTTGAGTTCCAAAATCCTTTCTTTCGTTAACACGAACAAGTATTTCCCCTTTGGCTGTTTTAATGCTTCCCGAAGGCACATCCTTGCTGAAGGATTTGATTCTGGCCGCAACATCATCAATGGATAATTTATATTTTCTCAGTTCATTCTGTGAAATTTCCACACTTATCTCAAGAGGGGGAATTCCCTCTATTTCAACAACAGTAATTCCCGGATGATTAATCAGTTCATCACGATAAAGTTCAGCTAAATGATGCAGAACTTTCATATCCACATCACCATAAAGCACAAGTCCCAGAACCGGCCTTCTTCTGGAAACAACACTGACTGTTGGTCTTTCTATTTCCTGGGGAAATGTGACTATTCTGTCAACAGCACTTTTAACATCCTGTGCCACATCCTGTGGCTTCCTCCCACCAACCACTTCCATTGTAACCTGACCACCACCTTCAACTGCTGTACTTTTAACTTCTGTGATTCCATCTATCCCGCTGACACTGTTTTCAATGGCTCTGATTATGCTTTTTTCCACATCACTTGGACTCGCCCCGGGATATTCCACAGTGACACTTACCATATCAATTTCAAACTCAGGAAAAACTTCCTGTCTGATATAACCCAGAGAAATGATTCCCCCGGCGAGAATCATCAGCATAATCAAATTACTGCCTACATTATGCCCTGCCATCCAGGCAAGTGGGCCACGGGATTTATCACTCATTTTGAACCACCTGATGTTTCAGGGTTTTTCGTCCTGATTTTCATTTTATCAACTGCATTACCAAGATTTGTCAGAATAAGTTTTTCCCCATCCCTGAGATTATTTCTTACAAAAATACTATCTGAATTTCTCCATACTGATTTAACTTTTCGGATTTCCAGTCTGCCATTAAGTGCAAGCCACACTTTATCCTCATGTACTGCAGTTCTGGGAATTTCATAAACATTGTTTAATTTTCTTCCTCTAATAAGTGTTGTCACAACACTTTGTGCAAGAAGAGGTTTTCTTAGCTTTACAGATTTTTTAAGATCAAGGGGATCCAGTACCTCAATAAGAATTTTTACCTGTTTGCTTTCGGATTCAAGCTCAGGAAGCAGTTTTATAACTCTTCCTTTTCTGTGAACTCCTTTTCCCCACGCCGTTTCGTCATATATTTCCACTTCAGAACCAGGATTTTTCCCATCGGGTAACACAATGTTTTTCAATTCACTTCCGGGAATCAGTGTTTCAATCCAGAATCTGTCGATTCCAGCATAAGTAACACAGACTGTAGATGTTCCAACTGTAGAACCCTTATCAACATATTTCTCCACAATCATTCCATAAAACGGGGCATTTATATTTGTTCTGTTAATATTCAGATATGCCTGATTAACCTGAGCTTTAGCACTACTAATAACTGCTCTTGCCTGTTTTTCCTGTGGTTTTCTTAACAGAAGGGTTTTGTCTCCGGGTTTAATTCTGTCACTAATAAGACCATACTGTTTTTCTGCGGCGGTCTGCTTCCCCAGCTCCAGTTTTAAATCAGCCTGAGCCTTAACAACATCACTCTTCCTTGATTTAAGTGCATAAAAATACTCACTTGCTCCAATTTTCAAAAGTCTTTCATTCTCGCTAAAAACTTCCCCTGGAACAAGTCTTGGATTAACCCAGTTTATTTTCCCTCCCACAAGAGGAGTTATACTGATTTTCCGACTGGCTTTTACGGTTCCTAAGGAAAAAATCTCTATATCTCTGTCATGTTTTTTCAGTTCAACAACTGAAACCAGTGGAGAGGCAAATCCCGGTCTCTTTCTTCTTGCTTTCGGTGGATTTGAAATCCACTTCCAGGCAACAAATGTACTCCCTCCCAAAAAAGCTGCAATTACAGCCAGTTGAATCACGTGAAATATCCATTTTAAACCAACTTTTCCAGTTGTCATTACTTCCTCTGTTTCAAATTAACCAGATTGAAATCCGCAGCTGCTAAAGCCTTGGCAAGACCTCCTCTGATCTTAATCAGTTCCCCTCTGGCACTTATCAGTGATAATTCCAGATTCTGCCGGGAAATAAGTGCGTTAAGATAAACACTGAACTCCGTAACACCATTTTTATATCTAATTTCAAGATCCCTGACAGCCAATTTTGAAAATTCAATCTGTTTTAAAACACTTTCTATGTATTTTTTCTGATG
Organism: Deltaproteobacteria bacterium; assembly: GCA_016937155.1. Taxonomy (GTDB): domain Bacteria; phylum Myxococcota_A; class Polyangia; order HGW-17; family HGW-17; genus JAHJMN01. Next base: position 40,143 of record JAFGWM010000081.1, read on the forward strand.
AACTTCTCGGGAAAGATATATTTCAATTTCATTAATGGCATTCAATATGACTTTATGAAGATTAACTGTCATTTCAGTTATATAAGCCCTGCTTCTTTCTATTTCAGCAGAAATTTCTCCACCTTTCCAGATGGGTGCAGTCACGTTAAGAACAATGTTCCATAGCCAGTTTTTCATAATATCAGAGAATTTAGAAACTGAATCAGATACCGAAAATGATAGTGAAAATCTTGGCAGCCGCTCTCTGACAGCCACCGCTAATTGTGCATCTGCACTTCGTAAAAGATTGAGAGCCTTCATCACATCGGGTCTTTTTGATACCGTTTTAAGAGGAACTCCGGTTTTTGGAATATCTGGTAATTCTGGAAATTCTTTAGGAAATTCTAATTTTACATCAGTAACTATTTTTCCTGACAAAACAGCAAGATTATTTTTTTCAATTGAGATCTGGGACTTCACATCCACGAGTTGGCCATCCAGAGAAGCAAGATTTTGATTCTGAAGTATTAAATCCACAGACTCAAGGGAGCCAGCTTCATACATCATCTTCTGGCTGAAATAATATTTTTCAGCTGTAGCTTTTAGTTCAGTTAAAACATCAGCTCTGCGGTTCAGTATCATGATGTTTAAATATGAATTAACCAGTTGTCCTGTCATAGTCATAAAAGTGGCTAGAACTTCATATTCAGTGGCTCTCACATCATAAAGAGCACTTTTTCTTGAACTCTGAAGTCTTCCCCATACATCAATCTCCCAACTGACTTCAAAACCTGCATTAAAAGCACTGGCTGGTTTTTCATTGAATTTTCCACCTGCTGACACACCCGCCGTGGCACTTAAGGAAGGATAAGAGAGAGCATGCTTCTTCTTCAGTACTGCAATACTCTGTTTTAGTCTTGAAACAGCAATTTTCAAATCAGGGGCGGTCAGTAAAACACTATCAACAAGTCTGTTCAACTGTTTGATACCAAGATGATTCCACCATTTAACCGGTACAGCTTTTTTTCCGGTTTTACTGAAATTTTCAACCGGCACTTTTATTTGTCTGAGCGGTTCAGTGGTTTTGACCGTTCCACAATTTGACAAAGCAAATAAAATAAAAACTGGAAGAACCCTGATTATCACAGCCCTTGCTTTATTATTTTCAATAAAAAAAAGCATGTCACTCCAAACTGGTTCATCGTTTGACCCATGGGATAGTCCATCAGTTTCGATTTTTTTTGAATAAAAATATTTGAATGAAATAAAACCCGGTAATAATTAATGAAATTGTTTTCAAAACATGTAATGCTGGTCAGAATGTGGAGAAAATTTCAGAATGGACAAAATTACAGTTCAAACTGACAGCTACTCAAGAATGTGGATTACATTTTTTCTGGTGGTCTTTTCATCGATTTTTTTGTTGCTGACAGGTGCCAATATGGTCTGGCACAGTAAAAATATTTACTGGCTTATTTCAGGAGTATTTCTGGGACTGATGGGTATTCAGTTATTTGCAATGTCTTTTCTTTTCAGACGAAAAATCGTAAAATACGGTACAATTCTGGTTTCAAAGGACGCACTTATTTACAAAAACAATAATGAATCATTCAGAATGAATGATCCATGGCGTGGTTTTTTCACCCTGAATTCTGATGTAACCAACGGAAATATTCCATCAGGGACAAAACTTGTGGTTTTCCATGAACCCAACACCGGAAAAACCGTCTCGATCATGTGCAATAAATGTCCGCTCAGAAATGACTCCAGTTATGTACCTTTTTATGACTTCCCCAGAAAGGATATTGCCCCGGATGTATTCAAATATCCTCTAAGAAAAACCATTCTGGTGGAGGCAGTGAGTTTTGGTACATCATGGGTTGAAAGTCATTTCAAATCGTTGCATCCCGGAAAATCAGATAATCTTAAAAACCCTGTATTCTCTTTTAGTTCTGGATTACTGAATTTTGTTGGTTCTGATGAAAATGAAAACAAATTCTGGTTTGTAAATATCAGTATGACTTCGGAATACAAATCAGAATTTATTAAAGTATGGATAAAAACACCTCCGGACCTTTCAGTTTATGAGGCACTCAATTTTGATCCTGAAGAAATGTTTCTTATCAGTGAAACTGTTAACATTCCAGATAAAATCAAACTGTTTAAGTATTTTCATGGTGATATTTACAGATGGAATACACGTGGTCTTCAACATTTAAGCAAACTCGAACGAATTTATGAAAATACCAACTTTACTGAGTTTCTTCCTGATTCCCCCAAAAATGATACAGAACCTCAACTTCAGGAACAAATTAAACTTATTTCGGATGAAAACAGGTTTTTCAGGAACTGGCTAAAAATCAGATTTGGTGTAAAAACTGAATCAGAGTTCAACAAATCCGATTCTTTTGTAGACAACCTTATAATTTTCCATGACCTTCATAGACATCTTTCTTTATACCTTTCACACTGTAGTAATAAAAAAGATAAAAAGGCGCTGGCGTGGCTGGTGCAAAATATATCACTGATGTGTTCCCAGCCTTTTACGCCCGCTGAGAAGAATCAGATCTCTTAGTTGATTAATTCCTGTTGAAGACATCCATTTCTCTTCAAAATCCTTTTCACTCACAGTTTGCGAAATTGCAGCAAGTGCACGAAGATGCATCAGCCTGGTATTCTTTGAACCGGCAATAATAAAAACTGCTTTTATATCTGATGCATCCTCAGAGAATGAAATTCCCTCTTTCGCTCTGGCAACCATCATTAAAAATTCATCCTCACACTCCAGGACAATATGTGGTATAGCAACAAATTCAGTTACTGCAGTTGAACTTTCAGATTCTCTTTCCTCAAGCAGAGTTGATATTTCCTCAGACGAAATCGTTGTCAGATCAGCAAAATCCCTGCTGACCATTGAAAAAAAATCCTGACGTGTCATTGGAGATTCAATATCAAATATTGTACATTTCTTGATTATCTCATCAAACTCATCATGAGATACATCATCTCTTTCGTGTATGATTTCTCTTAATTCTGTTTCCAGATGTCTTGATTTTATTTTTCTATTGGTGATTCTTGCGATGATATGAAGAAAAGCATAGTCTCTGGATTCTCTTTTTCTTCCATACAGAAAGTAAATCACAAGAGCAAAAATCAACAGTCCACTGCTTATCTCTATTGTGCTGATACCCATGTCTATGATGAAAAATCCAAACAGTATTATACTTGCCAACTGAAGCCAGGGATAAAAAGGTGCTTTGAATGTAGGTCTGTAGTTCTGTATACGACTTTCACGAAGGATAATTACTGCTGCATTTGCAAATAAATTAGCAGTAAGGATGACTGTAGAAGCAGCCTTCACTAAAACATCCAGAGGCAGTAAAAGAGTAACCGCGATAAAAATACCGGTTGCTAAAATCGAAACAAACGGAGTTTTATCTTTTCCTGCAACTTTTGAAAAAAATTCAGGTAAAAGACCATCTCTGGCCAGGGCAAGCGGGAACCGTGAAGCTGACATAATTCCTGAAATAGCTGTTGTTATAAAAGCCAGTGCTGCAGCAACAGTAATTGCAGTATATCCACCCTTACCGGAAAATATACGTGCACTGTCAGCTATGGGAGTCACACTTGAACCAAATTTCTCAGGAGACAAAACCCCCACAGTGACCATAAGAAGAAAACCGTATATCACTGTCACCACTAAAAGTGCACTAATAAGCCCCAGAGGAATATTTCTTGTGGGGTTATTCACTTCTTCAGAAACACTTGCAACACTTACAAGACCTCCGAATGAAACAAACACAAATCCAGCAGTTATAACTATTGAGTTGAACCCGTGGGGTGCAATGTTTTCAAAACGTCTTACATCCATATGTCCAAAGCCGACAATAATGTATGCTGTCATAATCAGGAGAAGTATAAAAACAAGAATAGTTTCAAGATTTGCTGTTTCCTTTACACCATAAAGATTCATTCCAACAAAAGCAGCGGTCATTACCATGGAAACAGGAACAAGACTCAACCCGGTAAGAACATGAACGACTTCGGAAATTCCAAAAATTGCAAAGGCACTTTTCAGAGAAACAGCAACCCAACTGAAAATACCGGAAACAGTACCACTCAATGGCCCCATGGCTCTGGTAACAAAATAATATACTCCACCGGCTCTGGGCATTGCGGTTGCCAGTTCAATCACGCTGAATGTACCCAAAAGTGCCATAAATCCTGCCAGAATATAACTTATAAATACGCCAGGACCAGTTCTGGCAAAGGCAAGACCGGGAAGAATGAAAATTCCACTGCTGATCATTGCTCCCGTTGCAATACTGAATACATCTATCAGTGATAATTTTTTTTCTAATGCCATACGCTTTTTCCTGAATCTCTTTAAACGAAAACGCAATACTATCAGTAAGCCAAAAACTCAACGGAAATAATAAAAACACTAAAGTGATATTATGAATTCTTCTGAAAAATCAATCCTTCTGGACATCTTCTACGGGCGGAAGTTTTTCAACGTTGTTTTTATCACTGTTTTTTGAAACGTTCTTCTTTCCTGAGGACGGATTCAAATCCCCGGGCCTTCGGGGAAGGGGATATCTTAGAATTTTCTTATGAGTATAAGTGGAAAGTCTGGCTCTTTTTGAACGTCCTGCATACCGTCCTCTGTACCATTTTTCACCCGGCTGAGGCCCACTTACATGAAAATGATTTCTATGGGCATAATCTGCATCAGGAGTCAGTATTCTCCTGAATATAGGATATTTTTCCAGCTCGCAAATGAGAGAACGTGCATTTCTTGCTTCCCCTGCGGGAAGCGGACCTATGCAGTCTTTTTCATCCCCGTAATGTCTTATCCAGTCTCTTTCCACAACAAATATTTTCCCGTTTTTTCCACGCAGAGCCATTATATCAATTGCATCAGCTGCCGCATGTCTGGAAAGTCGTCTGGTTCCGCTTACATAAGTATATCTATACATTGAAGTATAAAGAACCTCATCATAACCGTGTTTTAGAAATACGGGACCCGCAAGATAAAGCGCCAGGGCAAAATGACACTCCATGAAAAAATCTTTTTTGTTTCCCCACATCCAGTTGTAATAAACACCGTTTATTCTTTTATTCAACAGGGTTACAGGATTTCTAATCCCTCTTTTTCTCGGACCGGTCACATAGTGTATCCCAAGACTTTTAAGAACAGCAAGACACTTCCCTGAATCAAGGGATTTGGATACACTGTATATCTTTTTCCCCTTAATATCACCGTACTGAAGCATACGGATATTTTTCATAATATCCTTGCCGGATATTACTGGAATCATCAGTGATTTGGCTTTAGGGGACTTTCCAGGTGAAAGTGAAGATTTTCCGGGTGTAGTGGTTCTTACAGCTCCTGTCCATGCCGGATGTAAAACCCCACTTTTGGATGATATTTTTGAATCTCTGACTCCCAGCCAGTTTTTTCTGAATCTTTCTGTCATTCCGCTTGAAAGTTGAGTAAAAAAAAGAGTTAGGACTATAGAGTAAACAGACATCTGAATCACCGTTTCGACATGGAGTATAGTCCATACGAAAAATATTACAAACTTTGAGGATTTTTAAAATAAGACAGGAAAAGAAGTTTACCCGGGATTATTTATTTCTGAAATCTTTCTCAACAGTTACCACAGTATGAACGCCTCCACGGATATTAAAATCACCTGTGACTTTGATATAAAGCGGACTCAGTGCATCTGTAATATCATCACAGATTCTATTTGTAACGTCCTCATGGAATGCACCCTCATTTCGATATGACCAGAAATAAAGTTTAAGACTTTTAAGCTCAACACACAGTTTATCCGGAATATAGTCAAGATTAATGGTGGCAAAATCAGGCTGACCTGTTACCGGACACAGTGCTGTAAATTCATCTGTATCAATACTTATTGTATATTCTCTGCCAATTCTTGGATTTGGAAATGTTACAAGTTCTTTTGTTGGTTCAGTGGACATATCTAACCTCCGGCGGCCAACTATTATCACAAATCTCTCATTGTCAAGATTTTATCCTGGGTGAATTTGCTGATATTTGAAACAAACCTTTATTAAATACGCAGCATTCAGTATTTTCCGGATTTCAACTGATTCAACCTTGATGAAGCTTTCTCCCTTTGCAATGACGAAGGGTAAATTTTTAAAAATTTATTTAACTCAATAATTTCCATAGATTTTTTACCAAGCACCCGAAGACCCCTGATAATTCCCCAGTGAGCTTCCTGAGCAAGAGAAGATCCATTTAATGAAATATATTTTCTGAATGATTTAACTGCTTCAGATGGTCTGTTAAGTTTATTGAGTAATAAATTTCCTCTTACTACAAGAGCGACTTTTGCCAGAGAATTTTCAGGATATCTCGTAATAAGATCCAGATAAACTTTTTCAGATTCACTCCATCTTGATTTTATACGCAGATTCCTTGCCTCACGGAATAATTCAGATGGAGTTTTTTTCACGGGGGATATTTTTATTTCTGATGGTTCCGTTTTTGAATTTTCATTTATCTTTTTGTTATCCTTTATGTGTACAGTCGTATTTTTAATAACTGATTCAGATTCTTTTGGAGACACCGTTTTGTGGAGTTTTTTTGATGAAACTGCTTTTTTGTCTCCAGGGGAATTCACAGGTGCAGAAACATTCTTTTTATCCACTGCAATTATTTTTGCAATTTTCCTTTCGCTCTTATCAGCATATTCTGCAGACAAATCACTCACTATCAGTTTAGAAAATGCTGCCAGCCTTGATTTAATTTCAGAATTTGTATCCACTTTGTTTTTTAAGCCGGAGTACCATGTTTTACCGGATTCAACATACATCCCGGAGTCACCCGCCAAATTTGTAACCTGAACTTTACCCCTTAAAACGGTAACTTCCTTTTGATTATCACTGTACTGGGTGGAAAAAATCGTTCCCTTAACCTTAATTCTGGAATTTTTCATTATAACCTCATACTGAGGATCATCATTCTCTCTGTTCACCATGTGAAGCGCACCACCTTTTTCCATCCTGAACACAATATTCTCTGAATTCCTCTCAACAAGTCTGATAGCGCTCTCCTTGAAAAGTACAATTCTGAATTGTTTCCCAAGAGAAAAAACAAGGGGGTGATCTCCGGTTTTAATCAAAGTGTTTTCTTCAATTACCCCTGGAGTATTAATCGAAAATCCAATATCAGATATCAAATTGATACCCTTAAAATCATCCAGCATTCTATCTGAAAGATGATGTTTAGAATTTTTTATGGAGGTAAGAATGAAAACACCTGCGAGAACTATCAAAACTGAAGCAGCCAGAAATGCATATTTTTTATAACTGACGGTACTTCCAGATTTTTTTAATGAACTCAATTTTTCAGAATTTAAAAGTGATAAAGTGTTGTTTATTATTCTTTGAGTGGAAATATCATCAAGAGGCTCCAGAAGATTTTCCGGTTCGTTAACGTTCAATTCATTGAAAAGTTTCTGTTCAATACAACAGCTTTCGCATTCGCTCAAATGCTGTTTTTGTTGTAAAGACCGTTGTTCATATAAATTTACATCTTCAATAAGTGTGCATTTACCGGTATTCATGCTATTCACCTGTAATCCAGTCCGATAGATTCGGATTTTCATTAATCATTGATGAAATTCTTTTTCTTCCAACCCTCAACTGATCTCGCACAGTATTTAAGGGTGTGTCGGTCATTTCAGATATTTCACTTATGCTATATCCTTCAACAATTCTTAAAACACAAACCACCCTCTGTTTCTCAGGGAGCTGCCTTAGAATAAATCTTATACTGTCACGGATTTCACTGCGGCAATGAAATTGAACACTATCCTGAGAAGGAATGCCTGAAATATCGTCAGTATATAATATTACTGATTTCCTGCGTTTTTTAAAAAACCGCATTGCTGTTCGGACCACAATTGTATCAGCCCAGCTTTCCAGAGAACTTTCACCCCTGAATGTGTGAATCGAACGAAGAATTTCCAGAAGAGCACTCTGAACTATATCATCCATTTCCTGGTCATTACCGGCCAGGTACCAGACCTCATTTCTCACCCTCTCAAAAACTCTTGCAGCAAGCTTTCTTGAACTTGATTCATCACCCATGGCAGCACTTTCTGCCAACTCAAGATCCTGTTTCCACATTTCAGGTTTCAGTTCAGTACTGCCCAACATACACCCTCTGTGTGATCCATAAGTAAAAAAAGATGGGTCCATCAGAAAAATTTAACACTGATACCTGCAGAAAAGTCAACACCGTAGGAAAAGGATCTCCCATACTCCTCCTCACGGTAAGTGCCACTGCTGTCAAGACCTGCAGCTGTATAATATTTACGCATAATCAGAAACTCGGAGCCTGATTGCAAAAACAATCTGATTCTAGAATTCAGTTCATACTGAAGCCGAATACCTAAAACTCCGGTAATGCCCAACTGACCTTTGGGAGAGAGACTTTCAATCCATGGACTCAATGGTGTGATATTTGTTGTCATAAAATCAAGTGTAATCCCGGCATATGGCAACAGGGAAAAAATACCAGTGACAAACCTGTAAAACCATCGAAAAGTAAAAGGATGTCGCTTGACAGATATTTTCAGAAGATTGCCCTCATCGAAAATTGTTCCTGTAAAATCATAGGAAAACAGTAAACCTGAATTTTTTAAAAATCGACTATAAAAACCAATCGACAATGCTGGTACAAAATAGTTCTGAGAATTGTAGGAAAATACTTTCAGTCCCGAAAAAACACCAGTATCCCGATCTGATTCTGATGTTTTTTCAAAGTTAAAATTCATTTTTACAGATTTCATACCCGTGAATTTTTCAAGAAGTTCTGTTTTCCCAGAATTAAGCACTTTCAGTATCTGTTCAACAATAACTACTGAAATTTCCAGGTATTCATCCGGTGTTGAACCCTGAATTTCTCTTTTTAAATATCTGTTTTTTTTTGGTGTGGACGCATAAAGATGCAGTACTGCTTTAGGAGTTGTACTTATAAAGATTCCAGGATTACAAACTCCTTTGTTATTCTTAAAAAATATTTCAGCAGTTTTTTCCGGAGTATTTGCCTTTTCACTTTTTATCCATATTGCTTTTACCGGAATTTTTCCTGATTCAAAATATTCACTTATCCATTTAACAATTAAGGTATAATCCTTTGGCTGTTCCCTGAGAGCTAAAACACACAGATACTTTCCAGAAGGTGGTTTTTTCTGTTCGATGACTGCTTCAGGAAAAACAGCGCTTATTATCCGGAGAAAAATTATCAGAAACAAAATACCTCCACCCATTGTTTGGAAAGAGAAAAACTGAGAATAGAAAATTTTCACCAAACAGACAACAAGTTCTCATGCTTATTGACAAGTCTTTGAAACTGTATAAATTAATGCCCCATGAGCAACAGAACTCCATTTACCGTAGAATTACATTTTAAACATGGTTCACTTCTTGATTTAAATGTGGATGCAATATGCTGCCCCACATCAAGTCAGGGATATATGTCTCAGGGTCCTGGACTTTTCATAAAAGAAAACTCAAATGAAAGTATTGAAGAGGAAATTCTTGATATTGCACCACTGGCCATTGGTAGTGCTGCTGTAACATCATCGGGAAATCTCACAAACACTAAATTACTTATCCATTGCCCCAACAGACTTGAAGACAAGGCCAAGGCTAAAATAGAGCACATCAGACTCAGTGTTAGAGCTGCACTGGTGGCTGGACATCATAAAAAAGTTGAGACCATAGCAATCCCAGCCCCGGGAAAATGTGCAAAATCAATTACTATGAAAGAAATCGCAAGAGCGATGATTGACGAGATAAGAAACTACAAAGATACACCGCCCATGACAGTTTATCTTGTAGATCCTGATATTGAGATGATCAAATCCTGGGAAGGTTACGCTTTCCCCCAGAAATAAAACTATTTATAAAAAGCAGTGCCTTTTTTCTTTTGCGGTTCGCCACTGGGTCCCATCACTGTGGGTACAACCGGAACTTCTCTTGGGTTTTCAACAACTTTTCTGGGTGGAGGAGTATTAACCGGTTCACTCTCACTGGATGCAACCTGAAAGCATCCGTATAAAAACATTAGTGATATACCTGAGACAATAAATTTTTTCATTTTAATTCAACCAGAGCCTGGCATTAAGAAATCTGGTTCCTTTCCTGATTTCGTAGTATACAGGAACATATGGTGCTCTTGCAAGTGGAGCTACTCTGGCTATGATATGCCCACGCTTCACTGCCTGTTTTTCCTTAACACTTATCTCATGAAGTTTTCCAATCAGCGAGAAATATCCATCCCTGTGTTCAATTACCACAACCTGACCATATCCGGAAACATGGCCGGTAAATTTAACAACACCATCTTCCGGTGAAAAAACTTTATCCCCCGGTCTGGCACTTATGAAAACTCCATTGGAAATACCTTTGTCCCGCATAAAAGCCCCACTTACAGGCCGGAGCAAAACACCTCTTTTCAGACGGAAAGGATTATGCTTCTCAAAAACAGTTTTGTGAATTTTTCTGATTTCTGAGTGAATTTTCCATATTACCGCATCATAATATTCCTTACCTATTTTCTCACGCTTTGTATGTGCAGTATCATAAGCAAACTTAAGTCTGGCCAGTTCCGACTCATTTTCATTGAGTCTCAGGCGCAGGTTTACAACCAGATTTTCAATCTGAACTATTGATTTTTCAAGTTGATGTTTCCTTTTCTCAAGGGACAGTACATCCGTTTTCAATGACATGAGTTCATTAATTTCTCTGAGGAGGATTTTTCTTAATCCATATCTTCCATCAGAAGGAACTGTAACTGTATCACCTGAAAAAAATGGTCTACCCCACGATGACTGGTGTAATTTTGACAGAGCAGCAGTGAGTTTCTTTATTCTGGATTGTTTTTTTAAAATACTTCTTTCAAATCCTCGAATTCTTATCACTGTGGTGTCTTTGCGTTTAATAAGGGATGCTCTTTCAGCATTTGAAACTGAAATCGCCAGTGAAAGATTTTTATTTTCTTTCCATATTTCCAGATATTTCTTGATGGATTTCTGCTCAATTCTGATATTTTCAGTCAGAATTTTATACTTCCCGATGCTTCCGGTCATTACAAGGGATATTATGAGAAATAAATCAATCATTTTAAACAGATTCCAATATTTTTTTCCGTTCAGGTTCTTACAGAAGACAGAGCTAGTTTTCCGCTGATCATTCCTGTCACAGCGCCCAGAAGACAGACCCACATGAGATACTGAAGTGAAAAATAATCCTCAATTGAAACAAGCATTATAGATTCACCAATTATTCTTGAAAGAGCATCCATCCCCATATACCCACCTAAAGCCAGTAATCCGGTTGAAATAAGACTCCCTGCCAGACCTAATATAATTCCTTCTATAACAACAGGGGCTCCCACAAAAGTTCCTGAAGCACCCAGTAACTGAATAATCTTCATTTCTCCTGATCTGTTTTCTACACTTAATCTGGTGGTCACCATTATTACATATCCTGAAGTAATAAGAACCAGAAGAAGGAGAAGAAGACCGATAAGATATGCTATATCCAGCACACCACCGATTTTTCTGTTCCATGTATGAACATCTCTTACATCAATAATCCCAGGAACAATCCCCTTGGTTTTTCTAATTTTTTCAACAGTGGAACCAACAGTTTCAATATCACCCTGAATAACGACTTCTATACTGACAGGAAAAAACTCATTCTCCACAGATTTGATAAGTGAAGCGTCTCCCTCAAGACTCTGTATCAAACGCTTACGGGAAAGTTCCCTGGTTATTACTCTGGTTTTTCTGACTCCATCAAATTCTCTCAACTTTTCCCTGATGGATTCAACACCTGCTGTGGTGGTGCTGTCTGACATATAAACAGCAACCATGGCACCACTTCCCCATTTTTCACTTGCAGTTTTCATCACGTGAGCCAACAGTGTAACCCCACCTGCCAGAGTCAATGCCAGTGTTATACTTCCCAGAGTAAAAAAATGGCTTAAAGGTCTTTTCCTGAACTCACTTAACGCCTGAATAAAATAGTAAAACAAGTTTTTCATAACCAGCAGTCCGTAGTATCTATTTCATTTCTTGATAATTTTACTTTTTTATCTTTTATTTCATATATATATGGATCAGGATATTTTGAGAGTTCAGACAAATCATGGGTTGCCCAAAGTACTGTCAAATCTTCAGTCTCATTAATGTTACATAAAAAATCTGTAAGTTTCCCTCTACTTTTGGAATCAAGTCCGTTTAACGGCTCGTCTAACAGAAGTACTGATGGAGAAAATGCTATAGCCCTTGCAATACTTACATAGCGTCTTTCGCCTCCACTCAGAACTCCACAACTCACAAATGCCTTTTCCTCCAGATCAAACTTTTCCAGAAGTTCATAAACTCTCTCCCTGAGTTTGGCTCCATGAATGCCATTTATTCTGAGAGGAAGCGCAATATTCTCAATAACAGTTCGCTCATCAATAAGTTTCCCTTCCTGATAAACCATTGAAACACTTCTAAAAAGTCTCTTCTTACTTGCGGATCTCAGTCGGGAAACATCCTTTCCGGCAATTTTAACGGTGCCAGCATCCGGTATAATCTCACCCCTTATCAGTTTAAGAAGAGTTGTTTTTCCTGAACCGGATAACCCCGTAACTATGTTTATTGTTTTGGGATTAATTGTTAAGGATACTCTTTCAAACAATACTGTTTTTTCGGAAAATTTCTTATGAATATTTTCAAGCACTATCATGAACTGATTCCTAACATGCTTTGTTTTTAATCTCAAAATTTTGAATATTTCCGAACCGGCAAAAGATGAGTTGAAAAACCGGATATGGATTTAAATAACCAGATACGGTTAATTTCAAGAAATAACTGAAAATTCCTGATTTATAACATCTTGTTTATATTAAAATTTTACCCACAAGGATCTTGGCATATGGATTGCTGATTACTCAATACAAGGAGGTTTTGTTATGAAATTTTTTATACTATTATCACTTCTCTTTCATGGATGCATTTCATCCCCAAAAATCAGCGAGCAGTATCTCCACATCGTGGATTATGAATCGGTAATATCACCTGAAGGATTCTTCACAATGGTTTTGGATTCACCCCCCGGAAAAACTCAGCAAGGAATTTATCTTTTTGAATCATTATTTTCAGGGGAGTGTAATCCTCTGTGTCCTGGTATATGTCATAACGGCAAATGCATGACGTCTATAGTGGATGAAAATTATCTTGAAGATGCATCAGATGGTGTTTTATCCAAATCAAGAGAATCAAAATCCATTTCTATTGCCATTACAGTTGAAGATAATCAGTTAAAACTTAAAATTCCTGATAAATCATTCAAACCAAATACAATATATGAACTGCTCATTACTCCTGGTCTGAAAAATATTAATGGATTTCCAATTGTTTCTCCTCTTGAAGAAAAAAAACCATTTGTAATTCTGTTTGAAACAACCTCTTCATCCTTTGAAGCGGCTCCCCTTAAAATTATTTGGCCACAAAATTATCAGAAGGAAACTCCACAGAATCTTGGCTGGATTCTGGTTGAAACTGATGAAGATATTCACTCAAGTGCGAATGCAGGAGATTTTTATCTTGAAAGCTCTGAAGGTCGAATAATTGAACTTGTTCCGGAGCAAAAATCCCGTCAATGCACATCATGGTGTAAACTATTCTGGGTTGGTGATTTCCTTGATTCTAAAACTGAATATGCACTAATGGCCAGAGAAAACACTTTTGTACCTTCAGGAAAAATAATTCCATCATGGAAACCACTGGCACACTTTACAACAGGGGATCTTCAGTGGAGCTGGTCTCCTGAATTTTCTGAAATTCAAACACAAGCGGTTACAGGATGTATGCATCTGAACGGAAAAATTTCAGGTGAGGCCCTTTTATGGATCGATAACATGAAAGGAATGATGCTTCCATCATCACTTTTCAGGGACAGTATTTTTGAACTTGCTGCACCGGAAAGTGGATTATGGCGGATAAACTGGCTTTCAGCAGGAGGTGAATCAGGAATTATTGATACTGTAGAAGTTCAGTCTTCAGAATACTTCAAAAAGAGTGTTGCTATTACAGGAATCTATCCCAATGCCATTGGTCCGGAACCAGCCAATGAATTTATTATCATTGAGAATGTAAGTTCATCCATAGTTAATCTGGAAAACTGGCGCATAACAGATTCTCTTGAGAAAACAGGAGATCTTCTGCCTGATTACAGTCTTCTTCCTGGAGACGAAATTTATATCACAGGTGATGGATTTGACCTTGAGTCTGCCGATGGAGAATTAATAGGGAGTAATGCCACAATAATTTCAGTCAGAGGAACTCTTCTTTCCAGTGGAATGACTAATACCGGAGAAACTGTATATCTCTTTAATGATGAAGATCAAATTGTCAGCCGTTACGGTGGATGGATAGATGCCAGTGAAAAACCCGGTATTGAGATTCAAAGAATTTTTCCGGATGGTTGTGACGTAAAATACAACTGGAAGATCCTTGAATAAATTCATTCTTCAATGCGGATTGTCATGATTCTTTCATCAGGCATAATTTTCAATAAGCCACTTTTCAGCATCAAGAGCAGCTTTACAACCGCTTGCAGCAGCTGTTATTGCCTGTTTATATCTTGGATCCATAACATCTCCGGCAGCAAATACACCATTCATATTTGTGATGGAAGTGGCACCTTCAGTGCTGATAAACCCCATTTTGTCCAACTTAATCTGATCAGAAAATCTTCCGGTGTTTGGATCATGACCAATAGCCACGAAGAAACCTGTTGCACTGATTTCGGTTTTCTCACCGGTTTTTACATTTCTTACTATAACACCTGTGAGACCTTCCTTATCAGGTTCTCCAATAAGATCATCAACTACACTATCCCAGATTACGGATATTTTAGGATTTTCCAGAGCCCTTTTAGCCATAATTCGGGAAGCCCTGAATTCATTTCTGCGATGAATAATTTTAACGGTTTCAGCGTGCTTGGTAAGGAAAAGTGCATCTTCAAGTGCACTGTCTCCGCCACCAACAACTACAACTTCCTGTCCCCGGTAGAAAAACCCGTCGCAAACAGCACATGCACTTACACCATAACCCTTAAGCTTGGTTTCGTTTTCAAGACCAAGATATCTTGCACTAGCACCTGTTGCAAGAATTACAGCCCTGGCTCGGATTTCCCTTTTATCTTCAAGAGTGAGAACTTTCTCACTTCCGGTAAGATCAAACTTTACGACTTCACTGGAGATTATTCTTGTGCCAAACCTGATGGACTGTTCTCTTATATCATTAATCAGTTCAGGACCCTTAACTGCTTCAGGATAACCAGGGAAATTTTCAACATCGGTTGTATCCATAAGTTGACCTCCACTTGGGAAACCTTCAATGAGGAGGGGTTCAAGATTTGCTCTGGATGCATAAATTGCAGCAGTAAGTCCAGCAGGCCCACTACCGACAATAACTATATTTTCAAGTTCTTTTACTTCAACATCACCATCACTGGTGCTCATGGATATGGAAAAATCACTCATTTCAGTCTCCTTGGTAATACTGTTTTTGTAAAATCAATATTAAGCAGATTAAATAAAAAGTATCCGCCCACAGTTATATGGTTACGCTCAAGTGGTTTGTCAAGGGAAGCGGGGGGCCAATAATGAAATTTATTTTCATGTTATTTATTTCACTTGTTTCATGTTCTTCATATACTAAGTACTGTAATTTCAATACTTCAGATGATGCTGTACTTTTTATGCAACTGGAAGAGTTTGACCAAAAAATTATCACTCTTAGAAGAAAAATTTATGGCAAATGCCATAAAAAAGAACAGGTTTCCCTTTTCAGGAAATTAAAGGAAATAAAAATCATGTGTATTTCTGAACTCCAGAAAATCCCTTCTTCCAACAGTGTAATCAAAACAGTGACAGAAGAAATTATTGAACTGCTCAACACCCCGGTGAATTGCAGGGAAAAAATTATTTGTACTCTTTGAAAAAAAAATACATATTTTTACCGGCGATAATGCCACTAAAGATATCAGGGTGATGTCATGAAATATATAATACTGATAATAGTTACTGTTACCTGTTCACTGCCAGCATGTAAAAAAGAAACTGAACATGCAGAAAAAACACAGAAAAATAAAAAAATAAAAAAACGTTCAACTTCAAAATTTCAAAAAAACGGAAAACTTATCAAAAACAGCAAAATTCAAACTGATATCAAGAATGCTCCCAAAGAAGATTTTTCAAAAATGACCACTGATGAACTTTTTGAAATTCTAAAATCCTCCAGAGTAACCGACCTCAAAAAAATATATTCAGAACTTTTAAAAAGGAAAGATGGCATTATTGAAAAAGCAATGTCACGAACACAAAGTGCAAATAACTTCGAACGATTAAACGCCGTTAAACTTCTGGGACACGCAAATTTAAAAAGTCCAAAGATAGCATCTCATCTGGCTAAATTGATGCTTAAAGAGCAGAGATTCCAGATCCGTGTTATGATTGTGGATTCTATTGCACTCAATGGACTTTATGATGCCTCAACTGTCAATGCATTCAAAACCGGTTTGTCTGATTCTGTTCCACTTGTAAAATGGCAGACCGTGAAAAGCATCGGCACTTTT
The DNA here is from genome assembly GCA_016937155.1 of Deltaproteobacteria bacterium. Classification (GTDB taxonomy): domain Bacteria; phylum Myxococcota_A; class Polyangia; order HGW-17; family HGW-17; genus JAHJMN01. The sequence goes on from JAFGWM010000081.1 coordinate 56,811, forward strand.
GGGACAAAAGCCATAGAATTTAAAAATCTGATAATTCCCCTGCTAAAAGATGAAAAATACTGGATGCGGCATGCCAGTGCACTCTCCTTATGGAAAATCTCCCCCGGTGAAAAAATAGGAGCCACTGCTCTGGCTCAGGAATCCGGTGCGAAAGGACGAAAGGAAATGATGGCCCTTGTTAAAGCTCTGGGGCAGATCAAAAACCACCCTGAAATTGTTGTTCCTGCACTTGTTAAACTTTTAAATTCAAAAAACAAATCAATTGCACGTACTGCTGCCATAAGTCTTGGCAATCTGGGAAAAGGAGCATCAGGAGCTATAAAATCACTGGAAGCAGCAACAAAATCTAAGGACTACAGCATCTCAAAACATGCCTCGGATGCTATCAAAAAGATAAAGGAATCACAATAAAATCAACTCTTCCTTAATTTAATATCAACTTTTCCCAGTCTGTAATCTATCTCATTCGAAATGCCGTACCACCTCTGAACACCGTTTTCCAGATGAAAGTAATGAATGAGATAGGCACTTTCAAGGACCAGAAGAATCAGTGACAGTGCAGTTCCTGTGAAAGTCCTTATAACCATTGAAAAACCCAGGGCAAGCATAAGAAAAAGAGCAATAAAAAGAGTCACAATCAGATGTATAAATCGTTCATGCTGCATATATCCAATCTGATTTTCATGATAATTCCTGAGTTCAATCAGTTCTTCAACTGATAAATCCCCGGACAGCTTTTCATTCATAAACTTTTCATGTCTATTAAGATATTTCCACACTGCTTATTTTCCGCTATCTGTTGAATAACAGCCAGATGGTTGTGGCTGCAAATATAACTGAAAGAGCCAGAAGTACCCATGTAACGGGGTTTGTTTTTCCATCATCATTCACTGATTGTTCAGTTTTCATAACTTCATGATTTTTAATATTTTCAGGTTCTCCCAGTTCAACTTCTTCTTCATTTTCGACAGTTTCAGGCGCAGGAGTGGATTTTTTTATGGATTTAAAAAATTCCTGAGCCTTATCAGGATTACCCATTATTTCAAAATAAGTCTCATCATCCAGATCATCACCAAAATCCGGTGGAATTACCGCAACTACAAGATGATCATCCTGAAAATCATCCCAGAAACTCTCATCCAGATCGAAATCATCCTCGGGCTGTTCAACTTCTTTTACCGGAGATATTCTGAAAAGTTCCTTGATGTACCGGGAAAGAGCATACTTACCCAGAGAAATTTTATTTTTGAGACAGTATGATTCAATATCACTGACAAGTTCTCTTGCGCTTGAGTATCTGTAATCCGGATCCTTTTCAAGACATTTTAAAATTATCAATTCCAGTTCAGGATCCATATCATTTTTTGCTGCAGTTGGCAGTGGTACAGGTGAATTCAGAATAATTCTTGATACCTCATCCGGTGAACCCTTAAAAAGACGACGACCAACAGCAAGTTCATAAAACATTACTCCCAGACTGAAGATATCAGCTCTTTTATCAGGTTTATGACCCTCAATGAGTTCAGGAGCCATGTAATTCATTTTTCCGGGTATAATACCATCTCCAGGACTTAGATCTTCACCACTTACGGCTGCAACACCAAAATCCACAAGTTTGGCAGTTCCTTCAAGCGTTACTATTATATTTGAGGGAGTAACATCCCTGTGAACCAGATGCAGTGAATCACCCGAATCATCCTTGAGAGAATGAACGTAATCCAGACCTTCTCCAATCTGAGCAATGATATTGAGTGCATGCTCAAGAGGAATAAATGACTTGAGTTTAATGGACTGTCTGACAATGGACATCAGATCTCTTCCGAGAATATACTCCATTATCATAAATAAACCCTGTTCATCTGCACCAACATCATAGACATGAATAATGTTTGGATGATCAAATTTTCCTGAGATTACCGCTTCCTGAATGAAGAAATCCCGATGAACTGTCTCACTGCACAATTCCTCATGCAGCCTTTTTATTACAACTTTTCTCTGGAAACCGAAATCACCAAGCTGTCTTGCAAGAAAAATCTCACCCATACCTCCGGTTGCCAGCTTCTTCTCTATCTCATACCTGGAAGCAACTAATGTTTTATCCATTCATTTTCCTCAACTAAGCAGTTTTTCAAGCATAAAATTATTATCACTAATCATATTAGTGTAATTTTCAGTTGAAAAATCTCTGTAACTTTCAGTTAATCTTCCACGCCACTTTACTACTTTTTCAGTAAGTTTCATAAGTTTTTCCGAAGTATCACTGTTGGATTCAAAAACAGAATTCAAGGCAGAAATAACCTTCGATAACATTGTTTCACTTCTACAGATTATGAGAGACTCCATTCCTGACTTGAGGCTTCTGAAGGCTATTTCACCGGCGTCGAATTCTCTAAGTGCACCCATTTCAAGATCATCTGACATGAGAATCCCTTCATAACCCCATTGGGCTGGAAGAGAAAGAATTTTGGAACTGAAAGTTGCAACTCTGTCGGAATCAAGACCCCTGTACAGAACATGTGCAACCATAATAATATCAAGTTTGGAGTGCAGTCTTTCAAAAGGATAAAGATGAGATTGCATATCACTGAAAGGAAGATCACAGACAGGTTTTTCCTCATGTGAATCCTGATGTACACATCCATGACCGGGGAAATGCTTTCCACAGACACTCAGACCTGTGCTTTTAGCTCCATCAATCCATGCTTCAGCTTTTTCTACCACTAATTTTTCATCTTGAGAAAAACACCTGTCTCCAAGAACCTTTGATGCAGGATTATGCAGATCAAGCACCGGAGCAAAATCCACATTCATCCCCAGGGTCAGTAATTCCTCCGCCATCGCTGCTCCAATGTGAAAAATATCATTGGAATCTTCTATCGTGGACATGGAATAAGCGCTGGGCCAGTTTACCCATGATAATCTTCTGACTCTTCCACCTTCCTGATCGATAGCTATGGGAAGAACTCCTTCGCCATTCCATAGAGATCTCAATTCATCAGTCAAATTTCTGAGAGACAGTGCTGTTGTAAAATTCCTGCTGAAAAGTACAATTCCACCTAAATTACCATTTTTTAAATGATTTTTCATATATTCCGGGACAGTTGTTCCTTCAAATCCTGCCCAGACAAGATTACCTGGTGAAATTACACTGCTCATGAATTCACCTCCATCATATGAAGCCACGCTCTGTGAGCTGCACCATAAAGACCTGCCTTATCTCCAAGAACACTTTCCACAACCATTGCTCTGGCAGGCTCGTTTACAAGTTCATTATAATAGCCCAGCACCTGTTTTCTCAGAAATGGACAGTTTTCCCATACAGTTCCACCCATAAGAAGCACATCACAGTCAACAATTGTCACAGCATTGGCAAGTACCAGCCCCAGAGCAGCACTCAATTCACTCCATAAACTCAGGGCAAGTTCATCACCGGCTGCAGCTGCTTCATCAATATGTCCTGCATGAATTACTGAATCAGTAATTTCACTCAGTCTGGATGGTAACCCATCCCAGCTTTCAATTACTTCACCTATCCATGATGAAAGATTCTTTCCTCCAAGATAAGCTTCGATACATCCAGATTTACCACATCCGCACATACGGGCATTTTTGGAAGTAATGGCTTTAACATGACCTATTTCAGCTGCAACCCCATGTGAACCCTGCACAAGTTTACCATCAAGTATTAAACCGCCACCTATTCCTGTCCCCATAAAAACAGCCAGTACCCCGGAATATTTCTTTTCCAGACCAAAAATATATTCTCCCCAGGCTATGGCATTAACATCATTCAGTACCTGAGCAGGACAACCAAGAGCAGCAGACACCTTTTCTTTTAGAGGAAAATCTGTCCAGTCAAGATTTGGGGCTCTAATCACCATCTGATCGTCAGCCCTTATCATTGCTGCAACACCTATTCCAATTCCGGAAATTTTTCGTTCACCGGACAGTTCATTCACTGTTTCAACGATAAATTCCACAACTTTTTCAGGATCTCTATCTTTGAGGTTATGCTTGAGAAAACTTACCGGTTCAATACTCCTGCCATTACAGCGGAAAAGAGCAGTTCTCAGGTTGGTTCCGCCAAGATCTATTCCAACAAAATACTCTGACACCACAGGCATGGATCCTCCTGTTATCTCATTTCAAAATCTTTACAGAAAATTATCTCAGGGGTTGAAATCTTTGATACGGTTTCCTCCCGATGATCATTATTTGGCCAGTACAGACTACACTTTTTGGTGTCACCCTTAAAGTGAATACATTCCTCACAAGTGCACATAAAATGTAACTTCCTGTACTGTTCCTGAAAATCAGGACTGTTTTCCAGTTTCATATCGCTATTCTTTCGGGGTGGGCTTTCACCCAATTTCCGAAGCATTTAACGGGAAAACTTCCATCATTGCAACAACAGTTTATAACATACTGTATTCCTTATGTATCTAGGATTCTTTTTTCAGGTTAATGGTTGCATATAAAAGTGCGACACTGATGGCCATAATTATCAGATTTCCATAGACAGCTACCATAATATCCTCCACTTTCTGGATGCTACAACACCCCACATGTATTACATTGAACTACAATATATTACATGTCAAGTTTTAAGTCAGATTATTTTTTCTGATTCAATTTCCCGGTATGTGACAGCCTCTTTAAGGTGTTCGAACTGAATATTCTCACTATTGTCAAGATCCGCCACGGTACGGGCAATTTTAAGAATTTTATCGATACTTCGCACACTCATCGAATTATTTTCAACGGCATTTTCGAGAAATGATTCAGTTTCTGTATCCAAAGTGCAGTATTTTTTTATCATACTCCCAGTCATATGTGCGTTATCCATTGAGGTGGATGGACCAAAACGCAGTAACTGTTTTTTCCAGCCATTTAAAACCATTTTCCTGAGTTCAGAAGTTGAAAGAGAAGCTGATCTCTGGGCTCGAATTTCTGAAAATGACATTGAGCCAACATGTACCTGAATATCAATCCTGTCCATCAACGGACCACTGAGTCGGTTTCTATAATTCATGATGGTCTTCTGGGAACAGATACACTCCCGTTTTTTATCACCAAAATGTCCGCATGGACATGGGTTCATTGCGGCAACAAGTTGAAATTTTGCCGGAAAATTAATACTTCCCCTTGCTCTTGTGATAGTCACATTTCCATCCTCAAGAGGCTGCCGTAATGTTTCAAGTGTATTTCTCGAAAACTCCAGAATTTCATCGAGAAATAAAACTCCGTTATGTGCAAGACTTATTTCACCGGGTCTTGGACCTGGCCCTCCTCCCACAAGACCTGCACTGGTAACAGTGTGATGAGGCGCTCTGAAAGGACGTCTGGTTATAAGACCCGTTTTTGATAATGCTCCCGCTACACTATAAATTGTAGTGCATTCAATGCTTCCTGTCTGATTCATTGGAGGAAGTATCCCCGGAAGTCTTCTGGCCAGCATTGATTTTCCAGAACCCGGAGGCCCCACCATAAGAATATTATGTCCACCACTTGCTGCAACAGTCATTGCTCTTATGGCTTTTTTCTGACCGACAACATCAGCAAAGTCAGGTATTTCCATATCATCCTCTTCAAATTGATCAGAAACAGCATTATCCCAGTCCAGTAAACCATTTAAACATCCCATCACCTGACTTAGAGTGTCAGCTATTTTGATGTCAATTCCATCAATCAATGCAGCTTCCCTCGCATTTTCTCTTGGTACAACTATGGCCTTATAACCCAGATTTCGGGCAGCTACAGTTATAGGCAGAACTCCTCTTACAGGCCTTATGGTCCCATCAAGTCCCAGTTCACCTATAAAGAGAATATTTCTAAAAATTTCCGATGAAAGGGATGAATCCACTGCAATCACTCCAATGGCAATTGGAAGATCAAAGGCTGTGGTATCCTTTCTGATCTCTGCGGGGGCAAGATTAACGGTTACTTTTTTTGATTTCAGATGAAATCCGCTGTTTTCAATTGCTGTTCTGATTCTGACACGCCCCTCAGTAACAGCTACAGAAGCCATTCCCACAAGATGAAATCCCGGCATTCCAACCCTTGAGTCCACTTCAACTACGATTTCATATGCATCAATTCCAATAAAGTCTGCTGTATAAATTTCGGTAATCATACCCCTTTACTGTATACAAAATACATGCCGTTTTTGTTTGATTGATTTTATTATCATTTTTTTAACATCTGATACTGGGATTACCCGGATAAGAACACCAGTAACCATATATGAACTTTTTTTTTTACTGATAACATGCTATTGCTTCCACAGATTAAGGTGGTGTTCTTTTCAGCTAAGACACTTGAAAAACTAAGGAGTAATCTCATGGAAAAAGTGATAATTACCGCGGCGATCACCGGTGCCGAAACAACCAGAGAGCAGCAGAGTGCTCTTCCTGTTACACCTGATGAAATAGCAAGAGAGGCTGCCGCATGTGAAAAAGCAGGTGCCAGTATTATCCATCTTCACGTAAGAGATGACGATGGTACCCCTACTGCCAGTGTCGAGAGATTTGAGGAATGCCTTCATGCAATCCGGAAAGTTTCCAACATCGTAGTGGAATTCACCACAGGTGGTGCCATTGGAATGTCTGATGAGGAAAGACTGGAACCAGTTTCCCTGAACCCTGAAATGGCCAGTCTGGACTGTGGAAGTGTTAATTTTGCTGATGAAATTCTCCCTAACTCTCTACCAAGCATGAGAACATTTGCCATGAAGATGAGAGAACTGGGAGTTAAACCAACCCTTGAATGTTTTGATGTGGGACATGTATACAATGCAGGAATTCTTATCAGAGAAGGTCTTTTAGTTCCTCCATTCCATTTCACATTCGTTTTGGGAGTTCCCGGTGCAATGCCTGCAACGGTTGAATCGCTGCTTATGATGAAACGGGCTTTGCCTGATGCAGATCTCGAATGGACAGGAATAGGTATCGGTGGAAAAGGAAGTACACTTATTCCTCCAGTCAGTGCTCTGATGGGTGGTCATGCCAGAGTGGGTTTTGAGGATAATATTTACTTCAAAAAAGGCGTCTTGGCTGAGAGTAATGCACAGATGGTGGAACGCATTGCTTCAATGGTTGACATGTTTGGTAAAAAACTTGCCACACCTGATGATGTAAGAAATCGTTTCAATCTGAAAGCAGGTTCATGATGAAAATTCTTATTACAGGCGGTGCCGGTTTTTTAGGACTTCATCTCGCAAGAAACCTGAGGGAAAAGGGTAACGAGATTGTCCTTCTTGACATAGCGCCATATGAAAAGCATGAATATCCAAATGATGTCACATTTATTGATGGAGATGTAAGATCCCATTCGGATATGGAAAGAGCTCTTGACGGATGTGACTATTGTATCCACGGCGCTGCAGCTTTGCCACTCTGGACAAGGGAAGAAATACACACAACCAATATATTTGGAACTCAGACGGTACTTGAAGAGTGTCATAAAGCAGGGATAAAAAGAGTTGCTTACGTTTCCTCCACCGCAGTTTATGGAGTCCCCAGAGTTCATCCGCTACTGGAGTCTTTTCCAATGGTGGGAGTTGGAGATTATGGTGAAAGTAAAATTCTTGCAGAAGGAATATGCCAGGACTTCAAAAAACGAAAAGATATGGTAATAGGCATAATCCGGCCTAAAACTTTTATCGGCCCCTTCAGACTTGGTGTATTCCAGATACTATTCGACTGGATAAACGGTGGTCACAGAATTCCCCTCATTGGAAACGGAAAAAACCGCTATCAACTTATGGAAGTAAGCGACCTCATTGAAGCATTTAATCTGATGCTGACCACAAATGATGAGGATGCTGCAGCCGATACCTATAATTGCGGAGCAAAAGAATACGGTACTGTTTCTTCAGATGTTGCACAACTGTGTTCACACGCAGGAACCGGAGCAAAACCATTACCAACTCCGGCACTTCCAACCATAGCTGCTCTGACAGTCTTTGATAAACTTAAAATGAGCCCACTTTACAAATGGGTCTATGGAACTGCCCATACTGATTCTTTTGTATCCATAGATAAAATTCAGGAAAAATTAGGATGGCAGCCGAAATATTCCAATGCTGCAGGACTAATCCGAAGTTATGACTGGTATATGGAAAACAAGGAAAATATTCCTGAAGGTACAGGAGTTACACACCGTCAGGCGTGGGATCAGGGTATCCTTAAAATCTTTAAAACCATCCTTTAATTTCAGGACAATCAATTAAAATATCATCCCCCGGACTATACAACAGATAACTTTCAACTTAGCGTAATGGGGTTTATTTGAACGACGAAAATGGAATTTTTAAAAGCCTTCCGGCTATAAGAACAACATTTTTTTCTCTGGTTGCAAAATCCTTGGATGCAACGATCACCTTAACCCGCAGATTCGATCTGTCCCAAAATGGGGGAAATACGACTTCAAGTGGATTTCCTGGGATACCTGGAAGTGTTTTTCTTTCCCCTTCCAGAGTTTTTACAGCAACAGCACTCCCCACAGGAGCATTCACTATCAGTCTGGCCGGCTTCCACTTCAGTCTTATATTTATTTTTCCGGGTTTCATTTCTTCAGTGATATTTATGGTTCTGGAATAACACAGAGGATGAGTAAGCCTTATGCTGTGATTACCAGGGCCCACAAGTACTTTTGAAACTGCCGGGGGCATTGGACCCCAGTTACCGGCAAACCTGTTATTCACAAAAATACTGACTTTCCCCTGAGGAAACGGAAAAATCCGAAATGCCCTGCCACCGGTGTTTACAGCCTTCATAGCAGAGACTTCAGCCATGGGTTTAACTGTGTTCATTGCAGTATTCATGGCAGTGACAGTCTTAACCATGGTTTTCATGGGAGGAGGAGAACCATTCATTGTATCCACAACCCCCGGATCCTCGCTGTACTCAATATAACTTGAATTATCATCCACTGAAGTATTCTCGGCAGAATCGTTCTCAATTGGGATATAGGTTACATCAGATAATGGTTTTATATTTAAAAAGGTATGTAACTTTTCTTTTTTTTCCCTGCTGACTATAAAACTGAAAATTATTGCACCACTGACCACCAGAGCAGTCAGAACCGGGATCACCATATTCAGACGAAACCTGAATTTCCCCTGATCATTATGAAGTTCAGCCCATAGTTTTTCCACTTCTTCATTATCCGGAGCAATGTAAGAGAGCCTTGAAATGGTCTGATGAGCCAGAGGACTGTGTTTGTTTTCATTTACCAGTAAAAGCAGTGATTGAACAACTTTGCCCTTCAGTTTTTCCCCACACTTTTCGGTTTCGAGAATAACTTTTTCACTTAAGGATGAGATGGATTCCTTTTTAATTCCTGCATAACCCAGAATTCTTTCAACTTCACCAATCACTCTTCTTGTGGTCTGAGGTCTGTCCTCCGGATTTTTTGAAAGAAGTTTTCTTATTAATCTGGCAGTGGTTCCCCCTATTTGTGGTTTTTTTGCCTCGGGATCCTCATAATCTGTCTCAGCAATCTTAACAAGCACGGCATGGGGATTAGTGCCTTTAAAGGGTAATTCACCGATAACCAGTTGATAAAGAAGTATTCCACATGCAAAAATATCTGATTTTTTATCTGCTATTTTTCCTCTGACAATTTCCGGAGCCATAAATGCCGGGGATCCTAAAATCTGTCCGGTGGAAGTAATTCCAGGATTTTCTATTACCCTGCTTATCCCGAAATCCATGAGTCTGATTTCCCCATCACGGGTAATCATTATATTTTCAGGTTTTAGATCTCTGTGAACAATGCCACATTCATGTGCATGATCAAGTGCCACCAGAATTCTATGAAAAACCAGCAGAGCACACTCGGAAAGAGTAAACTGAGAATTTTTCAGAAATTCAGCTAGAGTAACTCCCTCCACAAATTCAGTAACAATATATGCGTGTTCACTATCTTTTCCTGAAAAATCGTAAACCTCAGGGATTAGTGGATGATGAAGACTTGCTACAGCACGTGCCTCACTCTCCAGTCTCATTCTGGCCTGTGCATCCTCAGCAAGATAAGGATGTAGCAACTTAAGAGCAACCTGACGCTCCAGAGATGTATCTATTGCACGAAAAACAACAGCCATCCCTCCGCGACCAACTTCCTCGATAAGTTCATACTTCCCAATATTTTTTAGCACATTCAGCCTCAATCAAAAACCGGACAATTTACCAGTTAATAAACACAGCATAGGAATCTACCACTGAATCTATAAATTCTCATCATTATTGACAAGAAAACTATAATACGAAAAACAACCGGGTTTCATACAGTGAGTTTACTGCATATTTTTAAAGATAAAATATACAACTAACCACTTTCCGGCCCTATCAACTGTTTAATGTTTATTTCAGAAACCCTGTTTTTCAAAAATGTGTAATTTTCAAGGGCAGGATCTTTTTCAAGAAGTGTCTGTGCTTTTTCTCTGGCAATGGTGATCAGTTCTCTGTGTCTCAAAATACTTCCAAATTTGAGAGACAATGCTCCGGATTGTCTTGTACCAATTATATCTCCGGGTCCCCTCATTCTCAAATCAGATTCACTTATTTCAAACCCATCACTTGTACTTTCCATTATTTTAAGACGGGCAAGGCCGTCAGCCGTTGGCTTTGCACTCACCATCAGGTAACATCTGGAATCCGCATTGGCTCTTCTTCCAACTCTTCCTCTCAACTGATGAAGTTGACTAAGGCCAAAACGATCACTTTCTATTATCACTATTACTGAAGCATCCGGTATATCCATACCTACTTCAATAACGGTTGTAGCAATAATCAGGTTGCATTTTCCATCTCTGAATGAACCTACAATTTCTTCCTTTTCAGAAAAAGACATCCTTCCATGCAGTTCTGAAATAACAGCGTGTTCCAGTTTATCCCTGAAGAAATCATGAATTATTCCCAGATCAGGTCTTTCCTTCTCCTCACCTCCATCAATAAGAGGCACCACTACAAAAACTTTTTCTCCCTTCTTGAGAAAATTATCTATCTGCTCAAGTACTGAAAGTTTTTCTTTTTTTGTTTTTATAATTCTTGTTTTAACAGGCATTCTTCCAGGAGGCATCCCATTGATGACACTTATATCAAGATCACCATATGCCGTTAAAGCAAGAGAACGTGGTATAGGTGTAGCTGTCATAACAAGAAGATGACAGTTTTCATACCCGCTTTTTTCCCTTAATGCTGCTCTTTGTGATACACCAAACCTATGCTGTTCATCAATAACGACCAGTGCCAGATCCTGAAATACCACACTTTCCTGAATCAATGACTGTGTACCGATAAGTATATCAATATATCCACCTTCAAGCATTGCAAGTATACTTTTTCTTGAAGGCACAGGAATATCACTGGTCAGCAGAGCAGTTCTTAAATTCAGTTTTTCTGCCATAGTACTGAAAAACTCATACTGCTGAGCTGCAAGAACTGTTGTGGGAACCATAAACGCACACTGAAATCCGCTTAAACATGTTATAGCACAGGCGGCAAAAGCGACAGCAGTCTTACCACTACCCACATCCCCCTGTAAAAGCCGGTTCATTAACTTTCCACTTCCCAGATCAGAAGAAATTTCCTCCAGTGCAGCATTCTGTCCAGGTGTCAATTCAAATGGAAGTACACCCAGTACTCTCTTAATGGAGTCAATACTGATTCCATAGTTTGAATTATGACTGGCTTTATTCTTTTTCCCCAGCATTGCAAGTTGAATCCATAAAAGCTCTTCAAAAGCAAACCTCAGTTGGGAATTATGATGTCCATGAGATAACAACTCAAATTGTTGTTCACTTATATCCGGTGGGGGATTATGTATAAATTCTAAAGCATCATGAAATACAGGAAGATTTAATTCCTTTCTCAACTCCAAAGGAACAGGATCTGCATCCTCAGGAAGTTTTTTTATGTATTCAAGAGCATTCAATACCAGTCTGCGGTGAATTCCTGCAGAAATTTCTCTAATGGTTGAATATTTCAGCAAAAACTTTCCCGGACTTTCGGTGCTGATATCAGGGTGTGAAAAAGTTAGAATTCCATTCCTTCGCACACAGCTTCCAACCACAAACAGTGAAACTCCCGGAGAAACCAGAGATGATAATCCCGGCCATATTCTGAACCAGTTAAGTTTCACAGCTCCGGTATCATCTGATGCATCCGCAAAAAGATTTCCTCTCACAAAAAAACGCTTTGTAATTTTTACATGGATGCAACTCAATTTGCCCTCTTCCAGATCTTTTACATCAATAATATTTCTAATATCTCTGTAATCATATGGTTGAATCCACAGTAAATCATGGATAGTCCTGATCCCCGCAGCGTTTAGTTTTTCCGCTGTTTTATCCCCACAACCCTTTATATTTATTACGCTTTTTAAAAGTGGATGAACACCCTCTTCAATAGTAATTGAATATTTGGATGATTCAGGAATTTTAATAAGACCTGTATCAAGAAACCTGATACCTTTTGCCGCTGAAATACGGTTTACAAGCATCCCTGATGAAAAAACTTCTTCAATCCAAGTCTTCCCCTCACCGGTAGCAATTATTTTTGAAAGTAAATTTTCAGGCAGTAAAAATGAAGATTCTGGAGATAATATGAAATCCACAAAATCCCGACGTAATTGTTCCTTTAAAAGCATTTTTAACGGAAGGTAAAATTAATTTTATTTTCACACAGTAAAAAACTGTCGCCCTCGTCAATACGTTTATTGTCTATTCTCATACCGTTGTATTCAATTCCGTTGGTGGATCCAAGGTCCTTTATGTAATAGTTCCCGTTACGCTTTATAACAGCAGCGTGTTTTCTACTGATATTGGAATCCTTTATGACGAGATCACAAAGTTTTCCTACACGGCCAATGATAAACTGATCCTTGTCAATAGGATGTTTTTCATTGTCATAAATAACATAAAGAGTCATAGGAGGCTGCTCTGTTGGAATATCAGAATACATCTCCTGAGAAAGACTGAAAGCACCACTGTTTCTGCTGGTACTTTTTCTTGTTACCTGTCCTGGAAGGGGAGGCGGACTCTTTTTTCCAAAATTCTGCACCTCAACCGTAGGGGGATTCACCAGAGATGACGGAACCTGAACACCTCTGCTTTCACCAACTTCATAACCCTTGTTTTTTGCGTAGTGTCTCATTGACTCGTTTATAAGATAATCAACACTTACAGCAAAATCATTTGCCATCCGTTCAAAGGTCTCCCACAGTGTATCCCGGCAATAGAAATGTCTCATTGATTTTCGGGAATCCATAATATTCCTCCACTCGGCTTCTCCCGGAAGCACTATTTCTTTTTGGCCGCTTTAGACTTGAGAGTCTTCACAGCATTTAAAGTAAAATCACCAACGGTCTGATTCCACTGGGGAATGGCGCGTTTATCAATGGAAAACTGCTGGATTGATTGAAGATCCTTTTCTTCGCCAAACGCACTTATTCCCCAGATGGCAGCCACTAAAACCGCCGGGTTTTTAGTTTTCAGTTCCTTTTTAAGAGATTCAACCAGAATATTTTTATCCAGTGTATTGAAACTCTCCACCAGAAGTCTGAATTGTTCAAATGACACAGGGAATTTAATAGAATTGAGAAGAAAAGCAAGCCCTTTGGGACCATCCATGCAAAGAATAAGACGGTATAATGCTTTGATAACAGAGTTCCTCAATTCAAAAAGATCTCCTGTCAGTTTTTTAGAGTATGCATTTTTTACATTCCCAAGATACCTGCTGTTAATTCTGCATTTTCTTGGAAGTTCAAGTCCCTTGGCACTCATTAGAGCAAGTGCCATCTCCTTCTGACTTGCAGAAGAACTTCCTCTCAGAACATTTATTAGAGGTTTCATATAGTTAAACAATAGTTCAGCTGATTCTTCTTCGTCCGTCAGGGCACTTAGAGCTGTTATTCCAGCTTCCATAACGTTCTTTTGCGTGGATGGTTTGAGCAGTTTTCCCAGATATTTACTTGCCCCGGAAGGTTTCAGGTCCCCCAGTGCTCTCAATGAAACAAGAGTAAATTTTCGTGTTTTTATCATCTCTTCCAGAAGTCTTGTTCCTGCTTTCTGTCTCTGAGTGACGGTACCATAATCAAAAAGGGTTGAAAGCTCCAGAAGGAGAACCGGTGATGAAGTAACCGGTGAAATTTTAGAACTCAGTGACCGGGCAACTTCATTTTTGAAATATTTAAAATAATTACGATAAGTTTTCTCCACTGGAGATAACCTGAAACCATCAACTTTATCAAGCCGTCCTCTTTTGAACAGCACAACACCCTCATGACCACGCTTTTTTAGATCTGCAGTCATCCAGTGAGCATGAGCCACTGAAATTTTCTTACGACTCTGTTCTGAAGCTGAATTCCACATAATCTCCAGACACTTCTTTAACTTATAGTCGCCTGCTTCGATCCTGCTGGAAATATCACCCGAGTACCATGAAAAAACTCTGTCAATAATTGTATCTCTCTCATTTTTCCTAAAAAATGAAAACATACCGGCAAAGCTGTCTTTGGCTTTCACAGAACTATCATCATTTTTTCCTAGTGCACTGACTCCCCAGTTTACCACACCGGATAAAATGTCGTTTCTGACTTTGGTGTCCATCCCGGGCATAATCTTTACGATCCCGCCGTAGCGGCCTCTTCTAGCAAGACTTATGGCAGCTGATGTCCTTCTATCTGTAGTTTCCGATGTTGACCCCACAATTTTTTCAAGTGCACTGTAATTCCCGGATGACTCAAGTTCCTCAATACTTCTTGTTTTTTTTCCACATGAAATAAAACCAAGAGAAATGAAAATAATCGTAAGTTGGATTTTTTTAATCATCATGATAAATTCACCCTGTGCCACTTCCTGACATCATCAGGAACCTGACGGGAAATAGCGGACCCTGGAGATTATAAATATACACGATGTTTCAGTCAATGGTAATACCTGACTCCTGAACATTCACGTGAAGGTTCTATTGCGACAGCCCTTTGCGGAAAGGAATAAATCTCAGATTCAGATGCTGAAAGTACTGATTATAACGTCCACTGGAAACAAATACTGGTTTGAAGAGATCTGTGGTATTAGCGGAAATCATACGGAGACTGATTCCTTCTGTTTGAAACAGGACGGTATGAGTCTTGAATTCCGGTTTGTGTTTTCTCTGGAACAGGCTGTTTCTGAATCAATTAAATCCTTCTGGGACTGTGTTGTTATTGATGCAGACCCGGATCGTGGAATTGTTGAAAAATTCCTTGTTCAAATTACCGGTTCTAATTTTGGATATTTGAATGTCAGTTGTTCCAGAACTCTGCTTGTTTTCAGAAGCACTGTTCCTGACACCGAAGAAATACTTCATCTGGGTAAGAAAAAAGCCGGTGGAATATATATCCATAAGTATCAGAATAATTTTCTCGAAAATGTTCTGAAACTGGCCAGACCAAAAAATCCCGGAAAAACTGCTGTGTGCTGCGCAGGAGGAGGAATTGAAGGTCTCATCTATGAAATCGGAGCTCTGCGATGTGTGGATGAAAGCCTGAAGGGTTCTTCTCTCACCGATTTTGATAATTTTTATGGAATCAGTGCCGGAGCAATAATGGCAAGCTGTCTGGCTAATGGCATTCCCCCAGTTGAACTGGCTCGATCCTTCATGCATGACTCTACGGTGTTGTCTTCCATAAAGCCCGGTAAACTTTTTGATCCGGCATTATCAGAACTTTTCATGGCTCTTTTTCAATCGTTTTCATCAACAGCTTTTTCAAACGAATCCATTCTTCATAAACTTTTCAGAGCTGTTCCCAATGCTTTTTTCAAGGGAGACATTATAGAAAAAGTTATTAAATCCACATTCAATATGCCAGGAATGACTAATGATTTTAAAAATCTTAAAAAAGGATTATATATAGGCGCAACAGATCAGGATACTTATGAACATGTTGTTTTTGGCAGCAGAGGTTGGGATGATATTCCAATAAGCAGAGCTATTCATGCAAGTATGTCTTTGATTCCCTTTTATACACCTCAGTATATTAATGGCAGGTGGTTTATTGACGGAAGCTATACAAGAACATCGGAAATTGAAGTAGCTATTGAAGATGGCGCAACACTTATAATCATTGTAGATCCCCTTGTACCTATCAGATCAGGCCAAAGCGGATTTGTGAAATCAAAAGGCGGGGTTTTTGCCAGCATACAGGGGTTAAAGGCTCTCATCAATACAAGATTTATGGGGATGCTTCCACATCTTGCAGAGTCCCATCCGGAAGTTGATATTATAATTTTTGTCCCTAAAGAAGATGACATGAGAATTATGAGTGGAAGTCCCCTAAAACTCAACTTTCAGGTTGAAATTGAGAGAATCAGTTATGAGGAGACAAAACGTAGAATGGTAGAGCAGTATCATTTTGTCAAAACAGCCTTCGAAAGACACGGTCTCGAAATAGATATTGACTCCAGTGAATTATAAAGCCAAAATAAGGTACCCTATGAAAAAACTTCCAGTACTTATATCAGTCATTGTTTCACTCAGTTACCTCACAGGTTGTAACTCCGGAGATATAAAACTCTCCAGTGAGGGAACAAATGTTAAAACAGCCAAAAAAACTTCAGAAGACTTATCCAGCGGGAAGTTGAAAAATGTTGAAACAATAAAAAAAGAATCAAAGGGGAAAAAACTGCTGTTTGATTTTTTTCTGGGGAAAAAACAGTTTGTTTTTTATAATCTGGGAATGCCCCCAGCCTATGCGCTATCCCAGTACGAGGAAAAAATACTGTCAGGACTCATTGATTTTATTAATAAATGGGAAAAATCTCTTTATCAGAGTCTCGACGAATATGATGCATCTAATTTTCTTGCAGCCATACTTAATTCAGGGGAAAAAGAACTTCTCTCTTCTGAGCTGGCCATGAAACTTAAAAATATGGCTCTTATCCTTTTTAACCTTAAAAAACTCCCTTCTGATTTCAATCCTGAGTTTAAGGAACAAGAGTTCAGAAAACTTGTTACCATACTTTTTTCCAAAGGATTCAACCTGAATTACACAAGTTCAACTGAACTTGAAAATTTCCTTTCAAATTTTAATGAAATCACATGGAAAGGGAGACGAAACGGAATAATTGATTCAAAACAAAGTTTTAAGCTTCTCAGAAATATTTCAACTACCATAGATCGGGATGATGCCACAAAAATCAAACTTATCGAACAGCACATGTCCAGAAAATCCCGGTTGAAAAACTCCAGTATTTCGATCTCAAGGTATAAAATCCATCTTATACCTGCCAGTGAACGAAACATGAAAGTATGGCTCACTTTTCTTACGGAAAGTAAAAGAATAAATCATAACAGCTTTTTGAGAATGTTTGAAAACCTTAAGAGTCAGTTTTTTCCAGGAATGAAAGCTGTCCCTCAGGAAAAAATCTTCAAAGACGAATACCTACTCTGGGGAGGGGGACAGTGCAGTTTCTGCTTTGACAGAAAAACTGCCCCTGGCACAATGAAACTTCCTGTTAATATAAGAAAAAATGACTGGAGAAAAAACGGTGAAAAAATCAGTAATGTTATTTTCCCCAGAGAGATCGCAACAGTTTTCTCCAGATGTTTTCAAAACTCATCTGACTTTATTTCAGAAATTAATTTTAAGTTAGATGATATCAAACCTGAATTTCTGGAAAAATTTAAATCCAGAAATCTTAATCGTGATATTGACGATTCAGAGGTTCTCAGGGAAATATGGAAAAGGCTGGCAATTCAATTAATAGCAATCCAGAACAGCAATCTGATTGGTTCTCTTAAGCAAGGATGCGATATTACACCTTTTCATTACTACATCTACAGTTACATGACAAATCAGATTCTTGGTAAAACCAATAAGGAATCATTCTATGATGAACTCTTTATAAGACTTATAGCAGCATCCGGAAATCTGACTTCCAAAACACCCCTGAATCCTGAAGAAAATAAGATTGCAGTATCAGATTACTTCCTTTCAAAATCAAGTCTCCCAGCTGCCTATAATCGTGATGCATTAGCCACCAGCGCAAAACAGTTAAGTGAATTTTTCCTGACCTTATCTCCTGAAGTTCTAAGCACTTTGGGTAAAAGACTTAATTTATCAACACCTATGATAAATGAGAAAAAACTAAAAGATATGAGGACTTCTTTTGAAGAAGCTCTCCCATGGCGAAGGAGCTATCTTCCTTCTCATATCAAAATAGTAAACGGAAGAGTCACATACAGACATTCCATTGATGCTGTAAATTATTTTCTTGATTCATATCCACGATATAACGATAACTAGATATCAGGAGATTTCAAACTGTTGCAGTTTTTTATTTTAAGAAGTTGCAAATAATAAAAAAGTTGAAATCATTCATTCAGGTGCTAAGAAAAAATTGGAGGTTGCAATGAAAAAAATACTAATAAGCGGTCTGTTTGTCATGTCTCTTCTCGTTCCTGCAGTCAGTTCAGCTAAAGTCTGTTTCCGCTGTAAAAGCAAGAAACCTACTGAATTTGTCTGTGCTCAGAAAGACACCTTCACTGCCAGAAAAAATGCCAGAAAACTTGGTTGTGATATTTCAAGTTATTCAAGCAGCTGCAAATGTGGAGCCACCGTTGACTATAAAATTACCCTGAACAACACACCCTGGTGGTTTTTTCCCACCCGATAACGCCTTGATATTCGTAAAACCCCATTTATAGGGCTGGTTAACATTTTAGTTATGTGGTTTTACCTCTAAGCCCTCTTCTCATAAACCATTCTTATAAACATCGACAACTATCCTGACACAGGGGGGTATCCTCAGGTTAACACCGACTTTATTGTAGCGTCTATATTTTGGAAGCAATATAGCAAAAAGATAAGTGCAAGCGTTTGCACTAAAACTGGGGGTAGAAGCGAAGGTATCCGGATGAGGAATCACCAGGTCTTACATGGAGATAATAAGCAAGAGTCGCCGGCGAACTGTGACCAAGTGTTACTTGGACTACATGAAGGGGAGCTCCATGATCCATACTGTGTGAAGCATGGGCATGTCGCATCCAGTGGGGAGAAACTGGTTTTATTATTCCCGCATTCTTTGCCGTTTTTACTATTAAATTTCTTACTGTTGAAGGTTCAAACAGTCTGTGATTTCTACTCAGAAAGAGTGGTTCCTCCGGAGGACATTTTCTTTCAAGAAGTTGGAAATTCAGTTCAGCAGGAACAAGTACGGAGGGTAAAAACTAACCTGGGTGGGTGAGAAGTGTTCTTTTGGCCCCGCTGATTCTGGAAAAAGGTGAAAGCGTTTGTACTTTACTTTGTTTCCGGGATTAAGTGGCCGGTTTCATCAAGGATACCGCTTGAGCGCAGGTCTTTGATGAAAAGTTGAATACCTGCACTGCTTGATGGACCACAGTATAAAATCCAGCGATTTTCAGGATCTCCG